>JASFQL010000003.1:0-171131 GCA_050115475.1 Anaerolineales bacterium
CTTGCTGCGTTCTAAACCACGCTCGACAGCAGACCGCATCTCCTGGGATTTTATCGGTGGTGTAAGCCAATCGACCAACCCCAAACGGACAGCCTCTGGCGAGAGGACGGCGTTTTCATCACTCATCATCAGGATGATGGGTAAGGTGGGTTGGCGTTCTAATAGGGTTATTGCCAGTTCTATATAGTCGCCATCTGAAAGTTTGTCGCCTAAAATCATCAGGTCGGGGCTGACAGCTTCTACAAGTTTACGGGCTTCTGCACAGGAATGTGCAACCAGCACCTTGTGCTGCTCAGGCGACAAGATATTCCGTTCCAACAGATGGATTGTGCTCATATCAGAAAATACGAGCAAGATCCGCTTCATCTCACTCATGGGTATTAATTATTCTACCCCCTTAGATGGCGTGTATAATCGCAAATACTACATAATTCCATTGCGAAATCGAGCATGGCTATTATTTGGATGTCGAACTAACGGAATATGGAATTATTCGATTACGTAAGTAGAGATTAGCTCCCAATAAAATCCACGTGCCTGAATCGCATCGCGGTCCAAACAGGGTCGATGTAGACCTGGGTTACGGCGCGGTAGCCATGCGACCGGAGGATCTCCCAGAACAGGTCACGGGAGAGGTCGGTTTCAACCCCTGAACTTCTCTTGGGGTATGCAACCCACAGCAGGCCATCTTCGACGAGGTGGGCGATAATCTCCGGCGCGGCAGCAGTCAGCTCGGCGCTGTCTGAGGCGAAGAGGATGGCGAAATCCAGTTCTCCTTCAGGTTCAGATAGCACGGTAATTCCATCGAGGCTATTGCCTAAAGCTGTATAAAAACTCTCCGGGGCATTTATTACCAGGGCGCGCTGGCCGGGTTGAAGCCTCAGTTTGTCGTATAAGGGAGTCGTGCCAACCGGGCCGGACATGAAGGTATGGTATCACATACATGGTATACAATTGGGATGCTATTTAATCATTGCGTATTCCGGATTGCGTAATAGTCCGATAATCTTTGGTCTTTAGTCATTAGTCAAATAGTCGAGAAGAAAATACGGAATACGTAATTCGGAATTTGTCAACCTATCTCCCCTCTACCATCAGCTTCGCGGCTTTCCTGCCTATCTCAACGGCAAAGTTCGTACCCCGGTCCCAGGGGTAGACCTGACTCATGGAAGCAAAGTAAAGACCTTGGATAGGCGTCTGGATGGGGGGGATGTTTTTGGAGTGGTTCACGAAGGGGACGGGCTGGGCGTACTTGGTGCGGTGCATCCAGACCTTGTTGATCCATCCGCGTTCGAATTTAGGGTTGATGCGCTGGATGGCGGGGATGAAGCGATCCAGGATTTCGTCCTGGGAGAGGGAGAAATATTCGTGGTCGGCCTCCAGATAGTCTCCGCAGTAGAGGATGTGCTCCCCGCCGAAGTGTTTGGGGGAGATGTAATTTGTATGCTCGACCATGGCCAGGAAGGGGTACTCGGCGTTGGCGGGGATATTGAACCAGTAATAACCCTCTTCCGAAACCTGGTGCTTGAGTGACAAGGTCAGCACCACGGCGCCCATGCTCTTGAGATCGAGCAAGCCTTTGAGGTATTCTTCGGGAAGGGTTGGGACCATGTTCACCGTGAGGGCTGGAGAGGTGGTTGCCAAAACCTGGTCGAAGTCCTGGCTACCCTGCTTAGTCTCTATCGTCAAGCTACTGTTACTTAGGGTGATTGAACTGACCAGGGTGTTGAGGTGCAGAACCACGCCCATTTCCTTGAGGATGGCGGCGAAATCGTTTGAAAAGGCCTGGAAGCCACCCACGTAGGTCCCCAGACGGGTGGTGCGGGCCTTGAGCCGCGCCCACAGCCAAGCCATGGGCACCTGCCTGGCGTAATCTTCCCCAAACTTGCCGACGACCAGTGGCTCCCACATCATCTCGTAGACCTTTTTGCCGGCCCATTTTCGCATCCATTTGTCCACCGTAACCTTTTCGAGGGCGCGCCAGTTATTCGTCAAACGCAGGTACAGCCCCACGAAGCCGAAGCGGGCCTTGTTAATCCCAAATCCCAGGCCGGGGTACAGGAGGGCTTTGAGAATCGAGTCGAAGGGGTACCATTTGCCTTTGTGGAGCATGACGGTGTAGGGCCGCGGGAAGAGGACCTTATCACTCAGACCGAGTTCGTCGATGAGACCGAGCATATGCTTATCGCTGGCGAACCAGTGGTGGTAGTAGGCCTCCACAGACCAGTCCCAGTGAGGTTCTTTGAAGCCTGCCGCCAGGCCGCCGACGTGGTCGGAAGCTTCGTAAATGGTGACCTGATGCCCGGCTTTGGCCAGGTCGTAGGCGGCGGAGAGACCTGCGTATCCTGCGCCGATGATGACGATGTTTTTATTCATTGGACTCAACTTTCGTGAAGTCTGTACCCCACTTAAACCCTTCTCTCGCCATGTAGTACAGCCCCAACGCGGTGACGGGGAACCACAGGGCAAAGTGAAGTACGAAGGTGTAGCTGGCAGCGGTCTCCGTCCCCACGCCGTAAGCTTCCAGCACCTTGATGCCCGGCAGGTCGAAAGTACCCAGGTAGCCGGGGGCGGAGGGGATGGTGGTCGCCAGGTTGACGACCCCGTTCATTAGCATGAGGGCGAAGAAGCTCACCGAAAAACCAAAGGCGTGCATCACGAACCAGTACTTGACTGTCTCCAACAGCCAGATGACCACAGAGGTGAAGAAGACCATCAGGGCTTCAATCGGGGAACGAAGGGACTCGAGGCCGCCCAGGAAACGTTTGGTGATGTCAATCGTTTTCTCACGGATGCGAATGGGCAAGAAATGTTCGACCAGCCACAGGGCGATGCGCTCGGTTGGGGTGGGGAACATGGCCGCCGCCAGGAAAACCGCCAGGGCGCCGAAGAAAGCGAAGCTGCCCCACAGCGCAACGTCCTGGATGGTGAGATCCTGTATCACTTTGATGTCCTCGGTGAGTTGGGAGAGTTCAGCCAGGTTGAGGAAGATGAAGGCCAGCATGACGACGCCGTCGTAGACCCGCTCGACGATAATGGTCGCCAATGAAGCGGAGATGGGCACATCCTCTTTGCGTTTGAGCACCACCGCCCGGATGACCTCTCCGGCGCGGGCGGGAAAGATGTTGTTACCCGCGTAGCCCATGGTCACGATGGGGAACATGGCTTTGGTGGGGATGGCCTTGAGAGGTCGGAGGAGGTAGTGCCAGCGCCAGGCGCGCACCCACAGCCCGATAAAATACACTCCCACCCCAGGGAGGATCCACCAGTAATTCGCCTCCCTCGTTTTCTGCCAGAGGAGGTCGAACTCGATGTCATTGAGGACGAGGTATAAGAAGAAGGCGCTGATAAGCACCCCGATGATGAACTGCCAACGTTTCATGCCGAGCTATTCTACCATTTAGAGGTCTATCAGGAAAACGCTTGAGAGGCGAAAATATGATGCCCGAAAAGGGGAATTATGGGTTCAATCCCGGTTGAAATATTTATCGATACCCCCATAGCCGATGAGTTTATTCTGCTCGGTAACTTTGATGAAATTTGCTAAACGTTTCTCGAATATCTCTGGGCGTCTTCGAGCCACATCTATGTAAGCGATTCGCATTCTCTTATAAGCCCCTGAAAAGGCCTGGTAATTTTCCCAGGCTTTTTCGTTGGCCTTGATAGCCGCGAGGATGTCCTCAGGAAAGATAAACTCTTCTTCCAAGAATGGTTGGATGGATTCCACGATGGAGGGGTGCAGCCTATCGTTCTCCGCCAGCCACTTGAGCCGTTCTTTGTTCGGCTGGGAATATTCGCTTTTCGGCCGCCGGGGTGTGAACCGCCGGGCGGTGTGGTGTACGTCGATGCTTTTGATGATGCTGTCGATCCAGCCAAAACATAGGGCTTCTTCGACGGAGTCATTGTAGGGGATGCATTCCTCGCCGGAGGCTTTATTCGGGAAAACCAGCCAGATTTCATCTGCCGTCTCGAAGTTGCCTTCGAGCCATTCCCGCCAGTCTTTTCTGTTGGTGACGTAAAGGGTTTCGCCGATGTCCATTGATAAGTCCTTGCGAATATACAAATAACTAATATAATTATATCTCTCTAAACATGATGCTATAGCCACAAGTTATCTACTAATTATTAGGTCGAACACACGCAGGATGGTTTTATATTCGTTTAATCTATCAGCGTGGCTTATCTATTAGAATACAATGATATTATGATGAAAAAACGCGGACGCCGCTACTGGCGTAATATCATCGTCGCGACTCTGGTCGCACTCCCGATGGGTTTGTGTTTGGTATTCTATGTCATTCTTCCCATTGGCTACGCCAATGGCATCGCCCAACCGGAACGCCAGCCGGTTTGTTGTGTGATGCCGGAAGACGCGGGTTTGGCATATGAAAACGTCTCGTTTACAACCAGCGATGGGATCAATCTACGGGGCTGGTATCTCCCATCGAATAACGGAGCAGCGGTCATCATTTCCCACGGTATCGGACAAAACCGAACAAGACATCTGGAACAAGGCGTCTTTTTAAACGAGAAAGGATTTGGCGTTTTGCTGATTGATCTGCGGGCCCACGGTGAGAGTGAAGGGGATATGGTCACCTTCGGGAGTGAGGATATCGTTGCGGCGTTGGATTATCTCCAGACCCGAGAGGATGTCGACCCCCGGCGAATAGGTGCAATGGGGATATCCCTTGGTGGGTTGGCTACGATACAGGCAGCCGCAGTTCGCCAGGACATCAAGGCGGTGGTTGCCGATGGGAGTGCAGCGAATAAGATAAGCGATCTGGCAAAACCTGATACGCTGATGCATTGGCTGGATTTGCCGTTCCAGGTCGTTACATATATCGTCTGGGAATACAAAGGGGTGACGGCGCCAATCTCAACCGTCGAAGCTATCGAGAAGATATCGCCCAGGCCAGTACTGCTGATTTCTGGTTTGGAATCCGACTATGAAAGGGGATTGCAGCGAAAGTTTTACCAGGCTGCCGGTGAACCGAAGACACTCTGGGAGGTCCCCGGCGCTGGACACGCGCAGGGTTGGACTATCAATCCCCAGGAATACAAACAGAGGATTCTAGACCTGTTCACGCAGGCCTTGTTATCGGGGGAGCAACGCAAAGAATGTCCACGCCAGACTTGCTACGGTAATTTCACCATAATGTTCTTGAGGAACATGGGGAAAAAGAGGTCTCAGTCTTGCTCTTTTGTATACTCAAACCCAAGCTGTTCACTTAACCATATCAAGCGGTCTTCCCGGCCTTTGTCTTTCAAGCCATGGTGATCGATCCAATACCAAAGCATGGTTTTAGGCTCAGGGGCAGAATCGAAATACAATTGTGCTTGCTCGGGTTCGATAAAGGCATCCACTTCCGCGAATTGGAACAGAAAGGCAGTCTGGGTGGCGTGACCGATAAAATGGATCGCATCCAGGTCAGGCGATCCGGAATTATCGATTGTAGAAACCTGCGCAGCCCCGGCGATTAAGACATATGCCTTGATGCGTGTTTCCATTCCAGCCAATACTCCGCCCCAAACTGCACCATAGCTGTGGCCCGCATATCCAATATTACCGGAATCTACTTCTGGGAGTGATTCCAATAGATCCAACCCGCGACGCAGCTCGATGACGGTGTTGATGTAAGCTTTCCTCACAACAGATCCCTTCAGTGTGCCCAAGGTGAAGACCCGGTTGATTCCCAAGGGGCCTTCGATCAAGAGTGAAACGACATCCATCCCGGCAAGGATGATCCCCTCCGGCAGGTATTGATCTTTATCCATCGCTCCCGCATGCAAGTACAATACCGCAGGGAAAGGACCGGCGCCGGGTGGTTTTACCAAATAAGCAGGGACGTGCTCGCCGTCCCCCCCATTGAATAAAATCTCCTGTACTAGGACTTCCCCCTCGTAATATTCATCGATGATTTCCACGTCCAATGGTTCATCGGCATCATATCTGAAATTCCAAAGCAGTTGAGCGTATTCGTCTTCCGGCGTGGGTTCAGGGGTCTGCGTCGGCGTCGCCGGGATATAGGTTGGGGCAGGGGAGGGTCCAGCCCGGTCACACCCAAACAGTATCAATACAATCAATAGCCAGGCAAAATTCATCCATTTTTTCATGCTTCCCACTCCTTTGTTCCCGTGGTTTTTCGAGGACGGCTGGCGTTTCACCATGCTGGTTCCTAACTAAATCTACATAAACTATGTGAGAGGAAAATTAAAAACCACAGCATGCGTTTTGCATGCTGTGGTCAGGAAAGAGAATAAAAGACGAAAAATCAATCTCGAAGAAGCTTATCCACAGCCGCTGCCCAGGGGACCTGTCTTTATCTCCAGTTTTACTTTAGGCGTATATTCCAGTTCGAAGAGTTCAGGGTCTGGGTCTGCGGCGGAAAACTGTTCCCCGATGGCCGATTCGAATTCGTGGTGCATGATATCCTCTCCGGTGTGGAGCTCGAGTTCGACCCGCTCCTCCCCCGGCAGGGTAAAGACGTCCAGCCAGTAATTCAGTCCACCCTCGAGAATATAGACATTGGGGACACTTTCCGCAACCATCAGCTTCCAGGCCTCTGTTGCCAGGTCCTCGTGATTGCTCATCACAACGAAAACCGTGTTGTAAGGTTCGAGCAAGAAGTCAGGGATCAAGTTGGGTAAGGTGTCTAGTGGGGTATTGTAAGCGTCGACAATGTGGAAAATATTGAAATCAGCCTCATCGCGTACGTCAAGCATGAACAGCTTAATCTTATGGTCGTGGATCAGGCCGAGAAGTTCGCCTGGGTGTATCTGGTAGGTGCGTTCTTCCAGCAGGGGCTCCATCTCAGGGGCCACCATGGCCCATTTGTCCTCTGGGGTGGGCTGCCCGATGAAAATTGAAGCTGCGGCCAGAACCACCAATGCGGCCGCACCGACATATCGCACCTTGGGCGCTTTGGAGAGGTCTTTCTTGCCGACGATGCGTTCAAGCTGTTCGCCTCCCCAGAACATGAACAGCGCCATAAGCACGACGAGGAGGACGACCCAGCCGGTGGGCAGACCGAGGAAATCTGGAAGCGTGAAACGGCCCATGTAGGAAGAGTTGAAAAAGGTTTGGAAATATTGAACGGTTTCGCCAAAGCCAAAGATACCGAAGAGCACACCTAGAGTGAAGAAAATCCCATCGATTTTAGCGGTTGCCACGGCAACCAATGATGTGCCCGGTCAAAACCCGCCCAGGATGAAACCGACCCCCATGATGAGGCCGCCAACAATCCCGGGCCAGAGATAGGTGGGGTTGACCCAAATCAGGTTGTAATCAAGCAAGCCAAGGCCAGAAGCCAGGAATATTCCCACCATGGCAACGATGATGGCAGTAAACATGACTTTGAGGACGGTGAGTTCTTTGAAATAGAACTGGGCAGCCAGTTTGGGGGAGTGGCCGAATCCAGCGACCTCCAGCACGTAGCCAAAGGCAAAGCCGATGAGGAGGAAGATGAGATAGGCACCGTACTGCCCAAAGAGTTCAAGTAAGTTCAATGGAAATGTAGGCATGTTCAACTCCTAATTCCACAATTTTTTGACAAAATAAGCGAGGGCGTAAGCGCCCCCAAAGACGGCAAACATGAAGGCCCAGCTTCCCACAGAAAGGACCGCCCCACCGGAGAGAGCCTGACCGGAAGTGCACCCACGCGCCAGGCGGGCGCCGTAACCCATGAAGGAGCCGCCGACGAAGGCGAACAGCCAGCGGGTGCGGGTCGAGATCTGTGGACCTTTGTTGGTCTCGAGCTTGATGCGCCCATTGCGCCAGCCGGAAACGAAACCACCGAGCAGCACGCCAAGGGTAACGAAAACGACCCAGCTTTCGAGGGGGTTCTTATCGCCGCCGGCCATCTCCAGTAAATACGGGGTGTTATCCACGTGCTCTGGAAAGAGCAGGTCTTCAAAGAAAACCAGGATGCGGTTCATCCCGCCCGAGGCGCCCAGACCGTTGCCGGTGATGAAGAAGGCGGAAAACAATACTATCCCAAGGAGAAATCCTGCAAGATAGGGGTTGATGTATGGCTTGGTCTCCCGTTTGGCGAATAAACGCTTGAGGAAGATCGGTTTGCGCTCTTTTTTATTATCTTTCTTCATGATTTTTTCTCCGATTTCTTGCGAGGATGCGTTTCGACATCCTCCCACCCCATCATCATGGCTTTAATACCGGCCAGGGGTGTGGGTCCGGTCGTTGTCAGGTAAACGTGTGCAAAGATGAATGAGATAAACAGCCAGGCAATCAGGCTGTGGAACGGTGCTAGGAAAGACAGCCCACCCAACTTCTCGGCCAGTTCAGGCCACTGTTGGGCACCCCAGATGAGGATTCCCGTGAGTCCCTGCAGGGGTAGGAGTACATTGAGGATACCAAAATAGGTGACCTTCTGGAGGGGATTGAGGCGTTTCTCACGGGTCTTTTCAAAGGGATGTTCTTCGCCCTTGAAGATACCCTGGACGTAATATTTAATTTGGACAAGCATCTGGTTGAAAAAGCCCTGCGGCTGGGGGATGAAACGCTGAATGTCGCCACTGACCAGGTTGTAGAACAGGGCCAACACAGCGTTGACCGCCAGGATAGCCGCCACCACATTGTGGGTGAGAACTACACTGCCGAGATTGATAAAACCAAACAACTCAGGTTTGTGGATGATGAGTCCGGTGATGGCCAGGATGACAATAGCGAAGGTCTGGAGCCAGTGCCACAGACGTTCGTAGAAGGTGTACATGTATATCTTCTTGGTTTTGTGATCAGCCTTTATTCCCTGTTTCGCCGACCATACCCGCAGCCCGCCGTGACCAACGACAGCCAGCATAACGACGATGAAGAAAACCATACCGGTGCGGTCGACCCAGGTAACGCTGTTATGACCGAGGATATAGAAGCCCTGCTCGCTGGGACGCGGCTGGTAATACAGCGCGCCACTTTCGTCCTGGTAGATGTCTCCATTGGTGAGGGTGTTGGCGTCGCCGACGAATTCGGGCATCACCCCGCCGGGGATGTAGCTGGCTAAACGGATCGGTTGGGTAATGTGGGACTCTTCGCCGTGACACCTGCGGCAGTCAGAGGTGACCCAGTCGCCCTCGGCGATATCGTGGTTGATGCCATAGGGTTGGATTTCCGCCTTGATGGTTGGATTATCCAGACCCAGGGCTTCCAGGCGGGAGGCGATGAGGGCTTCTTTCTCCGGTGTATCGATGAACAACTCTGTTTCTGAGAGAGTGCCATCCTCGTTCGTGTCGAAGCCGGAAAACACGTCGGGGTGGTAATCCTCACCCTCGAACCAGGCTGCCTTGAGGTCTTCAAAGCGCACAGGTCTTTCGGGATTCCCATACACCCAGAACCATGAGGTAATCAGGTTATACGGGGTCAGTTTGACCTTCCCATCGATGTTCTGGCGGGGCAGCAGCACCGGCGTAAATCCGGTGACGAGAGAGGTAATCTCTCCAGGGTCCTTTTCCACACCTCTACAGACGGTTCTCGCCGTGTCGTCTGTTTCCAAGACCGTCCAATCGAATTGTTGGAAAGCGGTCGTGTACATCTTGGGGATGTGGCAGGTCTCGCAATTGACGGCTTCCATGTGGGCTTCTTTGTAGGGCAGCCAATCGTGGGTTGCATCGACGCTGTGGCAGGATTCGCAGCGGCGCATCGTATCTCGTAACTCAGGCGCCACGAGACTCTGCGTGGACTGTCCGCGGGCGAACTGGTGCAGGGGCTGGTACAAATACTCGCTGATATCCAGCCGCCGGGGATCGAATTCGAGGTGTTCCAGGTCGTCTGTTTGATCATCTTTTGCGAAGATTGGATTGTTCAAGGAGAAGTGACAATCGGTACATGTCACCAAGCGTTCTGCGTGCACGTCCCAGGAGCGAGTCAGTTCCTCTTTGCTGGCGAGGTTCAGGCCGGAATGGGAGAGTTTTTGCGGGGAGATGATTTGACCGGTCGTTTGGGTCGTCCAGGAGCCGGGGAAACAGCCGGGAGATGTCAGCGGTTCTTCTAAATCATCGTGCACCAGGCCGTGGCACTGACCGCAGTTCTGGTTATCTGGGTCCTGGATGGTGAGGTAGGTAGGGAGCAGTTCACCGTTCTCGTCGAAAGCCGAGGGATCCCACAACCAAACAGTCCCGCTCGATTGGACGATGCCGGTTCCTTCGAGTGTCGCCGTGCTGGCCCATTCATACAGCCCACTCTGTAAAGTTCGAATCCGGGCATCGTTGTTGGGGTTGTCCAGGTGGCAAAGGAAGCAGTTCATCTCAACGCCTACGATCTCCGCCGGGCCGCCACCCACGTGACGGACGCCCAGGGTCCTGACCCATTCGGCGGTAGTGAGATCGATATTCTCATCCCCTTTCGGCGATAGATAGCGGTAGGTGATTGGATTCCAGCGACCATACAGACCGGGGCTGGTGTCCCAGGCGCGCCCACTACCCGTTTCGCCGGGATTGGTGAAGTTATTAAAACCTACATCGGCGTGGTAGCTGTGTTCTTCGATGAAGGCTGCATCATGGCATTGGCCGCAAGTTTCCATTGTGGATACGGCCTTACCCGAATCCAGCACGTTTTCGCCGTTTTCATCTAAGAATGGAAAGGTAGGGTGAATCACATTCTGTGCTGAGACAATCCGGTAGGCGAAGCCCAGAGTCGTAATAAGCACACCAAACAGGATCAATGCCAAGGCAAATTTTTTCGTCTTCTGGAAGTTCATCGTTTATATCTCTCCTCTAAACCCGCCGATAATTAGTTCTCAAAACGCCCGCCCCATTCGATGGGATCGCCCGGGTAGCCTAAAGCTTCCCAATCCATGCGCCCCTCATCGCCGTGACAGGCAGAACATTGTAAGGCTTCTGAAGCTGGCTGAACCATGTGGGTGGTCTGCCAAAACATAATGGTTTCGGTGAAACCGTAGTGGCCGCTGTAGGGCAAGCCGGTATACTCAGATCCCAGCCTGGCAGCCAGGTCCCAATCGAACTCGGTCCAATACCCGCCTTCCCCCACCGTCTTGGGTTGGATCAAGGTCTTGTACACCGTGTCGTAGATTTGATTCCCATAATGGACTTTAAAGGGGAAGATCAGTGAGTCGGGATCATCGATGTTGCCCAAGGGCATATTGATGGCCGTATACCCATCAGGACTGATCGGATCGCCTAGGATATACCTGTCACCCGTGCCGTCGTACCAGTAATAATCCGGTTGAAAATCACTTTCATAAACGAAGCTGCCTTTGATCTTGAGATATTCGTGAGGGTTGTCCCCAATATCCTGACCGGCAGTCGACCAATCCCATTCGAGTTTGGTGGGGTCTTTCAGGGCGTATTCGGGGATGTGACAGGTCTGGCAGGCCAGGGAATTTAGATGGTTGTTGATGCGGATATCCTCATGCAGGTCGCTGTCGTGGCAGTCTGTGCAGTACACCTGGTTCTCGCTGTCTATGCTCACCGACAGAGAACGGCCTTTGACCACGTGGGCTTCGGTTTGGTGGCAGTCGATGCACTGGAGGTCGTGCTTCCCCATGTGGACATCCACGCTTTCAGGGGGATAGTACAGGCTTTCATCCAGGTCACCGTGCTTGACGGCGTTTCCACCGCCGCCGTTGAAGTGACAACCGCCGCAGTTCTCACGGGTCGGGCTGGCTACACTCTGCGCCACAGAAACGAGATCGACTCCCTCCAATGGATACCCGGAGTCACCCTTGACATAAGTCCCCGTATCGTCATGGCAAACCAGGCAATCGACGTTTTCTGCGTTGGAGAAATCGAAGTTCTCATCTTCCCAGCCATAGCCCGCGTGGCAGGAGGTGCACCCAGGCCAGTTCCCCTGGATGCCGATACAGAAGTTGTTAATCTGGTTCTTCTTCCCCACAGTCACCAGTTCATCCCTCCCTGGAAGCTGGACAGGCTCAGACTCCCACGTCCAGTGCACGGTTTGCATGATCTCAAAAGCCGCATCCTCATGGCATTCCAGGCACCGGCGGGTCACGTCCTGTCCGGTTTCATAGGGGCCTTCCATCAAGTAGGTGTGGTCGGTATGGGGTATGCTTTCAGGCACGCCTGCCCAGGGATCGTCCACCGGCCTCTCTTCCCTCGGTAGAAAGGCGACCAGGGGAATGATGATGATGAGACCAGTAATAACGAGGCCAATCAACCAGATATATTTGTTGTTTTTTATCATATCTTTCATAACTCTCCTCAACTGCCAAATGTACTCATTTCAGCGATGTTTGCCAATCTTCCAAGCAGTTCCGACCGTTCTTCGGTGATAACTTCAAATGTGTTTGAGACCTTTTTCAGCCATTTCCCAATCTGTTCTTGATGATCTTTGTCGAGAACCCGGATACTATCCGCAGCCTTTTTAAGCGCTTCACGCGGGATATCATGGGCTTTAGAAAGCGAGTCTATCCGCTGCTCTAATTCTTCCTGTTTGGGGTCGTTGGTGAGGAACTGACCTGCGATGAGTGCACTGATTAATTCCCCTTTATATTCGATTCGGCCACGCGCGTATTGGAAACCGGCATGACACTGGTAGAACTCCGGATCACCTTTCTGCGTTTGAGCCAACTTTTTCCACGATTCGGTACAGGCTTGTCGCCCAGAGGGGCTGTCGAGTATCAAGTTGCAGAAGTCGCAAGAGTTGCTGATCTCTGAGGTGGGCTGACCCTCGACGTCTGTGGTCACCGCTCCAACGTCCAGGATCTCAGCAAAGACTTCCTGGATCACCTGGATACAATGGAGAGGAAGAATCTCTGAAGGTGCGAAAGGTTTTTCGGGTTGGGTATCTGGAGTAAGTATTCTTTCGATATCTTTCGTATGGAAGCGCCATTGGTTACCGACTTTCACTCCATTCAAGCGGCCATCTTTCACCATACGGTAAACGGTGATGCGGTCCACTTGGAGGATATCCTGTACCTGTTTGGTGGTAATCAGGTCGCTCATTTCTCGTCCAATCTATGTAATAACATGTTATATATTGTTATAGTTTGCTATAACAACTATAATTATATTCGAATAATATCATATTCGCAGGGACATATGTCCTGTTCAAAAAAGTACAAATGTCAATAATAAACAATATCTTTCACCCGCAGGATGGTTGAGTTAGTATATTCCCCAGAAGAAGTAAGGGTACTCGGAAGAATAGACCAATTATTCAGAGGGAGGTTTATGATGCAAGACCTGGTACAGCCAGGAAGCCATCTCATCGGCAGAATACCTTTGGTGATGGTCATCGATCAGCCACCAGATAATTAAACGGACAAGACTGCCTATGATGATCTCAGCCACGACCTCTGCTGGGGCAGTAAATTCTTGAAAAATCGGGGAATTGCCCATCTCACTTTTGAGTTCAGCAGATAAATAAGTCTGTACGCGGTCTGTCAACATAGAAGATCCATTGGCACCCAACATAACGCGATATAAATCCATATTTTTTTCGGCATGTTTGAACATTCGAACGTAACCATGGTATTCGAGATCGGCTAACTTCTTCCCATCGAAAGCCAGATGAGCAGCCTGATCCTCTTCCCTGATGCCATCCTCAATAATAGCCCAAACAATATCTTCCTTATCATTGAAATGAATGTAGAAAGTGCCCCGGCCGAGATCTGCGCGGTCTGTAATATCCATGACATTTAATTTGTCATACCCCTTTTCAAGCAGAAGCTCTAGTGCGGCTGTTTTCAATTTATTTTGGGTAATGTGCTTTCTTTTCTGGTGTCTGTTCATTTATGTACGCCTATCCAATTATGAAACTCCCTTCAAATTGGTAATTGACAAGTATTGCTGACTTTATTATAAAGAAATACGAACACTATGTCAATAATGAAAGGGTGTTGATAACAAAAAGAATGCTAAAGGAGAATAACGAAATGGGAAAAAAGAAATATGTCGGTAAACGGCACAAAACAACGGCAGTATTCAAAAAAAGGGCAGAGCTAGATTTTATTGTGCAGTTGGTCCTGGGAACTGCTGCCACCGAGGGTTCGGCTGTAGGCGAAGTTTTTTATACGACCAATCGTATTGATGAAAACAATCTAGACAGCTGGGTGAAAGAATGGATTGCTACAGCCGAACGTGTGGAAAAGCAAGCTGAAGAAGCGCTTGAGAAAGGTTATCATCTATCGGCCAGGGGTGCGTTTTTACGGATGTTCAATTACCTTCGGACAGCAACTTACGCCATGCGGTATAACGACCCGGAGATCGAAACCGTAATTGAACGTTTCCGATCCTGCTTCCAGCGTGCGGCAAAGCTTTTTGATCCCCCAATTGAAATAATAAGCATTTACTGTGATGGTCTTTCGTTGCCTGGATATTTCATGCCGGTTGACGGCGAGCATAGTGCGACCTCCCCTACTTTGATTTTCATTGTTGGTGGTGAAAGTTTTTGTGAGGAAGCAATCCTATACGCTCATGCCGCTGCAAGGATGTATGGTTACAATTTGTTTACCTTTGACCTTCCTGGCCAAGGCGTAACAGCTTTTGAGGGCACTATCTATCGGCCAGATGTTGAGGTTCCCATGAAAGCAGCGATAGATTATTTGGTTACGCGTCCTGATGTCGATCCTGAAAAAATTGTTGGTCATGGTGTAAGCTATGGCGGTTATGTAATGGCCCGTTCAGCCGCATATGAAGAAAGGTTCAAAGGGGTTTGTGGTTCTACCTTCATTGTTGATTTCCAGCAGATGATCGTTGATGGATGGGGTTTCATGGCAAAGATGCCCAATTTTGCAGGAAGTATTGCATTGAAAATGTTAGGGAATTATGACCCCTTGGCGCTTGTCGCTATGGAAAAATTCTTCGCGTCCGTTGGTTTGGAAAAACCCTCAGAGCTTACAACGATTTTCAAAGATTGGCGTGTAGATCCCAGTATGGTTAAATGTCCTGCTTTTTGTCTGATTGGCGAGAACGAGAGTGAGGCATTTAAAAACCAGGGCTATGCGGCTTATGAAGGAATCCAAACGACAAAAAAGCTGCGGGTCTTCAGAGAAGAAGAAGGAGCCGATTCTCATACTCAGGGGACGAATTTTCCACTTCTTACCCATACAATTTTTAACTGGTATGAGGATCTATGGAAAGATAATAAGAAATGATGGGGTACGGCTCAACGAGACTGTAAAAATACTTCCGGGAGAATGTCATATAATACGATTTTCTCCCGGTTTAGCGTATAATATCCTGCAATTTGAAAAGATAAGGAGATGAAATGAGTTTAATGAATTCACAATTTATCCGTGCAGGAGTGTTCTTTCTTTTTATCTTCATCTTCGGCTTCTGGTTGAGATGCAGCGGGAAGCCGTACAACACACTTCTCTTCACAATCCATAAATTGATTGGTTTGGGGTTAGGGATAACCCTCGGTTTGAAGGTTTATGAGGTTCATAAAAAATCCCCCCTCGGTTCTACTGAGATCATCTCCATCGTTGTTACTATATTGTTGTTTGTGGCGCTTGTCGCTTCAGGCAGCTTTTTGAGTGCCGAAAAAGAAACGCCGGGTTTCGTCAAGGGGATTCATAGCGGGCTGCCCTATCTAACGGTACTCTCGACCGGCATCACCATTTACCTATTACAATGAATTAAAAAGATCGATGTTCGAAGTCGTTCGTTATCCAAAATGTGGATTATGGCGTTTTAAGTTCCAACAGATCCCAGAGATTGCCATACAGGTCCTCAAAGACTGCTACAGTGCCATAAGCTTCTTCCTTCGGTTCCCTGATAAAATTTATCCCCAGCGAAAGCATTTCATTATAGTCTCGCCAAAAATCGTCTGTATTGAGGAATAGAAAAACACGACCGCCGGTTTGATTCCCGATAAAGTGTTCTTGCTCAACATTTGAGGCTTTTGCCAACAGCAAGGTCGTACCTCTAGGATCAGGCGGAGCAACCACCACCCAGCGCTTGTCTTGTTCTGGCTGGTAGGTATCTTCGATCAATGTAAAATGAAGTTTCTTGGTGAAAAAGGTAATCGCATCGTCATAATCACGCACAACCAACGCCACGTGGACAATAGACTGTTTCATAGAATTTCCTCATTTATTCCTAAAAAGCCTGCTTGGCAATTCTAAAATAACGACTGTGCCGTAACCTTGAGACGATTGAATCTCAAGTTTTCCTCCGATCATGGCGGCACGTTCGCGCATCCCGGCGATCCCATAATGGCCGTTTGCTACAAAGGTAGCAGGGTAAAGATTGCCGGGGATACCCTGGCCGTCGTCGGTTACAGTCAGTCGCAGCATCCCGGGGTACTCTGTCAGTCGAACGGCGATCTCTGAGGCATCCGCATGTTGGATGGCGTTATTCAAAGCTTCCTGCGTGATACGGAAAAACGCTAGCGCTGCATCGTCTGCCAGATGAAGCTCATTCTTTTGTGTCGATACTTCAATATGTATCGGCGCGTGTGAACGCGTGTCCATTTCTTCGGCCAGAGTTTTTAACGCCGAAGCCAGATCCTGGACAAGTAATGGGGGACGGAGGTCGTTGCATATCGCCCGCAGCGCATTCACCGTACTGCCGGAATGATCGATCAGATCATCAAAAGCCTTATCATCTTCGGGTTCAGTCTTTTGCCGTAAGGCTTTTAAATCACGGGCGATAGCGCACATGTCCTGCAAGACTCCATCGTGCAGCTCGCGTGAGAGTCTGCCACGTTCAGTTTCCCTCGCCGCGATCATCTGGCGGTACAGCGTCCGCATCTCGGAAGCAGACTGGCGTTCCTGTTCGGTAAAATCCATCGCTTCCAAAACGCTGGCTGCTTCGCGGGCAATGGAGGTGAGCCACTGCAGATCTTCGGAAGAAAAAAATACACCAGATTCCCGTTCGCCGATGAGCCATATCCCGCCCAGTTGAATCCCGCGCATCAGCGGCACCCAAACCCGGGTCCACAGGAGATCGGCTCGGCCTTGCCCGATTACTTCAGCCAACCTCCCTTTATCAGAATGTTGTGCTTCCCCTGAAGACGTAACCCAACGCACAGCGGCATGGTTGATCGGCAGGTTTATTCCCCCTTTAGTGGTCGAGATTAATTGATGGTCTTTTGGCAGTAACAGAGAAGATTCCTTTACGCCTAATTCAGCGGGAATGTCCTCGGTGAGGAGACGAGACACAGTTGTTCGATCTGGCGCTCTGGCGAGTTGGCGGCCGTACAGCACGAGTAAGTGGCCGTGGTCAATTGCCGCCCCAAAGCGGTGATGGTTCCACCACTTTCGTCCCACCAAGTAAATCGTAAGTACCAGCGTAAAACTCAACCACCCTAGTACCAAACCGGTGAAAATGCCAGCATACTCCATCGGCTCTATCCTAGATCAAGTTCCGCTCTTCGGCTGCTTGAAGGGCTTCAAGACGGCTATGCACGCCCAACTTGCGATAGATTGTACTGAGGTGGTTGCGCACTGTGCCCGGCGCGATGTGTAAGGCTTCGGCGATCTGCGGGTTTGGCAGTCCTTGTTTTGCAAGGCGCAAGATGTCGGCTTCGCGTTCTGAGAGCGATTGTTCACCTCCCTCTACACGGGTGGCTTCTGCCAGCGCCACGTAGGCCTGCGGGCTGAGGTAAACTTCTCCCTCATATAAATCTCGAATGATAGCGTCGATTTTCGAGACATAATCGTCGTCTTTTAATATGTAGCCGTTGGCCCCGGCCTGGAGGAGTTTTTTCACCAGGGTGGGTTTTAAAAAAGCACTCAATAGACAAATTTTTAAATTTGGGTGATCTATATGGAGGCTGCGGACAGCCGACAAGGCATCGAACTCGGGTTCAATCAGGAGATCGAGCAGTAAAACGTCCGGACGGGTTTGGCGGACGAGAACCGCCAATTTACTCCCACGACGGGATTCGGCCACCAAATGAATGTCGGGCACTTCCTTCAATAAGGTTTCCAAGGCAATGGCTACATGGGGGTGGTCGTCGACTACAACCACACGAATCATCGAAACATCTCCTGATAATTTCCTCGTAGACTGATTGTATCGAAGCTGACAACCAGGTCAATGGGTGTGAGTATCTCTCTTCTATGACAGTGTCATGGTTGAATAGGATTTAACTCATAACGCTAGAATGACAGCTAACCATAATCATAACAGCCTTTATTCGGTATGATTATTCCAAGTTTATGTCGAGTCAAGGTACTTGCTTCATTATAAAAAACAGCAGGAAAAAGCTGCTAGTGTTGCTGATAATCATACAGGAAAAGTAATTGGAGGACGAATGCTACAGGGAGAAAAACTTACGTTGACCTATAAAGATGGACAAACTACCCTCAAAGCGGTTGACAATGTGTCCATCACCATCCAAGACCACCAGTTCATCGGCATCCTGGGGCCATCCGGTTCTGGGAAGAGTTCGCTGATTTACTTGTTGAGCGGGCTTCGCCGCCCCACAGAGGGCGAGGTCTACCTCGACGACCGCGCCTACAGCAAAATCTCAGAGAGGGAACGTGTAGCACTGAGAAAAGACGAATATGGTTTCGTTTTCCAACAGCACTTCTTGATCAATTACCTGACCGCTTTGGAAAACGTAATGGTCTCGGCAACTCTTCAGGATGCAGCGCACACAGCCCAGGCAAAGGCACTACTCACTGACCTGGGACTGGGAGATAAACTGCATCGTTTTCCCTACGAGCTATCGGGAGGTGAACGCCAGCGGGTTTCGATTGCCCGGGCTATGATCCACCGGCCGCGCATCATCTTTGCCGACGAGCCTACAGGATTACTCGACAGACGGACAGGCTTACAGGCAATGGCGCTGCTGCGTATGTATCGTGAGCAGGGCAGTTTGATTGCTGTGACCCACAACCCCGAAATCCTCGATGAAGCGGACCTCGTCATCACGATGCGGGATGGACAGATAACAGACATGAAAGACCGGATCACCAGAAAAACCCTCGAGGTGAAGTGATGAACCCCCTTTCACCGTGGATATATCACCGCCGCCACAAACGCCACGCCGCACTGATTTTTGGGTTGATCCTCCTCGTGACCGCAGGTCTGTACATCATGGGGGCTGTATTGTGGAGCGTCTTCATCGAACCGCCTCGTGTGGCATTTATGGCACTCTCCAAGTTCAGCCTGGTGACGCCGGTGTCGGGCAGCACCGTGATGGATGATATAGCGGCTAATCCCGACGTGGAAGAAATACTCCCGACCACCAGCGTCGCTGTCGACATTCCCACCATGATGCCAGGCGAAACCATCACCCTGCGATTGTTTGCCTTGAACCAGGAAGACCTGCCCTACGTACTAGAGCGATATAACGCCACATTGAAGGAAGGCCGACTTCTGGAAAGGGGGACGAATGGGCTTTTACTTTCTGATGGGTTAGCAAAGATGCTAAGCTTAAATGTAGGGGACACCTATGAGATGATAAGCGCAGAAATCTACGGTGAATCAAGCGCTCCCCTCGAAGCGACCCCTATGGAGGTGGTGGGGATCATTGAGAGCGAAGTCAGGCTGGGATTCATATCCCTTGAGTACCTCAAAACACGAGAGCTTTATCGGAATTATCCATCACGCTACCTTATCGCTGCGAAAGAAGGCCGCCACGAGGTTTTGGATGATTTTCTCCGTAATGAAATCTACGGCAAGCAGGCTGACGTGCAGACCTTTGAAATGCTCAACGAACGCGTCGTCAGTGAGGCTCTGCCTGCTTTAGCAGTACTCACGCCCGCGGTTCTCATCGTAACTGCTGCATTCGCCCAGGTCGTGGTTGTCGTCAACCGGATCGATAACCTCCGACGTTTGCCTGAATTTGGCATCTTAAACGCCACTGGACGGAGCAGGAAATGGCTCATCCGTCGCTTGACGGGAGAAACTACGACTATATCATTGGCTGGCTGGGTGATTGGAATCGCGCTAGCCTGTTTGATTATATACATTGCCAACCTAACTATTTTTATCCCTCAAGGACAATATCTCAGTTTCATTACCTGGGCACCGCTTGTCCTGGTGATCTCTATCCCCGTCGCCTCGGTTGGACTAACTGCTATGCGTGTACGTCGGACACTGACCCGATTGGATCCTGTGGCCGTCATCGAGCGGGGAGAACTCAGCCAGGAAGCCCCACCAAGAAGTAAAGAGCGAATCACCCAAAGTTCTCCTAAGCCGATGGCGCCTGCTTTGATTACCAGGCGGCACAAACGCCAGTCCTTGCTGGTCGTCGGCATGATGGGCGTCATTATTTTTGCTGTGACATTGATCATCTTCATTCTTGGCGTGAGTGCAGATGCCCAGGAACCTTTTTGGGGGTACCTGCGTAAAACAAGTTTCGTCCGATCATCAGGAATCATCTCGGATCTTGACCCAACTGCCAACGCAAAGCTCGAAGCGCATCCGTCTGTCGAGCGGGTCATTCCCACCGCCCCCAGGTTCCATATGATAAGCGCCTGGATTCCACCATTCGTTACAGGCGAAGCCAGCCCCTTTGCCGTCTATGCAGAGGATATGACTTATCTCGTCGAACTTTACGACCTGGAACTGAAAGAAGGCCACCTGCCGCGCCCAGGCACGAATGAAATCGTCATCTCAGAATCCCTCTCACGAAACCGTGACCTTGTAGTCGGCGATTCGATAGGAGACCCCGACCATCCAGCCTACCCTGGTGCTGAAGCGCTTCCCTCGATCTTTATTGTCTCCGGAATCTTTTCGCATCCCCCATCCCCCGAAGAGGAAAACTGGTGGGGGTTTATCTCCCTTGAATACATCGAAGATGAGGAGATCTTCCCGCTTCCCGACAACCTGCCTGTATTTGTTGTGGCGAAAGAAGGGCAGAAGGAAATCCTGAATAGTTGGCTGGTGAGTGAATTAGTAAGTATTGACACACAGGTGTTCACCTACGAACAGGAAATAATCCGAAACCAGCAGAACGCGCAGAATCAGATCCTCTCTATGGTCATGTTGCAGGCTGTAATCGCCCTCGTCGCAGCTATGGGGATGGCAATCCTGAATTATATCTACATCAAACAGCGGCAGGGAGAATTTGGCATCCTGCTGGCAATAGGTTACAGTCGTAAAGCTTTGGTGAGGAGAGTATTACAGGAAACAATGTACACCGTTGCGATTGCCTGGAGCTTCAGTGCGCTCATCACTTTTTTAGCGATGCTTTACCTGCGCTTTGGCATATTCGAACCAATCGGGCTGTCGTTCAATCTCCTAAAAATCACCCCCTGGCTGTATACCTTGCCGATACCTTTAATTGTGCTCGCCGTCACTGGCGTGTCGACGGCCCGGATTATATCGAAATCCGATCCCATCTCGATCATCGAAAAACAATCACATTAAGAACGAATAATTGGGACACTCTCAGGAATTTGCATACGGAGGAGAAATTTCTCTTTCTATTTGAAAAATTGCCTCAAGTCAAGACGGATCGCCAATTTTCCGCTTCGAACTGATTCTCTAAAAACCGCCCAAGTTTAACCTTAGGCGGTTTACTGCTTGTCAGTAAATCGGATTCACAAAAAAATGTGAAGTTCTCCGACTTAACATTTGTTTTGGTTAACTGGTTTTTATACCACAATCTCGATCTCGAAATTCTGAGTCTCCATGTGTCCAGTTGCCAAGAAGGTCGCTGTTAGAAGATAGGCACCCGAATCATCGAACTTATCAGGATCAAGTTCCCATTCAACACGGGTAATATTGGACGATGGTCCAGGTATATAAATTGGCGTCACAACCTCAAGGAACATCAAACCCATTTCTTGACTCCAGGTCAAACTATCAAAGCCCCTTCTTGAAATTTCAAACTCGACCGTTTGACTCGTAGGGCATTCACCTTTCCATACACTTCTAAACGGCCATTGGATTTCAAATTCGATGTGTAATACCGGCTTCTCTGGAGAAGGAGGCATTTTATTAATTACTAAAGGATCTGGTTCAACAGTTAAGAAATACAATAAACCATCACTATCCATTTTCTACTCCTTTTCATCGTACTTGTATTCAAATAACCACAAGTGTTTTCCCGTAATAAGTATGTCTTGGCATATGTGTTGGAATTGGTAAAGACATATATTTGATTATCGACGCAGAGTCTAAGAAACTAAATTAGAAGTTTGAAGTGGTAAAACAAATATGGTTGTAGGGATTTACGACGAGATCGGAAAGTGTTCTTTCATCCCCTGGAACTCACAAACACTTTAACTTTCAAATATGAAACTTCATTTTCGTACCCTCCTTTTACAACCCATCATGCTTATATCAAAAAAGCCCTCTAGATTTTTTTTGATTCCAAGACCAGTTCTTTTGAAAATGAAGTGCAGCTACTAAGAAAAGAACCCGCTACACCTACAGCATACATGAAAAAAATACCACGGTCAATATTATTACGTATGAACTAGTATGAAATCTTCCCCCGCTTCGACAGCCAACAAGGAAAAATATAACGGTCTATTTAATATCTCACATTATGAATTGTAAGGGCTGGCAGTCACATCCCCGCCTTCCCCTGTCCAGTTGGTGTGGAAGAATTCGCCGCGAGGCCGGTCGATCCGTTCGTAGGTGTGCGCGCCGAAGTAATCTCTCTGCGCCTGAAGCAGATTGGCGGGTAGTCGCTCCCGACGGTAGCCGTCAAAGAAAGCCAGAGCACTCGACATGGCGGGCACAGGAACTCCCAGTTCCGCTGCTTTCGCCACTACCTCCCGCCAGCCGCTCTGCGCTGCCAGGATTTCTCCTTTGAAGAAGGGATCAAGCAACAGGTTATTCAGCTCCGGGTCCCGGTCGAAAGCAGCTTTGATCTTATCCAGGAACACGGCCCGGATAATGCACCCTTCCCGCCACAAGAGGGCGATCGTGCCGTAGGGCAGTTTCCAACCATATTCCGATTCGGCGGCTTTGAGCAGCATATATCCCTGAGCGTAAGACACGATCTTCGCCGCGTACAAGGCATCGTGGATGGCTTCGATAAATTTGTCCTGCTTCCCATCAAACGCGGGGGTCTTGACCTCGAGTTCTTTCGAGGCTTCTACCCGGGCCTCTTTCAAGGCCGAGAGAAAACGTGCAAAGACCGCTTCGCCGATCAGGGTCAGCGGTGACCCGGCGTCCAGAGCTGCCCCCGCTGTCCACTTGCCGGTCCCCTTCTGACCGGCGGTATCCAGGATCTTGTCGATGACATATACCCCTTCCTCATCCTGGTATTCCATAATATTGGCGGTTATTTCTATCAGGTAGGATTCGAGCCGGCCTTGGTTCCATCTCTCGAATATCCCGGATATTTCATCGTTCCGCATCCCCAGCCCGGTCTTCATCAAATCGTAAGCTTCACATATCAACTGCATGTCGCCGTACTCGATGCCGTTGTGCACCATCTTGACGAAGTGCCCGGCACCTTCCTCCCCCAGCCATTCGCAGCATGGAGAGCCGTCAGCCACCTTGGCGGCAATCGCCTGGAAAATTGGTTTAATCTCCGGCCAGGCTACTTTTGCCCCGCCAGGCATAATGGATGGCCCGTGGCGCGCTCCGATTTCCCCGCCAGAAACACCTGTTCCGACGAATAGGATTCCCTTCTCTGCTAACATTTTCATCCGCCGAGTGCTGTCTGGGAAGTGGGAGTTACCCCCATCGATGATGATATCACCCTCATCTAATAACGGAACCAGCGTCTCGATGGTCGCATCTACAGGCGCGCCAGCCTTGACCATCAGCATGATTTTGCGCGGTTTTTTCAAGGCAGCTACCAGTTCCTCTGGGCTGAATGTGCCGATGATGTCTCTCCCTTTGGCGCTGCCCTCGACGAAGTCTTTCACCTTCTGTGTCGTGCGGTTATAGACTGCCACCGTATAGCCGTGGTCGTTCATGTTCAAGACCAGGTTCTGGCCCATCACTGCCAGACCGATCAATCCAATGTCGGCTTTATTTACCATCAATGTTTTTCTCCTTGTTCGTCAAGGTAAACCATGATTTCTTCCATAATTTGCCTTACAGATTTCTCAATCGAAATGATGATGGAATCTTCCGGTTCTTCCAGGTCTCTAAACTGGCTGCGCAGCATCTCTGCTTTCATGTAGTGCCCGCTGCGTTCCTTCATGCGTGCATAGATGAGATTGAAATTCCCCTTGAGGTGGACGAAAACGATTTCCTTTCGGTCCCCTCTCAGGGTTTGGCGGTATTTTGCTTTGAGCGCCGAACTGGCAACGATGAGAGACCTATCCGTATCCAGATGCTCTGCGATTAACTGGTGTAATTTTACCAGCCAGGGCTGCCGGTCTTCGTCGTTGAGGGGAATCCCCTGCGCCATCTTATCGATGTTGGCCTGGGGGTGAAAGTCATCTCCGTCGTAAAACGGCCATCCCAGGGCTTCAGATAAACCTTCCCCCACGCTGGTCTTGCCACAGCCTGATACCCCCATGAGGATGACTGCACGCGCCATTTGCTTGCTTTACCTTTTCAGTTTGTAGAGGGTTTCCCCCGCTTTTGGCACGTATAAAATACCCTCTTTTTCACGGTTTTCCCATTCAGAGGGATCGATTCCGGCAGGGTCAAGATAACCCAGGTTGAGTCTGGCGCAGTCTTCAGCGGATATTTGGCTGGAAAGCGTCACCTGTATGCGCGGTTTTTCGATGCCATCCTTGAAGCTGCCGGCTCCCTTGACGTGCGTGCTGTGAGCCAACACTCCCAACGGTATGTCTTTGAACTTTTTCCACTGCTCCAGGAAATACTCGATGGGGTGGTAGCCTACCTCGTAGATGTATTTACCGTGGACGTGGCTGACGGTATCCAGATGGGGCGCGTAAATGATGAGTTCCCCGCCGTCTGCCACGGCTGATTCGAGTTTGTACGCCGCTTTGGCGGCTGTCCACAGTTCGTCGTACATCGCCGGGGCTTGCGAGAGCACCCGCTGGTAAGGGGCATCACACCACTGGATGTGCACCTGGGTGGATAAGTCCACGGCGGCATTCCATGCAGCCAAGTGGTCTCCGATGAACATCCCGGCCAGACCTTCCCCCACGACCACTAGGGCGATAAGCGTGATGGGCACGTCCACCATTTCGGCTGCGTCGTGAATCATGCTGCGCGGGGGGGTATCCTTTTGCCCAATCGTCCCCATGACTCCCCCCAAAGCCCCCAGCCAATGCGTGGTGTTGATCATCTCTGGGCCGCTGATGCCGGGGAAGAGGTACTTGGCGCCGCCGGAGAAGCCCACCACCTCGTGTGGGAAAGTTGGTCCCAGGATGATGAGATTATCGTAGTCGAATATGCGGGCGTTGATGTTTACAGGTATCTCCATATCCATAGATGGATGCCACTGCTCCCCGGCAATCTCCCGGACTTTGTCTTTCGACAGTACACCAATCTGTTTTAAAGCAGTGGGCGAATCCCATTCATGGTTGAAGAGACCGATGTGAAGGTATTGAGTCTGGCGTTCTTCAGCCGTGACTCCCACTAAAGCGTTCAACTGCGTCTCACTCAAAGGGGGGTGCGTGCCAAGGGCAACTATGAAGTCGAGCTGCTTGGCGTCAGATAGGGCATCGACCAACAACCTGAACAGCATGGGCAGCGGTAGAGTTCGAGTATGATCGGGGATGAGGACAACTAGCTTCTGTTGGGAGAACCTGCCCTTGATTCCCTGTAGAAGGGTTTCCTCGATCTCCTGTTGGGATAATAATCGGTCTTTTGAAACTGCCTGGCTTGTGAGTTTTCCCATTTCACACTCCACTGTAGGCTGAGAACCCGCCGTCGATTGGCACGATAACCCCTGTCACGAACTCCGATGCGGGAGAGAGCAGCCAGAACATGGTGCCCAACAAGTCTTCCGGGTCTCCAAACCGCGCCTGGGGGGTATGGTCGATGATTTGGCGGCCGCGCGGGGTGAGCTCCCCTGACTGTTCATCGGTGAGCAGGAAGCGGTTCTGGTCGGTGAGGAAAAAACCCGGCGCGAGCGCGTTCACCCGGATCTTGGGCGAATACTCCTGGGCGACGTGCACAGCCAGCCATTGTGTGAAGTTGCTCACCGCAGCTTTTGCCCCGGAATAGGCTGGGATGCGAGTCAGGGGGCGGAAGGCGTTCATCGAGGAGATATTTAAAATAATGCCCTCTCCCTGCTCAACCATCCGCTTGCCGAAAATCTGACTCGGCAATAAGGTCCCCAAGAAGTTGAGGTTAAAAACCCATTGGACCGCGTCAGGGGGCAAATCAAAAAAAGATGATTCCTGGTTGGTGGTGGCTTCTTTCTTGTTCCCACCGGCCCCATTGACGAGGATGTCCACCTGCCCATAGCGTTCGATCACGGCATCAGCCGCCTTCTCTATACTGTCCCTGGATAGGACGTCACACTGCACAGCCAGGGCTTGGCCTCCTTCTTCCTCGATTTCTTTTACCACACGCTGGGCGGCTTCTATGGCGATATCCAAAACTGCTACCTTGGCCCCCGCACTCGCCAGGGCTTTGCTCATCGTCGAGCATAATACGCCCCCACCGCCTGTGAGGACGGCTACTGTATCCGTAAAATTGAAAAGCTGCGATAAGTCATCACTCATTAAGAAGTCCTCTTATTAATCTATCTTTGTATCAAGTTCTTTGCTTACTCTTTGATATATGGCGCTAAGTGCCGTTTGAAGTGGGCAATTAGAAATTCTTCATATTGGCCCTGGTTCGCACCGATGATCTCGAATATTGTTTTACCATATTTATCCAATACCGAGCCAAAAGTGACGTGTAGCACCTGCCGGGCGTCGAATTGGTTGAAGAGGGCTAACAGCTGATCGTCAGAAAGTTCATTTGCGGGCGGCACCTTTTCGACTTTTCCGTATAGGTGATAGGTTGCCCGGTCGATTTCATAATGCTGACGGGCATAATCCAGGATCTTCCGGAAGAAAGGTTTATCCACAGCAGCGACTACTTTAAGGGCTTCAAGATAGCTGGTCCCGGCCGTCTTCACATGGACGAGGTTTTTGGCCTTTTCAGCAACACTGGGGTAGATGCTGAATTTATCCGAGCCTGTGTGGATGCTCATCTTATAATCGCCTATGGCATGCATCACCTCGGCATGCTGCGCCATCTCTCGATCGAATTCCGCCACATCGCCGATGTAATCTACGCCCTTTTGAAAACTCCCGACAAAGCGGGGGGCCAGGGAAACGAAGGGCACATCCAAGCGACGCAGTTCATTGGCGATGTAGTAATGCTCTTTGACGGTGGTGGGTGTGTCGGTCTCATCCACGGAAGCTTCCAGGTCGAATTCGCTCAGGTTCTGTATCAGATAATCCGACAGGGATTTGATGTGCGCCACCGCCCGTCCATATTTCCCCATGGCTCTAAACAACTCATCTTCTGAAAATTCAAGTGTAAGTTTTCCCAGCACGATGGGATTTTTTAGATATCTCTGCTGTACCCCATCCAACGTATCCTCGAGCATATCCCAGGGGAGTTTTTTTGCTTTGGCCTGAAGAGTTTCCAACGGATCTGTATGGGCGTCGTTGTCCACGTGTAGGTTGGGGTCGATGGTGTAGAAGGAGTATCCTACCTCCATGAATGGGGGGAAGTCGGCGGTCTCTTTGAGATGGTCGGCATCCGCCCCCCAGGGATCGCGCCAGTCCTCCTCGAAGACGACCCAAAGCGCATCGTTGAGCACATCTTGCGGGGTGCGGCCGGTGCGTTCGTTCTCTCGCACGGACTGCTGGGCGAAGATAGGAGCTATTCCCGTGCCGCGCACGGCTTTGAGATGCCCTGCCGTTGCTACCCCCATCCGGTCGCCAAACCCGAATGAGGTCGCCAACCCCAGTGGCCTGGGATTCAGCCAGGGGAGCCTGGCACGTAGGGCCAAAGCGTTCTCGTCGGTGAGTGGGCAGCAGAAAACCCCACCTCGCTCCTCCCCCTGGAAAGTGGTTGTATCACCTTCGACACAAAGCACCTTTTGGTGGATCTTGACATCATATTTGAGATAATAGCTGGTGTTTTTGTATTTGATTGGTTTCATCGTATTTAGAGTTTGTAGGCATTTTTCGCTAGTGAGTAAGACAGGGCTTCCGTTATCTGGTGGGCATCCGATTCGTCGACGACGTGCCGCACGAGCAAACCGGCTCCCCAGTCGCAGGCGGCACGCTGCCAAAGGTCGTGCCGTGCGGGGATGGACGAGAAGGCCCGGGTGTCATCGTTGAATCCAACTGTATTATAAACGCCAGCGGTCTCCATAACCAGCTCGAAGTAGCTGCGTATCCCATTGAGACTGTCGTGGAACCACCATGGGGGACCGAGTTTTATTGCGGGATAATGACCGGCAAGGGGGACCAGTTCGCGCGAATACGTCGATTCATCCAGGTTAAATAGAATCAACGTCAAATGGGGATCGTTGCCGAAGCAGTCCAGGAGAGGTTTGAGATTTTTTGTAAACTCGATGGTGATGGGGATATCGGCGCCTTTATCCAGGCCGAAGCGACGGAAGACAGCGGGGTAATGGTTGCGGAACGAACCGACGTGCAGCTGCATCACCAACCCATCCTCGACCGACATCCTGGCCATATCCAGCAGGATACCGGCGTTGAAACGAACGATTTCTTCCTCCGAGACGTCACCCCTCAAGGCCTTCTGGGAAATTGCATCGGCTTCGTAGTGGGTGAGTTCCAACGTCAGGGCGGTGAGTGCGGCATGATCCGTGGACGTCGCCCCCATTGATTTGAAGAACGCCCGTTGGGATTCAAGCGCGGTGATGAAGGAATCGTAATCGACGATAGCCATACCGGAGACTTCTTCCAGTTCCTGGATGCTGCTTCGCCAGCAGGGATTATTGAGATTGGCGAGTGCATCGGGCCGGAACGTGGGCAGGATGCGTCCTCCCCAACCAGACTCTTGGATTTTCTGGTGATTGTCTAGCGTATTTGTGGCAGCATCCGTGGAGGCGAGCACTTCGATATTGAACTCCTCGTAAAGCTGGCGGGGAGTGAACTTAGGCAATTTGAGTTTGGCGTCGATGTGGTCGTAGATTTCCTGGGCGTTCTCCCCTGTCAATTTGTCTGTGACTCCAAACACGTTAGCGAACTTGTCATTCAGCCACATACCGGTCGGCGTTCCACGGAAGAGGTAATAATTTTCGGCAAAAAGCTGCCAGGCTTCCCGTGGGTCGTAATCAGCGATCTTCCCATTCGCCCTGGGCACCCCCAGACTCTCCAACGCGATTCCCTGGGAATACAGCATCCTGAATATGTAATGATCGGGGACGAGCAACAGCTCCGTGGGCGATCCGAAACGGTAATCGGGGTCCGCAAACAAGTGCGGGTCTACATGGCCGTGCGGGCAGATGAGGGGTAGATCTTTGACCTCCTCGTAAAGTTCCCGGGCAGCAGACCGCTGGTCAGGCTGAGGGGAAAAGAAGCGGTCGGGATGTAGTTGATCCTCTATGATTACTTTTTCATACATATTTATCGTCTCCGGTTGTCTTCACGGATATGCAGAGTGTAATGATTGGTGCTAAATCTGTCCCCAAATATCTTTTAATATCTACTCGTTGCGTGCTGCCGCGATCCAGGCTAGCACTTTCTTTACATTCTCGCGGATACTTTCGTAATTCTCGTCGGCCACGGCGGCTTTTGTGATGAGTTTGGACCCCATGCCCACACACGCCGCTCCGGCTTCGATCCATTCGCGTATGTTCTCCTCACTCGCCGCCACCCCACTTGTGGGCATGATGCATGTCCAGGGGCAGGGACCCAAAACCGCTTTGATGAAGCCCGGTCCGCCAACGGCTGTGCCGGGGAATATCTTCACGATCTCAGCCCCATGCTCTTCTGCCAAGGATATCTCGTTAAGTGAACCGCAGCCCGGTAAATAGGCAATCTTGCGCCGGTTGCATAGGCGCGCGATCTCACCATTGAAAATAGGTCCGACAATAAAATTGGCCCCAGCGCCGATATACATGGCGGCAGTAGGGGCGTCCACGACCGACCCCACACCCAAAATCAATGCTGATTCTTTCTTGGATAGGGACTGTGAGAGTTCCTTGAACACACTGAAGGCGAAATCGCCGCGGTTGGAGAACTCCAAGACACGGGCCCCGCCGACCTCGCAGGCATCGCTGACCTTCAAGGCATACCGTTGCTGTGAATTCCGAGATGGCGGGTGTGATCCCGGTCTAGTGGAACCAATCCGCGTCGGCAAACACTGCTCTCCAGTCGATTCTCCCTGCTTCAATGGTGGAGATGGCAGAGTGCGCCCGGTCGTAAATCACCTTACTGCCGCGCTGCATGCTGCCCATCTCCAGGAAATAGATGCCCAGGCGCTCGCCGCCCCGCACGATGTGCGCTGTGCCAACGCCGTACTGCCGCAAGAAAGCAATACAGGCATCCCCGATGTCGTTACCCGGCAGACGGGTGACGTATTCAACGGGCAGGCCGAAGTTAGCCAGCGACACGGCCACGTTTGCCTCGCCGCCTCCATAGATGACGTCGAAACTGCGCGCCTGCAAAAAACGTTGATATCCCGATGGGGAGAGCCGCAGCATGATCTCACCAAAAGTGACGATTTTCTTATCCATAATTCACCTCCTGTTCAATCAGCGGCACAGCCAGCCGCCGTCCACTGGCACAACCGCACCGTGCACGTAGTCAGAGGCCGAGGAAGCCAGAAAGACAGCGTTGTCCTCGGGATCAGGGGGGGGCATCCTGGATACGCTGGGTATTCCCAAGGATGATGTTCAGCGGTGTGCGCAGTTCATGGCTTAAATTTGCCAGCAGGCGGGTCTTGATTTGGTTGGCATGTTCGGCCAATTGCCGGGCCTGGTCGGCATCTTGGAACAATAATGCGCCCTTCAACGCACTGCTGATATGACCCCTCAAAACTTCGTAGATATCCCCATCGCCGGGACCGACCTCGAACACAGCGTAACCGATGTCCTCATTCTGGAAATACAGGGGTTCGACCACAAAGCTGTAGCGGCGGTCTGGGAGCAGTTCGGGGGGAACCAACTGGAAAGTGGGATAAGACAGGCCTTGCTCTCTGATAGGAAGCTATTTTCCGTCGACGAGGGCCAGTTTAAGGGTAGCAGTTTCGAGCGCGTCTTCCGGAGAGTCGTACAGCGCCAGATAGAAGCTCTGGGATACTCTTTTCGCCTTCCCCACTTCTGCTGTTTTCACCTCAGTGGCAGCCTGGTTGATGGCCGTTACGACTGCCTGGAAGTCTTTCCCTGGGACCAACCCGCGTTCATCAAGTAAGGCCTCCATTGCTGCTGTGCCCTCCTCCCAGTTCACCATGGGTGATACGAGAGCCGGGTCTATTGAGAGGCCTTTATCCTTGAAAATGTCGCTAAAGGCGTGGTAGCGTTCGAGGGCATAAGGGTGCCCCACCGGCCCGCGGATCAGGGCGATCTTCTTGTAATTGTGGTCGTCCACCAGGTGGGTAACCAGGGACTGCATCCCAAAATATCCGTCAATGGCAACAAGGGGGCAATCTTCGATGGGCGCAGATAGACTCACCATCGGCATGGCCTGGTAGCGCCGCTGGAAACAGATGATTTCCTGGGAAGTCACTGTCCCCACTCCGGCCAGGGCGGAGGTCCAGCATACGATTCCGTCGAGGTGCTCGGTGTTGACCAGATCGAAGATCACGTTCCGCTGACTTTCGAAATGATCCAAGGCTTTTAGCCGACCGCCTGGGTAAGAAATCAGATTCATCCCGCCTTGTTCGGCGGCATCCAGAATGCCCGGCCACAACACCCTCGAAGCCCCGGTGTTGATGTTCGCGGTTAAAAAAACCAATCGTCGAGTGCTTTGTTTCTTTCATCACCTGGATTCAGTTGGATACACAAACAGTTAATTACCGGTTACGACTCTATTATATTCATAAAAGAAGTACACCTGCACTGGGATTCCAGCGGAAGGGCAAACGCGACGAATACCCCCCAGGCATATAGATTGATTTACCAACGTCTTGAGAGAAATTTAAAAAGACGTGGCCAGACGGAAAGCGAAATATAGGGCCGCGATTCCACCGATGACCCCGATGACCATCGCTAGGTTGATCTTGCTCGGGTTGATCTCCAGAAGCGCATCTTGGGGAGTGAAGGGGTTGTAGTGCACCTCTACCTCGCTGTCTTCAGGATAAGCGGCCAGTTTCTTTCTTTGGCTGTTTTCCAGGTTCGATGCCGAGAATCCATTCACCCTTACCTGTGTGCTGGTATATACCTCACCCTCGACATCGAATTCGTAGGTGATTAACGGCCGGTACATGGTCGTGGCGTCGCCTTCATCATCGTAGGAGATGTATGATTCCAAAACGCTGCTGATGATTTTACCTCTCACCGTCGGCCACGCTGCCGCAGCCTGGTTTTTCTTCATGGATCTCCAGCCGATGATAAAGCTGATGATCCCAACGAATGCACAAACTGCGACAAGAAAGACTTGCGTTGCTAAATTATCCATCAATTGCCCTTTTCTATGTGGATTAGGTATGTCCCATTATATACTAAACAGGCCGCTGGATTGAATCTTTAATTTTTTAGGGTGAAGTTTCTAGTGAATATCTTCACTCTCACCTTTACCCTAACATATTGCTAAGCGGATTGAATTGTTATAGAATCTGGTTGACCGGCATCGAAGATATTGGTTTGTGTCAAAGCGTAGGAGCTTGGAAATGCCCTTTTATGATTTTGTATGTCCAGATTGCAGTTCAACCTTCTCCCTCCAGCGTCCGATGAGTCACAGGGATGATCCTACCGAATGCCCAAACTGCAGTGGAATACACAGCGTCAGGCAGCTTTCTAAGCCCACCGTGATGACACGCGGTGACAACGGCAGACTCCAATCCGTCAGCGGTTCTTCCTGTGGAAGCTGTTCGGCCACGTCGTGTGGGGGTTGTTCATCCAATAAGTAGGTTTTGGGGGTTAACCACCAGTTAGAGTTAAATTCTTATTTGGATTATCCTCATCTGAATGGTGATCTAAAGTAAAACCTAATACGGGATATGGAACCGTAGATGAAGGAAGATTTCACTGAAATCTAGTAAATGATGATTTTATTATACAGTAGGGGTAGGATTGTTTGAGATGGGCGTTATGTTATAATTTTTAAAGTTATTGATATTATATTGGTAGAAACTTAGGAGATTCCCTCATTTTAAGGACCAATTTAATAACCGTTTGTCTTCACACAAGGAGAAGCGATGAAAGCGTTAAGAAGAACCCTGATTGTTGTTGGCATTTTACTAGTTGCGGCTGTGGTCGTGTATTTCACTGTTTTTCGAGCGCCTGACACGGCCCAGTCTCCCAACCCGCAAGAGGTGGATATCCAGCGACTCCAGGAAGTTTCGAACAAAACGCCCGAATTCTACTTCCAGAACAATTATCCAGGCTATGTAGGTATTCGTGTTCCAGTGGAAGGAGATGAACCAGCCGCACGAGCACTGAATTTTATGGAGAGCTACCGAGACCTCTACCTGCAATCTAACTCTGACCTGCAACTGCAAGTCCGGCGTGTGTTTGGGGAGGAGGGTGAAAGTGTCACCTTATACCAGACTTACCAGGGTATCGAGGTTTTCGGGGGGGAGGTCGTCGTTGAATTGGACGGCGAATATATCACATCGACGGTAGGCAACCTGCTACAATCAAACATCACGATCGATACCATTCCTGCCATCTCCGCCAGCGAAGCGGAAGAAATCGCCAGCCAGGAATCGGACTGGTCGGATAAGACCATCCTGGGGCGAACGGAACTGATGCTGTTCGACATGAGCCTCTTTGAGGACATCCCCCCGGAGACCCACCTGGCCTGGCGGGTCACGTTAGGATTGGGGGTGTCGACGCGCATGTTCATCGATGCCCATACGGGCGAACTTATCCTCAAATATGATTTGAAGGAGGGCTATTTCGATCTCGATCTCAATGATGCCAACGGCTCCAACTCAGCATCCACCAACTGCTATTGGAATACGACAGCCGATGATGATATTGCCACGTGGGGATCTTTCTACACATCCTATGAAAACGACCAGGATGCTCTGGATGCATATTGGCTGGCTTATGACACCTATAATTATTTCTCTTCAAATTATGGCCGCGATTCCTACGATGATAACGGGGGGATTGTTGAGGTCTACGTTCATGCGACTTTAGATGGATCACTGGCAGCCTGGACGTATGGGAATATCGATTGTGATTTGATCGAGTTTGAAGATGGATGCCTCGCTTATGATACTTTTGTGCATGAATTCTCCCACGGCGTGGCCGATTTCTCCTCTCAATTAGTAGACTTTGGGCAACCTCGCGCCCTGGAGGAAAGCCTGGCCGACACCCTGGCTATGGCTGCCGATACCGGTGATTGGACATTGGGGGAGGATCATTCGCTAGCAAGAGGATGCACGAATAACCTGGTGCGTGATTTTGCCAATGCGGGCCGAACCCATTGGAGTGAATACGTTTGGGGCGGTAGTGAATATGACAATATGGAAATCCACAACCATGTTGTATACCTGATGGGGACAGGCAATCAGGGTGAATGGCCGACCCAATTGACCAGGAGCGACATCGGGCAGATGTACTATTATGTACTCGTTCATATGCCCTCAAATGCGGGTTTTTGGTATGCCCGTTATCTCGCCATTGACTTCGCGAATACTTACTTAACCCCTGAAAAAGTCTGTGTCGTCAAGAATGCTTACGCCGTGGCAGGGATCGGGGATTGGTCAGATGATTGGGACTGCGACGGTAATCCTGATTTCGAACCAGACGCCGATAACGTACCCTATGATTACGATAACTGCCCCGATGCCTATAACCCGGATCAGCTGGATACCGACGGGGATGGCATGGGTGACGCCTGCGACCACGACGATGACGCCGATTTCGTCTTGGATGTGAACGATAACTGCCCTACCGTGCCAAATTCTTCTCAAGACGACTTCAATAATAACGGCGTTGGAGATGTCTGTGAGGATTCTGATTCCGACGGCGTCATGGATGATATTGATAACTGTAAGACTGAACCCAACGAAGACCAGATTGACAGCGATGGTGATGATATGGGGGATGCCTGTGACGATGACGATGATAATGATTCCATCTTAGATATCGATGATAACTGCCGAACCGTGCCTAACGTCAACCAGGAAGATACCGACAATGATGGGATTGGAGACCATTGTGACGACAGCGACCTGGATGGTGTATACGATATCGATGACAACTGCATCAACGTCCCCAACTCGAGTCAGCAGGATCTGGACGGCGACGGCCTTGGTGATGCCTGTGATCCGGATATGGATGGGGACGATGTAAACGAGTACGACGCCAATGGAGACCCGTTGGATAACTGCCCCTTCTTGTACAATCCTGACCAGGCCAATGCAGATGGAGATTGGATCGGGGATGCCTGCGATAAGTGCCCGAATGATGCCGATTTCATCGAGGCTTATAGCGAGACATTCAATTTACCCGGGACAACCTTTGTGCCGGAACCTTACCAGCCGGACAGCGACGGGGATGGGATCCCTGACCTGTGCGACGATGATATGGAGTTGATAATCGTCGATGATGAGATGACGCTCACGGTAAAGGACAAACCGGGTTTCCTGTATCTGCCCCTGCCAGCTTGCTGGCCGGAAGAAGAAGGTTTGCAGTATGGACAATTCATGACCAAGTTTTGCGTTTCAGAACCGCTTGGGGAGAATGTGGCCTTCTGGGTAGGGGACGACCGGGGAAGGGGGGTGACGAAATCAAAAATGATCGACGGCCAACAATGTGTGGAATTCATGCCCCTGGGTGGCCGCTCGTACACCATGGTCACCGCCTTCAACCCCGCATTTGAAATAAGCGATCAGGCAACATTCAATTTCTTCATGGACTGCAAGCCTTTCGAGAAAGAGGAAGAGATCGAACTTTTGCCCACACCCACACCGACGGCCACTCCTGATAAATCCAGATGCAGTCTATTCGACCAGGCAGAGATGTCCTTCACGTTGTTTGATATTCAACCGGGAAGTACAGACCTAACCCTCTACGTGAAAAATCCACAGGGCTGGCTTGGCATCGAATACGAGGTTGCTGGCGATACTGAGGAATGGGTCTATACCGCTTTCCTTGGCGGTCTTGAGGCGGAGAGGTGCCAGTTCGAAGGCTATGCCGGACGCCTGTATTGTTATTTCAAAAACCTGCCGATGTACATGATGGACACTACCCAGGTGTTGGAAGTGTACGTGAACCTGTGCCCAACGCCGATCTACATCCACGAATACATCAGCGTTATCGGTCCAGAGGAAACACAGACTCCCTCGGTTTTAGCCTGCAGGAGCGACCTGGGGCGATTGGACTGCGACGCCGCCGGTGGGACGTATACCTGTACGCCCTCCTGCACCTGCGATTGCGGCCCGTGAAGAGGAAATAGTAATTGGGAAACCTTCAATATTTCTATCGCGGCTGGGCGTAGTGAGGTATAACCGAATATTGCCTTTTAGTGGTATAGGTCTATTTGTATGTTCAATCCAAGCATCAGTTCACTACCGCAATAAAGTGCGGCGTATTCTGGCGTGGGATGAAATCAACTCCCATATCGCTTCTTGATATTCGGCACGAGATACTCGCTGAAACAACGTTCTAAATCATACTGGGGCTGCCATCCCCAATCCTCACGGGCGGCGCTGTCGTCAGTGTCCTCAGGCCAGGAGTCTACAATCGCCTGGCGTTTCTCGTGCACCTGGTAATCGATCTGGGCGTCGGGGAACGCTTTCAAGACTTCCTGGCGGAATTCTTCTGCCGATAGGCTGAAGCTGGTGATGTTATACACCCGCCGGGAGAGTTTTTCCACAGGAGCCCTCGACAAATCCAGTAAGCCCTTGATCGCATCTGGCATAGCCATAAAATTAATGCGCGTATCTGGGCGAACGAAGCAAGCGTATGGCTCGCCTTTAGCAGCCGCATGCAGCATCTCAGGCCCATAATCACTCGTGCCGCCTGACGGTATCGTAAAAGCGCTGATAAGGCCGGGAAAACGCACACAGCGGAAATCTATGGTGGTCGGCTGTTCTTCTGAGAGCTGGCGATAATAATCGCTGAAATAGATTCCCAGGCGCTCGCAGTAGAGTTTATTGGCTCCATACATCGTCGTCGGGTGGTTCCATTCCCATTCTTTGACCTTACCTGTCTTTGCCTTCGTTTCCAGATCGGGTACCCCATAAGCGGCAATCGAGCTAGGGAAGATGAACTCTACTGGCTTCCCCCTGAACTGAGATTGCTCGGCAGACACTTCCAACAGCCGCATCGTTCCTTCTACATTGACGCGGTGAGCTGTCCCCGGCGTGATCTCTGCCCGGGTAGAAAGCAGCGCGGCCAGGTGATAGATAGTGTCGATCTCAAACTCACTCGCCAGGTTATCGAGGATCAACTTATCGACCACGCTCCCCTTGATGTGTTTCCTCACGCTAGTGCTGATATCATTTGGCAGATCCTGGAGATCCAAGGTGACGATCTCACACGAATCATGTTTCATCAAGTCTTCCACCAAGGCATGGCCGATCTCTCCGGCTGCCCCAGTGATTAGTATGATTTTTTTTCGCATTTTCCTTGCTCCAATTAGAGGATGAACGATGCTAATTATTTTCGAAGTGAATTACCCATGTCGTTTGAGGAGGCGGCAGGCAGTTTCCGCCAATATCGCTGCACCAATTGGAAGGGCATCCTCATTTATATCGAATGTAGGGCTGTGTGCCGGCCGCGGCGTGTCATCGATATTCACACCCAGGCTGAACATCGCTCCAGGAGCCAATTGTGTCATATAGCTGAAGTCCTCGGCGCCCATTTGCACCTCGGCTGGAGTGGACTTTCCCTCGCCCAGCAACTCTTCCGCCGTCTGCTGGATGATCTCGACCACGTCAGGGTCATTGTACATGGCGGGATATCCCTTCTCGATCTTGAGTTCATAATCGCCGCCAAATGCTCGAGAGATTGCGAATGCTTTTTCCAATTCATCACAAAGCTGCTCCCGTACGTCGGCGTCGAAACTTCGCATGGTACCCTGCATTTCTACTTTGTCTGGGATCACGTTCGTCGTGTGTCCGGCATGGATTGCGCCGATCGAGACGACCGCAGCTTGGAACGGTTTAACTCGGCGCGCCCGAATTCCATGGATGGCGTTGATGACCTGGGCTAGGATGAAGGTGGGATCGACTGTCTCATGGGGGTAGGCCCCATGCCCGCCTTGACCGATGATGGTGCCAATAAAAGCATCTACCGCAGCAGAGGAATAACCACTGCTGTTTTCGATCTGTCCTGTCGGGACGAGATCATGCACATGAAGAGCGATGACTGCATCTAAACCCTCTAGTGCGCCGTCCTCGATCATGCGTGTAGCGCCGGATTTAAGTTCATCGTCCCATTTTTCTTCACTTGGCTGGAATAAGAAGCGGATCTCCCCATGCGGACGGTCTGGCATCTCGTTCAGGATTTGGGCAACTCCCAGCAAAATAGCCGTATGGGCGTCGTGGCCGCAGGCGTGCATCACTCCGGGGTTTTGTGAAGCGTAAGGAACGTCATTCGCCTCCTGTATGGGTAAAGCATCCATGTCTGCCCGGATGCCCACCACTGGTGGCCCCTCACCCAGATGGCCGACCACACCGGTGATTCCAACGCCGGTCTCCACACGGATGCCCATTTCTTTCAAAGTGTCTGCAACCACTCCAGCGGTGCGATGTTCCTCGAAGCCCAATTCAGGGTGCATGTGGATATCGCGCCGCCAGGCGATCAGCTGTTCCTTGATTTTCATTGCGCTGCTGAGCATGAGTTGGATTTTCCTTTCAATGTTGAAGTATTTTTGCAAAGTATAGTTTGAATACCCCCATTTAAACAAGTATGGGCGCAAACAATCTGCGCCCATACAACAATCTCTCTTCTCTCATACTGTGTTAGAACAAACCGATGACCTTGTTTGTCTCCAGGTCCAGGTCTACATCGTAATACACCGGTCGTGTCGGCAGTCCGGGCATGGTACTCATCGTACCCAACAGAGGGTAGAGGAATCCAGCGCCCACAGAGGCGCGAATGTCTCTGATGGGGACAGTGAATCCGGTGGGTCTGCCTTTGAGAGTCGGGTCATGGCTCAGACTCAAGTGGGTCTTGGCCATACACATAGGCAGCTTATCGAAGCCCAGCTTGTTATACAACTCGATTTTCTTCTCGGCTTCTGGCTCATAGGTGACGCCATCTGCGCCGTAAACCTCTTTACAAATAATCTCGATCTTATCTTTAATCGACGTAGTATCAAGGTCGTAGAGGAACTTGAAGTCGCTGGGTTTCTCGCACGCAGCTACAACGGCCTCTGCCAGGTCAGTCGCGCCAGCGCCGCCCTCCATCCAGTGGCGAGAGACAACCGCATCTTCTGCGCCTGCCTGAATTGCCATTTCACGCAGGAGTTCGACTTCAGCTTTGGTGTCATCCTTGAAGGAGTTGACCGCCACCACAACCGGGATGCCGAAACGCAGCGCGTTCTGAATGTGGGCTTCAAGGTTGGGCATACCCGCTTTCAGCAGGTCGAGGTTCTCTTCGGTGTAGGCGGGATCAAGGGGTTTTCCTGCAGTCACCTTGGGGCCGCCGCCGTGCATCTTGAGCGCACGAACGGTGGCGACGAGGACAACACAATTGGGGATCAAGCCTGAGTAGCGGCATTTGATATTGAAGAACTTCTCCATGCCGATATCGGCGCCGAAACCGGACTCGGTGACTACGTAATCAGCCAACTTGAGGGCGATCTGGTCGGCGATAATGGAGCTGTTGCCGTGGGCGATATTGGCGAAGGGGCCGGCATGTACGAAAGCGGGGGTGCCTTCCAGGGTTTGCATCAGCGTGGGTTTGATGGCGTCTTTCATTAGAACGGTCATCGCGCCCGCACAGCCGATGTCTTCCGCTGTGATAGCCTCGCCTTTTTTATTCGTCCCGATAACGATGCGGCCAAAGCGCTCGCGCATGTCGGCCAGGTCGGTGGTCAGTGCCAGGATTGCCATAATCTCGCTGGCGACTGTTATATCGAATCCAGTCTCGCGAGTGAACCCTTTCTCTTTCGGGCCCTTTCCGATAGTAATACCTCGCAGCATGCGGTCGTTGATGTCTACCACGCGCCGCCAGGTAAGTGAATCGGGGTCGATATCCAGGCGGGCAAAGCGGGATTTCTCCTCATCGGTTAATTTGTTCGGGTCAGTTTTATTAATCCCCAGCTTCTTCAATCGGCGAAGCATGGAGGGGGAGAAACTGCGGCTGCCATCCTTTTCGGGCGGGCATAGGCGGTTGAATAAAGCTGCATCACTCTGGTTGGATTCGTGGAACATACGCGTATCGATGGCCGCAGCAAGCAGGTTGTTGGCTGCCGTGATAGCGTGGATGTCGCCGGTCAGGTGGAGGTTGAAATCCTCCATAGGAATGACCTGGCTGTAGCCACCGCCTGCAGCACCGCCTTTGATACCAAAGGTCGGACCTTGACTCGGTTGGCGGATGCAGGTGAAAACACTCTTACCGAGATGAGCGCCTAACGCCTGACTCAAACCGACCATCGTGGTGCTTTTCCCTTCACCCAGCGGTGTGGGCGTGATGGCTGTGACGTCGATATATTTACCATTTGGGACGTCTTTCAAACGTTGTAAGGTCTCTAATTTCACCTTGGCTTTATATTCACCATACAACTCAACATCTTCCGGCAGGAGGCCGATCTCTTCCATCAACTGGGTGACAGGTTTCAGTTTTACAGCCTGGGCGATGTCGATATCAGAAGGGACAGGATGAAGCGGTTTTAATTTATTGGGAGTAACGGGTTTCTTCTTAAATGCACACATGAACAAAACCTCCTCTAAGATTTTGATAAAGGTCGTTTATAGAACTGAGTAAACCTATTGAAAAGCATGCCATTTTATTATCGTGATTCGTGCAATTTTACACAAGGGTCGGTTGTCCTGCCCTACACCAGCCAAATGTCCTGTAAAAATACTGTAATTTCGTTCTCGTATGGGGTTGACACAGAACGTATGTTCGTGTATAGTAATAGCACAAATGAACGATAATTATTGTTCATAAGGAGCGTTCTATGGCTAGACGAAAAGAAGGCCTTAGCGACAGACACAAGAAAATCTTAGAAGTCCTCGAACATTATCAAGACAATGTCGGGTATCCTCCCTCTATTCGGGAGATCGGACGGGAAGCCAATATATCTTCAACCTCCGTCGTGAACTATTATCTCGACCAGCTTGAAGAAATGGGGTATATCGAACGCGACCGCAAAGTTTCACGCGGTATGCGTTTGATACGCACCGTTACCGGGCAGCTCAAAGAAGTCGTACAATCGGTGATGGAGGAGAATGTTCTCATCCCGCTGGCCGGACGAATCGGCGCTGGTATCGTCATCCAGCCCCCCGAATCTGGCTTTGATGTCTTTGCGCCTGAAGAAGGTGTAGAGGTGGCCCGCAGTATGCTGCCTGAGCGTGAGCAGGAAGCAGAGCTTTATGCGTTGGAGGTTGAAGGTGACTCGATGATCGATGCCATGGTGGACGATGGCGACATCGTCATCATGAAGCACACGCATAGCGCCAACAACGGTGAAATGGTGGCCGTGCGATTGTCGGATGAAAACGAGACCACCTTGAAGTATTTCTATCGCGAGAACGGCCAAGTACGTTTACAGCCAGCCAATCCGCTTATGGAGCCAATCATCATCGAAGACCCCACCACGATCGAGGTGCAAGGGAAAGTCGTACTCGTCATTCGCCAGATCGGCGCTTCGCCTGTTTGAATCGGCAAACGCGCGAGCCAATCGAATAGATATTTATCCCAGGGGATTTTTATCCTCTGGGATTTTGATTTAATTTAAGGTGTTTCGTCCTTTTTGGTACAATTCCCATATGACTGTTCAACTTTACCCTCCTGGCATTCCAAAAATCAAGCGCATTTTCGACCTGATACTCACCATCCCAGGCGTGATCCTCATTTCACCTTTGCTGGTGCTGGCGGCTTTACTCGTGCGTCTCTTTCACGGCGCCCCCATCCTCTTCAGCCAGATTCGCCCCGGGTATAAAGGAAAACCATTCCACGTATATAAATTCCGTACGATGACGAATGAGACGGATGACCAGGGGGAACTGCTTCCTGATGAAGACCGGTTAACCCTCTTCGGTAAATTCCTGCGTGCCAGCAGTATCGACGAACTGCCGGAGCTATACAATGTACTTCGGGGAGAGATGAGCATCATCGGTCCGCGTCCTTTATTGATGCAGTACCTCGATCGTTATACGCCCGAACAGGCTCGTCGTATGGACGTTCTCCCCGGTATTACCGGTTGGGCACAGGTCAATGGACGTAACAATGTGTCATGGGAAATAAAATTCGAGTTGGATGTCTGGTACGTCGACCATTGGTCGATGTGGCTCGATATTCAAATCCTCTTCAAGACTGCTGTGAAAGTCATCACCCGAGAGGGCATCAGTCAGCCCGGAAATGCCACCGCACAAGAGTTCTTGGGAAGCCAGGTTGAGTAATCGAATATTCCCCTAAGAGAATAATTTCAATGCACAAGAGAAAAAAAACATTTTTGAAAGTGTTTATCAATCCATTACTTTTCGGGACATATCCTCTTATATCGTTGACAGCCAAGAACAGCATCGAAATCCACATTTCAGACGGATATCGAGCTTTAGCATACTGTTTGCTTGGGATTGTATCCCTAACCCTCCTGCTTCTATGGTTGTATCGAGACGAACAAAAGGCCTCTTTGGTTTCAACCACCATCCTATTTTTTTTCTTCTCCTACGGTTATATTCTCTTTGCACTTCAGCAAATCAACTCTAAACTTGGAAATCATTTCTTTGGATTAGGTATTACTCTCGTTTTTTTAAGTCTCATCATTTTAGCTGTAAAGGTCTTAAAAAGAAACTGGGAACCAATCACAAACACGCTTACTGTAGTAGGCCTCGTTGCATTGATGCTCCCTGCTTATAAAATCATTTCTATCGAAATAAACGCAGCGAGATTTCGAAAGGATTATGTTCCTCTGGAGATGAGTGCACCATCACTTACAGCATCTGAATCCCAAAAATATCCCGATATCTATTACATTATTCTGGATGCATATGGGAGAGATGATACGCTCCGTAGCCTGTTCGGTTTAGATAACTCCGAATTTATAGACAGCATTTCAGATATGGGTTTCTTTGTCGGCAGATGCAGCCGAAGTAACTATTCTATGACGAGGCTATCGTTATCTTCATCTTTGAACATGAATTATCTCGATGACCTTATTGATCTCTCTACGAGCGACAATGGAAACGCGATCGCACTAGGGCATATTATTAAACACAGCCTTACCCGGGAATTCCTTGAAGAGATCGGGTATCAGACTTATGCATTTGAAACCGGGTATGTATGGACGCAAATTGAAGACGCAGATTTTTACCTCTCAATTACTAACACGCATGATGAAATCACTCCCCTCAACCAAACTCGAAATACGTTCGAAGACCTTTTACTTCAAACCAGTATCCTTTCTTCAATGTATTCGTTTCAAAATTTCCTCCCAGCATATCTCATCCCGAATCTCAATCAACATGAGATTCTTCACCGTAATCAGGTTCTTTTTGATTTCGACCAACTCGAAAAGATCCCCACTATGCCTGGGAACAAATTCATTTTTGCCCACATTGTCTCCCCTCACTATCCTTTTGTCTTTACAAAAGATGGCTCTTTTCCAGATGATACCTCAAACGAAGCAAAGGCTTATACTGACCAACTCCTTTATATAAATACTCGTGTGATACAAGTGATCCATAAGATTATTGATGTTTCAGATGAGCCTCCGATCATCATTCTGCAAGGCGACCATGGGCCGCAAATAGAAAATTCCTTAGAGGAGATGAAAATATTAAATGCCTACTTCTTGCCTGATGTCGATATTGAAGATATACCCACTAGCATTTCTCCTGTAAACACTTTTAGAATTGTTTTTAATAATTATTTCGGCATGGACTACCCACTCTTAGAGAATCTCAGCTATGCTTCATCGACTCATACACCATACGATTTCACAATAGTTTTTGATGATCGACCAGACTGCCCGGTTTATTCAAATCCAGAATAGAAACCCTCCCTGATGGACAATAACTAGGATAATTCAATATTATGGTCAAGAAATTCAACTTCTGGCTTCACCCCACCCTAATAAGTATTCTTTCATTGATCGTTCTATATGCTCATAATATTTCCGAAGTTTCCATCTCATCCAATTATCGGCTTTTAGTCTTCTGTCTCATGGGGGCAATCATATTGACTTCCATCTATAAAATTACCCTGGGAGATTGGCAAAAAGGGGCATTAGCAGCTTCACTGACTCTTCTCCTTTTCTTTTTATATGGGCATATCTACAACGCTTTAGAGGATTTCACGCTTTTTAGTATGAGCCTTGGACGTCACCGTTTTCTAACGCCACTGTGGCTTCTCCTCTTTATTATTGGTATCGTGTTCATTCGGAAGATGAAAAAGACAGAACCAACCACCATGGCACTGAATATCATGGTGCTCTCAGCCTTCATTTTTCCTCTTTATCAAATAATCACATACCAGATCAGTGACCTCGCCCAAAATCCCGTACCAACTGAAATCACTTCAGAGGGTTTATCTCTACCAAAAGATCAATCCCCTCCAGATATCTATTACATCATCCTGGATGCGTATACGCGAGATGATTCCTTACTGGAAGAGTATGATTTTGATAATTCTCCATTTTTGGAAAAAATGGAAGAACTCGGATTTTACATCGGGTATTGCAGCCGCAGCAACTATACGCAGACAGACCTTTCTCTCGCTTCTTCCCTCAATATGGAATACATTCAATCCCTCTATAATCTAGAGAGACTTCAAACCAACCAAAAACGTACGGGAGGGTTTGGGAAGTTGATTAGAAACAGTAAAGTACGGGAAACCTTAGAAGAACTGGGCTATATCACAGTCTCTTTTGAAACAGGTTTCAAGTGGACTGAAATTAAGGATGCTGATATCTATCTCTCTCCCAACGACGCAGCCTTGGGTGACCAGCAATTAGCGAAGAGATTGACGGAATATGAAATCCTTTTCCTCAGATCCACTGCCGCCTTGCTGGTCATCGACATGTCAGAAACTTTTCCCCAGTTTTTTACGACCGGAATCGACAAATCGCGGGAAATCCGCCGAGAACGGACTTTATATGTTTTGGAACAGCTTGAAACCATGCCATCTGTGGAAGGGCCGAAGTTCGTGTTCGTTCACATTGTTTGTCCCCATAAGCCTTTTGTTTTCTCGGCAGATGGTTCGCCTGTTACAGTCGTCAGAGATGAATACGATGCATATGCAGACCAAGTTGCATATTTAAACTCGCGGATAGAAACTCTTGTTCGTAAGTTAATCGACAACTCAAGTACCCCACCGATTATCATCATTCAAGGTGATCATGGTGGTGTATTTGCATCTCGGGGCGATCGCCTTACAATATTGAATGCCTATTATCTACCCCAAGAGGGAATGGAAAAACTGTACTCGAACATCTCTCCGGTGAACACATTCCGATTAATCTTTAATGCATTATTTGCGGGGGACTTCGAGTTATTTGAAGACATCAGCTACTTCTCATATTATTTGAATTCCTACGACTTCGAAGTTATACCGGAAACGCGCCCTGGCTGCCCAATCCCATAGTTTATCAGCTACTTAGGAAAAAACCACTCTCCTCTCTGGTTGCGCAATTCAGAAATTTGGGCTAAAGTCAATTCATTGTATGACTGACCCGATTGAAAACTTATGGGCAGAGATTCTCTCTCGTCGGGCCGATCGTGTTCGGTCGGTCTTTGCTACTCTCTCCACAGAGGAGAAAGAGGCTGTCCTAAATCACCTCAAACGGATGACCTGTGAATCCGGTTGGCACCCGGAACAAATCGACTCCGCCACGAAAGCGCTTAAAGTCCTCCATGACGAATAGCAAAAAACGAACCATTACCAGCTCTTTTGGGACTTCTGGCCGGATCAACCACGACGCCGGAGTGTTTTACGCTGGCCGTTTGTATCAAGATCAGCCCCAGGAAAAGGAGGTGGAATACATAGAAATACCGATTGAGGACGGTATACTCAACAGAATCTTCGCACACACGAGTGAAGATATGGAAGAACTTCCAGACAACAGCATCCATCTGATGGTTACCTCCCCGCCCTACAACGTCGGTAAGGATTACGACCAAGACCTTTCCCTGCCTGAATACCAGGACATACTCAAACGAGTATGGGAAGAAGTTTACCGGGTGCTGGTGCCCGGTGGACGGGCATGCATCAATGTTGCCAATCTTGGGCGTAAACCCTACATACCTCTACATGCATATATCATCGAGACAATGCAAGACTTGGGTTTTCTCATGCGAGGTGAAATCATCTGGAACAAGGCCGCCAGCAGCAGCGCCTCTACGGCCTGGGGAAGTTGGCGCTCGGCCAGCAATCCCACTTTGCGGGACGTGCACGAATATATCCTCGTTTTTTCCAAAGACACCTACCGCCGGGGTGCACCGGAGAAGAGGGAAAATACGATTGAGAAGGATCAATTCCTTGAATATACCAAAAGCGTATGGACATTCCCGGCTGTATCGGCGAAAAAGATTGGGCACCCTGCCCCTTTTCCCGAAGAACTCCCTGCCCGGTTAATCCAGCTCTTTACATATGCGGACGAGATCGTACTAGATCCCTTCATGGGCAGCGGGCAGACGGCCGTTGCAGCCTTGAACAACGGGCGAAATTTCGTTGGCTATGAGATCGACCAGGATTACGTTCACTTGGCCGAAGAGCGTATCGCACAAGCCACTCTCGTGTAGAATTTCATTCTCAGTGAGAATGCTGGAAGAATTTTCAAACCATTGTCTAATATATTTGGCAATGTGGTAATGGATAACAAGCACCATAGGGTCATTTACCTGCTTTCCTTAACCTGATACAATAATTGAGCGGTACTCCCGTTAGAAAGTAATAGGTCAATGTCTGAACCGACTCCCCCCCTTTCCTCACATGCTTTGATAAAAGATCCCCGCCCATGGGCTTTTACCCGCGCCGAACTGACTGCCGGACTGCGCCGCCATACTGGCGATCCCAGCTTGAGGATTATCGAACTCGAAGAGCGAGAGATCACTCAAAGACGTCCTGCAATCGGTCGACTGCGCGGGTTGGAAGTAGTAGCAGAAGGAACAACCGGTAAGCATAACTTCAGCCTCGTGATAAAAGAACCCCAAGGGAGCACAAGGGCAGGGACTGCCGGGGCTGGGTTGAGAGAGGTCTCTGTCTATCTGGTTCTAGGTGACCACCTCCCCGTGCGGATTCCAACACTGATTGCTGCCCACCCCAAAGGGGATTGGTTGGTGATCGATCTGCTTCCTCCCGGCAGGATACCGGAAAAATGGCAGGCTGCCGATTACCTTCTGGCGACAGACCAACTCGTTGCCCTGCACGACCGTTTCTGGGATTTGGGGAGTGACCTGGCCGTGTATACGTGGCTGGCCCGTCCACTCGATTCCGACCTCAATATCCACATCCAAGCGGCGAAGACCGGGGCAGAGCTGCTGTCGAAAAAAGAGACCTCCAACTCTCTCCGGGATGATAGAGAACTTATTAATTCGATCCATAAGATTACCGACCACATCCACACAGTCACCAACCACCTACACGACCTTCCGATGACCTTACTCCATGGGGATTTCTGGCCAGGGAACGTCCATGTCCATAAGAATGGCAGCCTGACGGTTTTCGATTGGGAAATGACCGCCATCGGGCCGAGTATCTTAGATTTGTTGGGTTTTATCCAGACAAGCACTTGGTGGTTCGATCCTCTCCCAATCGACGCGGATGAGATTATCGAGCACTATCGACACCGCCTTGTCCAATCGGGAACCCATACCTGGAAGGACAAAGATTGGGAAGCTGATTGGGACTACGCAATTATGTGGACTTTCTTCTCAAGGTGGGTTGATCTCCTGGCAAGGATTCCGAAATCCATCCTGGAGGCTCGTCTGCCGGGTCTACAGAAAGTGCTCTTTAATCCGGTCAAAGCGGCAATTAAACGCCAGTTGACGTAAATAAACTCATGAGAATTACTGTCTTTGGCGGATCCGCCCCGAAACCAAACCAGCCCGCATATCAAGAAGCCTACCACCTCGGAGAGTTGATCGCCGAAGCCGGACACACTGTACTTACCGGCGGGTACATAGGGACAATGGAAGCTGTTTCCCGCGGGGCAACCGAAGCTGGTGGGCATGTCGTCGGTGTCACTTGTGATGAGATCGAATCCTGGCGCCCGGTCACTCCTAACCCGTGGATCGAAGAGGAAATACGTTTTGCTACCGTAAGAGAAAGGATGTTTAGACTTATCGAAGATTGCGATACTGCTTTCGCTCTTCCTGGAGGCGTTGGCACACTGGCTGAAATTGCTACGATGTGGAACCAGATGCAGACCCAAGCGATACCTGCCCGACCGTTGATTATCATCGGGGAAGGATGGAAAGCCATGTTTGAGCAGTGGTTCGCTCTTAGTGGTATGTATATCCCACCAGACCAACGCCAGGTAGTCTCCTTCGCGTCCGATGTGGAACATGCCTTCAACCAGTTCATTCAGTTGTCCAAATCCTAAGTCGGTATTCTACACTCAGTAATTCCTATGCCTGCCATCCATCTCCCCCGTTTACGACGCCAGGTTGCAGAACTGGCGGAGAAATTCGATAACCCCAGCGCCTTCACGCGGGCGCTGAAAGATATATTTGAATATTACAGCGACCGCACACGACGGCCTGGACAGGCAGCTGCTCCTCCGCCGCTAATAAAAACTTACCAGGTCCCCGCCCCGGTTCTCAAGAGAATCTACCTGGAGATGGCACCAATTGCTAATGCTGAACCGGATAAAGTCCTCGATCTAGTGGAGACACTGTGGAAGGAGCCGGTATTAGAACACCGGCTCATTGCAATACACATAATCGGTGAAATTACTTCTCAAAAGCAGCAACGTTTGCTATCGTTAATAGAGACATGGGTGGATGAAAACGATGAAGAGAAGTTGCTGGATAAAATTGCAAGCCGAGGGCTTGTACGTTTTCGAGAGGAAAACCCGGAGGCTTTCACCTCCCAGGTAGAGAAGTGGTTAGCTTCAAAAGAAAATAAGTATCAAAAATTAGGATTACAGGCTCTTCTAGCCCAACTCACCACAACCGAATTCGAGAATTTGCCGATGGTCTATCGCCTTCTGGGGACGCATCTGCCTGTAACTTCGAAGGGGTTACGCCCCTACCTGCTTGACCTCCTCAGACCATTGGCTCTTCGTTCCCCATCCGAAACGGTTTATTTCCTCCGCCAGAGTCTGGAGGACAGTGATAATCCAGTCATCCCCTGGTTGATTCGTCGCAGTATGGATTATTTTCCAGTAGATATCCAACACAACTTAAAAGCTGCTCTCAGGGGGGAGTAGAGAAAAATTATTCTCTGCGTTGTTATCATGCTTTAGACAAAATTCCCTATGCTTTTGAATTTATTCAACCCAGGGGTGTAGCGTGTTGCGCTTTTATTCATAGGAATACTTATCTTCTTTAAAGTCAAAAATACAATAAAACCTGAAGCATTTTAGTTTACCAGTTTCAATTAAGATTCATTAAGGGGTTACACCTCTATGTGGCAAACTAGTCCCTCTGATTGGGTTAAAATAATTGGTACAAGAAGGAGAACGTGATGAAGAAGAATTCTGCATATGTGTACGTAATATTCTTGCTCTTTTTGTTTACCTTGAACGCGTGTAACATGCCAAATTCGACTGGAAATAACACCGGGGAAATTTCTGCTCAGGAAATGGCGATGACCTCTGCTGCCCAGACCGTAGCCGTGCAACATACGGTTAATGCACAAAGTGTATTAGCCACAGATGAAAACATTACAAACGAGCCTACTGCCACTGAAGCGCCTGACGTTACACCAACTTCTACTGATGTACCATGCAACCTGGCAGGCTTTGTCAAAGATGTGACCATCGTCGATGGGACAGAAATGACGCCTGGCGAAACTTTCACAAAAACCTGGCAGGTACGCAACGAGGGCTCCTGTAGCTGGACTTCAGGTTATGAATTGGTCTTCGGTGAAGGAGATGACATGGGGGGCACCTCTCCCCAGCAGCTTTCTTCCGATTCCATCTCTTCCGGAAGGACCCTGGATGTCTCGGTAGAACTTACAGCCCCCGATGACCCTGGGACCTATCGCGGTGTCTGGCATATCCGCAACCCTCAGGGGGACATCTTCACACGTTCGGGTATATGGGTCGAGATCGTCGTGGTGCCCGCTCCCCCCAGCATCCACTCCAGCCATGCCAGTCTCGATGTCGTTGAAACAACACAAGCCGATCTAGATGAGGGGGATTCACCTCCGGTCAGCAGCGGGGGAGACTTTACCTTCGCCACAAATGGAATAAAATTCATCCAGGCAGAGAGTGGGACGACGATTCTGCTCATGGATTTAAACGAGCCAAGCTACACCGATTGTAAAACCGTTGCCCTGGCTTCGGACAGCATAGAAGTGAATGACTCTCTAGTCAATCAATGGATTTGCTACCGCACGGATGAGGGTCGCGTCGGTAAATTCAAGGTGGTTTCGCTGACACCCAGCGATCCGAATGTGGCCCAAACGCTGGAAATTTCTTATACGACCTGGGCGATTCCCTGACACATCGCTTCCTCCTACCATGCTACATGAAAGTCTGACAACCCGAGTAAAAGCCGAAGCTAAGCGGTTGGGTTTCCATCTCGTTGGGATAACGACACCAGAGCCGCCCACTTCAATTGAGGGCTATGAATCCTGGTTGGCGGATGGATATCATGGGGAGATGGCTTATCTTGGAACGGACCGGGCGCGCCAATGCCGTGCAGATCCACGAATTATTCTCCCCGAATGCCAATCGATCTTGGTATTAGGCACTCACTATTTTCCCCAAACGATAGCACCGCTAGAACAAGGTCAGGGTAGGGTTGCTGCTTATGCCTGGAATGAAGACTACCACGAAACACTAGAATCCCGGCTGGTTGCTCTGGTGGCTTTTTTGGAAGGGGATGTGGGGCAAGAAGTGCCCAACCGGTGGTATACCGACACCGGGCCTATCCTGGAGCGCGATCTGGCCCAACGGGCTGGATTGGGGTGGATTGGGAAGAACAGCATGCTTATCCATCCAAAAGCAGGGTCGTATTTCTTTTTGAGTGAAATACTCCTGGGAATCGAATTGGAGCCAGACGCCCCTTTTACAGCTGACCACTGTGGGTCATGCACTCGCTGTATCGATGCTTGCCCAACTGCATGTATCAACTCCAACCGGACGCTGGATGCCCGCCGCTGTCTTTCTTATCTGACGATTGAACACAAAGGTGTTACACCGAAGGATCTGCGCTCACATCAGGGAAATTGGATTTTCGGTTGTGATATCTGCCAGCAGGTTTGTCCCTGGAATCTGCGCTTTGCACCGCCGGAAGGTGATTCTTCGTTTGCACCACAAGGGGATCTTCCCCAACCAGATCTCATCGGAGAGCTATTACTTGGCTCTGATGAATTCAATCGAAAATTCAAACAAAGCCCCATAAAACGGGCTAAACGGCGGGGCTACCTCCGCAACGTGGCCGTAGCGCTTGGGAACGCGGGAGGGCGAAAAGCAATCAAAGCCTTAGCGAAAGTGCTGTTGGAGGAGGCTGAACCCCTTGTACGGGGGCATGCAGCATGGGCTTTAGGCCAGATTGGGGGAGAGGAAAGTCAATCCGCACTTAACCGAGCGCTATCGCAAGAAAATAATATGGAAGTAAGGCGAGAGATTGACGACACGCTTAAGAATCGGTCAACCAGAGAATAGGGAATTTGACAGTATGAAGTTACCATGATTGATTGTAGGGCATTCCCTATCCCTGATAGCTTGGTTGACAGATCCCTAATTACCTAATACTGTGTGCATCCAAAGTAAAGTTTGGTGAGAGCGAAACCCGACTGATTCAAATGCTGAAACTGCAGTATCGGCGGGATAGTTCAATGCCAACATGCGGCGCTTCGGCAGGGACCTTTGTACATGGGGGAGTAAACTGAGGATAGCTAACTCCTGGTGCTGTGGGGGGGCTGCCAGCCACAGCCAGTCAGCCTGGGCGTAAGACGACTGCCAGGATACTGTACCTATCAAATTTTCGCTTCGTGTAGCTGACCATTGGCGGATGCTTTTCTCACTGATAAATCGGTTGAAAAATCCAAGAAGGCCGGGTTTTAACAATCCGGTATGGATGGAAAGATGCCAGCGGAGTTGCTTTGGATACACCTGATCTAACCATTGCCGTTGTTTTCGCCAGTCCTCAGAGCGCTGCAATCTGATTGAAATACTACCGGGTAGCCTGACCGATGGGGCTTGAGGTGAGCTGTGCCAGGTGGTCCGGCGTGCTCTTTCTTTGAATCCGAAGTCCATGTAGAGCTGGATGGCGCTGGGATTTTCTTCGTTGACCTGCAGCCAAACAGAAGAAATCCCTTTCTTTCGGATGTATCCAAGTGATGCCTCGGTGAGTGTGTGAGCAATCCCCTGGTTGCGATAGTCTGGATGGACAGCCACGTTGGCGAGGAAATAAGATCGTTTACCTTCGGCTATGACTGGCAGAAGGCTGAGATTGCCTACAATCCTACCTTCTTCTTCCCAAACAAAACCATGCAGCCCTGCAGATATTCGGTCAACCATTGCCATTGTACCGGGATTCCCGGCTGCCGAACGCATCTGCTGGATATAACGGCGTCCGTCAGCATCGAGTGTTTTGGCAAAACACAATTCTACAAGGTCTGCAACGGCCCGTAGATCCCTGCGCATGTCTAGCAGGCGCAGGTTTGGGGGAAAACGCGAACTGTGTTTTTGTAACGTTATTGCCGCCATCGTTCAAAGGTCAATAGAATATTTTTACAAGCAATCTTGTTAATTGTAAACTAAAGTATCCTATCGGTCAGGACCTCTTTAACTTCTTCTCTGGCACGGAACACACCTAAAACCTTGATGGATTTAATAGTAGCTTTGGCCAATTCGGGCGTGACTTCATTCGTTATGTATAACATCCCTACCACGCGGATATCCACCTGTTCATTTTTTTCGAGATATTTTTCAAGGTCTGTATGGTTATAAATCAACGCGCCTACGACATAGGATTTACGGGTTACTGTTTCTTCGATTGTGCTAATGTGGGTCCCCAAATGATTGCGAATCGCCGTTCGGATGAAATCCGTTCGTGTAGAATAAAAACCTTGTTCCACCAACAAGTCAATACGCCCCAGATCAACCACACTGATGTTGATGGTAATTTTCTCTGTATCGGCCATGATGACCTCCTTATAGACCTAATCCAATGTGAATATCAGCAGGCCCACACCCATGGCTCTGCGGGTTACCGTTTCTTCGATCGTTTGGGCGTGAGTGCCCAAATGATTGCGAATCGACAGACGGATGAAACCCGTCCGTGTACCATAATTCCCTTGTTCCACCAATAGATCGATGCGTCTTGGATCCCCGATGTTTAGATTAGGGGTCATCTTTTGTTTATCGGCCATAGTATCCTCCTATAATTCCATGCCCATACGGTAAAATTCGACCCTCTTTTTGAATCCTTCCGCCAAAAGAGGGTCTAAAAGGTGCCCTTGCCATTCTGGAATCTCTGCTTCTATAACGTGATCGGTTAATGGATTAGTAATGTCATGTAACATATATTCAATAAAAAATGGAGCCAATCCAGTATGTTGGGGATTAAGACGTTGGAAAAGCGTATGCCTACCTCCGGAGCGAGAACGTTTCTCGTACATGCCCCGCCCAACAACCTCACCGGTATCATACTTACGAATGCAGAATCTTGAAGTGTGGATACCCTGGGCCATATCCAAGAGTTTGATTAATGCAAAGAGAATAAACGGTCGTTTATACCGCGCAATTTCGACAGGTTCATACTTTTGCGTGTTTTCTGGTGCAACTCGTTTTTCTAATTCATAGGGAATTTTCCAATTGGAAGGGGAGAGAGATTCCATAGTATATTCATGTGGAAGTTCTGGGTGAGGAATACTCGTTGAAGGCTTATACTCCAATTGAATATCACTCGAGTACTTCTCGAACCCAACATCTTTGTAGAGTGAAAAAGCAGGCAGATTGCCGGAGATCACACCTAGAAACACAACTTTCCCTCCTCTTTCCTTGATCATTTCCAATCCGGCAAGGACTAGCTTTCGGGCGATGCCGCGGCGGCGAAATTGGGGGAGGACACCAACAGTGGTAATGATCCAATTGTATGAAGCACCACGTCGCTGCATCAAGATTAATCCAGCGGGTTGACCTTCTTCCTCCCATATGTAACCGACCATGAGATCACGCAGGGATGGAGAAAAGATTTGAAAAAAATTCATCAGAGGCCATAATCGACGAAAGGACTTTATAGCATTCAACAATCCTTCTCGCTCATCACTCTGAACGCTCCATTCGGGGTTGTCTGGGTAATGAAAAGCTTCTAGGGCGATATCCCCGATGATTGGAAAATCTTTTGGGAGATTGATTTTTCTCAAAGGCATTTGTTACCTCCTAGTATGATATCATCCTATAACCATCTATATAGATGGTATATGGATGGTTTTTACCATCTAATAGTAATACTGTCAAGTAAGGAATATCCGAGTACGGTTCTAACACTGTAAACTCCCCCATCAGCAAATAACATCAAATGGTGACAAAATCCACAACACTCATACAATCATTGATTGAATATCCTTTGAAAAATAAAATTCAATCAACCAACTCAAAGAAAATCTTCACGATCTCAGGATCAAAGTGTTTCCCCGATTGATCCTGGATATGGGCGAGGGTTTTTTGTTCAGACCAAGCTTTCCGGTAAGGTCGGTCTGATAACAGTGCATCCCAAACATCCACAATAGCGAAAATACGCCCAGGAAGCGGGATTTCTTCCCCTATCAATCCTTCTGGATACCCGGTGCCATCCCATCTCTCGTGGTGGTATTGTGGAATGATTAAGGCTTGTTGTAAGAAGCTGATTTTGGAAAGCCACTCTACAGCCAGCGTGGGATGGCGTTTCATCAAGTCCCACTCGCTGTCTGTAAGGGGTCCCGGTTTATGCAGAATCTCATCGGGAATTGCCATCTTCCCGATATCGTGCAGGATAGCACCACGCCGAATATGAATAAGCTCGTCGTCTTTAATCCCCATTTTCTTGGCGATTATAGAAGTCATCTCTGTAACTCTTTGAGAGTGGCCTCTTGTTTCATCGTCACGCATTTCTAGGGTAAGCGCCCAACCCTCAATTGTTTGTTCATATCCCTGTCTCAACTCCTCAATTGATCGCTGCAGCTCATGATAAAGATTGGCGTTATTGATTGCAATGGCGGCTTGTCCGGCCAAGGTTTCAAGAAAATCCATCCAATCATCCTTAGGATAGAGAGGAGAGTGAGTATATAGTTCCAAGACACCAACAATCCGACTTTTAGCAATCAAAGGTACTCCAACGTAGGAAACGAAATTCTCATGTGTCAAGAAATTACTGTACTCTGGAGAAACCTTACATTCATCCAAATTTAACGCCTTAATCATCCTGCTCTCGAAGATTACTTTACCCGCTAGGCTACTTGCCGGAACTGAGATTACATTCACTAATTCATTCGTTGAATTAAAACCTTTTCCAGCAGCATATGCCAGGGTTAGTGTCCTTTCGTCGAATAAAAATAAACTGGTAGCATCTACCTCAAGTTGGCTAATCACCTGATCGATTAATACATTAAGGGTGATATTAAGATCTAGGTTTGCATTGATTGCCGTATCGATATTGTGGAGGGCTTCCAATCGTTTAAGACTCCGCACGGTCTTTTCATGTAGAGTAGCTCGTTGAATCGCATTGGCTGAGATATTAGCAATGGAATTCAACAAGAGAATACTTTCATCCGTGATCGGTTTTTTCCGACCAATCCACAACGCACCGATTATCTCCTCCTGCGCAATTAAAGGTATACAAGCGACAGCATTGGCCCTCCCTATAAAGTCTGTTTTTATTTTAGGCGGGTCTGGAAGTGATATTGCTTGATTATTGACAAAAGCCTCTCTAGATTCGATCACCTGGGAAGTTATTCCATTCGGGTAAATTTCCACCTCATTGAGATCAGCCCAAATTCCACACCCTGCCATGATCTCATAATGATTGGAATTGGGGTTTATGCTGATGTAAGCAGCGCCATCGGCATTAAGGATGTTTGTTATTTGCTCGAAGATAATCGGAAGCATTTCATCGCGGGAAGAAACGCTTCGTAAAGCAAGCGACACATTGGCAATCGTCTCCATTTCTCGATCATGTTGTTTCTTCTCTGTAATATCTTGTGCGATCCCTGCAACACGATAGACCTTGCTACTCTCATTTAAGACAGGGTAACCGCGATCCCGAATCCATCTGATGACTCCATCTGGGCGTATGATGCGGTATTCTTCGTCAAAGACTCCATCTGATTTTAAATTGACAAATTTATCCCACACCTTTGATCTATCATCGGGGTGAATTGCATCCGACCAATTTTTTTTATCATGATATAGATCCTTTATGGATCTCCCCCAAATATCTTCATAAGAAGGGCTGACAAAAAGTATTTCGTGTGTTTCCCAATCTGTGATCCAAGAAGTATCCTCAAGGGTATCTGTAATTTGCCTGAGACGTTCCTCACTCTCCCTGATTGCCGCCTCAGCCTGTTTCCGATCTGTGATATCTTCACCCGAGCTTAAAGTGCCAATAACTTTGCCAGTTCCATCATGAACGGATGTATTCCGCCAGGAAATTATCCGTTCTTCTCCCTCTTTTGTAACAATCGGATTTTCAAATCGGCGATATTTCCCCCCCTCCTTAGAAAGGACTCCTTTATGAATCCGTGATATTTCCCCTTGAAGTCGTTTAGGAATGAATGTTTCTATCCAATCTTTGCCAATGATCTCATCTTCGGAATAACCTAAAACGTCACACCCATTCTGGTTAATCATTTCTATCTTCCCATCGTTATCCAATACCAGAAGGATGACACCAGCAATGTCTAGGTAGTGTTGTGCTTTTTCCCGTTCGCGGCGAATTTTCTTCTCGGCCCGTTTTCTTTCGATTGAATAGGATATAGACCGCGAGATTATCTCCGGTTGGAGTTCTCCCTTTACTAGGTAGTCTTGTGCCCCAGCCTGAATGGCTTCAATAGCTTTTTGTTTATCGTTTAATCCAGTGAGTACAATGATGGGGATATCTGTATGTGCTTCATGTATTTGTTGAAAGGTGTTCAATCCTTGGCTGTTGGGCAGCGCCAAGTCCATTATCACAATGTCAAAGTTGTGATCATCGAGTATAGTTAGGCTTTCTGATAGTGTCCTCGCAACAACCACATCATAACTTTGGTTGGTCTCTTTATTGAGATAAATAAGAATGAGGCGCGCATCACCTGGATTGTCTTCAACCAATAGGATTTTCTTGGTCTCATCACTCAAGGTCAGATCTCCGGTAATGTAATATCTATAAAAAACCAACAACATCCTCGTAGAAAACCAACTAAAGATTTGAGGTTCTCTACTTCACCTCCAGCAAATACCAATAATCGTTATCGCTATGCCCACATTCCTCCATTTTGCTTTTGGGTTTCTGGATATTTTTTTCGAATTACTTAAAAGACCAAGTTTATTTTCTCGTTTTTCACCTAATAATATCTATAAGCCTTATGGCTTTTCACACAAAGAATCTTCCAATTGATATCTATTTGTCGAAGCCTGCAATGGATAAATTTCTTATCCTATAATAGTCCAGAGTAAAAATTGGCTATTACCCTTCATATCTTTATAGTTGAGTATTTATCCTGGTATTTTGGTTAATCCTTTATGACAGAAAATTAGCGTTAAGAGGCATATATTAAACGTAAGCGCGATTACAAAAACGATCCTAATTTATATGGTACAAAAGAATCTTTAAATGTACCTTAATATTCAAAGTGGCGAGTTGAGTGTCCCGGGAGGTCGGGAAACCGGCCGGGCGCCCCATGATACGAGCCCTTCATATCCAGTAAGGAGGTGCTTCTATGAAGGCACTCAAAAAAGCCTTTCGAATTTCCATGATTTTTATTGTGTTGTTTGCATTAATTGCAGCACCACTATTGGTCATGGGTTTCCAAGGATCCATAACCGTTGGCAAACAGCAGATCGATCTAAATTTTGGATCTGTTCAACCCGCTGCGGATTCTCCCCTGTTCTACGGGTGTTGTGGCTCTGGTAACGGCGGGTCTGATTGATGCACAATGGTAGAAATCGCAAAAGCGGCGGCAACTTTTTTCTCTGCCGTCGCTTTCTTTTCATTATCAATAACTATTCTCTAAACGCCGGTCATCAGAATGGTCAACATTGATATTGAAAGTTTACGCGCTAAAATATTTTTTTACGGCATACCTATACAGGAATATCCCCCATGTGCGTTCAAGGGAACACCTTTATGAATTGCTTTCCGCTGCATGTGTGCTAAGGCGCTTGATGGGGAACCATGATCTATCAAGTGGGCATAAAAATCGTTCATTAAATCCACGGTCGAGGAATCAAGCACAGGCCATAAACTACCAACGACCACCTGTGCTCCGGCCAATAAACAACGAATCGCTACACCCAGGTGTTCATCCCCCGTAAAAATTCGATTCTGAATCCCATTACATCCCGAAAGAACGACAAGACGTGAAAGGGGGGCTAGGTCATTGAGTTGATCTAGCCAAACATCAGAATCAGACAAAGCAATACCACTCAATCGACCCGTGCGGGGGTCAGAAAAGATGTGGCTGGCAATATGCAAAAAACTAAAGCGTGACAACCCTATTCTCTTTTCTTCTTGTTGTACTTCGCTGATTGCTTTCAAGTTTCTCCAAGTAGCATCGTTCCCGATCAATGCTTTTCCATCGTTTCCCAGATATTTATTGAGAACTTCAACTTCATCATCGATATTCGATAGCGCTTTGTATCTGTCGCCAAAATGAGAGACAGCGATTACCATGCCATTTCGTAATTTGTTTTGACTATCAATGCCATTCCGAAGCTTTAAATATCGTAAAGCTTGGAGTGAAATCACATTCACAGGTGTACATGATTCAACTAATGACTTGTTATTATCTCCCACACGCAAGATTGCCCAGGGAATTCGGTGCAGCCTGCCATGTGGAGACAATAATAATTTCGTTTCCAGATTTAGCTGTTCTAATACGACCTTTGGTATCAATAACGATCCAAGAACGGATAAATCCTCATCGTTTAAAACATCAGCCTGTTTCATCACTTTTTCACAAGCCCCCAGGGCGATCTGAGCACGGGTCGATATATTCGTTTGCCAAAGATGTGATGAATCCCTGGTGAACCACACGCCTGTCAGTGTGTCCTCTGTAAAGTAATAATCGATAGCAACCCAGTCCTCTCCCCAACATTCAACCGCAAATTGTTGGAACGATTCCAGATTGAAACCATCCTTACCTTGTGGGGCGACTGGACTTATAAAATATTGCCTCTCGATTTTTTCGAGTTCTCGATTATATTCACCCATCGATTCAAGCAGTTTATTGTGCAATTCACTTTTATACATCGCAATTGGCAGTTGCCTTTTTTCGGCCATTTGTGACTTTAGTTGATCTTGGAGCCATATAATTACCGCTCTCATATTTGCAAGATCGAGTGATTCGTCGACATTTTTTACGCGGTGAAACTGATTTAGCTGATATAAAAACGCTCGTGATTTTCCTCCTTCTATAAGTTCCAATGTATCTGATGTTAGGCCCATCATTCCGGATAGATCAACTGCTTTATTAAGTATTTGTGTAGGCACGGTTAAATATTCTTGAACCAGAGATGGTTGCCAGATTTGATCGCGTATCATACCGAGGGCCGCCATAGCTTTTTTATAATTTTCCAATGCATACGATAGATGATCCTCTTTCTCAGCAAGTCTTGCTAACCCTCCATATACACGCCACTCGATTTCGTAAACGACACCGCCACTTTCTTTCAATGCCTCTTTATAATAAATTACAGCCTGTTCGTCATCACCTAATTCATTGTATATTTCAGCTAAATAAAATAAACAGTATGCCCGATCAAAACCCATCCCCAATTCCGCAAACTTCTTCTCCGCAATCTCGAAATAGTAAATGGATTTATCATATCGCTTATCTGATAGAAAAGCCTCACCTAGTAATCGATTTGATAGGGCAGCTTCATGTTCCATGTGGCGAATTTTTGTCAGTGACAAAGCGTTTTCCAATCGTTCAACAGCAGCCTTGATATCTCCGTGAGATAATAACAACAATGCATGAGAATTGTATATCTCTGGAAGCATCTCATCACGTCTTAAGCGCTGACAAATCGCCTCAGCGTTACCTAAATGATCCTCTGCAAAATTTGGAAAACCTAACTTCATCCAAACTTGCGCGATACTCAAATCACATTCAGCGATTCGACTTTCATCCTTGATTTCAGTAAAGTTGTTCCTAGCTCTTTCAAGATAATGTAAACAATCCTGGAAACGCCCCAAATCTCCATATGTTCCGCCAATCTCTTTCATTGAAAGGATACTCATCAATCGCAAACCGGCCTTCGTATACAATTCTTCTGACTGCTTGAAACATAGAATGCTGCTTGAAAATCGCCCACGCATTCTTTCTAATCTTCCATAATCATGGAGGTTATCCGCACGAATACTAAATATCTCATATTTTTTATATATCTCTCGAACCGTCTCGAGTAACCGCCCCGCTTCAGAGATATTTCCCATATCTGTATTCACCTGCGCCAAACCATTGCAGCACAGTGCCTTTAATATCTCGAGATTTTCCTGCTCGAAAACAGCAAGTGCCTTTTCTAAGTAACTTAAAGCCAATTGAAAATCTTGCGCGCTGAGATAATATAATAGACCAAGTCGGTAATTTGCCTTAGCTAGATCAATAATCGCACCGGAATCCGCAAATACTTGTATGGCCTGGAAAAACCTCTCGGCGGATTCATCGAACTTAGATTCCCGGCGGAAGATATTTGCTTGCACCATCCAAGCCCGCGCTTGATTCAATCGATCATCCTGAAGACTGAAGTATTTTTCGCCTTGGTTGCTACTACTCAGTGCTTCCTTTATATCCCCGACCAACATTTGTGCAGAAGCCAAAGATAACTGACATTGTGCTGCCATTCCTAAGGATTGTGTTTTCCTTAAATTTCCGAAGGCATTATTTAATTCATCCTTTGCCCGGATAAGGTTATTCCTTGTCCATGGTATAGCATAATACTGCCAGGTACAAGCTGCCAACCATTTTCGATCTTTAATTTGTTCAAATCCCCTTTTCGCCCTTTCAACAGCCTCTTTGACCAATGTGGGTTGCATAACTTCGTTTCCCGCCCAAGCGAGATGCCAGGCAGCAAGAGACTGTAAATAAAGATCGTTAGAATGGATACCGGCAGATTTATCTAATGCCTCCATAAGTGCAAGCGCACGATATGGAGATTCAAGACTAAGGGTTCTTGCTTCTTGAGTTAAATCGTCCAGAAATTGCTGATCGAGAAGCGCTAGACTTTTTTCCTCCCTAACGATTTCATCAGATATTTGACGATTAAATGCCTGGTCTGCCAGCCGCTGAAAAGACCGGATAAAGTCATCATGCGACATGATGTTTGATCAAGCCGGCTCTTTTACCAGTTCTAGCTGGAGATCAGCAATTATATTTTCTTTGTTAGAATCTAAGATGGTTGCAATAGTAAGGGGCGGGAATGCACCTCCCCTCCCTGCTATGATCTGGGTTTCCCCTTGATATTCGCCCCAATTTAAAATACCTATTAGGTTGGGGGAAATCTCTTGGTTAGTCGCCAGGTCGGTTAGGGCGACTTTTAAAATTACCTCAATGGAATCGTCTTCCTTTTCTGATAGTGTTCCATCCAATACCACAGACACCGCGTTGCCATCCACTTCGAATTCATCGCGTAGCAAAGTAAACCACGGGTCGTCATAAAATCCTGGTATTGAACGATACGCCAATTCTGCTGGTGAAAAAATCGCTTGAAGTTGATCGATTGTTCTCTTCCATTGAACTCTCCACTTTTCTTTGCTAAACACCTCTAAAGAGGGCTTTAATGTAAGGGCTGAAAGAAAATCGATGTTCACGGCAAGCGATGCTGGTAGTTCTTGGTCCTTTTCAGCGGTTTCTATTGCATCAATGAAAGATGCTTGCATTTCTTCATCTTGAAGTAGTCTATTAAAAAAAGTAGGATACCGCTTGGCAATATCGACGCCATTAAGAGCATCATTTACAATAATTGAAAGCATTTCATCTCCGATCTCATTCGGAATAGACTCCCTCCGCAAGGCAAAGACAAGGTCGTTATATAATCTCACCAACCCTGTCTCATAATTATCAGATCGTTCAAGAACGGATTGGATTGAATATTTTTTGTCTTCCCCCGATTCGGGATGAGCAAGCGAGTTTGTTTTCTTATTCATCTTTATACCCATTTTACATCAAAATCTTTCTTAATTCATTAAGCGCATTGAAATGTAAACTATATATTGCGCCAACACTTTTTTTGAGACTTAGCGAAATTTCTTTCGGGGTTTTTCCTTCAAAATATAGCATTACGATAACCTGACGGCGAACTTCTGGCAACTCTTCAATTGCTTTGATTATATCCAATTTCACTTCACCAGACAATTCCGGGTTCTTTTCTAGGCTTCCTGTAAGTTCAGATACCAGATCGATTGAAACAACTTTTTTAGAAGGAATTTCAGATTTCCTTATCGCCTTTCTAATGTACCTCTGGCAGGTATGAATTAAAAGAACACGGGCCCAGGGAGAAAATTCAACATCATAAGGAAAATGAGCATCAAGGATTGTTATCGCTGCCTCGGTAGCCTGGGTCTTGGCGATTTCTAATGTATCTTCTCCAGGAACAAAGTTTTTCCTTAAAAAATAACTATATGCCCAAGACTGCATCTGATCCAATAATTCTCTCCAAACATCATCATCCCTTTCTATTTGGAGTTGGTGGAGATATGAGCTTAGTCTTGAATAATTTTCAATAACTCTTTTAACATAGTCTTCTATGAAATCATCTTTACCTTCGATAAAGGCTTGAAGACGCCCTCTATCATAATTACTATGAATGATGGGTTTGACCTTTGAAACGAGTTGACTATCTCTCTCTGATGTAATTGAGTTCAGGACTTCCTCGATTTTTTCAATTAGGTGGTTCTCAGAATATGCCATAGTAAAATTTGGAAACTTAGTAGCGTTATCATTAAACCAGACCCCATAGGTAACAAGATAATTTTTATTTAATTTTCTTTACATTATAAAACATAAAACAAAGTAAAATCGGAAAGGAAATTTTTCGAATAGTCTCAATAGCGAGAAGGAGGAGATGCGTCAGGGAGCCTTGCTGGGTATAACAATCACCCAGGAATTTCTATATCCAAAAGTAAACGGAGGCGATAACTCACCTCCGTCAAGTTTTTACATCAAGAGAAATTGATCAGGCGGCCTCCACTCGCAGTCGTCGAGCGACAAATATCACCAATATCAGCAAAACAGCCAAACCAAGCAAAGCAGGCGCGCCAATATCATCGACAAAACCAGTATCTGGCAATGCCGTCGACGTGGGACTAACGGTCAGCAGTTCAGCCGCAGCTTGTGTCTGTGCTTGCGCTGCCTGCGTAAGTAGGGATTGAACCGTGGCAGTACGAGGGTCTGATGTAGGTCCTATACCTCCTGTGGCCGTGGGGATGAAAGGTTCTGTGGATGTCGCGGTTGATGGTATCTGTGTGTCGGTTGGTGTTGGTGGAGAAGTGTTCGTCGGGATCTGTGCAAGCGCAGTTTGTGATGCAGACTGACTCGTAGCCGCCGCTGCTGCAATTGCCGTTTGGGTGGCGCTTTGTGCCTGGGCGTCTTCTTCTCCTTGGCCGCCCAAAAGAATATAAGCCCCCACACAGATAAGCGATATGACGATCACCGCGCCCAAACCACCTGCAACCATCAAGAATGTGCGGTTTGGACGCTCCTCTCCGACTTCCTCTTCTTCGTCTTCTGGAAAATCCAGATCGAAATCATCAAGCATGATCAATTCTCTCCTTCAAACAGGTTTGCCGTTAGGCAGCCTTTGTTATCTAGTTTTACCCTAGAACTTCAATATTCGCCACTGGAACAACAGCCTTTTCTCCATCCTCAAGGAGTACCTCGACGGCCTCAACCTTCAAGCCGCTGGGAAAGTGTTTGACTTTGGGGAAGACGGTCTCGATGGTCCCTATCGCTCCTTGATGGGGTTGCCGGACTATTCTGATACGGTCCGATGGTTTTATCTGGCCGATATTGATAGGCATGGGTGGGTTCTCAACACGCGCCAAGGGAATGACGACTTCCGGTCGATCTCCGGTGAGTAGATTATATTGCATAGCATTCAATGTGATCTCACGCTGCACATTGGTCGATAACAAGTTATAAGCAGCCGAGTTCATCGGTATCTTTCCAAAGCCATCGATCAGGATAATCGGGTAGGGAACTCGAGAAGCCAAAGGGATTATTCTCGTTGCCATACTGCCTAATATCAATCCCTTTAGTCGAATATCTGCACCTTTCTCTAATGCTTCTCGATCTCCACAATGGCCCGCTAATACGATCGAGCCTTGGTAACCCGAATCAAGTTGGCTTGGTGTTATTGGTTGGTTTTTCTCTTGAGGGATCGTTTGTAATGGGCCCACTTCCAAATGGCCGTTTCCCCAAACACCTTGTATCCAGGCGCCAGACGTCTGGATAATGGCTCCTAAATCCGCTTTGATTTCGAGGACTGTCCCAGGGATTCCCGCAAGCAGATCGAAGGGGCGGTTGCTGACTTGTAATAACACCTGTCCCCCGCCAACGGCAACCAGCTTGCCGGGTCGAGGCGCTCGCACCTCCCGAGAAAACATCCCGCTGCGCTTGGCAATGACTCCACCCTCTGGAATATCATCCCCGATTTCTCGCTTTAGAAAATTGGACACACGATTTCTGGGGACTCCCAATCCGCGTTCGATATTCAGCGAAATATGCTCAGGGTTAATTTCAGCCTGGGCGATGACCTCATCCGCTTTGACTTCTTGTCCGGCTCGCACCAGCACGACACCTTCAACTGGCAGCATTCGCTGCCTGCGGATGTTCGCCAATGGAAGGATGTGAGTAACAGGTGTAAACATGATATCCTTTTACGTGCAAGTAATATGCCGGGTACGCCTTAAGTAAAAGCTGCCTGCCATCTTCGGATTTGTTTATATCGCTTTTCCACGTCAGGAGAAAAGCGGATAGGTCTTCCGCGTGCATCGATGACCACCCCAAAGGGACCACCAACAACTTGCAGCGAAGAACTTTTTCCAGGTCCAAACCCGATATTTGTCCGGTGGAGAGGGTCAAGGTAAATACGCGCCCTTTGCCCAATCGACAGCGGGAGTGTCGTGAGCTCGCCATGCTGGACTTCGAGGACATTTTCATGACCTGTTTCATATTGGATACGTATACGCAGCACCGGGATTCCCTCGCGGGCTTTACTAATAGGAGAGATAACGAAGCCGAGATTCAAAAAGGCAGTCGGGTCTAAAAGTAATTGGGAAACCAAAGAAGGGGCAATCGCTGCTGCCGCGCCCAGCCCTGAGGCAAGGTTGTTTTTATCTAGGATGATTCTTTGGATACCTGTAGGCTCGAGTGCATCCAGAATCATGAGTAGACTCTGCGACAAGGAGGGGGCGTTCGCTAAGACGGCGCCGCCTGCGAAAATCGGATCAAACACTGGTAGTGTGTTCGCTTCAAGGCGATAGACATCTCGGGGGAAACCAGAAATCGCACCAGCTACAGATTTACGTATCACCTCCCTGGCGAGTGCTTGTTCGATGGATAGATCTTGCAGGGTTGCTGGAAGGGTTGCCGGATGGGTGATCTTGGTTTGGATGTAATCGAGGATATATAGGGGAGAGACCTCTATCGGCAGCCAGCGGAGGATGTCTTCCATCTGGCTATCTTCCAAGATGGTTTTCAATCCTTCGCCCATCCCCAGTGGGGTAAATACTCGTAGCCGCAGGTCGCCATTGAAACCACCTGCAACAACTGTTGATGAAGCACCTACATTCACACCCAAGACCCCTTTAGACTCAGGGTTTGAGACGATCTGGCTGAAAAAACGGATGACTCTGCCCAAGCCGTGGGAAGACGGCAGCAAATTTCCACCAGACCAGGCATTTAGGGCTGCCATACCTGGAACACGCCCCACATGGATGCGGCGAAATATATCTGTGATCATCGTCTGAGCTGGACCAAGCTGTTCTTTGGCAAGATCGGGGCGAATATTGGGTGCGATATGGATAGGCGCTAGGTGTTCGATAAAGGTTCTAACCTGGTCTGCCAGCTTCGGGTTCCCTGCATACAGCACTTCCGGCCTATGGCTTTCCGGCAGCAAATATAAAGCCAGCCCGATAGAGTTGACTAATTTCAGCACTGACTGAGATGCGCCGTCGTCCGTCCCCCCTGCAATGAGAATGACATCTGGCCGCAGTCGTTGGATCGTGTCGATTTGGCCCTCAGGACTCCGTTGGTCGTCCAGGCTGATAGATTCGATCACCGTAGAATAAATCGTGTTAGCTAGATTCCTCGCGCTAGCGAGTGATACTCTTTCCAATAAACCAACCACCACGGTCTTTAGCGGTTCCCCTGCGGATAGTGTTACCGCTAAATAATCCGCACCCGCACCATCTTTTGTGCTAGGGATAATCAGATTCGATTCTTCTGCAAGAATACGGCCGGAAATACGTTCCAGCCTATCCAAAGCAAGTTGGACTCCTTCGTTGACTTCGAATAAGGGATGATTCACTGTCGTTTGCCCAACACCTGCAGCTAGAAAGCGGTATTTTCCCTCAACAGCATCATACAAGGCTGCTCGTGTGTTGATGGCACCGATATCTACCGTCAACAATGAGCCGATTCGCATCAGTTCCTGTTCTAGACTTTCTTGAGTTTCTTCAAAGGATATGTCACTCATAGCTGTTGAATAAGGTTGGGCAAGTTTAAAATGAAATCTTTGATAAAGTAAAAGCGCTCAATCAATGCAACCAGTGTGGCGCTATATACACCTGCGAACAGCACCCCAAACGTGATGGCGATGAAAGCTTGTCCAATCCAGCCGATTATCCGGATGGCGAAAGGCTGTTGGGGGATTTGATTGGGGACGTGCTTGGCGCTAAAGTGGAAATGAATCAATGTGGTAATTGTGCCAAGTAAAACCAAACTGCCCTCGAACACAAGACGAATTGCCGTGGCGAGATCGCCAGCTTGGAAGGACTGCCGTAATAACTCCGGTGTGTAGAAATTGGCTGCGCCTGAAACTTGGGGAATGAGAGTCCCCCGGATGGCACCGCCGATGGCAATCGCAGCGCCAACGCCAACCAATAAGCCCGAAACGGGGTTTCCCAAGAATGCGGTTTTTGGGGATATCTTCATCACCAAAAGAGTAATGAGAACGGCTGCGATAATTAACTGAGTGGGGTTGAGACCAGATAACCGAGGGATAATTACATCTCGTAGAGCCACTGCGCCAGCATATCCGGCTGCCACACCAATGAAGATATGGATAGAAAGTCGAAAAAGGGCATTATCACCAAAAGCATATAACAATACCAGTACGGTAAAGATAAACGAGAGAATAGCGCCAAGCATTTCGAGAGCGTCCGAAGCCACTATCATCAGCGTTTTCCTCTTTGCCCGGTAACCTTCATGTAATTCAGGAATAAACGGCCTAACTTGATTAACCCGCTGACCATCAAGACCAGGAGCATAATAGAAAGACCTATGCTGTAAGAATCCCAATAATCGCGCGCAAAAATGCTTTTATTAATTGTATTCTCGTAATATGCTCCGCCGGTCACGCCACTGATGAGGCCGTCGACCTGTTTGGGCGAGGTCATGTAATAAGGATAAACCAGAGGTTCTGCTTGTGCGCTGACCACCAGGGCAAAAAATGTCTTCACTTCAGGGTTGTTTGGATCAACCAAAAGTGGTTGAACTTGTTCGATCCAGCCTCGGGCTGTATCCGAATCGTCTGTAAGCACGAATACCATAGCGAAATCTCGGATACTGTGGATATTTGCAAGTGGGGGTTGATCCCATCGGCTTCCCCCTCCACTCAATTGCAAAGGTATCGCCGTACGAGGATCCGTAGCAAAGTTTAGCAGAGCGGCAGTATTGCCAGAGATATATCCCAGGTTGACATACTCACCATTCGATATGAGGGAATGGTGGCTTTGTGTTGCCGCGAAGAAATCTTCTGCCAGCCCAGGGCCTGTCGGTTGGGTAGAAATAATTACTGGGATAGCGCCTTTGTTCAAGAGATGGTCGATCACAGCTGCCCCTGCCGCTGTCATTTCCCCAGAAAGACCTGGCTGGTATTCAAAGGCAATTAAGACTGATTCATTTTCTTGTAATTCATTGACCAGGCTGGCCACAGCAAGATTTTCTGGGAGGATATCTTGTGCATTAGGCAGCATTACGAATTGACTGCCAAAGATTATTGGGAGTAAAACGACTGCATATAAAATAATTGCGATAGCCCAGCGTAGAATTTGTTGAGGCAGCGCAACGCTGTGCCGTTTTATTGGTGGAGTATCTTCCTCTGAGGTGATCATCGACTGGAGAAGCTCGGCATATCCCTTTTGTGTCTGGGAGATATCGAAGTCCTGCACCGTGGTGGACGGCGATCCGAAATGGACAACTCCTGGTTCAGCTGGAAGAACGCCATTCAAGCCTGCCAATGGACCGACTCGTTCCACTTCGTCTGGGCGTGACTCATGTATGGCCTCAGATGTAGGAAGTTCTTCCACAGGTCTCATAGCCTGCAGCCAGCTGGGTAATTCAGCAGGGGCAATATTGGCTTCATCGCTTCTGACACTTGCCTCTTCGATTGGTGTCTCCTCAACCACGCTTTCTTCTTCTATAGCGTAATCTGAGGGTGAAACTTCGTTTAACCAATCAGGGAGGTCGTCCGGTTGCAGCGTGAATATTTCTTCTTCATCGGATGGAGACGCTCCAGGAACGTCCACAAAGACTGAGGATGATTCAGCACTCTCTCCATCATCTGCGCTGTCTTGTAGGTTCGCCAGCCAACTCGGCATTTCGACCTCTTCCTGCTTCCCTGGCTGATCGGGGGACTCATCCTGGATCCCTGCGCTTTCCTGGGACGATTCCAATTCTTCCAACTCATCGTCTACCTCAGGTTGCGATGAACTGGCCTCATCTGAAGCTTCATGCAGCCAATCGGGGACGTCACCAGCCATCCCACCACTTACATCGCTTTCGCCTTCTACTTGGTCTGATATACCCTCACCTTCTTCTTCGAAATTAAAATCCCAAGGTGTACCTTCATCTGATGGTGAATCACTCTCGATCCCACTTACCCAATCGCCAGAGGGGGGGGCATTTTCATCCTCTTCCTGAAGAGATTGAATGTGTGACATCACATCACTGTCTGCGTCAGATTCTTCGGCTTGCTCAAGTCCTCCAATTTCCTGCACTTGCTGTTGCCGAAGGTTGAGTAACCATTCGGGTTCAGCACCATCTTCATCTTCAGATTCTGAAATTTCTTGTGCGCCTTGACTCAAAGCACTCTCTGATTCACGTATACCCGCCAACCAATCTGGTACTTCTTTTCCTTGACTGGATGAAGCCTCGGGTCTCAATGGATTCGTTTCCAACCAGTCCGGGACTTCGTCCCCTTCTTCTGGAATGAACTCATCCCGCTCGTTGTCAGCGCGAGTTTCTTCCGATTGCATACCTTTGAGCCAATCGGGCAGTTCTTCTTCGGGGTCGGAAGGAATATCGTATGACATTACGAAGGTGTTTTATTCCATGCTAGCCGCCGTAGGGGCGGTCACTGCCAATTAAGATACGTAGACCAGTAGCAATTGTGCCTAAACTCACGCCTAATAAGATACCGCGTGCTCCTGCGTTCGCCAAGACACGTGTCAGGGTCTCCTGAATTCCTAAAATAGGGTTGATAGTGAAGAGTGTCACCAACAGCGCAATGAGAAATATTACAGAGAATACATTCGTCCTGCGGGTCAGTAATCTGGCACTTGCATACGTCAGTGTTACGGCCATAACTGCCATTAAACTCGACTCAACCGGGATCTGGATGTACGTAAAAACCCACTGTGGGATGCTCCCCTCTGGCCCTTGGAGTAGGGTAAAAGCGAAAGTAATGACCATCGCCGTGATAAGGGATAAACTGTAGGCGCCTCCACTTTCGCCACGCCGGATTTTCCCGATGTGAACAGTGAATAGATTGATAACACCGATTAACAAAGCAGCAGCAGAAACAATCACTACCCAACTGAGAATGTCTTTCTGCAGGTTTTCAAGGGACTCCATCGGAACTATATAGGAGAGGAGAATGACCCACCCAAACAAGATAGCGACGATGGTTGCGATAGGAGCTCGTAGATTGAATCGATTTTCCATGATTTCCTAAAAGAGTGAACTCATCAGTCCGGCGATCGCGCTTCCGATAATTAAGAAGACCAACACCCACCGAACGACATCTTGCGCCTGCAAGCTAGACACATGCATCGACCCCGCATCTATGTATGCACCTCCTGCGTAAAGTTCCTCACCGACCAATGGTTCGTGTGCAGTTGCGTAGAGGATAGCCTGGCCGGGTATATTGTCTGTCCCTGCCAGGGTCAGGGTCTGGCTTCGTTCTCCAGCGCTGGTGATCAGAGCGGCCTCGTTGCCAAAACTGCCAGCCAATAAGTTTACCGATACGTCCTCATCGAATATCACTGACATAGTCCCCGCAGCATAAGAGAAGGGAGTCAAACCGGCTACTCGGCCAAGACTATGGTCGTAGTTTGGCAGAATATTAAGCGTTTGATAGGTACTCCGAATCGTATCCTGCGCTAAGATTCCCAACGTACCCGCCCCTGCCGTGGCCGTCGGGGGGTGGTCGCTGTCGGAAGCGATTAATGCGATACGCTTGAGCATGCTCAACCCGACCAGGGCTGCCGCCCCCTGTGGGCTGGTGATATCGTTGCGACCGATCGCGATGTGGATGCGGGTGCCATCTTCAACTGCGACTTCAATTGCACCCTGCAATCGGTAAAATGCGGGGATATCACGTAAAAACCGTCCTTCTCGCTTTCGGTTGCGGAAATTAAACGCGACCATCATAATGACAAAAAATATCACCAATCCGAGTGTAAGTAACTCATCATTCATGCGTCCACCTCGCGCAAGGATTTTACAAAGACTTCTGTTTGTTCTGGCTCTTCCAGTAAATTGGCTAGTGCACTGAGATGATCTGTGGGAATAATGCCGCCCAAGAGGGGTTGGCTGATGTAGACCAATTGAGCCCCGACCAGGTTGATTGGACCAGAGGCTTCAAGGATAGTAGCGGCAAATTCCCCCATCCCCCATCCCTTGAGATGATCGACCCATTTCTGCCAGGTTGGATCAACTTGATTTTTCAAAATTCGGCTCCTTAAGACGCGCACAGTTTACCCGTGGCTTCTTGCCTTTAGGTAATAAAATAGCGAGTTATTTCGATTGTATAACCGCATCCCAACTAGGTCAAGTTGATTTGCCTTATTTATCTGCCATTAGAATGTCCCCTTGTTTTCCTACCTGAATCCCCCTGTGTAGTCTTTATTACACATACTTTCCCAACACACTCTATCCTGGTAAGATATAGATCACATGGATGTCCGACCTGTTAAATTCTATCCCTTACGTCAACAAGGGATTCTCATTCATCTGGGGGCCATCCTGGGGTTCACACTCCTTGTCGTTTGGCTGTTCCTTTTGGCTCTTCAGGCGCCGCTTGGTATTTTATTCCTGCTCTATCTGTTAGGCGCTTTATTCCTGGCGGTACCTATCCCGGTTTTAGCATATCGCCTGTATGCTTTACTCAACTCCTATTATGAATTGGATAGAAATGGGATTCGTTTGCAGTGGGGGTTCCGGGCAGAAGATATACCCATGGAGAATGTCGTCTGGGTCCGGGCTTTGGAAGATGCCGATGTAACCGTCAACCTCCCCCGTTTTCGTTGGCCGGGGTCGGTATTGGGCAGCCAGGTTCAAGCTGATATTGGCGCAGTCGAATTTATCGCTTCAGATATAGAGAATCTTGTATTGATTAGAACTTCAGAGAAAATTTTTGCCATTTCCCCGGAAGGACGTAACCAATTTCTGCAGAAGTTCCGAGATAAAATTGAACTAGGGAGTCTGGCTCCGTTCCCCTCATATTCAGCTTTTCCCAGATTTTTACCCCTCGATATTTGGCGTCTTTCCACCGTCAGAATATTTTTAATTATTTGCTTGGTTCTCAGCATCGCGCTGTTTATTTGGGTGGGTTTGGTCGTCCCAAATCTAGATTCTGTTTCCTTGCGTTTTTCTCCCGCTGGGGAGCCTCTACCACCTGTATCTTCTAGTCAATTATTCCTGTTGCCTGTAGCCAACATCCTCCTGCTGATTGCTAGCTATGCTTTGTCTTTATACTTTTTCCGCCGGTTTGAAAACCATCCATTGATTTATGTCTTATGGGGCAGCAGTACCTTCACCGGGCTGCTTTTCCTCGTTGCGGTGTACTTTATCCTACAGAATAGCTGAATTATCAACAAGTGAACACAAGTTATCCACAGAATTCAATAAGTTATCCACAGTTTTTTCTTTGGAGTAGCTGATGGAAGCAAGTTTTTCAGTATATCAACTTGCCTATGGGATTTTCCTGGCAATTGCCGTTGCCTTGTTGGCCTGGCGAGTGGGGGCGCTGGCTGCCAGTGGTGCCTGGGCAGCTCTTGTAGTTGGTTTCTTTGTTTTCAGTTTTGGGGGCGTGCCTTGGGCGGTGCTTCTCTTGACCTTTTTTATCTCTTCCAGTGCTTTTTCTAAACTTTCTACTACCCGAAAAAAGCAGCTTTCAGAGAAATTTGCGAAAGGATCTCGCAGGGATTGGGGACAGGTTCTGGCGAATGGCGGCGTGAGCGCTTTCCTTGCTTTGGTTCAACCCCTGCAGCCCGAAGCATTATGGCCTTGGTTGGCTTTTGCCGGCGCCATGGCGACTGTTAATGCTGACACCTGGGCAACAGAATTGGGTGTACTCAGCCCGAAATGTCCCAGGTTGATTATTTCGGGACGAAAGGTCGACCGCGGCACCTCTGGTGGGGTGTCTCTAACTGGCAGCGTAGCGACCCTTGCAGGCGCGCTTGTGGTCGCGCTGATGGGAAAGATTTTTACACCCGAATTAAGCTGGTTGATTGCCGTTGTTGGCGTGTCTTTGGCTGGTTTTGTTGGTGCATTTTTCGATTCCTTGCTTGGCGCGACCGTGCAGGCTATCTACTATGATCCGGTCCGGGAGAAGGAAACCGAAAGGCGGATATTCATGGAGGATGGACAGCTTGCCGGACCTGTCCGTGGCTGGGAGTGGATGAACAACGACGTAGTCAACTTCCTAAGCTCGATCTTTGGCGCTTTCGTGTCCGTTGGATTTTACTTTCTGGTGGTATAACTGGTTTACATAAAGCCTTGAAGGAGCTCAGCTTGACTCATCAATATCGTGTACCTATGTCCTCCCCTGATATCACCGATGCAGAAAGAAACGCTGTTGCAGCCGTGCTTGAAACTCCCTTTCTGAGTATGGGGCCTGAATACCTCGCCTTTGAGGGTGCTGTAACAGAGTTAATTGGCGTGAAACACGCCATCGCCGTCCATTCGGGGACCGCAGGTCTGCACCTGTGTGTCCGGGCGATGGGTATCGAGTCAGGGGATATCGTCCTCACCTCGCCTTTTTCTTTCATGGCCTCCAGCAATGTATTATTATATGAAAACGCCCTGCCGGTCTTCGTGGATGTCGATCCCTCGACCGGCAATATCGATCCAAACCAGTTAGCCCAGGCAGTTCGTGATCTCATGGCCGGAGGGAAAAAGGCAGATCGATGGCTGCCCCGCAAGGGAACAGAGGGGAAGAAAACCCTTAAAGCGCTTTTGCCTGTAGATGTTTTCGGCCAGCCCCCAGATATGGACGCGATCGAAGAAGTTGCCAGGGAATTTGGCCTCCCAATTATCGAAGACGCATGCGAGGCTATTGGAGCGGAGTATAAAGAAAGAAAAGCTGGAACGTTCGGTGATATGGCCGTATTTGCCTTCTACCCCAACAAACAGATGACCACGGGAGAGGGGGGCGTGGTTGTCACCGATGATGACCAGGCTGCTACCCTCATGCGTGCCCTGCGTAACCAGGGCCGTGGGCCGGGGGATACCTGGCTGAAGCACACCTACATGGGCTACAACTACCGCATGGACGAATTGAGCGCCGCTTTAGGGCGGGTACAGCTCAGCCGTTTGGACGAACTCCTGAAGAAGCGCCAGCGTGTTGCCAACTGGTATACCACTCATCTAGAAGATCTCGAGCAGGTGGAACAACCTTTTATTGCGTCCCAAACGACCAGGATGAGTTGGTTTGTGTACGTCATCCGAGTACCAGCCGAGGTGGACCGAGATGCGCTTATCCACCGACTCGCTGGAGAAGATATCCCTGCCCGTCCTTATTTTGCGCCCATCCACCTGCAGCCTTTCATGGTGGAGAGATTTGGCTATCGGGAAGGGGATTATCCCATTACGGAGGATCTGGGCAGCCGTGGTTTGGCTCTGCCCTTCTCAAGCGTCATGACAGAAGACCAGGTCGTCTTGGTGTGTGATGCCCTCAGGAAGGTGTTGACTGGCTGATTTATCCCCCTTCGTAACTTGATATTTCCACAAATACATATATAGCGCTAAACGGTATAGAGGCATTAGCGCTATTAATTACTTTATTTTCTACTGATTAGAAAAGCTAACTCTGATTTAAAGAGGTACTTCTTAGCCTCCCAGCCCCGGCCATCGACCAATCGTCTGAAACTATCTTCATAATTCTTGACCATACCTTTGCCCTCTCCCCCCAGGCTTGCGACTGGGTAAGAAACGACGATGTGCTTGGCGTTGATAGCATCGATCAAACGGATTCCTGTATTACTATCCACCTGCTCCAGGCAGGGCAAGGATTTCAAGATGAGGGCTAAGTCGACGGGCTGGTTTGGTGGGGCAGCGATGACGTCGCAGACTTTGGCCCTGCCCTTCACCTCGAAAATGGGTAAACAGCTGTTGAGGAAGGCCACCATGTCCCGGTAGATATCGCAGGCGTAATAACTCGTGCTTTTATCAAGCGGCATCCAGGGAATTGTGAGGGGGTTTAGGCCGCAGGCCAGATCGAGGATGGATTTGACCTTCGGCAGTTCAGAAAATATCATTTCATAGAATTCGTCCAGGATGGCGAGGCGTTCCTGGGTGGAGGTGTGTAACGATAATATCTCCCGGCAGATGGCTTTTAGGGAAAGCGGTTCCTTGGTAGATTCTATCAAAGCTTGATACCAAAAATCATATTTAATTTTCGTAGTGAAATAAGCGCCCCCAACTTGGTGGAGTTTATTCTTGGTGGCCTTGACTGCTGCCTGCAGCTTTACCCCTTTTGCCAGTTCTACCGCACCGATGCGTTCGATAAAACCTGGGTGCACGTGACGGTACTTAGGGCTTTTCAATACCGTTTCGAGAAGTTTCGACAGGTCATCCGTCATCATATCCTCGCAAACGGTCTTCCAACTGGCGCATAAAACGAAGGTTGTGGAGGGTTGCCAGACGATGGTAGAGGTGATCGTTGATCTTGAAGAGGTGATGGAGGTAGCCCCGGGAATACCTTGCGCAGGTAGGGCAGTCGCAAAATGGTGAAATTGGATACGAGTCGCGAATGTGGATTTTATCGGCAATATACAGGGTATCGAACCAATCCCGTTTGAGGTCAGATTCAGAGGTAAAGGTGTATAAGCGTCCACGGCGGGCATCTCGTGTGGGTAGGGCGGAGTCGAATAGCTGGTAGCCCATGTGAGTGCAGGTGACGACATTCAGTGGGTGACCGATCCCCAAAGCGTGCATGGGATATTCTGGGGGGATGAGTTCACGAGTATACCCGACTAAGTCTGTGAGAAGGTTTCCGTCGATGTCCAGTGGCCAACCGCCGTATCCATACCCATCGAAGCCAAGCTCCAATAAAGCCTCGGCACACCGCTTCCGTAGATCATACTTTCCCCCACCCTGCACTACTGCAAAGAGTCTGGGCTGCTTGTCTGCTTCCAAGCCTTTCTCGTCTACCAGTCTATCGAACTCAATCCGTCCCCGCGCTGCCCAGGCGATGGTGCGCTCGACGGATTGTCGCTGGGTTTCTATACCGTCCTCGATGTGGGTGCAATCGTCCAGACAGATGACCACGTCTGCGCCGTAGCTAATCTGTAGTTGGATGCTTTTTTCAGGGGTCAGATGATATTTCCGGTTCCTGCCCTCCCGTCGAAAGGTGATCCCTTTCGACGTCAGGCTCCCAAATTTCGGATTTTCACGGATGAGTGAGTAAGCCTGGAATCCTCCAGAATCGGTTACGATGGGTTTCTGCCATCCACTCATGTGGTGCAAGCCGCCCAAGGACTGGATCGTTGACGAGCCGGGGCGCTGCATGAGGTGGAAAACATTCATGACGAGGGCTTGAGTCCCCACAGTATCCAGGTCCCAGGCATCCAGGGCGCGTACGACCCCCCGCGTACCATCTGGCAAAAAAACAGGGAACTCAAGCCTGCCATGCGCTAATGGCAGGCTGCGTGGAACCTTCATAGGGGTATTTTACCCCTATAAAAAATTAATGATGGAATTATTCTTCGCTGGTGGTGAACTTGTCCGCTGCTTTCTCAAGCTCGATGTTCATTTTCTTCAAGGCGGTTAAGATTCCCTCACGGGCTTGATCTCTCACTTCTCCGCTGCGAAGGCGTTCGCTGAAATCATCGACTTCTTCGATCACTTTCTTGCCAGTCTCGCTCACTTTAAATTCATCGATCATTTTATTTATCGCCAGGTACAGCTCGTCGAGACCGTCCTGAATGTCACTCTGTACCTTTTTTCGTTCTTCACTTTCCCAGGCTGTGTTGATGACCCGTTTGAGATTTTGGCTCAAATTTTTAAACTCATCTTGTAAGTCGCCCTCAGGTGGTGTTTGATCACTCATAATTTATTTCTCCAGTACAATTGTCGGATATGGATTTGTTATGTTACTATTTTTCATCGAGAATCGAAAATCGTTATCATAAATGATAAGTCAAATCAATGATTTTCATATCATTGGTTCGGCACTTTTTTGCTATTATTCTATACGAATATATATAGTTTGGGTTGCATCCTGCCCTTTTCAGGATGGTTATATAATCAAAGGTATTTATTAAAGAAGGAAAACTCATCCAAGTGATGAGTACTCAGAAAAAGAAATTAGTAGCATGGCAAGTGATCTTGATGAAACTGTAGATAGTCTGAAAGATTCACGGGGATCAGATGCCAGCCGAGAAAACCCTGCAGACGCCACTCATAATAAAAGGGAAGTTGAACAAACTGTGAGGGTACCCAGCCTCGGAAGGGCAGATGCGCTGTTAGATGCCGTCGCGGCCATCTCAGAGCAGATGGAGGTGCGCACCGTAGCGGAGGAAGCGGCCAAGCAAATTGTCCATTTTACAGATGCAGATATCGCGGCTATTTCTAGATGGGATGAAATCATGGGAGTGGTCGTCTTATGGGCAGAATACAAACACGGGCAAATAACTAAATCACAGGTCCCATACTTGCCATATCATATCTCCGATTACCCCACGACTAAACTTGTGCTGCAAACTTCTAACCCCGCACAACTTCACATCGATGATCCGGATATCGATGAGGAAGAAAGAACATTGATGGAGGGAATGAATGCCAAGTCGATGTTGATGCTTCCCCTCTTTGCACAAGAACGGGTGATAGGTTTGATCGAGATATTTCAAGTGAGAAGTCCTCGTAAGTTCACTCAGGATGAAATCGCCCACGTACGTGTATTGGCAGAGCACGCTGGCATCTCACTCGATCGTGCTGTGTTGTATGCGAAAACCAAGCAGCGCGCTTTAGAATTGGAGTCCGTCCGTCAGGCCAGCCTGACGCTGACTGCCAGTCTGGATCAAGACAAAGTCTTCACGGCAATCATGGATAGCGCTTTACAATTATCTCCCGATGCTATGGATACGCATATCTTTACCTACCAGGATGGTGTCTTGGCATTCGGCGCATCCCTTTGGGTGGACGGTCGGGAAGGACCGGCCTATAAGAATGTAAGAAAAGATGGATTGACGTACTCTGTAGCGCGGTCGGGTGAGGTTATCGTTGTAGAAGACGCCTCCCAATCTCCTCTCTATCAAGGCACGAAATGGGTGGGATCTGGATGGAAAGGGTCGATTATCGGTCTCCCATTGAAGACGGGAGATAACGTCATCGGCGTGCTGAATATTGCACATCGGACCCCCCAGGATTTTACCGAAGACCGCCTGCGGGTATTGGGGCTGCTCTCCGATCAGGCTGCCATCGCCATCGTAAACGTCAGACTGCATAACATGGTAAAACTGCAGGCCAGGACGGATCCCCTCACAGGGCTGGCCAACCGGCGCGCTTTCGACGAACGTCTAGACGAAGAAATCCGTCGCTCGAATCGCTACGAACACCACTTCACCCTCTTCATGATGGATTTGGACGGTTTTAAACGCATCAACGATACCTTCGGCCACCCGAAAGGAGATCAGGCTTTGAGTTTACTGGGGGATTGTTTTTTGAAAACTATCAGAGATACAGACTTCATTGCCCGATTTGGCGGTGACGAATTCATCTTGATATTGCCTGAAACCGAAAGAGAAATCGCCAAAAATATCGCCGATAAATTGATTAAAACTGTGGAAAATTATCCTTTCCCCTGGAAGTCTGAGACTCCTCCGCTGCCGCTGACCCTGACAATTGGGATGGCGTGCTACCCAATCGATGCGAGGAATGCTGAAGATTTGATCACCGCAGCGGATACAGCGCTGTATAATAATAAAAAGAAAAGGACCTGAAATTGGGCATGGTCTGGGGGATATGTGATCGAGCGCGGTATAATTTAACCGCATTCAAACAAATAAGTGAGGATGTGAATAGGGTAAATAATGGCAAAACTTCCTTCTATTGACACGGATTACCTTCTTGATTTCTTAGTAAATTTACTCAATACCCCCAGCCCTACCGGGTATACTGAAAAAGCGATTTCCCTGACGGCAGACGAGATGAAAAAATACACCGCGCTGGAAGTCAACACCACTCGGAAAGGCACTCTGGTGGCGACCTGGCCTGGCGAGAGCAGCGACACACCCCGGGCACTCACCGCTCATGTGGATACACTTGGCGCTATGGTGAAAGAGATTAAATCCAATGGACGGCTCAAGCTGACCCCGGTCGGTGGGTACGCCTGGAACACGGTCGAAGGAGAGGGCTGCACCGTTTTTACGACTAAGGGTGACTGCATCCGGGGATCGATCTTATTGAACAAGGCCTCTGCGCACGTCTATGGCGCTGCGGTGAAAGACACCAAACGGGAAGCTGATAATATGGAAGTGCGGCTGGACGCACGCACGACCTCTGCAGACGAGACCGTCAAATTGGGGATTGAGGTAGGGAACTTCGTCGCCTTCGATCCCCGTGTGGAGGTAACGAATGGCTTTGTGCGGTCTCGCCACCTGGATGACAAAGCCTGCGTCGCCACGACGATGGCCGCAGTCAAAGCGCTCAGCGATGCGGGACTGAAACCCACGCAAATGACCACCCTGCTCATCAGCAATTATGAAGAGGTAGGCCATGGCGCGGCTGGGGGTTTTCCCCCTGATTTGGCTGAACTTGTCACACTGGACATGGCTGCTGTAGGGGAAGGGCAGACTTCCGATGAGTTCAACGCCACCCTATGTGTAAAAGACTCCGGAGGTCCTTACCACCATGGTTTGAACCAAGAGCTGCGTCAACTGGCCGACGAATATAAAATCCCCTATAAAGTCGACATATACCCCTACTACGGTTCGGATGGAGAAGCATACTGGCGAGCGGGTGGCGATGTAGCAGTGGCCCTGATTGGCCCAGGAGTAGACGCCTCTCACAACTATGAACGTACCCACCTCGACGCGCTGGTTGCAACTACAAATTGGACCATGGCTTACTTGCTGTCATGATATCTCTCGACGCACAAATCTCTCCTTTAACGCCACTGACCAAAATCCCGGAGGTAGCACGTGCTGCCGAAGAGATTGGCTTCGACGGTGTCTGGATCGCAGAGACCCAACACAACCCCTTCCTGGCCTGCGCCTTGGTAGCGGAGCACACAGAGCGTTTGCGCTTTGGGACCGCCATCGCAGTAGCTTTCGCCCGCAGCCCGGCCGTCATGGCGCACACTGCCTGGGATCTGGCAGACACATCCGGCGGTCGATTCATCCTTGGCTTAGGCACACAGGTAAAGGCGCACATCGAACGTCGTTTCGGTATGCCCTGGCCTGAATCCGTTGTGGGGAAGCTGCGTGAACAGATCGATGTGATGCGCACTTTCTGGCGCGCCTGGCAGGAGGGTGATAAGTTGAGATACCGGGGGAATTATTACAAGATTACGTTGTCTGCTCCCTTCTTCATGCCACCGCCGGTCCAGTATCCAGACATCCCTATCTACATCGCTGGTGTCAACACCGGCCTGGCTCGCTTAGCGGGAGAGATGGGAGATGGTTTCCATGTTCATCCTTTCCACACTCCTCCATATCTGAAAGAAGTCCTCCTCCCTGCAATAGAAGAAGGTGCAGTCAAGGGGGGACGCGGGCGTGCAGATATTAGCATAGTCACGCATGCTTTTGCAGTCACGAACGACCAGGAGCGTGAATTCGTTCGACAGCAGATTTCCTTCTATGCCTCCACACCCTCATACAGGCGCGTGATGGAACACCATGGCTGGGGTGAAATCCGGGAGAGACTTTCCGCCATGGCAGCACGGCAAAAATGGGGGGAGATGCCGGAGTTGATCGACGACACGATCCTGGAACAGGTCGCTACCATCGCCAAAGCAAATGAGTTGGCAGATGCCCTGTGTGAACGCTACACGGACATCGCCGACCGCTTGACGGTGTACATGCCCTTCGAGCCGGGCGAACGCGATGGATTTTGGCAGCAGTTGTCTAAGGGGTTTGAAAGAGGCTGATGAAGAATCGAATATTGATCGTAGATGCACACCAGGATATCGCCTGGAATATCCTTACCTTTGGGCGTGACTATACTCGTACGCTGGAGGAGACACGCGCGATCGAAGTCGGCTCCGTTGCCCCTACCGTCAATGGCGACACCCTGTTAGGATGGGATGTTTACCAGCGTGGGAACCTTGCCCTGGTCTTTGCGACTTTATTTGCTGCCCCAATCCGCAGCAAGGATGGGGATTGGGAAACCTTATGTTATACGGATAATGAGGAAGCTTACCGTCTGTACCGCCAACAGGCAGATACCTATCACTGTCTGGTGGATAAATACCCGGATAAATTCACTCTCATCCAGACGAAGGATGAGTTGCGATCTTTGATCGTTGGGTGGCAGAATTCAACCCATGTAAACCCCACCCCTGTCGGCCTGGTCGTTTTGATGGAAGGGGCTGATTGTATACATTCACCCGATGACCTGGTGGAATGGTGGTCTTTGGGCGTGCGCATCATCGGTTTGGCGTGGATGAAGACGCGCTATAGCGGCGGGACTGGCGAGCCAGGTCCTTTGACCAAAGAAGGGTACCGGCTACTGGATGGTATGGCAGAGTTTGGAATTTCCCTGGATATCAGCCACATGGACGAAGAAGCTGTGCTACAAGCCCTCGATCATTTCCCTGGCCGGATCATCGCTTCTCACGCAAACCCACAGAAATTGCTTGACTCCCAGCATAACCGCTTCCTGTCCGACCGCGTGCTGCAGGGCTTGATCGAGCGAGAAGGGATCGTTGGGATTGTGCCTTATAATCGTTTCTTGAAACAGGATTGGGCTAAAGGGGATCCGCGAGAGGGGGTGTCTTTGGAGGACGTCGTCGCACACATCGATTACGTCTGCCAGATAGCCGGGAATACCCGCCATGTGGGGATTGGCAGCGATGCCGATGGCGGATTTGGATTACAATCCGTGCCAAAAGAGATGGATTCGCTGGCAGATTTACAAAAGCTTGTTCCCTTCTTAGAGAAGAAGGGATATTCGCATGAAGATATCCAGGCGATTCTAGGGGGCAACTGGATTGAATTTTTACTTGATACTTTACCGGAAGAAAAATGAGTGAAGGAAATCATTCCAACAATATCCAGAATCATGTCAATCTCCGACGATTGGGCCTCGTGAGTGCTTTCGTCGGTTTATTCTTCTTTTTATTTGGGGCAGATCCGGGCTTATTTGGTCTGGATAGAAGTGAAGCGATCGGTTTCGTACAGGTAGGTTTGTTCACTTTCGGGCTGTTGTTGATATGTTTTGGGGGGACGATGAGCCTGAATTCTCTCTGGCCGGAGCGCTGGAAATCCATTGCCGCGGATATCGGTTTACGCATCACCTGGACGGGTTTCATCATCGCCATGGCTTCTGGCATGGCCGACATCTTCGGTCTGGGTACACGGCCAATTTTTTCAACCACCCCTTTCTTTGGCTTTTGGCAGGCGCGGGGGGTGTTGTTTGGGGAAATTGTTATTGTCCTAGGACTGCTAATGATGATCCCTTACCGAAAACCGCTGCCACCGCCAGATGAAGGTGTGGATTGAGAATTGCCGATTTTTGATCGGTGACTTGTAATCGACAGTAGCTGAACAGCCGATAACGAACGCCTAAGCTTTTTCGATCAAACCCATAGCATCCAGCATCTCTTCGTTAGAGGCATATTTGAATTCATCCAGGCTTTGCTCTTTGGCAATTTTCTGTTCTACCTTGACGAGGTTTCTCCAATCGCTTTTCAATACGACCGGCTTGTTGAGTCTACTCAACCGGCTTTCCAGTGCTTCGATACTTCCCATTGGCGAATCGCTTGGCTGGAGTTCCTCGAGGTATTGAAGCAGGGCTTTTGCCCCGTATTCCCCATCCCTACGGGCCTTGCCGACCAAGCCGAGGCTGGCTTCCCGCGCCCATCCTGCCAGGAAAATACCTTCTATGGATTCCCCCGTACCCGGATCATAGGCTTCAAAAGAAATACCGTCGACAGGGTATTCTGGTTTGGGATTGATGGCGTAATTGTTCCATTGATCCAACGGTAAGCCGAAGCCGGGATCGACCCGGTCGCCAATGCAGAAAATGACAGTGTCACAAGGGATCACGCGGGTAGTGCCCAGCGGCACAGCTTTGGTTTCTCCCGAATCTCGCAGTTCCAGGGTATTGTCTTCCACCTCGATACCGGTGACCCACCCATCTTTACCCCCGAGGATAGCCTTAGGCGAAGAGAGGAACTCGATCTGGAAGCGAGTATCGGAAAAGGATTTGACCGCTTTCTTCGAGGCGGAGAGGATGAATTCTCTGGCAGCTTCGGGGTCCTGTCCACATCTTTCCAGAATAGGAGCAGTGCGGGCGATCTCAGCGTCGAAAGCTTGGCGGTCGAGATTGTTGATAATATAAGCCATTTCTTTCCTGGAGAATTTCACATCTGCCGGACCGCGGCGGCCGATGGTGGTTACTTCTTTGACTTGAAGGTCGTTGACGCAGTAGTTGACGATGTTGATCATCACATTGCCCATCCCGATAACGACCACCTTGTCGCCAATGGGATATTTCTCTTGATCGAAAGGCGGTAGCATGTTGTAAGAATAAACGAGGTCTTTGGCATGGTAGACGCCTTTATATTCTTCTCCCGGGATGCCCAGCCACTTCGTACCCTGTGCGCCTGTCGTGACCATGATTGACTGGAATCCCAGACCGCGCAGTTCGTCCAGGCTGATGTCTCCCTCTTCTCCAACGACCACGTTGCCGTAGTAAAAGATACAGGGGGATTCCATCAAATCGTAGAACTGCTTGCGCAGGGCATTCTTGGTTCGATGTTTGTTGTGGAAGATGCCGTATTCTGCCAGACCGCCGGGTTTGATGTCCCGGTTAATCAAAGCGATGTGCGCGCCCTGGGCGGCTAAGAACTTCGCCGCGTATAATCCTGCCGGACCAGCGCCGATGATGGCAACCGGATGGGAGTTTTGTCTTATATTGGTCAATCGTTCCTCCATTTACCTTTTACTGTTGAATCCGAGAAGCAGTAAGTTCAGGGGAAAGGGTTCAACCGTACACCTTCCTATAAACAAAGACGCCTGAAGGTCACCCAAAATTACGCCCTTTTGCCAACGAAACAGACCGCCGAAGAGGTTCGTAGAGACATTTAATATAAACTGTAAACATGCTCGAAACGTAATTGGAGGTGCATCTGATTCAAGCGGTCTGGATTTTTGGTCATTCCTCCTATCGTGGGAATAAAACACACGCTCTTGTTTGTGCTGAGGTAAAATAGCTCATCCCACATACCAGAGGTGAAATGCCAGACGATCACACTAGAGTCCAGCTAGATAATGGTTTATTGGTTTTATTGAAAGAAATCCATACCGCACCTATCATCAGCCAGTGGATCTGGTACCGGGTCGGTTCGCGGGATGAAGAACCGGGTATGACCGGGGCATCGCACTGGGTGGAGCACATGATGTTCAAGGGAACGCCCCAATTCCCTTCCGGTGAACTGGATAGGGCCATTGCCCGCGAAGGGGGTTACTGGAATGCCATGACCTACATCGATTGGACGACTTACTTTGCCACCATGCCCAAAGGGAAGATCGATCTCATCACCCGGTTGGAAGCTGACCGTATGGTCAATGGGGTCTTCGATCCGGATGAAGTCGAATCCGAGCGGACGGTCATCATCTCAGAGCGCCAGGGGCATGAAAATAACCCAACCTTCCGGCTGGATGAGGAAGTCCAGAGGACAGCATTCCGGGAACACCCCTACCGCCACGAGGTTATTGGGGAAATTACCGACCTGGAACGCATCACCCGCGACGATCTCTACGCTCATTACAAGAAACATTACCTACCCAACAACGCTATCCTGTGCATGGCGGGAGATTTTAAGAGTAAAGAAATGTTATCCAGGATTCGAGAGGTCTTTGAATCCATCCCCCAAGGAGAGGAACTCAACAGCCAGATACCCGAAGAACCATCCCAGGAGGATGAACGGCAGGTGACGGTTGAAGGTCCCGGCGAGACAGCCTTTGTGCGTTTCGCCTACCATACGCCCAACACAAGGGAAGACGACTTTTTCGCCCTCATCGTCTTGGACAGCCTCCTCACGGGTCCCAGCAACCTGAACATGTTTGGCGGGGGAATCTCGAACAAGACCTCCCGCTTATACCAGGCATTGGTGGATAGAGAGATCGCTGTGAGTGTGAGCGGTGGGACACATGCGACTATCGACCCTTTCCTGTATAACATTGTCGCTATCGCCCACCCTAGACGCAAACCCAAGGATGTCATTACCGCGCTGGATGCCCAGATTGAAGAGTTGCAAGGGACGAAACCAAGACCGGACGAACTCGCCATCGCTGTGAAGCAGGCCAGGGCGATGTTCGCATATGGCAGTGAGAGCATCACAAACCAGGCCTTTTGGCTGGGATTTTCGGAGATTTTCGACCGCTATGAATGGTTCTTGAATTACCTGCCGAAACTCGAAGCGGTCACGCCTGAAGACGTGCAGCGCGTCGCCCAAACCTATCTGCGAAGAGATAACCGTGTGCGAGGTGTGTATTTGCCTACAGGGAATGGGAAGCGGATGAGATGAAACAGGAAAAGACTCGACAACCCAGAACGAATTCTATCCCCGGCCCAGACGACATCACCCGTGTCGAACTCCCCAACGGCATCACCGTCCTGGCGCGCCCCAACTTCAACAGCGCCTCGGTAATGGTTGCCGGGTATCTTCAGGTTGGGGCTTTGTTCGATAAGGATAAAAAACTGGGGCTGGCGGATTTTACGGCCAGCGCCTTGATGCGGGGGACCGAACAGCGTAGTTTTAACCATCTCTACGAAGATTTGGAGAATGTTGGGGCCAGCCTGGGGTTCAGCGGGGGCACCCATACGACCGGGTTTAGCGGGAGGGCCCTTGTAGAAGACCTCGACCTGCTCCTCGGTATCCTGGCCGAAGCCCTGCGTGATCCTGCCTTCCCCAAAAAAGAAGTAAAAAAGCTGCGATTCCAAATCCTCGCTGGTCTGGCTCTGCGACGGCAAGACACACGGGATCGCGCCGCCATGGTTTTCGATGAGATTGTCTATAAAGGACATCCCTACAGCCGCCCCGACGAAGGCCACCCCAAAACTGTCCTGCGAATAGGTCTGAAAGACTTGAAATCCTTCCACAAAAAGCATTATGGGCCGGTCGGCATGGTGGTCGCCATTGTAGGTGGTATCGATCCCCTTGAAGCGGTAGACAAAGTGCGTGCTGTTTTTGGGGATTGGGAAAACCCGCGTCAGCTCCCCGTCCCCGGTCTGCCGCCGTTGAATCCGTTAGCGGAAAGTATAAGACAGCGCATCAGCCTGGCAGGGAAAAGCCAGAGCGACCTCATTATAGGGGCGGCTGGACCACCACGCAGTGACCCAGATTACCTGGCCGCCGCGGTGGGAGACAGCATCTTCGGACAGTTCGGCTTGATGGGACGGATCGGCAAGGCTGTACGGGAGGAAGCTGGGTTGGCTTACTATGCCCACAGCAGTCTGAATGGCGGCCTGGGGCCGGGTTCCTGGGTCGTAAACGCTGGTGTAGATCCCAAGAATGAAGAAAAAGCGATAGAATTGATCAAGGCAGAAATGCAGCGCTTTACCACCGAACTCGTGGAGGAGGACGAATTGAATGACACCCGGGCGAATTTCATCGGTCGCTTGCCGCTGTCTTTAGAGACGAACGCCGGTGTGGCGGGCACGCTGTTATATATCGAGAAGCACGGCCTGGGATTGGATTATCTCCAACGATATTCAGAGAGAATCCGGGCAGTCACGCGGGAAAGCATTTTGGCAGCTGCAGCCCGTTTCCTCGACCCCCAACGCGCCGCAGTGGCGATCGCCGGACCGCCAAAGGATAACCAGAAATGATCAGCACTGGCGTCGACCTGCTGGAGATCTACCGTATGGAAGAGGCCATCGAGCGCCATGGCGACCGCTTCCTCACCCGCATATTCACCCCCAAAGAACTGGCGTTGTTCAGGAACCGGATCGGATCCCTGGCAGCCCGTTTCGCCGCCAAAGAAGCGGTGGCGAAAGCCTTATGCACTGGCATTGGTGAAGTGGAATGGCTGCATATCGAAATCCTCAGCGGGCCTAACAAAGAACCGGAGCTGCATCTACACGAGAGAGCCAAACAGGTGGCTGAAGAGAAGGGTTACCATACCTGGGCCATCAGCCTAAGCCACACCCACGAGCATGCCGTTGCCATGGTTGTGGCGGTGGGTGGTTGAAAAACAATAACCAGTCACCAGAAACTTTATAAAGTTTTCTGTGTTCCTGATTGACGGGATGACCGATTCATTAAGCACAAAGGAGGAGTAATGAAAAAGATTTCCAAGTGGATTTTAATTATATTAATAGTTGTTCTGGTGGGGGGAGCGATTTACGTAGCGGTCATGTGGCCGGGATGGGTCGAAGCTGGTTACCCGCAGACCGATGGAGAACTTAAACTCACTGGTCTTGACGGTCCCGTAGATATTTACCGGGATGAGAACGGTGTCCCCCACATTTACGCCAGCACAGAACACGACCTCATCTTTGCCCAGGGATACGTCCACGCCCAGGACCGCTTCTACCAGATGGATTTCCAGCGGCACAACAGCACGGGGAGGCTTTCTGAGATGCTGGGCAGTTCGCTGTTGGAAGTAGACAAGTTCCTGCGTACCCTGGGGTGGGAACGCGTCAGCCGGGAAGAACTGGATATGATTGACGAACATTCCCTCTCCATCATGGAAGCCTATGCCGAAGGGGTGAATGCCTACCTGGCTGACCACGAGGGCGCAGAACTGGGCATGGAGTATGTCTTTCTCCCCCTGCTCAACCCGGGCTACGAACCTGAACCCTGGGAGCCGCTCGACACCATCTCATGGGCGAAGGCTATGTCGTGGCAGTTGGGAGGTAACTTGGATACTGAGATCGAACGGGCCGTACTGCTCGCCACTTTGACCCCGGAACAGATTGCGGCGCTGTACCCACCTTACCCGGAGGATTACCCCACCATCGTCAAGGATTGGGACTCCGCTTCTACGGGATATCCTGTGACAGCACAGAGCGATCTCCTATCTCACTTCACAACAGCCTTCACTCAGGTATCCGAGCAGGCTGCAACGATTGATACTCTCTTTGACATCAGCGGTGCCGTTGGGATCGGCTCGAACAGTTGGGCGGTCAGCGGCGACCTCACCACCACGGGGATGCCTCTCCTGGCGAGTGACATGCACCTCCCTGCCAACATCCCCCACGTCTGGTATGAGAACGGACTACACTGTATGCCTAAAGGGCCGGACTGCCAATTGGACGTTGTAGGTGTCTCTTTCGTGGGAGCGCCCATGATCATCGTCGGCCATAACGACCGCATCGCCTGGGCTTACACGAATGTCGGCCCAGACGTGATGGACCTGTACATCGAGAAGATCAATCCGGATAATCCCTACCAGTACGAGGTTAATGGGGAATGGGTGGACATGGAAGTTCTCACCGAGGATATCTGCGTAGGCGATGACATCATCGAGTTGGAGGTTCGCCTGACCCGCCATGGCCCTATCATCACAGAAGTGTTTGGCCTCGAGGAATTCCACGAGGAAAGCGGCCTGGACCTGCCTGAGAACTACGCCATTGCCCTGCAGTGGACGGCATTGAAGCCCAACAAGACTTTCCAGGCGGTCATGATGATCGATTTTGCCCAAAATTGGGAGGAGTTTAGGGAAGCGGCGAAGGACTTTGCCGCACCCGCCCAAAACTTACTCTACGCTGACATCGAGGGCAACATTGGCTACCAGATGCCGGGGGACATCCCCATCCGGGCAGGGGATAGCGACGGGCGCTATCCGGTCCCAGGCTGGACGGATGACCATGAATGGTTGGGGTACATTCCCTTTGAGGAGCACCCCTACACTTTCAACCCACCGGAAGGGTACATCGCCACGGCTAACAATGCCGTGGTGGACAGCAGCTATCCTTACCAGATTGCTGACGTATGGAGTTACGGCCAGCGCGCCGAACGGATCGAAAACATGATCCTGGAAGCGTCCGGCCCCATCGATATCCCTTACTTCCAGCAGATGCACGGGGATAATAAAAGCCTGACGGCGGAGATGCTGGTCCCCTATCTGTTGTCCCTTGACATGGATGATATCGATCTTGAAAACGCCAAGGCCATCCTGAACGGATGGGATTTCCAGGAAGATAAGAGCAGCCCGGAGGCGGCCTTGTTCGAGGCTTTCTGGAAACACCTCCTCATGGACACTTTCACTGATGACCTCCCCGATGGATATGCACCTGACGGGAGTGACCGCTGGGCTGTCGTGATGAGGAGTATCCTGGATGATCCTGAAAATCCCTGGTGGGATGATATAACGACTACCGATGTGGTCGAGGGGCGAGATGATATTATCCGGCTGGCCTTCGAATCCGCATTTGTAGAATTGAAAAAGATGCTTGGGAAGGATCCAAACACCTGGCAGTGGGGCGAGATCCATTACATCGTCTTCCAGCATGAGGTGATGAGCAGTTTTCCCTTTATAAAGAAGGCCTTCAACCGGGGTCCCTTTGCCCTATCTGGCGGCACTTCGATCGTGAATGCGAATGGGTGGAATGCGGCAGGTGACGACTATAGGGTGTATTGGACGCCCTCCGAGCGAATGATCGTCGATTTCAACGATTTAACCAATTCGCTCCTCATCCACCCTACTGGCCAATCCGGACATCCCTACCACCCGCATTACATCGACATGGCCGAAAAGTGGGCGAACATCGAATACAACCCATTGCTTTGGGAGCTGGAGACCATACAAACGACAGCCGAGGGTCATTTAAGGTTGATACCCTAAGGGGTCAACAAAGAAACAACTCGTCAAGGTACGGCAACCTGTACCTTGACGAGATTTTTATTTTCAGAGAGGGGAGATCCAGTAATTAGGGAAATATTGAATTTCTCGCTATATATAAACTGCTTTTATTTGGGAAAATTAGAAATTGATTAATATTGTGGATAAGATATCACACTGGGTTTATTGGTCGTATAATGATTTTACCTGTGGTTTTCTGAAAAAAAGGTAAACGCCCAGGTAAAGGTGGCAATATCTAAAACTATTCCATCTCCAATGGTATCGGGTTACTGGCTGTGGGGGTTTCACATTGGATGAGAAAAGAAGACGAATAAAACGAGAAAATTCCCTCTTTTGAATTCATAAACGAGAGCATTCTATAATCCAATCGGCAGTCAAAACGCGAGGCGTTCGAATGACAGCAAACACAATTGAGGGGCGTTATTGGAAATTTCTACTGAAAAAATTACAAGTGACTTTGTTGAGTATATATATTGTTTAAATGATGGGTTTGGATCAATTAAAAAAGGAGATAAACATATGGCAGCAATATCAGATTTTCAAGATCAAGCCTGGATCGTCGTACTCATCATAGCAGTGGTCACAAGTATACTTACGTTAGTTAAAGTTAAAGGTAAGGTGGGATTTAAGATCGGATTTTCGATCTTTCGCGGGTTTCTATTTTTTCTACTTTTTTACATACCGCTTTTTAACCAACCCAGGATATCGGGCGTTCCTGCCCTGCCCATTGTCGGAATTTTTTTCCTGATTTTCGGGTTAATTCTTACGACTGCCGGTATCAAGCAGTTGGTGAGAACTGACCTTACAGGTGTAAAAGGTATCCCAGATGAAGTTATTACAGATGGCTTGTATAGCATCATTAGGCATCCTGTAAATCTTGGCTTAATGTTCACAATTGCTGGTTGGTTCCTAATGTGGGCAGGGATTTATTCCCTCTATTTCCTGGTAGTCTTCCTTATTGTTTTCGTAGTCGAAACCCGTTGGGAAGAAAAAAATCTCGAGAAAGAATTTGGCGATAGCTACAGAGAATACAAGCAAAATGTAGGCATGTTTTTTCCTAAGATAAAGGCGAAGTCGTGAATTGTCGCGTCGAATCAAAAGTGTTTCTTTATGAGCGCTATCGATAAACGTTAGGCAAAAGAGAACCCGACACGAATCAATAAGCTCCTGGTGGAAAAGCCAGGAGCTTTTATTGCTAATTATTTACCTGATTGCCCAATTACTGCCTCATTCATCTTGCACGAAATTCACCATGATGAGGTTGCGGTCGCAGTCGTTGAATGTATCGACAATGATTAAATCGGAGACTGGGTCTTCCGACTCGAGCCGGTAGAGTTCAACGAAGACTGTGCCGGTAGAGTCGATTGGGGCATCCGCGATTTTCACTTCCCATCCGCTGGAAGAATAATTTGGGTTGCTCCCGCTGAGTGTATCTTCTAGTTGTAGATTCTCGCCTCCCAACGTTCCACCGACTCTCACGAGCATGAACACCACAGGATTGCCTGCCAGATCGACTACGTTCCCAGCAATATACAAGCCCCCACAGCCGTCAGTATGGGCTAAATATAAGGGTGTGCCTTCTTGGGCTTTAAAATGCGTCAGGCTTGATGAACCTGTCGTTGGCGTAGCGTCGCCTGTGGCGAACGGTGTTGCTGTGGGTAGCGGCCCAAGGGTTGGCTCTTCTGTCGCGGGTGGCAGTGTGGATGTAGGAGGAGGGGGAGGTGTGTTTGTAGGGGTTAGATTACTTTGTGTTGGAGCGGGGGTAATACCTGGTGCTGGTGGGAAGGGATTGAGGGGGTTATTTGGATATAAGAAAGTATAGGCAAAAAATACCCCCAGGCACAATGTCCCGATTAAGAAATAGGCTGTACCGAGTTTCCAAATTAACCCGCTGGCTCCGCCTCGGGATTTTTTAGACTTGTCGTCAACAAAATCGAATGCATCCATAGATTTCGCCTCAGGAATGAGGAATTTTCATAATTAATATAGCAAGATCGATACCATCACATCAATTTTATGCGAAAAAGAGTTTTTAGGGGAGAAAAACTTCGATTTGACTTTCCGACCGCTTTTGGGCCAGCCAGTCTTCCAGCACCTTGGTTTGCAAGGTCAGCCGGGCATCTGCTGACAGAGGACGGTCCGGATCGTAATCCAGCACGAGTAAAATGTGATATCCGATTTCTGTTTCAATCACTTCACTGAACGAGCCTGGCGGGAGAGAAAAAGCAGCCGCCTCCAATTCGGGGAAGAACAGATAGCCTCGAGGGAACCAATCAAGATATCCCAAATTCTGCGGATCGTTCGCCTGGGCAACACCCTCGAAATCGGCGCCGGCTGCTAATTGGTTGTAAGCCCGGCTTGCCATGTAGCCGTCATAAAAAAATATCTGTCTGGCATTCACTTGTTCAGCCGTCTCCGGCACGCTGTTGGTCACCTGGTCTCGCTGCCAGGCTGCCTCGATCTCCAAGGCCAGTTCTATCCTGAATGTATCCATGCTGTACCCATATCGCTCCATCCAGGCGGTCATCGCATCTTGCCCCCCGGCTTCCTCGGTTAATTGATGGATCCTTGTATCCAAAGTGGTTTCGTCGGCGAAAAATCCGGTTTGACGTGCGTATTGAGATAATAGTAGCCGGTCGATCAATACCTCGATCACCCGGGTTTCTGCCGTCTCGCCCTCTTCTAGTAGATTCCCGAACTCGGTTTGTGCTTCCTGGAATTGGGCCAGGCTGCTCAGGTAGCTGGATTCCCTGATCCCTTCACCATTGACCGTGGCTACGTACACAATAACCTCGGTCGGTGTAGCGGTAGCCAGCGGTTCTGCCGCAGGTTGGGTAGTTTGAACCGAAGCCTCAGTTGTGGAGGGGTTGTCTGTAGAGTTACAGGCACCCAACAAAAGGAAGAAAAAAAGAAGGAATACGTAATTGAAGGTTTGCCGCCTGGTCATCATAAAGTTACCTTGTGGCGTATAGCCTGAGAATTATAATTCATTTACGACGTAGAATATGATATTCTTTTGTGAATCCACCGAAACATTTTTTGGGTTGGATACTTACACCTTCACCGAAATAAGAAACATATAGAATATTAATTTTAGTTTGATATATACTTAGTAAGTTTCCTACCACGCTTGTGGAATTAACGACAGAAAACATCAGCTTTTGTTGATCTATGAGTGAAATCCTTATGAAGAACTTCCTTTTTGTGGGTTCAGTACTGATTGAGATCGTCTATCTAATCTTGTTTATCCTTACCATCCGGCGTCCAGGCTTCCGTTTTTGGCCGCCCCCTTCTCACCGTTCTTGGCAGTTCTTCACTGCCTGGATTCTCGCCTCTCTCGTCTGTGTTGGCTTCTTCTTTGTTGGGCTTCTCGATTTCAACAGCGCCTGCATTAAGGTCTGGGCGAGATTCCCGGTTGCTTTGATTCTTCACATCGTAGGGGCAATCATTGGCTCATGGGCATTCTCAGTGTTTGGGCTTCGTGCCGTGATAGGTTTAGGGAATGGGCTTGTCACTCGAGGCCCTTACCAATATTCACGCAATCCGCAGTACATAGCCGACATCCTCCATATCGTGGGGTATATGCTGATAACCAATTCCTGGATGACCTGGATAATTGGTGTTTTAGGAATAGCTTTGAATATCCTTGCCCCATTCACCGAAGAACCTTGGCTTAGAACCAGATTTGGTGACAGGTATCTGCAATATCAACGCGAAGTCCCCAGATTTTTTGGCAAAAGTGGTATTTGAACCCGCTCTGTCGAAAAAACCTGTATAATGAATAATATGGATACTGGTATTCACAGGAGGAGAGAATGACTTCTTCCGATACACATACAATGCGCCATCTGCAGCAAGAAAACATTCGCTTGAGAAATGATATCAATTCCTTACGGGATTACGTAGATCGATTTCAGCGAGGATTGTCGGCTTTGGTTTCCTTACACGAATGTGTGACAACCATAAATAAAGAGACCAACGTCTTTCGCCTCATTCAAGAGATCTTGGCTTTTGCTTTAAATGCTGTGGAGTCTGAAAATGGGGCACTCTTACTGTTAGACGATGAAACTGGCGAATTGGTTTATGTAGAAGTCATTGGAGTTTCACGCGATAAATTATTGAATCATCGTCTGGAAAAAGGGCTTGGATTGGCAGGTTGGGTTGTGAAGAACCAGCAAAGTCGGCTGGTGGAAGATGTGCGTGTAGATCAATATTTCTCATTCACCGTCAGCAATTATGCAGATTTACCCCCCAAATCCATGGTGTGCGCTCCCTTGTTGGACCTCCAGCGGCCTCTGGGGGCGATTGAAGTAGTAAACACGGCTAGTGGGCGCCCGTTTACTGATCTTGATAAAGAATTCATAACAGTCGCCGGAAATCTAGCCTCCTCTGGAATCATTGCCGCCGAGAAATTGTAAACCTAACCGCTTTGTGAAAACCATTCTCTAAACATCGATCACTTGACAAGCCAGGGTTTTCGGACATAATTAGGAACAGTTGAAAAATTGAAAAAAGCCAGGACAGAGAAAAGTAAGCTGGTGAAATCTGCCAGGGAGGATAGGGCGTAGACTGGAACCCTATCTCAGTGGAAATCAGCCGAAGTTCTCTCTCGAGTTGCCCGGGGGAACGGGTATAAGATATACCCAAGTAGTCTGGGACGCAGCCCAAGCGTTAGCATGGGAGCCAATCGCAAGGGAAATCCTGTAGCTGTTGGTAAGAGCGAATCACCAGGTGATTAATTTGGGTGGTACCGCGGGAACGTAAACTTCGATCCCGTCCCAGAGTGGACGGGTATTTTTATTTTTAGGAGTGCTGCATGCTGAAACAATTGGAAAAGATTCAAAAAGACGCCCTGGATGCGCTGGAGAAAGTGATCGACCAGGAAAGCCTGGGACAGTGGCGTTCATTGCACATCGGGCGTAAATCACCACTCATGGATGTATTTACCCAAATGCGCGAGATGAGTAAAGAAGAACGCCCTAAAGTAGGCAAACGGGCGAATGAAGTCAGACAGGCTCTCGAAACCGCCCTGGAAGAGAAACAAATCGCTCTCCAGCAAAGTGCCCTGGCGAGCTCCTTGGAGACCGAGAAACTGGACGTAACCCTGCCTGGAAGAACGTACGTCCGCGGCCGCCTCCACCCGGTTACCCAGACCCTCCGGCGCATTATCCAAATCTTTTCTGCCATGGGTTTCCAGGTGTACCGCTCGCGTGAGGTAGAAACCGACGATTACAACTTTACCTTCCTGAACATGCCCGCCCATCACCCCGCTCGAGACATGTGGGACACTTTCTACACCGATCAAGAAGGCATCATCTTACGTACACATACTTCCCCGGGCCAGGTCCACGCCATGCGCGAGTACCATCCTGAACCTATCCGGGTGGTTCTTCCGGGGATGTGCTACCGCTACGAACAGGTTACGACCCGCGCCGAAATGCAGTTCACTCAGGTAGAAGGGTTGGCTGTGGGGAAAGATATAACCTTTGGCGACCTGAAAGGTACTCTCACGGATTTTGCCAGGAGACTGTTTGACCCGGATGTCCGCACCCGCTTCCGGGCTTCCCATTTCCCCTTCACCGAACCCAGCGCTGAAATGGACGTCGAATGTTTCATCTGCAGCGGGAATGGCTGTTCTGTCTGTAAATACACAGGTTGGTTGGAAATTCTGGGCAGCGGCATGGTCCACCCTAATGTGCTGCGCTACGGCGGGTATGATCCTGAGAAATTTTCTGGCTACGCCTTCGGCATGGGCCCGGAACGCATCACCATGCTGCTCAACCAAATCGAAGACATCCGCTACTTCTGGCGGAATGATTTGAGATTTCTTGAGCAGTTCTAGCAAATATATTTACGGAATACGCAATACGAAATGATTTGATTACACATTTCGTGTTGCGTAAGGCATCTGATAAAACAACATTTTTTTCGGAGAATATAGTATGAAAGTCCCCTTATCCTGGCTGAAAGATTACGTCGACATCGACGATATCCCTATTGAAGAACTGGCCCACAAAATCACCATGGCTGGATTGGAGGTCGAAGAGATTCATTTTGTCGGTTTAGCGCCTCCCCCCGGAGAAAAGCACGATTTCAAGGTCACCGGCCTGGCCTGGGACCGGGAGAAAATCGTCGTCGCTGAGGTGTTAGAAGTCATGCCGCACCCCAACGCCGATCGCCTGGTGCTGTGCAAACTGAACGACGGGAAACAGGAACACACCGTTCTCACCGGTGCCCCCAACCTGTTCGAATATAAGGGAGGTGGCCCTTTGGATAAACCTCTAAAAATGGCCTACGCCAAAGAGGGCGCCCAGATCTACGACGGCCACCAACCCGGCTTCGAGTTGACGAAGATCAAGAAGACCAAGATTCGCGGCGTAGAGTCTGCCTCGATGGTTTGTTCGGAAAAAGAGTTGGGGATTTCTGAAGAACACGAAGGTGTGATTATTTTACCGAAAGATGCCCCCACAGGGATGCCCCTGGCCGATTATATGGGCGATGCCGTCCTGGATGTCGCTATAACCCCCAACATCGCCCGAAACGCTAACATCCTCGGGGTCGCCCGAGAGGTGGCTGCCATCTTCGAACGCGAACTTCGCCAGCCGGATTACAGCTTCAAAGCCGAGGGCGAACCCATCAAAGGCAAGGTCAAAATTCAGATTAAAGATCCTGAACTAAATCCCCGTTTCGTTCTTGGTCTGATCGAAGATATTGAAATCAAGCCCAGCTCTGAATGGGTGCAGCGCCGACTTAAATTGGTTGGACAACGTCCAATCAACAACATCGTCGACGTGACCAACTACATTATGTTCGATATCGGCCAGCCGCTGCATGCCTTCGACTATGACCTGCTGGTCGAACGAGCTGCCGGTAAAACGCCCACAATCATCACCCGTACCGCCAAACCAGGCGAAAAACTGACCACCCTCGATGGCGTGGAGCACGAGTTGGAAGATTTCACCGTCCTCGTGTGCGATACGCGTGGATCCCATTCCATTGCTGGGATCATGGGCGGAATCGAGACCGAGGTCAATGAGAACACCAAAAACGTTCTCCTTGAGGGCGCTAACTGGAACTATATCAACGTCCGTCAATCTCTTGGTTACCTGAAAATGGACTCAGAGGCCTCTTACCGCTTCTCTCGTGGCGTCCATCCTGCCATGGCGATCCTTGGGGTCACACGCGGTCTGGAACTCATGCGCCGGTGGTCGGGTGGTGTGGTCTGCGAGGGGCTGGTAGATGAATATCCTCTCTCGCCGCAAGATCCTGAAGTCCTCCTCACCCCCGCTGACGTCGAACGCTGGTTAGGGATTGAATTATCTGCAAAGGAGATCGCCGAAATCCTCACTCGTTTGGGCTTTGAAACCAAAGTGAATGGCGATACGATCCATACTCTCACACCCGATCATCGTTTGGATATCGATGCGGATCCTGTGAATGCCAAAGCCGACCTGATGGAAGAGATCGCCCGTATCTATGGGTATGAGAATATCCCCGAGACGCGCATGTCCGATAGCCTCCCACCGCAGCGCAACAATTTCAAACTCGATTTCGAAGAGAAACTGCGCGATATCCTCGTTGCCCTCGGCCTGCAGGAAATCATCACCTACAGCCTGACCTCGCCTGAGCGAGAGAGTAGGCGCTTCGGCGGGGAAGTGGAGTCAGATCCGACTCCTTATGTGAAGCTCCTCAATCCTATTGCAGCCGACCGCTACGTCATGCGCAAGAGTCTCATGGCCGGCGTGTTGGAGATTCTCGAGCAGAATGCCCGTTTCCAGGAGCGTATCGCCGTATTCGAAATTGGGCACGTCTATCTCGCCTCTGAAGAAGGTGCTTTACCGGATGAGATCTCTCGCCTCGTCGTCGCCATGACTGGGCCAAGAAATCATCCAAGCTGGCAAGGAGCGGATAGGGGGTTGTTCGATTTCTTTGATCTAAAAGGAATCCTCGAAAAAACTTTCGCTGGACTGCACCTCTCTGCCGTCGAATACAAACCTCACCAGCATCCTGTTTTCCATCCCGGAAAATGTGCTCGGATATATGCAGAAGACAAACAGCTTGGTGTGATGGGTGAACTCCACCCCGCCGTCCACGCCCGGCACGATCTCCCCGATTCCCCTGTCTTGGCTGCCATCCTCTACCTGGATGTCCTGCAGCCCTTGGCGCCTATCCGCCATGAGGTCACTTCTGTCTCGCCTTATCCTCCGGTGTTGGAAGATATCGCCCTCATAGTGGAGGAAGATATTCCCGCCGCAGCGGTGGAAGCGATGATCTTGCAGACGGGGGGTAAAACTGTAGCGGCAGCGACTCTCTTCGACATCTATCGGGGTGAGCAGATTGGAAAGGGCAAGAAGAGTCTGGCCTACAGCCTGACCTACCAGGCCCCAGACCGCACCTTGACCGATAAAGAGGTTGCCAAGGTTCGGAATAAAATCGTCAAGCGTTTAGAGCGAGAGGTCAACGCCCGTTTGCGGGATGAATGACAATGAGTAGCATACTGCTCATTGTGTAAAGGACGCCAGAGGTATTCTCAATAAAGCCCAAAAGCCCTGGGAAGATATTGTCAAATGACCATTAGTTCAGACAAATCATGCCATTCCTAGATGGTAGGATGGGGGATTTCATGCGAGTGCATGGTTTAATCCTTGCCCTAAACCCTTCCCTAAAAAGGTCAAAATGCGTATCCGCCCCATATCCTCGGGGTTGGGGCTGTGGCGTGCTATGCATATACATATTATGGGCAGTGAAAGATAAAGAATATTTGATTCATCTCCAAACCTGATAGAAGATATGTTTCCCAGAGTATTTATAGTGTAAGATATGGGTATCCTGATTGGCACTCAAAGAGGTAAACAATGACAAAAAAAACGGTTGCCCCCTACGGCTCCTGGAAATCTCCCATCACTTCAGATTTGATCGTCTCCGAGTTGATTGGCTTGGGCCAGATTGTATTGGACGGCGGCGATATCTACTGGTACGAGTCCCGGGCGTCAGAAGGCGGACGGCAGGTCATTGTCCGTCATACCCCTGATGGAAAAACCGTTGACGTGAACCCCGCCCCCTACAATGCCCGTACGCGCGTGCATGAATACGGCGGCGGGAATTACACTGTCTCTGAGGGCGTGGTATATTTCGCTAATTTCGCCGACCAGCGCATCTACAGCCAGACTCCCGGCAGTGACCCCCAACCCTTGACCCCTGAAAATAAACTGCGCTATGCCGACCTGCACGTTGACAAACCTCGCAACTCAATCGTCTGCATCGTCGAAGACCACAGCGAAGAGGGAAAAGAAGCCGTTAATTCGTTAACCCGTCTAGACTTGGAAAGCGGCCAGATTGTTCAAATCCTCGCAGCAGGGAATGATTTTTATGCCTCACCCGCCATCAGTCCGGACGGGAGTAAACTCGCCTGGCTGACCTGGAACCACCCCAACATGCCCTGGGACGGCACTGAATTGTGGCTTGCTGAGGTCGCTGGAGATGGCGAAGTGGCAAACCCCCGATTGGTGGCCGGGGACGTGGATGAGTCTATCTACCAACCCGAATGGTCGCCCGATGGGGTCTTATATTTCGTTTCCGACCGTAGCGGCTGGTGGAACCTATATCGCCTCGCCGGGGATCATGTCGAACCGGTCGTGGAGATGAAAGCTGAATTCGGCCAGCCGCAGTGGCTCTTTGGCATGTCGAAATACGGTTTCCTCTCAGCCGGTAAGATTGTCTGCGCCTACACTCAAAATGGCCGCTGGTATCTTGGCGTAGTGGATACAAATACCTGCCAGCTTGAAACCATTGACACACCTGCCACAGAACTGTGGAATGTCAAAGCCTGTAACGGAAAATTCATTGGAGCCACAGGGAATCCCACCGAGCCGTCCGCCATCCGCTCCTTCGATATTGCCAGCGGGAAGTGGGAGACCCTGCGGAGTTCTAGCGGGTTGATGGTCGATCCGGGATATATCTCAACGCCGGAACCCATCGAGTTCCCTACCGAAAACGGTCTTACTGCCTTTGGCATCTTTTACCCACCCCAAAATCAAGATTTTACCGGACCAGATGAAGAAAAGCCGCCCTTGTTGGTCAAAAGCCACGGTGGTCCCACCGCCGCCACTGCCAGCACCTTTAGCCTGGGCATCCAGTATTGGACCAGCCGTGGAATCGCCGTTCTGGACGTAAACTACGGCGGCAGCACCGGTTATGGTCGGGAATACCGGATGCGTCTCAACGGGAATTGGGGCATTGTGGATGTGCAGGACTGCGCCAAGGGTGCCCGGTATTTGATCAATCGTGGTGACGTCGATGGTGACCGTTTGATGATTACCGGTGGGAGTGCCGGGGGGTATACTACTTTATGCGCCCTCACCTTCGACGATACCTTTAGCGCCGGGGCGAGTTACTACGGAGTCGGCGATTTAGCCCCCCTGGCTGAAGACACACACAAATTCGAATCCCGTTATCTCGACAGCATGGTCGGCCCTTACCCCCAGATGAAAGCCGTCTACGACCAGCGTTCCCCACTCAAACATACAAATCTACTTTCACGGCCTGTGGTTTTCTTTCAAGGTCTGGAAGATAAAGTCGTTCCCCCAGAACAGTCCAAATCGATGTTTGAGGCTGTCCGTGAGAAGGGACTTCCAACCGCTTACTTGGCTTTCGAAGGAGAGCAGCACGGTTTTCGCAAAGCCGAGAACATCAAGCGTGCCCTCGATGGTGAGTTATATTTCTACTCGCGTGTCTTTGGCTTTGAGCTTGCTGACCCGGTCGAACCACTTGAGATCGAGAATCTATAATCAAATGGATAGTTAAACTTCTAGTTTTTTATATTAATATGATACAAATATCTACACTTAAAATATCGTTACTGAGGAGACAACGTTATGGATGATAAAAAGAATATTGGTCTTATTGCTACCATCGTAACCGCCCTGTTGTGTGGCTGCCCGGGAATATGCCTTTGTTTATATGGGGCAATATTTTCATTAGCTGGTGGGACATATTATTATGACCTCCCCGGCAGTTATTACAGCGAGGACCTGCCCCCCTCCGTTGGGTACGCCTTGTTGTGTATCGGCTTACTAATGGTCTTGATCCCTATAGGCGTCGGTGGCTATACTTTCTTTACCCAGCGTAAAGAAAAGACTGAAATCGTGGATATAGACCAACCTGTCCCCCCAGCAATATAATCCGGCTTTTTTCCTTTTAACGGGCGGGGATAAGCCCCGCCCATTTTGTTTAATTGTTGCAACAGGATATACATTGCCCGTTCCATTATGAACCTGATCGTAAAGTGCCTGATTGGTTGGGGCTGTGGCTTACCATGATAATATGCACTTGATATGTTGATATCGAAAGAATATTATACAAATGCCTTGGCATAATACATTCCATCCTCTTGACACGCCAAATGCAAACTGATACGATTGCCCCCGAATTAACAATTGAATAGCGGAGAAATAGCGGCTGGACCTCATATCCCATGAGGTTACGAGGTGGAGGTTCCTTCCTGCGAGGGAAGGCGAATTCCGGAAGACCGGAAGAAAATCGAGTCGATCAGCGGATGCCTCTGAAGCCTGGCCACGGGCTTCGTTCTCTCCCTTCCGAATAAAGTTTGGACCGAAAACCCCACGGCAACGTGTAGGCACAAGGCTCCAACGGTGGTGTGAGCAGGCAATTCTTATTGCTGGCTTGCTGTGCTTGGAAGGGTGCAGAAAGATTGGCTCTTATTTCATTATGGGCGCGCACCCTGGCGTGCCCATTTTTTTGTGGTGATGCAGCATGCTGCGCCCCTGCGAGACACACGTAGCTGTAGAACGAGGTAATGCATGAGCAGCAACAAACCGAACGGTTCCAGATACCATCGCTACCACATCGAGGTAGAAAACACAGCCGATATTCAAAAGTGGCCTACACGTTTCAATGTCAAAGTGGGGAAGATCGGCCTGGCGAAACACCTCATCGGTGAACTCATCCACACCCGTGGCAACATGCCCGTGGTGACGAGTCGCCCTTGCATGTATGGCGTCTTCTCAGGCCCTGTCGGTGGCTTCGCACCCCGCCCACAGCACTGCGTGGGCTGCCTGCGCTGTTCGACCGAATTCCCCGATTTTGTCCGCGTGAGTCACAACCCGGATCGGCGAAAGCTGGGGGACGACTATTTCACCTTCGATGTCGTTAACGCTGTCACCTATGAGGCCGAGACCGGTCTTGTTCCCGTTAAAGGCGCCGGCTACCGGGGGAAGTTCGGCGGAGAGGGCTGGGATGGGATGTGGACGGATATGTCCGAGATCGTCCGCCCGACCCGCGACGGCATCCACGGGCGGGAATATATCTCCACCGTCGTAGACATCGGCTCACGCCCGAATTTCCTGGTTTTCGACACCCAAGGGCAAAGCGTGGGCAAAAGCCCCCACACCATCCAAATCGAATTACCCATCCTCTTCGATGCACCTCCGGCCTCTTTGGCCTCAGATACCTTCTGGAAGATCACCGCCCAGACCGCTGATGAAATCCAATCCCTCGCCGTACTCCCCTTGAACGTAATTCTCAGGCATGGGCTGGAAGGGGACCACGTCGTACCCCTGGTGAAGCCTGACGATGAAGACGACCTCGCACTCTTGCGCCGCTCTCCCCAACTACTCGAAATGGACAGATGGGATAAGCCCCTATTCACCAATCTGAAGAATCTCTTCCCAGACGCCTTAATTTGCCTGCGGATTCCCTTTCCTTCCAAAGATATCTTATTGGAATATTACATGGAGGGCATCCGCGTCTTTCACCTATTGGCAGACTTTCACGGTCGCGATCGTGAAGGGCATTTTATCCTCGACCTCATCCGGCGCGCTCATAAAACCTTCGTAGACGCAGGTCTACGCCAGGAGGTCACCTTGCTCGGCAGTGGAGGGATGATTGCCGCAGAGCACATCCCCAAAGGGATCTTGTGCGGCCTCGACGCTGTCGCCATAGACACGGCTGCCCTGGTCGCCCTTCAGGCTCGTTTTGAAAGCCAGTGTGCAGACCGGGAGACCAGCCAGTTCATCCTCCCGTCCAAACTCACCGTTCCCTGGGGCGTGCAGAGGTTGAAGAACCTCACTGCCTCCTGGCGCGACCAGATGTTAGAGATCCTCGGCGCCATGGGGCTGCGCGAAGTGCGCCGTCTGCGCGGGGAGATGGGGCGGGCGATGTTCGCAGCCGATCTAGAAGAAGCAGCTTTCGCAGGAATAAGCGCTTATGGAATATAAAGACAAAGACCTCGCCCTCATCGTTGAAAAGCATACCGCCAACCTGAGAAAAGGTTTTCACCGCTGGTCGCACGAGATAGACGACGCCCCCCCGGCTATGGGGGACGATCGCTGGACGGATGACCTTATCCTCGCTACCTGGTACCAGGGTGAACATGGTCGCCCGCCGGATAACGGCCTGGAATATCGGGTGGGGAACTCTGGTGGGGGCTTCGACGTCTTGGATTTCAACTTCCTCCCTGAAGATGAATGGCTCCCTGAAAATACACAGATCGACCTCTCGTTATCCCTCAATAAAAAGAAAGAAGGCCACCAGATTACCATCGACCTGCCGGTCTACGGCGGGGGCATGTCTTACGGCTCGGTCAGTGAGCAGGTCATGCTCTCCCGTGCCCGAGCCGGGAAGGAACGCAGCACCTTCACCTGCACGGGCGAGGGGGGCTACCCCCAATCCTTGGTGAAGTATAAACACCACATCATTACTCAGGTGGCGACCGGGATGTTCGGCGTCCGCGAAGAGACCATCCAATACGCCCGCATTGTCGAGTTTAAATATGCCCAGGGTGCCAAGCCCGGTCTGGGAGGGCATCTCCTGGCGGATAAAGCCACAAGTACTGTAGCGGAGATGCGCGAGAGCGTTCCCTGGGTGAGCCTCTTCTCGCCTTTCCCCTTCCACTCGGTCTATTCTGTAGAAGACCACCGTAAACATGTGGACTGGATCAAGACCATCAACCCGGAAGCCCTGGTCTCCGTCAAGGTCTCCACCCCCACCGATGTGGACATGGTCGCCGTTGGTAGCTACTACGCCGGGGCCAACATCGTCCACCTCGACGGTTCCTATGGTGGTACCGGCGCTGCTCCGGAGATCGCCAAGAAGAACATCGCCATGCCCATAGAGTTCGCCGTCCCCAAAGTACACAACTACCTCAAGTCAGAAAACATCCGCGATGATATCGTCGTTATGGCGAGTGGGGGTATTCGCACAGCCTACGACATTGCCAAGATCATCGCCCTGGGTGCCGATGGCGCCGTGATTGGCACCGCTGAATTGGTCGCGCTGGGGTGCACACGCTGCGCCAACTGTGAACGCGGTCGGGGCTGCCCCTTTGGCCTGACTACCACCAACCCGCTATTGTCCCTCCTCGTCACTGAAGAATGGGGCGCGCAACGTATCGTTAACCTCTACGACTCGATCATCCTCCAGTTGAAAGACGTCCTTCGCAAACTGGGATTGACCGGCATCCAGCAGCTGCGCGGTCGTAAAGACTTGCTGTGCTACACCGGCATCGGCAGGAATGGAAGGAGCGCCTGATGGATCCCAGAGAGATTCCCCCGAAATTCATCGCTTCTCGAAAACATCTGGTCCCACAGGGCGGCTTCCACATGACCACAGGCCAGGAGGCCGAAGGGGGCTGTGGTGTCATCGGCTTGGCGTCCAACCAGCAGGTTGCCGCCCGCCACATGCTCCAGGCCTTGCAGCAGATGCGCAACCGCGGCAATGGCAAAGGGGGTGGGATCGCCGCCGTCGGCCTCGTCGCTGATGAATTTGGCGTCACGCGGGAAATCCTCGAGAACGATTACCTCTTGGCTGTGGCTTTCCTGGACGACACCGTGCGGGATACCCTGGAAAATGAATTTGTCCATGCTATCTTCGAAGTGGATCACATCTGCGAACAGAATCATCTCCCCGACTACGAGTCCATCCAGGGCTTGGAAGTCCGGCCGCCCGAGGTTGTTGAATATTTTGTCCGCCTGAAATCTGAGATTGTTGAAGACTTCATCCGGGAGAACGGCATGGAAGAGATATCCCGTCGCAGGGTCGAAGACGAGCTTGTCTACCAAAACACCTACAAACTCAACACCAGGTACTATCAATCCACCGGCGAAAAGCAGGCCTTTGTCCTTTCCCATGGGAAGAATATGCTCGTCCTAAAAATGGTCGGCTACGGCGACGACGTCATCCGCTACTACCAAATGGAAGATATCCGCGCCCATGTCTGGATCGGCCACCATCGGTACCCAACCAAAGGCCGCGTCTGGCATCCCGGCGGCGCCCACCCCTTCATCGGCTTGAATGAAGCGCTCGTGCATAACGGCGACTTCGCCAATCACGCCGCCATCAGCGAATATCTCGCCCAGCGCAACATCTACCCCCTGTTCCTCACCGACACCGAGGTCGCTGTCCAGTTCTTCGACCTGCTCTACCGCACCTACCATTACCCGCTGGAGTACGTCATCGAGGCTATGGCCCCCACCACCGAGCGGGACTTCACCCTGCTCACGCCGGAGAAGCAGGCTGTCTACCACATGCTCCAAACCACCCACATGGCTGCCTCACCCGACGGCCCCTGGTTCTTCCTGATCGCCCAATCCGAGCCGGATACGGCAGCCGGGCCGGAATACCGCCTCACCGGCATCACCGATACGAGTATGCTCCGCCCCCAGGTGTTCGCCTGGCAGGAGAGTGAATTGGCGGGTGGCGACAAGGTCGCCATCGGCTTTGCCGCCTCGGAGAAGCAGGCTATCGATGCTGCTCTTGAGAGCTTGGCGGAGACAGATTCGCGTTTCTGGACACGGGCAGACCGCTGCTGGAATGCCCGCGGCGGCAGCCACACCGACGGGGGTGCCTTCTTCTTCAACGTCTCGCCCAACGGGAAGGGGATGGACTTGACCGTTACGGATAAGTTTGGGCAGGCAGTCCCTGTGCCTACGAGCACACCGGCATTCATGACCAATGGGCGAATGCTTACTCCCTCCAAATTGGACATTCCCAGGCTGTCACCAACGGGGCAGTTTGCCTGGTTCAAAGGACAGTTGCCAAAATGGGAGTATCCGGAGGTGCTCGCATTCCTCGAAGGGATCGAGCTTGTCGCCATGGAGGAAAATGACATCGCCGACCTCTTGAATCTACTCACCCTGATGATGGATAGGCGCTACGATACTGGCAAGTTACGGCGTAGCAGCCTGCTCTCGCTCTTCGATCGGAGTTTCAACCGTGTCGTTGAGATGATAAAAGAATCGCCCTCCCCCCAATTCGTCTATCACGCCGCAAGGGATAAATGCCCGCGTCCCCTTAGTGAATCCCAAACTGTTGTCATTGACGCCTCTGGGTTCACGCCGGAAGGAGAGACTTCTGTCGCTAGGGAGATCCACCGCCTGTATGAAACTGGTTTCAAAAACTTCATCGTCGCCCATACCGGCGGCCATCGCTTCATAGGCAGTGGCCTGGGTGTGGATACGCGTGATGTCCGTATCGACGTCTACGGCTCTCCCGGCGATTACCTCGCCTCCGGCTTGGATGGATTGGAACTTCACGTCCACAACAACGGGCAAGACCAGGTTGCCCAGATTATGAAGTCCGGCAAACTCGTCGTCCATGGGGATGTCGGCCAGACCTTCATGTACGGCGCCAAAGGGGGATCGACCTATATCTTGGGTAACGCCGCGGGACGGCCCCTGATTAACGCCGTGGGCAAGCCCAGAGTAGTAATTAACGGTACCTGCCTCGATTACCTGGCCGAATCATTCATGGCTGGTGATCCCCTGAACGGTGGCGGCTTTGTCATTCTCAACGGGATCACCTTCGACGAGCACAATCACATCATGGAGTTGGACACCCCCTATCCTGGCGGGAACCTTTTCTCCCTGGCCTCGGGGGGGGGCATCTACGTGCGTGATGTATTCAACAAAGTCTCAGAAGATCAGCTCAATGGGGGCGAATTACTCCCACTCACCCCCGAAGATTGGGCATTGATCGAGCCTTATCTGCAGGAAAACGAACGCCTCTTCGATATCACCCTGGATAGGCTCCTCTCCGTAAACGGGACTCCGCGAAAACCCGAACAGGTTTATCGTAAGATCAGACCCAATACAGTCCGTGCCCTCCAGGCCGAAGAAGCCTGGGTGACGAAAGAGTCGTGATTCTTATAAAAAGTAAGGGCGCAGCACGCTGCGCCCTTACTTACTCTCATGTCATTGGAGGAATTATTCATCCTCTGGTTCGTTGCCTAAAATCTCTTCGATTCGCTCGAGTACCTCATTGGTCAGTTTGTCTGCCGCCTCACCCGCAGCGATATTCTGCTCTAGTTGAGAGAGCTTGGTCGCCCCTGTGATGACGCTGCTTACCTCTTTCCGGCGCAGTAGCCAGGCAATTGCCAGTTGGGCGGCGGTGATCCCCAAATCTTTCGCCACTACTTCCAGCTTCTTGACCTTTTCGATCCGCTCCTTTGTGATGTGGTCTTTCAACCAGGCCATATTTTCCAGCGAGGCGCGCGCCCCTTCGGGAATACCCTCGTTATATTTCCCTGTCAAAACGCCGGAGGCCAGCGGGCTCCAGGTCGTTAGGCCGATACCGATGTCGTCACACAAGGGAGCTAACTCGTGTTCCACCCGTCGCCGGTGGAACATATTGTATTGCGGCTGCTCCATTGTTGGGGGGATCAGGTTGTATTGCCGGGCGATCCCATAGGCGGAAGCGATCTGTGATGCCCGCCACTCGGAAGTTCCCCAATATAAGATCTTCCCCTGCTCGATGAGGGTGTTCATCATAAAGACGACTTCCTCCACCGGCGTGTCGGGATCGTAGCGGTGGCAGAAATATAAGTCCACGTAATCCACGTCAAGGCGTTTCAGCGAAGCGTGGATGGATTCGTAGACGTGCTTGCGAGATAGCCCCCGTCCATTGGGTCCTTCCATCGTCGGCCAGAAGACCTTACTGGAGATGACCAACTCCTCTCTGGGAATGTCCTTGATCGCCTTCCCCATGGCGGTCTCGGCTTTTCCCCGAGCGTAGATGTCGGCGTTATCGAAGAAATTCACACCTTTTTCGAATGCCGCGTGGATTAATTTACTTGAGACCTTTTCATCGATCTGCGCGCCCATTGTCACCCAGGCACCCAGGGAAATTTCACTGACTTTTAATCCAGACTGTCCTAAACGTCGGTAATGCATATGTTTTCTCCTTACTTTAAATCTCGGTGATATATCTAATTTTATCCCATCTTCCAAACAAGACAGCAGGGACAAATAAGAAGTGATCAGGTGATCAGTTAATAGGAATCAAGAACTTCCTCTGATCGATCTCCCTGATCCCTGATTACCTGGTTGACTGATTACCTATCACTTCAATAATCTCCGCTGCGATCTCAAATCGGCTGAAGGCTGGCATCAGGTAAACGCCCTGCGCCCACGATTTCAGTTGTTCGATGATTTCACCCGCAATCTTGATCCCCTCCTGCGGGGCGTCTTTGCCTGCCTTCTCCAATCGGGCGAACATCTCCTTTGAAATTGATATCCCCGGGACTTCGTTGTGCAGGAACCGGGCGTGCCGCACGCTGTACAGGGGCAGGACCCCCACGAGGATGGGCTTGTCGAAGCGGCCGTGTTCTTCTTCATACAGGGATATAAAGCGCTGGGCTATTTCCGGCTCATATACCGGCTGCGTCAGGAAGAAGTCCGCCCCGTTCTTCAGCTTGCGGCGCAGCACCTTGATCTCCCGCTGCGGATCTTTGGGATTCAGATTCAAAGCGCATCCGATGAAGAAATTTGTCGGCTCGCCGATCTCCATGCCCGCATGGTCCACACCCACGTTGAATCCTTTTTTGATCAATTTGATCAGGCCGGAGGGAGAAAGGTCGTAGTTGTCCATCGCTTCTGGGTAATCGCCGATCTCTGTGGGGTCGCCCATCACGACGAACACATTCCGCACCCCGATGGCGTGTGCCGCTAAAAGGTCGCCCTGCACCCGCAGCAGATTCCGCCCCCGCGTGGGGAAATGCAGCGTCGTCTCGATCCCAACATTCCGCTGGATTAAATCACACACCGCCCAGGGACTCATGCGCATGCGCGCCATCGGGCTGTCAGCCACGTTGATCACGTCTGCGCCTGCATCCGCCAGTAAACTGGCTCCCGCTTGCATCTTATGGATCGACAATCCTCGCGGCGGGTCCATCTCCACCGAGACAACGAACTTCCCCGCCCCAATCTTCTGGGCAAGCTGCGAGGGTTCCCCCTGTTTGATTTCGACTTGGCGTCGTGCCGGAATTTGCACACGCACATCGTTGGCATATGCCTCCGGCGGTGTCGTATCCAGCGCCTCCCGCATCGCTGCGATATGTTCCGGCGTGGTGCCGCAGCAGCCCCCGATGATGGATACGCCCTCGTGGCGGTATGCCAGGGCATAATCCCCGAAATACGCCGCTCCGGCAGAATACATGATTCGTCCCCCCACCTGCTCCGGCCAACCCGCGTTGGGCATCACCGAGTAGCGGCTATCGGGGACCGCCTGGCGCATTTTCTTCAAAATTCGCAGAACTTGTGCTGGCCCGCTAGAGCAGTTGATTCCGATGACGTCCGCGCCCGTTTCCGATATTATCTGGGCGACCTTGGCGGGGCTGTCTCCCAGGAGGGTGCGGTCGTCCCGTGTGAAGGTCATCGAAGCCAGGACCGGCAGGTCGCACACCTCACGGGCGGCCAAGATTGCCTCCCGTATCTCATATAGATCGCTGATGGTTTCGATGATGATAGCGGCTAACACATTGCAGTTGCATAAAGCTTCGATCTGCTCCCGAAACGCCGCCCTTGCCTGCTCTGGTTTGACCCGCCCAAATGGTGCCAGCCGCACCCCCAACGGTCCCACGTCCCCGGCGATCAGTACCTCTTTGGATGCTGATTCCGCCGCCTGTTTAGCGAGCTGCGCCCCGGCACAGTTGATCTCATCCAGTCTTTCTTCCAGGTCGTGTTCCGCCAGTTTGAAGTGGTTAGCGCCGAAAGTGTTTGTCGTAATGACCTGGGCGCCTGCTTCGATGTAATCGCGGTGGATTTCTGTTATAAGTGAAGGCTTGCTGAGATTGAGTGCGTCGAAACATCTGCCCAATTTTTCCCCCCGGTTGTGCAGTATTGTACCCATCGCCCCATCGAAGAGCACCGGGTTCTCCGATGATTCAATCAGGCTTAGAAATCTATTCTCCACCAAAAAATACCTCTAATCAATAGACAGGAATTAGTCAATCGAGCAATCGGGAATCAGGAATACCAGAAATCGGCTCTCCCTGATTACTGATTACCTGATTACTAATTACCGCTCGTTAAAAACTCGAACTGGTAAGATGCCATCTGCCGGGTGTAGCGTGTTGTTCCCGTCACCACCAGGATGACCTCGTCCACGTCCCCCCCGATGTCCAGCGGGATCTCCAGGGAATTGTCTTCATCCAACGTTAGGTATTCCACTTCCGTCGTCGCACCCTTGCTGATGAGTGCCAACCTGAAGGTCTGTGGGAGTATGTTCGCCACGCGTACGAATCCTTGGCCTGTCCAGCCGCCGTCGTCATCTTCCAGATCGCTGAAGTAATCGATGGCGGGGATGCTGAGGTCGTCCAACAGCAGCCCTTCGCCGTTCACCGCCGCGTCCGTCACGTATTCGAATTGGAGCTGGACTTCCTGGCCTGCGTATCTTGAAAGGTCCACCGTTTCCTCGATCCACATAGGCCCATATCCCGAAAGCCCGTTGTATCCCCATCCGTAGTTGCTCCCCGTGGGGTCTTCGCCCGTCCCCGATGGGGTCGTCAGGATATCCCAATGCTCCCCATCGACCGAAGCAGTCAGATAGAGATAGTCGTAGTCTTCCTCGATGTCGTACCACGTCCAATAGGTGAAGTCGATTGGCCCGGATACCTCCGTGAAATCGAATGTATGTGTCAGCGTCATATGGGATTCATCCCCCTTGCCTGACCAGTAGCCGTAATCGCCAGAGTATGCATCTTCAGGCAGTAGAGCAGTGTTGACCGACCCTTCGAAATTCAAAGTGTATTGACCGGGGCAGTTGATGTGGATGTAATCTACGCCATATTGGTGTACGTTCCGCTGCGCTAGTCCGGGCAGGCACTCGTAGAACGATTCGGTTTCATGGGCTTGGGATACCTCGGAGTAATTATTATAGAAATACCGGCCGTCACCCACGTCTGGGTCCAGGAGATAATTCGTCACCATCCAATCCAATACCAGGGCATCGGCAGTAATCGCTTCCCCAGTGAGGGGATCCGTAATGCCTTCTAGAGCAAGTAAATCATCGATACTTTTCATCCCGTTCTCAGGGTGCTTCACCAGCATTTTTGTGGTCTCTTCGCCCATTCGGTCCAGGAAATATGCCATAAAGAGAAATGAAGCGCCGTAGTGTGGGGTGGTGTTGTATTCATCGTTGGGCCAATCGGTGAGTTGCAGGTCTGGTTGGTATGTGTAGAAGTAATCGAATCCTCCTAAGTCATACCCGTTCAATAGGACAGCGAGTTCAGACAATCCTTCGTTCACCCACGACGTCTCATTTTTATCCTGATTCCAATGGATCATATGTTGGAATTCATGTGCCAAAACCCCATAGGCATAAGTGAGTGGGGTATTATCGGCGTTGAACAAGAAGGTTTCGTGAGCGTTCGAATGATCGTAGGCCAGGGGATGGAGGAGGTCTGAAGAAGAGAAATACCCGGCAACCCCACCCCCGATTCCGGATACGTACAGGATGTATATGCGGGGATCTTCATCGATGCCTGGTGTCCACTCGCTCCCGAAGAAAGCTCTTGTGGTTGGGTAAATTTGATTTTCGAAGGCTGATGCCAGGGCTTCTAGGTTTTCCTCGTTATACCGGACATTATCCCCGATCCAGAAGTAAGCGTGGTTGGTGACGTGGCGCAGCGTCGCTTGCGTCTGGAAATCCACGTCAGTTGAAGTATCCGTTACCCAAAAAGATTTTGTATCGCCCACCTGATGGGGGGCTTCCAGGTCCGGTAATGTCTCCGGCACCTCGCCCACTCCCAGTAAGCGTTGGGCGAGATCTGCCCGGTCGTTCATTGGGACTTCAGCATTTTCCAGCGTGAATAAAGTCTTCTCCGCCAAACTCATATGGATTGGTGAAGAATCCGTTGGCCGGACGATATACGGTGTGGGCGTGGGGCCGCTATCGAAATCATAACTGTAATCTCCGCCTGTCTCCAATGTGTCTTTCATGTCCGACAAAGCTTCTTTTGCCAGATACGCGCCGCCGCCCATAAGCGCTAGACAGCAGAAGCTTAATATCACGATACTGCCTAATATGATACCTACCGTTAATGCCTTTTTGTCGTTCAAACTCTTACACCTGTTTCCCTTCCCTGGTCTCTTGTAAAGATCGATCGAAACCCAGGAACATGCCAAAGACGACCCACATAAAGGGAGAGGCGAATGAATCCTGCGTGAAGTTCACCATGGCAACAGCGACCCAGGCAAATAATCCTGCCGTACCGATGAATTTACTGATTGTATCTCCCGATTTCAACCGATAAACTACTCTGCCAAGTATGGATAATAAAAAAGCCATAAATAACCAGAATCCTGCTAACCCGGTTTCGGCCAAAAGGCGAACGTACATATTCTTCGGGTTGGGGAAAACTCTGAACCTGTCGCCAAGTTGGGTGGCGATTTCTACAGAGGGGTCTGAAACTGCCCAATCTGGGTAGAAATCCAGCATGTAAAAGCCGCTCCCGCCTAAACCGACGCCCGTCCAGGGGTGGAGTGAAAATACCTTCAACCCGCTGAAATTATAGGCCAGGCGTGAGCCGACTCGGTTGGCCAGTAAATAATCCAACAACCCTCCCTTCAATCCCTCGCTGCTCCACATGGTTGAAAAATATACGCTCTCGTTTAAAAACCAGAACCCGGCTGCTAGGAATATCAGTACTGCTAAGACGATTCCTAAACGCAGCCACTTACTCCCCTGACCGTCCTTTTTGAAGGGGGACGTGAACCATGTATATGCCTTTTTGATCTGGCCGAATCCTGCGATTGCCAAAACAATACTTCCCGTTACGACCGCATTCAGCAGCCCACCTCGGGAAAGTGTGCCTAATAGAATGACGAAACTCGCCGCTGCCAGGACCGGTTCCAGCCATTTATAGCGGGAGATTCGGTATCCGCTGATGAGTGATCCCGCCAGCCAGGAAAAATACAGGATCATCAAAGAATCTGCCAGCCAGGCAGGCTCGTACGCGAATCCCGATACCCGTTTGATCTGTAGGGGACGTAGAGAAAACGACAGTTGGATATTATTGATGAGTTCCCGGTCGATCAGCGCAGTATTGACCGCTATGGCCTGGATTCCCCCCCATAGGATTATCAGCGCCAAACCGGCATACAGCCATTTGAGTGGCTTTTCAAAGGTCTTTTGATAAGAAGACACAATATATGCGGTAAAGAAAAATGCCAGTCCAACCCCTATTGTTCCCCACGACCGGATCGCTCGTGACCAATATGACACATCCCCTAATTCAAGGGGGTTGTAAAGATTCCCGATCATCGTCACACATAAGGCGATGAGTAAAAATGCTGCCAGGGGGATGCTTTGTGGGGGGAGGGGGAACACTTTCCGTTTCCACAGGTAAAGGGCTGTAAGGAGGATAAGAACGGTAAGTGGATAAAAAGCCAGGGGCTGTATCGTCGCCCGCCCTAAAAAAGACGGGAAGTATCGAAAGCTCGTTACCGGTAGAGTCAGCAGTACCAGCCCCCAAAAAACGTGCATCCAATTCGCCAGACGTCTCTCACTGAACATAGGTGGTCGCTTCCTATTCTTCTCGTTTTGTTTTGGGAGTGAATAATATTCCGAAGGCCGTCGCTCCCGCCCCCACGAAAGAACCCACCAGGATGTACACAGAGTGGTCGACCGCTCGCGTGACTGGCAGCGACTCTGTCTGGCTCAGGGAGATGTCGATGTATGGCGATACCCCCTCCATTTGTTCTGAGAGCCTGGCAATCTCGTCCATCAATTGCACGACTTCGGGATGCCCCGTATCAACTCCCGGGGTTTCGTTTACAAAGGTGTTCAGTTCGACTCTCAGTGAGTCGATCTCTGGTGCCAGAGCCACATTTTCACGCACGCGCTCGAGAAAAATCTTGGCCCAGGCATTCGCCAGGAGTTCAGCCCTGGCAGGGTCTTCATCTTCTACCCAAAAATGCCACACGCCCCCATAGGGATAACTCAGCAGCAATTTCCCACCTCGCAGATCATCGATGCTGACTCCATCGACCTGTGCGGCGATGCTTTCCATCGTTTCGTCTGAATAAGCAATTTCCTTCAACTTCCGGGTTTCCCGTTGGTAGAAGAAAGCGTACTGCGTGTTGAGTTTGGATATCCACAAGTCCTCGACGTTGTAGTCCACCACCGCCGAGGCTTGTGCTCGGTACGGGGGGAGGAATAAAGCATACACGCCCCAACCGAGTAAAGCCCCGGCCAGCGCGCCCGCAAGCCATAAGCGCCAGGACTGTAAAACGCGTACGAGTTGGTCGGGGGAATCTATGGTGAGTAATGCTTCGAGCCGTTTATTCATAGAGAATTTTCCTCTGCAGTCTTTATTCTGTGACGTCGCCGCCAGGTGACGAGGGGGGCGAGAATACGCCGGAGATAATATTTGGCAATGATCCACGCCAGCCAACCCCCACCGTCGCGGCGGTGCACGCGTATCATTTCTGGCCAGCAGCGGTCGTCTTCGGCGATGGTCTTCGAGCTGCCGTGTAGGCGGAAATTCGCCCAAACACGGGGATGATACCGCAGTTCTGTGATTCTCGCCAACCGCACCCACAGGTCGTAATCCATGGCGAATGTGAAGCTTGGGTCGAGAGGTCCGACCCGCGCCCACAGAGAGGCTCGCCAGAAGGCAGCCTGCTGGGGGATGTGGACGTAGCCGCGCCGCAGCCGTTTGTAATCCGTTTGGGCGGCAGGGAACCGCCCTATCACCCGCCCTTGCAGGTCGATGAAGTTGGCGTCCCCATATACCATCCCCACATCGGGGTGCGCCTGTAAAAAGGTCACCGCCTCCCCCACCGTATACGGCTCGTAAGTGTCGTCCGAGTTCAGCCACGCCAAAACCTCGCCGTTTGCTTTGGCGAAGCCCTTATTGATGGCATCTGTCTGCCCCTGATCGGGTTCCGAGACCCAGTAGGCCAGTCGGTCCGAATACTGCTTCATAATTTCAATGCTGCCGTCGCTGGAACCGCCGTCGATGACGATGTATTCAATTGTCGGATAATCCTGTGCCAGCACCGAACGGATCGTGTTCTCAAGGAAGCGCGCCTGGTTGTAGGAAGGGGTGACGATCGAGACAAGGGGCTGCCGCTTCACTGGGTTGCATCCTTTCGGTCCGGTGTAAGATAATACCGCCGGTACAAGATTCGCTGTAGTTTGCCCAACCCTACAATACTGGCAAAACAAAACAGGATGCGGTGCCAATGCTCGTAGGCGTATTTCGGGTAGGCCTGCCACACCCGCCAGTAGGTTTTCAGCGCCTCCCACGGCGCTCCGCCATCTAACAGGTAGCGGGCGTGGAAGCGGTGTGCCCCGCCCCAGATTCGATCTGGTTCTTCCGCCAAGACCTCGGCGAGCTTTGGCTGCGTCTTTGCCCAAGCTAATATCCGATAGGCTTCTAATCCAAAGCTCTTCGCTTGTGCCACGTTCTTCGCCATCGGGTGCACCCGCGCTGCCGCCCATTCTCGTGGGACGTATACGAAAGGGGCTTCTGCCGCCAGGCGTATCCACAGGTTGTGGTCCATCAGGTACTGGTAGCTCGTGTCCAGAGTGCCGGCTTTATCCAGATAACTTCGCCGAATGAAGACTGTCGGCTGCCCGATGATGTGCATCGCCAGCAGGTCTGCCAGATTATATTGGCGGGATCGGATTGTGTTGACCACTTCACCGCGGGCGTTGATCGACTGGTAATCCGAATACACGAAGGCTATCGATGGGTCTCCTTCCAACGCTTCTACCGCTTCCCGGACCGCCCCCGGCAGGTAGGTATCATCTGAGTTCAGCCACGCCACGATCTCCCCGCTTGCTTGTTGGAGCCCCTTGTTGATGGCATCAGCCTGACCCTCATCTGGTTCCGAAACCCACCAGGCCAGTTTCTTCGCATACTTCTGGATGATCTCGACGCTGCCGTCTTGCGAACCGCCGTCCACGACCAGATACTCGATGTGGGGGTAGTCCTGTCCCAGGACGGAGCGTATCGTCTTTTCTAGGTAATCGGCTTGCCTATAAGAGGGTGTGATAATAGAAACGAGGGGCGTGCCCATGGATAATAAATTATATCCGCTAAAACAACGAGTTGTAGTCTATTTTGGGGAAGACTGTTAATTTCCCACCGATGGTGGCATCCAGGATTTCACGCCCTTCCCCCTCATAGGCCGCCCGCGCCATCTTGTATGCCTGTTCAGAGGTTTCCAGGTCGGGCAGTTGCCAGCGGAACCCCTTTCCAAAATAAGCTGCATCGAAATGGTCCACGTCATCCCCCCGAGAGACCACCGTGGTGTTTGGTGTCCCCTCTGATTGGAAAGAGTGGTCCACCCCGATGAGGATCGTTTGTTTGAAGCCCATGTAGAAAGCCAATTGCATGGCGACGTAGGTCACCGTTGCCCCCTCCCACACCCGTTGGCGAACGTCCCTGGCGAACTTGGGTCCCGTGTAGGTCGTGTGCAGAAACATGATGTCTTTTGCAGGCCGGATTGTATGCTGTGAATGCCACGAGAGGAACCTGGGCATCTCCAGCTTCAGGATGTCACCCGCACACTGCTCGATGACCAGGTCGTTGATTGCCGCGTAATATGAGGTCTCGAAGCCCCACTCATCGAAAGCCAGGTACACCCGGTTCATCCCAAAGGTAATCTCACTTTTTAATTTTGAGATGTCCGTGTCTTTTAGGCTGGGGCCGTTCCCGATGATGAAGCACCGTTCCCCCCGGTGTTTATCTTTGAACGCCGACAGACGCCGCACGCTCTCCCGCCGCCGCGGGTGGAAGGTAGCCGCAGGCCATAAACGGGCGTGCTGCCACGCCAGCCATGCCTTGCGTCCGAAACGCCATATCGGCTCAGGGGTGATGCCCTTGATTGATTCTCGCATGGAACTATTCCGTACTCAAGCGGATGGTCGCTCCCCCGTCCACGATCATGGGCTGTCCTGTCATGAAAGAGGATTGTTCGTTATCCGCTAGGAAATAGATCGCCTTGGCGATTTCTTCAGGGGTTCCTACCCGGCCGATGACGGTCTTTCGAGCCAGGTCGGCCTTGCGGTCTTCCAGCGTGCTCCCCGAAACGTGGCCGCGCAATAGTCCCGCATCCAACATCGGTGTATCCACCGCCCCGGGTAGGACCGTGTTCACCCGCACTTTGTCCCCGGCGAATTCGATCGCCATCGCTCGCGTCAGGGCCAGCAGCGCCCCTTTGCTGGCCGCGTAGCTGGCGATATCTGCTGATGTTGCTACCGCATGCACCGATGAAACATTCACAATCGCCCCTTCGACCGGTTTCAGCAAAGGGTAGGCCTGCTGGATGCTGTAGAAGATCGCCCGCAGGTTGACGTCCATCAGTGCATCCCATTCCTCCAGGCTCGTCTCCAAAAGAGGTTTGGCGATTTGGATGGCCGCATTGTTGACCAACGCATTCAGTGAAGATGTGTGATCTGCCACCTCTTTGAATAGTTTCTCGACATTCTCAGGCTTGGAAATATCCGTCTGGATGAATGTCCCATTTTCAGGGAAATCGAAACCCAACGCATCCCGGTCGGCGCCGTATACCCGCCATCCTTTATGGGCAAATTCCTCGACGCTCGCCCGCCCAATCCCACCATTCGCCCCTGTGATTAATACACTTCGTTTCTCTTCAATCATAGCATTTTTTTTACTTCAATTTTTTCCGTAGGGGCGGGGCTTGTCCCCGCCCGTTATATTCTTTCTATCAGGCGCGTGGCGAATGCAAACGATACGAAGTATCGTCCATTCGCCAAATTCAGACCGGAGGTCTGAATCCTTACCCATCACTCAAACTTCCCAGGGCTAAAATCATCCACCGGAATATCCAACCCGATCAGCAGGTTCCGTATCGTATTCCAATGCACGTGTTCCCACGCCCTCGGGCTCGAATTGGCGTTGTGCGGGGCCAGCATCACCTGCTCCATCTTCAACAACGGGCTGTCCTCTGGTAAGGGTTCCACCTCGAACACGTCCATCGCTGCCCCCGCCAGGATGCCTGTCTCCAGGGATTTAATTAACGCTCCCTCATCCACGATCGGACCGCGCGCCGCATTGATGAGTACTGCCGTCGGCTTTACTGCCTCGAAAGTCGTCCCGTTGATGAGGTGCAGGCTCGTGGGATTGAGGTCGCAGTTCACGCTGATGAAGTCCGAACGCCCTAGCAGGTCATCCAACTCCGTCATCTCCACCCCGACCGCCTGGATGAATTCGGGAGATATTTCGATGATGTCGTTCCCCAACAAGGTCATCCCAAAGGCTTTCGCACGCTGCAAGACCGCCTTGCCGATATTCCCTACGCCGATGACCCCCAGCGTGCACTCGCTCAACGACCGTCCTGGGATTTTCTCCCACTGCCCCGACTTCATCGCCCTATCCATCCACGGTTGGCGGCGGGCGAAAGCCAGGATGTAGCCCATTACCGTATCCGCCACCGGAAGGGTGAAGGCGTTCGGCGTGTTTCCCACCATCACGCCGTTTGCCTTGGCCGCTTCCTGGTCGATCGAATCGATCCCCGTTCCCCACTTCGAGATGACTTTCAAGCGCGGCACACAAGCCTCGATGGCACGAGCCGTATAGCGGTCGTCCCCGCACACCGTGCCGTCGAACTGCCCCGCGTAAGCCACGATGTCTTCTTCCTCCATGCGTTCGTTCACATCTGCCTTGATGACTTCTAACCCGTAGTGTTTGAATACAGGGAGGAATTGTTCGTAGAACGGCAGCATGTAGGGGGCGGTGAGTAAGACGGTTTTGGGCATGAGATTATTGTATCCTATTCTCCCATCCGCTTCCGCATCAGGAATTCGGCGATGAGGAAATCTAGTTCTCCATCGATATCCCACGCTTCGATGGCGTCGATCTCGAACATCAAGGGCTTCTCGCCGATCCGGTGTCCCCGTTCCTCGAGTGTTTCCCGGTCGAAGATATACATACACGAATTTTCCTCGTACACGGGCGGTAAATCTTGGGTCCGCAGCAGCTCACTGGGGTTGTGGTTGATCGCCTTCCCATCTCTATCGTATAAGCGCGTCTGTAAACGCGTCACCGAAAACAGTGAGTCGTAACGCTCCCTGCTTTCGATAAAAGTTTGGATGGCTCTTGAAATGGTTCCGGCTTTCAACAGAGGATTCGTGCTGTGGGTTTGCAGGTAGTAATCCGCTTCCACCTGGGAAGTGTCGTACAGTAAAATTTCATTCATCGGGATCATCCCATCTCGCAGCTTTTCAGGCCGTTCCAGGATGCGTACGTCCGGGAAATTTTCCCGCACCCCTGTCATGATGACCGGGCTGTCCGTGTCCACCACCACCTCGGCAATCTCCGGGACATCTTGCAGGGTTTTGAGAATGTAGAAATACAGCGGTTTTCCGGCCATTTCCCGGTAATTTTTCCCCGGCACGCGCTCGGAGGAATGCCGCATGGGCACCAGCGCAACAATACGTGCAAAAACATCCGCTTTTCCCATAATTCCTGACTCCTAATTCTTCATTATAAAATACCCGATTCCTGATTCCTGATCACCTGATCCCCGATCCCTAATCACTGTATTTGATTGGCTCTACCTGCCGCGCCGCTGGTTTCTTATCCGAAAGGATTCCCGGCGGGTAATAGAACTGTTGGTGCAGTTGTGCGTCGATCTTTCCGGAGTAGCGGTATCCTTGGTAGGTGGCCCAATACTGGTGCAGGCGGAATAAGAGGATATCGAAAAACTGCTTACCCAACACCCGATCCCGGTATGCCTGGATACTGTCTGCCGCAACCTTATCTACCGTCAACCGGAAGAAATTCCACAGGTTGAAATGACTCTGGGGCAATATTTGCTTCATGGCGATGGCTTCCCGCCGGTAGCGGTTGTAGACTTGTTTAAAGCTCTCTTCGTGTGGGTGGGTGATTTCCGCCTCGGCCTGGTATGCGATCACGTGCCCCTGCCCAAACGCCCAGCTTCCCCAGGCTAGGTCCTCCAGACCCGTTAAATTCTCATTGTAGCGGTACTCCAACCACAGCTCGCGCCTGATAGCCGCGTTGGCGTTGTGGCAGTAGGGGTGACCTTGCCTTGGGATAGAAACCTCGGGGAAATACCGCCGGAACCATTGCTGCTCGGAATAGTGGTTGCTTTTATCGCTGCGTTGTTTGCCGTAGCTTATCGCTACCTGCGGGTCGCTGAAAGGCGCCAGTAGTTGTTCCAGCCAGTCGGGATAGACAGGGTAGCAGTGAGCGCTGGTTATGACGATGAATTCGCCCTGGGCTGCTTCGATACCCCGGTTGAGTGACCGCCCGAAAGTGAACTCCTCCGGCTTGATGGTCACGATCCTGGCCTCATGTCCTTTAGCGATCTCCACCGTCTTGTCCGTTGACCCCGAATCCACCAGGATGATTTCATATCCCTCGAACGCCTGCTGGCTGATCCCATCCAGCAAACGGCCAATGCCCTTCTCTTCGTTATACGCTCGAATGACGATGGAACATTTCGGTGTCATCGCCGGGGTCCTCTACCAATCCAATCCGCTTTCATAGCCCAATTTCACCAGCAGGTCGCCTGCATACTGGTTGAAGAGTTTTTTATGCGCCGGGGTGAAATGTTCCCGCCATCCGCCGATCTTACCGCTCCGGAAGGTTGGCGAGCGCTGTGGGTCGATGGAATCGGCCAATAATTTGACGGCGGATTCACGATCGCAATCATATCGGAAACCCCGCGCCTTGGCATGGTCTAGGACCGCCCAAATCGTCTCTTCTTTTTGCGTGATGAAGTCTTCGAAGCGTAGCAGTAAGACCTCTGGTCTTTCCAGCCAGGGCATGTAGGGCTTGAAGCGCGCCCCGATATCCGGGAACGAGAATTCCCAATCAGGTCGCCCTTCGATGCTGGCTGCCAGCCGTTCGTCGAAATTGTTCAATGTATTGCAGTAATAATCGTGGAGGATGTGCTGGCTTTCTCTCTCGGTCACGTAGAATACGTGCGAGACGGCCACATCCCGCGGATCTCGCAAGATGAAATAGGTAGCCATCCCTTCCCGGCATAAGGCCTCGACGATCTCCGGCACGGCATGCAGGTGGCCGTAGCCGATATCCCCGGGTTGGTATCGTTTGATTTCGCCTAAGATGGTCTCCAACGGGAATTCCGCTCCGGAGGTAGCCTCATACATCACTACTGCCGGTAAACCGCTGTTCACCGCTGGGCCGAGTTGCGTGAACCCCGCCAGCACCTGGGTGAGCAGGTGCGTGCCGCTCTTCGGAAAGGCATTCCCGAAAAACACCGGCGCGTCCAACTGGCCGTAGCACGCTCGCTGCCTCGCCCGGCGGTATTGCCAGCGAATCATTCTTAGTAAGTTCTTGATTTTCTCCATCACACCGAAGTCCTGTGCGGGTCGGTCGTCTGGGGCAGTTCGCTGAATGTCACCAGCCCTTTCTCCTCAAATTGCGAGACGATGTCCCACACAGCCTGGAAGGGGATGTTTAATTCCTGGGCGATATCCGCCACCGTGCGCTCCCCGTCGCAGCGCTCCATGATTTGGAACAGGTTGCGGTGGCCTTCCGGGTTCTCTTGATAATCGATCCAGATTCCGTACCCCGAAGCGAACACCTCCCCCTTGAAATGGTTGACCACGTAGCGGTTGTTTTCGAAAGCCTTGAGCATCTCCAGGATGGTATCACTCGCAGCTTCCAATCGTTCACTCGCCACAATTTCAGGTCTATCATAGCTGGAGTGGTATTCCGGGTAGGGCTCGAATAAGGATTGGGGTGACTCTGGGTTCTCCACCCTCGAAAGCGACAGCATCGGTACCCGTACACCCGGGGCGTTGAACTGGCGCTCGTCGTTGCAGATGATGGTTCGGTAGGAACCGGCGTAAGCCTCCGGTGCGCATCCCCGCAAGGCCGATACCAGCGTCTTATCCACCTGGCTCTTTGGCTGCATGGATTGTTGTAAGGCAAAAGGGGCCTCGTTACCGAGCATCTCCAGGAACAAACCGCCCACCATCTTGGGGATCAAACTTTCGTTGTCGCTCAAATACGCCACCGAACCAATCGTTTCCGGCAAAATGAGCAGCCGTGTCGTGTACCGGGGTTTATCGCCTTTCAACAGCTTCCGTACCACATCCAACCCCACCACCACGCCGCTCAGGTCGTCGTTCACCATCGCCGGGTGGCAAAGGTGCGCGGCCAGCATGAAGCTCTCGTCGCTCTCGCCGGGCACCATCACCTCGCCGACCTTCAGCGTGCCCTCGTCGAAACTTGACCGAATGACGACCCGGTACTTCTCATCCTTCAATGAGTCCCGCAGTTCCTGGGTAGCGCACAGCCCCCAGTCCCGCTGGTAGTATTTGAACACGAAGGGGATCGCGTCCCGGATTTTGGGATGAACGTGCAGGTGTTCCAGCAGTTCCTCTCGCCTCACCTCGCCCTCGAAAGGCAGGGAATAGGACACCACGTGCAGGGGGTGGTCGGCGTAATCGATCAGTCGTTTTCCATCCAGCGTTTCCAGAGTTGCTTCGTGGCAGGTCCACTTCTCCGGCACCTTCCACGTCCACACCTGCGATCCCGTTGGGTATTCATGGATCGTCATCGGGACTTCTTCCGCCAGCCGTTTCAAAGCCTGATCGAAATCATCCGAGACGATCTCCCGTTTGAGAAACCACAGCTCCTCGATCAATTCCATCATCTTACTCATTGCTGCCCCTCGGGGAGGTTGGTGACGAACACCCATGGGTCTTCCCTTAGGAATTCGTCCACCGTCGCCGCGAAATTCTTCAAGCTGCATAAGGATATTGTTCCATAATTAAGTTTTCGGGAAGCCCACTGCCCCTTCTCCTCCATGGCATCCTGGATCGTATAGATTTCTAACTGAGCGTCGATCTCCATGTCCCGCACGAACATCCGGTAAGTCGCTTCTTCCCAGGCATCCCCTCGTTTGATTCGTCCGCTGAAATCTTTCCAATATCGATATGGGACCTTGGCGCGCTGTTCGCTGTAATGAAGGATCGCCGAAGCCTGGATGTCCGCTCCCAGAAGCAGCAGCTTGAAATCCAGTTCCATCATCCGGTCGACGGCAGAGCCGTCGTCGAAAGCCGAAGGCGTATCGCAGGCGGCCAGTTCTGGGGCATACTTGCCTGTCACCGCAAAGGACTGCATCGGGTGGCTCGTGCGCAGGGCATCAGGTTGTTGCCTGACGAGTTCGGAGAGTGCGCCCATTCCCATCGCTGGCGCTGTCGCCGGGTCGTAGTCTTCCCCGTTGGCGAAAGAAAAATTGAAGGTTGGCACGGCAATTGTCCCCTCTTCACCCAAAACTTCTTTTATAGCGGATAGATAATCCCCGATCCCCCCCTCAGGGCGGCCGAAGAATTGTAAGGCCGAATGCACCAGGAGTCCGTCCCCTCGTTTGACTCCCACCCCCTTCAAGGCATCTAAAATATCTTCTAACCTGACCTCATTCATCTTTATCAGCGGGGATATAGTCTTCCCACATCAAGCGGTATTGGTTGAGTTCGGGCTTGAAACCGAATGGCTTCAGCATACCCCAACTGGCCTCATTCCCTACGAGTATGCTGATTTCCACCGAATGCACCTTCTGCTCTCGCAGCCACTCGGTGCCCATGTGGCACAGGGTTTCGCCGATCCCTAGGCGCCTGGCTTGCGGTTCGATCCATGCATCTGATATTTCGCCCACCGTGACACCCCCCATAAAAAGGGGTGTATGTTTGATGCGCATCAGCGCATAAGCGACCACTTCGCCGTCTAGCTCGGCAACCCAGAACTGGCTGAATTTCCCCAGCGTTCGGCTGAACGAATCCAGGTAAGCCTGCCCCAAATCATCAGGTTCCGGTAGATTGAACCCATAATGTCGGAAGACCCCATCCAGTTTCACGTAGAATTCTTTTACGATTGGGAAATCTTCCTCTGTGCCTAAACGGTAAGTCACTTTACTCATTTCATCGCCTCCCGGACCGGCTTGGGCCACTTCTTTGGATCCAGGCCGTGCTGAGATAGATACGCATAAGCCATACGTTCCAGGCCGAAAGCTGTGCAGCCCGTGTGGATCGGCTCCCCATCCGGCAAGGTGATGTCCAGGTGGCGGCCGAAGAAGTCCTGGTGGTAGTTGTATGATCCGACTGCCAGGGTGGCGTCCTTGAACGGCAGGCTGGCGCGGATTTCGTATTTAAGCTGGAAGGCCGTCTGGAAAGCCGCCTGCTTGCGGAATTCGCCTACAAAGAAGGGGTCGTTGGCCGTTTCCACCCGGTATACCAGGCCGATCTCCTCGAACACCTTCTGCATATATTTCCTGGACTTTTCCCGGTTCTCCAACACGAAATCCTTCGGCCCCACGAAAATGACCTCGCGCATGGTGAAATCCCACAACCGCTCCAATGATGTTAGGTTGGTTGACTCGTACCGGAAGCATTTGCCCACCGCCGTTGCGATGAGTTTGCCATCAGGTAGGGGATGGTCCGCCAAGGAAAAATACAGGTGGTAGCACACCGCCGGGGAAACGAGAGTCTGGAACCGCGCAAATGAATCCTTTGGCGCATTCAGCCCGTCTTCTTTATAAGTGGCCTTCTCAGCAAACTCGTTGATGGTTTCCAGGTCTTCCCGCAGGTGTGTAGCGAAGGTCAGCGAATGGGGGAAGGCGCTGAAATAATCTACCTTGTCCAGCATCCGGGCAGAGATGAGGGTCGGGAACCGGTAGGGCTTTGCCTCGAAGTGTTCTGCCAGTGCTGTGAAACGGCTCTCGAAATAATCGATCAGCCTTGTCACCAATGGGCCGAGTACGTACATCCCGTTCTCTTCCTTATAGATCTCATTGCGAGCGAGTAATTCCTCCATGGGGTCTTTCCGGTAGCGCGTGGGACGGTCCATGTAATCTTCCAACACCTCCACCTTCGGTGGGATGGCGCCTTTCGCCATCTGTGCCACCACCCGCTGCACCTTCTCCTCGATCTCGGCGGCTCGCTGCTCGTCTGCATCACCTCGCAGGTCGAGGCTGACCTGCCCCCCATCTTCCGATATTTGCGCGCCGGTGATCCATTCATCCACGTAAGCCAGCTTAGACTTGACCTGGCCGATGAGATGCTCCGGGATTTCTACCACTGGCGTAAAAGTTAATCTGTTATTTGTCATGTTCCTACCCCGTTACGTGTTCGTATATCGCCTGGACGTTGATGAGTTCGCTGATGGTCTCGGCGTTGATTTCGACTCCAAAATTCTCCTCGAGGAGGATCATCACCTCCATGTGCCCCATTGAATCCCATTGGGGCAGGTCGCCAAAGGCGGTATCTGAGGAGATTTCATCGGCTTCCACCTTCAAAGCCTGTGCCAACACAGTTCGGACTTTTTCAAATACTTCGTTGTTTGTTCCTTCCATGTGCAGCTCCTGACAATGATTTCTTACTTTTTTACCTTACATACACCCACGATGACATATTGGGGATCCCACACGCCCCAGGGCATACCGTTGTCGCCTGACTGCTCGTAGAAACTCGCCAGGTTATCTCGTAGTTCTGCGCATTCTTTCAAAGCGCTGTAGACTTGGTCGTATTGCTTGTAGTTGCTCTTCAGGCCGGGCTCCAGGTCGAAGATCGCTCGCAGGCTGGCTTCCGTGTAGTTCCACCCCCGCGAGGCTTCGTGGAACCAATCTTTATCTGGCGACGCGCCCAGAGTAGCCAGTAGTTTACCACCGACTTTCAGCACCCGCATCAGTTCGACCACTACCTCCTGCAGCCCCTCAGGGGTGTTGTGCTCCAGGGCGGATACGGCCACGACGGCATCGATGGATTCGTCCTCGACATCCCGCAGCGTTTTTAAATCCTGGTTGTAGATAAACACCCGGCCGGACCCTAACGGGGGTTGCAGCATGCGCGCCAGGGATAGCGCGTTTCGTAGGTGGGCTTTTGTTTTCCCCACCACACCTTTCGCCTCCCGCACGGTATCTGCTGCCCCACGCCATTTCGAATCCAGGTCTTCAGGCCGTAGCCCCTCCACGGCGAAATTGGCCCGGAACCACAATCCCAGCTTGGCTCGGCTGCCCCGGTCCGCACTGATGACGTCCACGCCCTTGCTGGCTAAATACCATTGCAGCATCCCCACGCCCGCCCCCGCGTCGATCACCCTTTCAGTCCGGTAGAGGTCGAGGTTCGAAATGATCCAGCCTAGGTCGAGAAGATAATGCCAGCCGAATTCGAGTCCCATCTTCCTTGCCAGTACCCGTAACTCATCCATCACCGGGCGGTGAGTGTCCAACAGGTCGACCGAGAGGAGCTCTAGTTTGTCATCTGTCATCTTTCCTCTCCCAATGAAAAAATCTTATGCCTTTCCAGTATCCCCTCCCGCACCACCCGGACCGCCGGAGAGTTTTCTGGCTTCAATTGGTCTACCGGAAATGCCTTGAAACGCACGAACCCCTGCCGCCCGTGGTTCTCCAGGAATTCCCCAAACGGGAGCGCTACCTGGAAATTTTGGATGTAGGTCAGCCGTCGGGCGTTTTGTACAAATTCATCCGGCACCACGATCTCTTCTGCCGCTAAGAATTCCTCGATCTTCTCACGCAGCGCTTCCGGTGTCTTGGGATAGAACACCGTGGAATACGGTGTATACCACTGGTCGCCCGCGCAGATGACCGGCGCGCCCAGCAGCGTCCCCTCGATCCCGATCTGCGAATTGTACACGAGGACGAACTTCGAAGACCGGATGAGTGCATACGAGCTGAGGTATTCCACCGCGTCCACGAAGATCACGTTGGGCAGTTCTGCCGCGCCTCTCTCCTCCACCCACTGCCTCACCGTTTCCCGGCTCTTCTTCTTGCTGTCAGGTCGCAGTTCGTCCGGGTGCGCCCGGATCACGAACAGCGTTTCCGGATGCGCCTTGATGGTATCCAGGATCAGATCCAACCACGCGAACATGTGCTCGAACATCACGTTGGCGTAAGGTTGGCTGGTATCGAACACTACGTTGGTGAATACCGGGACGACCTGCTTGAATTGGGACGCTTTCTCCAGGAAATCCTCATCCAACCCGCTGATGTCCCGCCAGAACTTGATTCCCGCGATAGTGAACTCCCCCTGGAATCGCTGCGTCAGATACTTGTCCAATTGGGCGTTCTGGGCTTCGTTGAGTTCGAAATCCTCTGGTAAATCGACCAGCCGCGTGGGCGCTTCCCCCGTCGAGAAGAATCCGGAAAATGGCTGGTACCCGGTCTCGTAGGTCACCACTGGGATGTCCCGCGCTTGGGCAGCCCGTCGCGCCATCGCCTCAGGGAACATCAGTCCGTTGAACAGGATCACCCCGCCCGGCTCGAACTTGTCCAGGAAAGCCTCGAACGCCCGCCTCACGTGATAAGCTGACAGGATGAATTCCCGGTATAAGAACCGAGTCCCCTCGTCATCCAGCAGGTGGTGCCGTCGCGTCCGCCATCGTATAGAAGGGAGCACCACTTGCCCCAAGGCCTGCCCCTCATACTCGAACGTTCTCATTTCCTCTACACTCAAACCCTTCAAAGCCTGGGCTAACCCATCCGCTTGTTCGTATTCGAACCAATGCACGTCTGCCTGTGCATACAACCGCTCCGACTGGGCCACACATCCATTGCAAGGCGGCCGCCGCAGAGGATGATCCTGGTCCGTTCCCAGCACGCAGCGGCTCATCCCCCTTCGGCAGGCGAAGTGCACAACTGGGATTCCCGACAGCCGGAACCCCCAGGCGACGATGGAAGAAAAAGCCCCGTTCATGCTGGTGTCTCCCAGACGCGTGCTCGCGTTGAAAAACGCGATCGGTTTTTGCCCGGCTTCTGTCTGCTCGCGTTGGGCAACTGCCCGCGTGATCCGCCTGAGACGCCAACGATTCTGGAGTTCCTTGAAAGCATATGTGGGTCTGGATATTACCCGAGAGAACATCTAAATCTTTCTTCCTTGTATTTTGTCATTCTGAGCAAAGCGAAGAATCTGGCAAATAAGTTCTTTTAATAATCAATCATCGTTGAATTCAATCGCCTGCCGAATAATCCTCTTTCCAATAACTTCTTCGCAGCTTCTTCAATGAAGACAGCTCGCTTTCATACACTCGTTTTTCACCGTCGCCCAAAGACTGCTCAGTCACCCGGATGTACTTCACCAATTGCCGCAGGCCGCCCGGCTCTACCGAAGCAGCCTGGTCGCTGCCCCATAAAGCCCGGTCTAGCGTGATGTGCCGCTCGACCAAACTGGCCCCCAAAGCGACCGCAATCACCGATGGGATCAAACCCACCTCGTGTCCCGAGTACCCGATTGGTACGGGAAACGCTTCTCTTAAATTCGGGATCATGTTCAGGTTCAATTCTTCTGGTTCGCATGGATAGGCGCTGGTGGCATGGGTGATGATTAATTCTTTTAAACCGAGGAATTTCACCGCTTTCTGGATTTCTTCCGTCGTCGACATACCCGTCGAGAGGATCAATGGGCGTCCGCTTTCTTTCAGTCGTTGCAGCAAAACCTCATCTGTCAAAGAAGCAGACGCGATCTTATAGCATATCGGCTCGAAGTCCTCCAGGAAATCCACCGAATCCTCATCCCAGGGTGAAGCGAACCACAACATCCCTTTCTCTTTGCAGTAGCGGTCGATCTCCTGGTATTCCTCTTTCCCGAACTCGACCTTATACCGGTATTCTAGATAAGAGATGTACCCCCAAGGGGTTTCGCGCATCTTGCCTTTTTGGTCTTCAGGCACGCACAATTCCGGTGTCCGCTTCTGGAACTTGACCGCGTCCGCCCCTGCCCATTTCGCCACGTCGATCAACTGCTTGGCGATTTCCAGGTCGCCGTTGTGGTTGATCCCAACCTCCCCCACGATAAAAGTAGGGTGACCATCGCCTACATATTGGTCGCCGATCTTTACTTCACGTTTCATTGCTTTCTCCTATCCTCAAATAGGCTCAAGATGAGTTCGCTTAATTCTCTTACCGCCCCGTACCCCCCTTTGGTCTTTAAGATGAGGTCAGCCTGTGAGCGGACCTCTGGGTGGGCATCCGCTACGGCTGCCGCGCATCCCACCAGCGGAAAGCACGCTAGGTCGTTGACGTCGTTCCCCACGTATATCACGTGTTCGGGCTTGGCTTTCCGTTCTTTCAGCAGTTTTTTCAAGACTGTACCCTTATCCTCCACGCCCTGATACGCCTCGATTTTCATCTTCTCACACCGCGCCGCTACCACCGGGTTCGTCTCCGTGGACAGGACGATGACCTCGAATCCCGCCTTTTTCAACAGTGAGATTCCCATCCCATCTCCCCGGTGGGCGGCCACCCCTTCCACGCCCTTCTCGTCGACCCACACCCGGTTGTCGGTCAGCACGCCGTCGAAATCTAAAACAATGAGGTCGATCTCGTCCGGCAGTCCATATGGCTTCCCATCCGGTACTACAGCCGGAAGCGCCCCGCTCCTCATCAGTTCTTCGGCTTGCTCCCAATCTCGTGGGGTGTCGATGTCCACCGTATACCGCACGTCGATCACTAACGGCATGATGACATCCCCGCTCATCACCCCCTTCTCCAATATCGTAGCCGGTCGGATGGCGTCGATGTGCCCCGTCTGCCAGTAGCTTTGCGGGAGTCCCTGGCGGGGTGCATTGTAAGGTTCTACCAGCCCCTCTACATTAAGCAGGGGCTTCATCCGCCCCTCCTGGCCGATTCGCCACATCTTATAGGGGTTCTGCCTCGATGGCACTATCCCCCTGACTGAATCCGCCTCGGGGTTATCCAATAGGAGATTCACGGCCCTGTCCACCAGGTCCGGTGGTCGTACCGGGGAGGTTGGCCGCAGTTGCACGACCACCTCTGGGTGGTAATCTTCGTTTTCTGCCAGCCACCCCAGTGCGTGCTGGAAAACAGCCAGGTCGAGGGTGTCATCTTGGGCATATTCTGCCGGGCGCGTGAAAGGCACTTCCGCGCCGTATTTGCGCGCTGCTTCGGCGATTTCCTCGTCATCCGTGGAAACGATGGTGCGAGTGACGTTCTCAGCCTTCAACCCAGCCGCGATGCTGTAAGCTATCAGCGGGTGCCCCGCAAAGTCGAGGACGTTCTTCCGGGGAATGCTCTTCGACCCGCCTCGGGCAGGGATAATAGCCAGTACTTCAGCTTTATTCAACAAAACCTTCCTTTCGAACTACCACGCCGTCCAGCCCCCGTCCACGACCAGGTTCGACCCCGTCATATAACTGGAAGCGTCCGACGCCAGGAACAGCAGCGCCCCGTTCATCTCCGTGCGCTCTGCCATCCGCCCGATCACCGTCCTGGCAGAGTATGCCTTCACAAAGCTCTCGTCGTGGTCGACGAACACCCCTCCCGGGGTCAGGGCGTTCACCCGGATGTTCTTGCCCGCGTAGTAGGTCGCCAGGTATTTCGTCAAACCCAATACGCCCGCCTTCGTGACCGTATAGGTCACCGGTTTGAAACTGGGCGGTTGCCCCTCACGCTCGTAGATGCGCTGGTCGGGTCCCACCAGGCCGTAAGTCGAGCAGATATTGATGATAACGCCCTTCCCCTGCTTGAGCATCGCTTTCGAGGCTGCTTGCGAGACTAGGAACATACCCGTCAGGTTCACGCCCAGCGCCTGGTTCCAGGCATCCAGCGGGAAATCCTCGAAGGCGTTCGCTCCTTGCTGGCCGATGTTTTCCTGGTCGAACTTCGGGTCCAACGCCGCGCTGTTGACGAGGATGTCCAGGCTGTTGAAAGTTTCCAGCGTCTTCCTCGCCATCGCCGCCACCGATCCTGGATTGGAGATATCCGTCCCCACACTCAAGGCCTCGTGTCCCGCCCCACGGAGTTCTTCCCCCACCTCCGCGGCAGCCTTATCGTCGATGTCCACGACCGCCACGCGCGCGCCTGCTTCCGCTAAAGTAGCGCAGAACTGGCGCCCCAACAATCCCGCCCCGCCGGTCACGATCGCTGTGCGTCCTGTCAGATCGAACATTTTTGTTAGGTCAGGCATACTCACCTCATTTCCAGGCGTTCGCCTTCACTTATATCTTAATCTGCGCCTGAAGAGCCGTCCTTCCGCAGGAAACCGCGTTCCATCAAATAATCGATGATTTGGCTGGCGGTCTCTTCAGGGCTGGATTTCACTGTATCCAGGGTGATCTCTGGGTCCCGTGGTGCTTCGTAGGGGTCGTCGATGCCGGTGAACCCCTTGATCTCGCCCCGCCTTGCCTTTGCATACAGGCCTTTGACGTCCCGTTGTTCGCACACGTCCAGCGGGGTATCCATATACACCTCGATGAAACTCTCATCCCCGATCATCTTCTTGACCTCGTTGCGGGCCGACCGGTATGGGCTGATGGCCGCACAGATGACCGTTCCGTTGTGCCGCACGATCTCCCCGGCCACGAAGCCGATCCGCAATATATTCGTGTCCCGGTCTTCCTTGCTGAATCCCAGGCCCTTGGAGAGATGCGTTCGCACCACGTCTCCGTCTAAGACCGTCAGTTGTCGGCCGCGTTCCAGCAGCATGGGGACGACCGCCTGCGCCGTCGTCGACTTCCCCGAACCGCTCAAACCGGTGAACCACAGGCAGAATCCCCGCCGATGCTGCGGTGGGTTCATCTCCAGCAAGATACTCGCCGTCTCTTTGCGCGTGAACCATGCCGGTAGAGTTTTGCCTTTCGCCAGGTAATCTTCCCTCACCTGCGTGCCGGAGATTTGCAAAGTACTCGCCCTTTCAGGGACTTTATCCAGTTCTTCGTAGCGGTCTTCTTTGTCGAGGTACACCACCAGCTTGAAAGGCACCATCTGGACGCCGACTTCTTCCGCATGTTCGGCCAGCAGTTCCTGGGCATCGTACGGGCCATAGAACGGTTTACCGGACCCATCCTTGCCCGGACCCGCGTGGTCGCGTCCCACGATGAAATGGGTCACCCCATAGTTGCGCCGGATGATGGCGTGCCATACCGCTTCCCGCGGTCCCGCCATACGCATCGCCAGCGGCAGCAAGCTTAATACCGTTTTACCCTTGTCGTAATAGTTATCGTATAAGGCCTTATACACCCGGCAACGTGTGTAGTGGTCCACGTCCCCCGGTCGCGTCATCCCCACCACGGGATGGATGAGTAGCGCCCCGCCGACTTCTTCCGCTGCCCGTTTGGTCAGTTCTTCGTGGACTCTATGCATCGGGTTGCGCGTCTGGAAAGCCACCATCGTATCGTAGCCCAGTTTCGCTAACAGTGCCCGGACTTCAGCCGGTGTGCGCCGCAGGTCGGTGAAATCGTTGTAATTGGGCAGGTTGATGACCTTGAGTTCGCCGGAGATGCACACGTCACCCCATCTATCCATCTCAGATACCAGCGGGTGCCGGGGGTCCGTGCTCCCCAAGACCTTTTCCGCTTCTTCTTTGGCATCCCATTCGTATATTTCTTCCAGACTCATCACCGCAATCAGGTTGTTGCGTGAATCGCGCAGTACGATCTTCTCTGGCTCTTCGGAAATATATTCCTTGTCCACCGTTAAAGTTATCGGGATGGGGAACAACGTCCCATCTACCAGCCGCATGTTGTCCAAAACGTTCTGGTAGTCGGCTTGTCCCATGAAGCGGTCGAGGGGTGAAAACCCGCCCACCGCCAGCAGTTCCAGGTCGTGCAGCGCTCGCTGGGAGATCTTGATCGAAGGTAGCTGGTTGGCTTCCTTGATCAGGGCATCCCGCTCCTTTCCTGTGACCACGAGGTCGACGAGTTTTCCCCCGTAAGGGGCGATGATCTTGCTCTCTTTTGTTTCAATGCTCATTTCTTGCTCCAAAGTACCTTTCGGTTAGTCCTCTAACCAGGTTGATTTTTATAATTTGGTCTTAGAAAACACAGACCCATCATGATACCATAATAATTTCTGCCATCCCTCATCCCTAAATCTTCGACGGCGCGTGGCGAATGCCAACGAAACGATTTTCGCCGAAACGAAATTTCGCACATTCGCCAAATTCAAACCGAAGGTCTGAATCGTCATCCTGGACCCCCAACGGAGGTGAAGAATCTGACAAAACATCCCTTTAATAATTCCATAATTCCTTGCAAATACGCTGTCATTCCGAACCCACGCAGTGGGGGAGGAATCCCCTAAGAGACAATTACTAACACTCCACATTCATCCACAACCTTTCATAATCCCAAATTCCTCGTAGGGGCGCAGCATGCCTCGCCCGTCCTCGCCCCCCTGGGGGAGAGGATGCCAACGTAGTTGGCAGGTGAGGGGGGATCCCCTTCATACCATCCACCAAAGCAACCAACAAACTTTGTCAATTCACAACCTCGTAGGGGCGGGGCTTGTCCCCGCCCGTCTTCCTGTCATTCCGAGAATCTAACAACCCGTTCCTCCTCAGCCGACTCATGCGCCGCCAAAGCCAATTCCAGCGCACGCGCCCCATCCTCCAACGTACATACCGGCTCCGCTTTCCCCTCGATCACCTCGACGAAATGTGCCATTTGCGCCCGGAATAAATCATCCCGTTCGAATCCCTCAGGCAGGGGATACTTTCCCCATTCCTTCGCATCCGCTGAATATACTTCCAACCCATTCCCGGCCTGATCCCACCGCACTGTCCCCCCCGTACATACTACCTCCACCTGGTGCCGCGGCGGCCGTTGGTTGTAGTCCAGGTGCAGACTGCCGGTACCTCCCTTCGAGAATTTCAATCCGATTTCGGCTGTATCCTCCACATCGATTTCCAGCTCGCTTGTTTGCCCCTTGAATGCCCACAACGACTCCACCTCCCCGAACAGCATCCGCACGTAATCGAACGGGTGCGTCAGGGTCAAGATCACACCCCCACCCAAATCCTTCCTCGCCGCGTAGCTCTGCCGGTAATCCTCCCATGGGTGCCAGTCCGGTAGATATTCTCCCCAGTGCGCCCTCAACGAGATAGGTCGTCCCACCTCGCCGCTGTCCAGGATATCCTTCATCTTCCGCAACCCGGGGTGGTAGCGGAATTGGAACCCCACCAGAACCCGCACGTTGTTCTCTTTCACCGCCTTTTGCAGCTCGGGCACCCTACTCATATCCTGGGCGATGGGTTTCTCTAATAAAATGTGGCATCCCGCTCGTGCCGCCGGGATCGCCGTATCCATGTGTAAGGCTGTTGGGTTCGAGATGATGACCGCGTCCGGTTTGTGCGTAAGCGCTGCACCCAAATCTGTCTCCACCACATACCCCGCCAGTTCGTCGTCCGGCAGCGTGCTGCGGTGCGTCCGGCACAGCAGGATGTCCTTCTGCCCCAGGGCAGCCAGGTGGCGCAAATGTCTGCGTCCGATTGAGCCCAAACCCACAATGAGGAATTTCATCTCACCACGCCATATCCTTTTCATAATCCCAGGCGATTAATGCCTCACCCGCCGCTTGCTTGAAAATGGCCTTATCCCGCTTGGTGAACAGCTCCCGCCAGGAGCCGCGCCTGCCCTTCTCCAGGCTGGCAACCAATTCTCCAGCCTTCTGCTGCTGGTATTCTGCATCGGGGTTGCTCGCCATCTCCGCCGCCACCTGCGCTTCCAACCCCGCCGGGTCGACTCCCAGACAGTGCCATACACCTGCGATAGTCTCATAAGGCTTTTTCAGCAGGTCTTCGAAGCGCAGGGCGTGGTAGCGTTCCCCGTAATATTCCCGCCCCAGTTCGTCCGTCTCCGATACGTTCCTGGCCCACCCCTCCGCCATCTTGCGGATTCCGCTCTCGGTGAAGATTGATCGCTTCCCTTCAAAATAGGGAGTTGGGTCTTTGGCGAAATCCTCCCGGATGCGCAGGTCTTTTCGTCCCAAATGCTGTGAAGCGTCGATGAAGGCCTGGAATCGGTGCGAGATCAGTGTATCCCGCCCGTCCCGCACAATATAGATGAGGCACGCGTCCGGGTAGAGATTGTATACCTCTCTCACCGCTTGCCCGTTGAGCAGTACGTTCGGGCTTTTATCCCCCACCACCGACTTCCCCTCTCGCCGCGCCTCACGCTCCAGGATGTAATCGCACATCGCTCGCAAGGCAACCGGCGTCAGGTCCCGGCCGCGGTTCCACCGGTTACTTGGCCGCGCCAGCCACTTCTCGAATCGCACTTCCGCCGCCATCCCGCTCAAGAGTGGCGGGCGGGTGAAGAAGTGCCCCTGGTAGTTGCAGTGCACCTCCGGGTGGATGCGCACCAGGCGGGTCAGCAGGGTCGTCCCCGAGCGGGCGTGCCCGAAGATGAAGAACTTCTCCATCGGGAAGAATGTCTTCGCTTCTGCCACTTCCTCCGACGATATGGGGGGAATGGTGCGCTTATCTGAACCGGATAATTTTCCGGTGAACAGCACTTGCATGGAGCGGGACAATCGCGTCTGCATCTTCTTGAACATCACACCCTACCAGTCCTCGTCAACCTCATAACCCAATCGGATTAAGAGATCGCCCGTCGTTTGTTTGAAGGCTTCTTTGTTTCTATCAGTAAACGCCTCTCGCCATCCGCCCGGACGCCCTTTTCGGAAGGTCCCGGACTTCTCTGGCGCGATCCCCGACTTCAGCACATCTACGGCTTTCTCATCTGCCACCAAAGGCTTGAATCCTCGTGTTTTCAAATATGCCATCAATTTAAGAAGGGCTGCCCCACGTTCCAATATCAAATCCTCGAAGCGCAAACTCAGCACCGCCGGCTGTTCCAGCCATCCCACGTAATGGTCGTATCGTGTGCGGATGCTGCTGTAGTCAATGCCTGGTTCAGGGATGCCCCGGATGACCGCATCGATCCGCTCCTCATCCGAGTTTAATCGTGCGTTGAAATATCTATGTAAACCATGCCTCACATTCATATACGTGGCGTAATTCATCGCCGACACCACCACGTCACGAGGGTCTCTATATATGAACACCGTCGCCCGCCCGGGTCCCGTCAGCGCCGACAGGAACGGCTCGTGGCAGTGGACGTAGCCGTAGCCGATGTCGCCGGGCCGCATGGCTTCGATATTCCGCAATACATCCTCAGGAGGGAGTTTGCGGTTGTCTTCCCACCGGTTCACCGGAGCGAATCCCGTATCCACGAACGGCCCCAACTTTGTCAGGCCGTGCAGCACCTGGATAATGAGGTGCGACCCTGCCTTGGGGATCGAGTTCCCCAGCACGATTGGTGCCGCCTCCAATTTCTCCGTCCCGTAGCACCGGGCTGTTTGTGCCCGTCTCGCCCGCCATCGCAGGACCTTCAGCCGGTGTTTGACCGTGTAGTACAGGCTCATCTATCCGCCCCCCTTTCCAGCAGTTTCAGCAGGATTTTTCCCGTCCGCTTCCCGGCGCTCCCATCTGTATAGGTGCATTCATGCATGATGAAAGCTTGGCGGATGTCTATATCCGCATCCGGATTCCGTAAATAATAGTTGATTGCCTCCTCCAATTCCTTCTCGTTCAGCGTCACCTTTCCCGCCCCAGATTGCCTGAATCGTTCGTGCGTCGGCCAATCTGCGATCTTGGTGAGCGGCAGCGTGAACTTTTCCTTCGGCCAGCCCGTCGGCGAATCGATGCACAGGCTGATGACCGGGCAGCCGTTCAAGGTCGCTTCCACCGCCATCGTAGAATACACCGTCACCATTACGTCTGAGTGCGCCATCATCGAGGCTTTTTCCGGCATGTCCTCACCGGAGTAATGCCCCAGCTCTCCCCCCAATGCGACCGGTTCCACCACGTGAATGTGGGGGTGTTCTGCCGCCAGCTTCTGCACTGCCTCACGCTCCGCCGCGAAATGGGGCACGTCCATGAAATGGTTGGGGTGCAGCCTGATGAGCAGCTGCGTATCGTAAGCCAGTTCCCCACTGGTTACCACTCGCGCCAGCGCCTCGATGTTTTGGATGTTAGGCGAGAAGGTGATGAAGCTGCTGGCATAGGAGATTAACTTCCGGTATGGGTCGAGCTTATGCAGCTTGAAATATGCCTTCCGGCTCATCTCCCACTCTTTCCTGAAGTAGCCGTCGTACGAAGGGATCCCCCCGATAAACACTCTCTCCTTGGGCCAATCCGATCCCTGCATCATCTCGTCCTTCTGCAGTTGCGACCAGCAAGTAGCCCAATCCACGTCTGCCCCCGGCAGGTTGTAGCTGCTCGAATTGTCCCACCCCACGATCACTGTCGTCGTCGGGATTCCTCGGGCAGCTGCCTCCCGTAATAGATACCGGTCCAGCCGCCATCCCGGTGTGCTGGCAATCACCATATCCGGCTGGTACTTCTCGAACAGGTCGGCGTAAATATTCGGCGTGAAACGCCGTTGGTAGCGTACCAGCGCCTTACGGGCGATCTTTGACCGCTGCAGGATGCCCACCGCCAACCTCGCCAGGGGGAACAGCAGTCGCCTGCGCCGTCCTGCCTCGAACGCCACCTGTTTCAGGTATGGCCCCACCGCACCCAGGTTGATCCGCTTCGATGCCCCAGAACGCCGCAGGAAACCCATCCAGAATTGGGTCGAGGGTTGATACTCCCGTTCATATTTACGCGCCGCCTGGAACCGCAGCCCCTCGACCGTCAATCCCTCGCGCCCGAATCGCTCCTCGATCTTCTCTTTGAGCACGTCATCCGTCAGCAGTACAACTTCGACTCCCGCATCGATGAGCGTAGACACCACCTCGCTTTGCAGAAAATACACGATTGCCAAACCGTGATCCGCGCTGATAAATACTCTTTTACCCATTTTTTCCGTCTTGTTCCTATTTTTTATCTGTCATATCGTGCTCGCTCGTAGAGAATGCCGGAGGTATTCTCTTAAACATTGAGCAGTTACTGCTCAATGTCATCCATCCAAATCCTTTCCTCGCCCCCCTGGGGGAGAGGATGCCAACGTAATTGATAGGTGAGGGGGAAACCCCATCTCGCCATCATCCAAGGCAATGAATAATCCCCTCTCTCTCGTGTCATTCCGAGCGAAGTCGAGGAATCCCCTAAGAGAAAGTTATTAACATTCCTCATCTTCCCAAAACCTTTCCGCATCCAAAATCATTTCCTATACAAAACATCGAAACTCCATCGATGCACCCATTGCAAAAACTTCCTCACCGGTCCAAACCCACCCAACCCCTTCCGTCGTCCCGCCTTTCTCCTCACCACTCTCTCGCCCTCTGCCAGAACCTCCATATCCTCCGGCAGCGTGTTCCCCATGTGCCGCACGTATCGCTCTGCCGTGCATAACCGCAGGTATCCCTTTTCATTCACCAATTCATCCAACTGCCGCACCTCCCCCATCGGGCGTGTGAACGCGATCGGCGTGATGCTTTGCAGGGCTTCTTTTCGGGCGACGAACTGGAAATGCGCCGACCCGATGAAATATCTTTTTCCCTTGAAATCGACCGCATGCGCCTCGTTCTCATCATAGAACGCCCGCGCCCTTTCCTCGTCGTCCCCCAGACTGCTGGCGTGGAACCAGAAGTCCTCCCACGAGATTAACGATCCCCGCCCTAATTTCACCCCTTTTTCTTTCTCCGCCCACGCCACGGTCGCCGAAGAATATTGGATCGGCGTCAAAATAGGCATCCCCGTCACCATCCCCACCTGTGGGAAGGTCTCCAAAACCTCGATCTGCGGGGACAGCCAGCCTGGGTAGAAATACACGTCGCTGTCGGTATACGCGATGTAATCGCCCGGCGCTGCCCCGAAGATGGCGTTCCATGCCCCACCCTTGCCGACGTTCTGCTCCGAAAGTATCAAATATTGGATCCGACCTGCCGCCTGCTCCCCAAGCAAATATTCCCGGACTACCGGGCAGCTGGCGTTATCGAACACCATCAGATCCAATCCAATGTCCGTGTGTTCCCGTAGGCTTCTCAGGCAAACCTTGAGCACGTCCAGGCTCTGGGCGTAATACCCGTCTAAGAACGGAATATACGAGATGACCGCCGCCGTGATCTGGGCGGGCTGGAGGACGTCCTCGACGAACTTGGCCGGGTTCTGACCCACTCGCATCTTGGTTACTCTCCAATCATCTTTCGCCGCGTCTGGCGCACGATCCGGGTCAGCGCCCAACGTGGGCCTTGTTTCTCGCCCGGGTAAATGAAATGTTCCAGCTCCCGCATGAAACGGATCAATCGCGGGCGCGGCTTGCGGATGCGCCCCTTGATGAGTTCTTTGTTCGTGTCCAGCAGCATCCACATGTTGCCCCACCCGCCCCCCAGCTCCATATTCACGAAAGTCTCCTCGTGCAGGTAATGCGGCTGGCTGTCCGGCAGGTGCGCGTAGCCGTGGTTCTGGTGCACGATCGTGATGTCCTTCGTCGCGTCGATAGCAGGCCAGGGCTGATTGGCCGCATAATAGATCATCCAGTTATCCCATCCCGCCCGTCCTACGACCAGGTCGGGAGTCGCCTTCCATATCCCCCGCGGGTACACGAAATAGTCGCTTCCCCCCGGCGGGTGCATCTTACCGCGTCGCAGGACCTCGCCCTTCAATCGCTCCGGCCACCCCTCGCCGAAGTCCAGGAGTTCCGTTACGTCCAGGTTCCATCGCTGCCCCAGCAGCGCGAAGGCATCCAACTGCTTTGCCACCCCCTGGGCGATTCCCACGATTTCAGGCAATAGCAGGATATCGGCGTTCACGAAGGTGAACAGCGGCGAGTCGCTCGCTTCCTCGGCCAATCGGAACATGGCGTTGATGAGTGGGACGCCTTTAGGGTTGCAGGCCACCTCAGGCAGGTGTCGCGCACCGTATTCCGCTGCCGCCTCTGCCATCCCCTCCTCGTCACCCATCAGCAGCACCTCCACGCCCTCTCCCAGCCCCACCCACGATTGGATCGCGTTCCGCTGGATGATGTTGATGTGCGGGTCGCTGAAAGGCTTCGGCGCGCTGAAAATCGTCATCTCACTCATCGGCGTTTGTCCACGTCCTTGTAATCTTTATGCTTCACGTCCGCATTGATCTTTGTCAGTTCGGGGTTCGTTTCCACCAGGGACAATATCTCTTCCCAGCTGAAATCATCCCGGCCTTCGAAGTGCGTCGCGATTTTCCTCAGCAGTTCCAGGTCTTCGGGCACATCCACCGTCCACCGCAGGTGGCCATAATCCGGTTCGTGCTTGAAGTGTAGATTGTTGAAGCGTTCCGGGTGCTCGTAGAAGAAGGGCATCACGTGTTCGCGGTGGTGAGGTTCCGCCGCTTCCTTCCAGGCCGTCTCCAGGGCGTTGAAGGTGCATATTTCCGTATCCAGTCCGATGGGGACCGTCCGCTCCATCGGGAGCCGGTTGGCGGCGAAGTCCAGTGGCGGGTCGGCCTCCAGGAAGGTCTGGATGTTTGCATCCAGCATCCCCGGATCGATGAAAGGGCAGTCCGCCGTTACCCGTACGACCACGTCCGCTGTGTATAATCTCGCTGCCTTATAGTAGCGGTCGAGGACGTCGTGCATGCTGCCCCGGTAGCAGGGATAGCCCCGCCTGTTGCAGAACACTTCCACCCGGTCGTCCTCCGGCTCGATCGTTGTGGCCACAACGACTTCATCGATGAGCTTTGCCCGCCGGGCGCGTTCCACCACCCAGACCAGCACAGGCTGCCCGCCCAAATCTTCCATCACTTTACCCGGCAGCCTGCTGGCCGCCATCCGGGCCTGTATGATGCACACGATCCATGCTTTTTCCATATACTCTACCTGTTAGGTATCAGTGATTAATCATTCGGGTAATCCGGGACGATTACTCGATCCCTGATTGACTGGTTACTGATTACCTGATCACTGGTTATGCCGCTTTCTCCTTGCTCACATTTTCCATTGCCATCTTATACGCAACGAATAGCTTCTTTACATTCTCCTTCCAGTTGGCCCGTTCTTCCGCCAGCTTCCGGCTCCTCTGTCTGATCTCTGCAAGCGCATCCCGCTGGTCGACCGCTTGGATCAAACCTTCCGCCAGCGCTTCCACGTTCCCATCTGGGAAAAGCCAGCCTTGCTCACCGGACTTCACCCATTCCTGGTTCCCTGGGATGTCCGACACCAGGGCGGGTAGCCCGCAGGCCAGGGCCTCCATCAGCGATACCGATGAGCCGTCGCTGTGCGACGCGCTCACGTACAGGTCTGCCGCCTTGTAGTAATTCGGCAGGTCGGCGAATTTCACCTGTCCGCTAAAGTGCACCCGCTCCATCACGCCGCCGCCCATGAAGATCTCCCGGATTTCACCCGCCAGCGAGCCGTTCCCCAGCAATAACAGCCGCAGTTCCGGGCGCTCTCTCGCAGCAGCAGCGAAGGCCTTGGCGAACACATCCACGCCGTAGAGCGGTTCCCACGAGCGGGTGTGCATCACCACGAAGGCGTCCTCCCATCCAGCCCTGGCGCGCAAGCCTCCATCTTCATCGGGAGAGAAATGCTCTAAATCCACGCCCCACGGGAAGGTCACGGCACGTTCCGCCGGGAAGCCGAACGCCACCGCCTTCCGCTTGACGGCCTCGCAATCGCCGACCATCACGTCGCTGTGCCGCAGCGTTTTACCTGTCGCCCAGCGGTTCCATTGGTTCTTATCCGCTTCCAGCAGCAGGTCCGATCCCCACGACATGCTCACCAGGGGATGGAAGTCGCTTAGAGCCGCCAGCAGTCCTACCGTATGGATAGGCCCGGCGTGCACCAGGTCCGGTTTCACCTCCCGGAGTACTCGCCGCAGGTCGAAAAGCAGTCGGGGAATGACCCTGACCCGGTACGCCTTCCGCCCCCCTGCCCACTTCACCGGCTTGATTCCCGCGGGCAGGAGCCGGTCCTCCTGTTGGTGGCCGCGTCGTTCCAGCCGTAGGTAGTAAACCTCGTGGTCGTTCTCCGCTATAGCCGTTAAAAAGCGGTGGTCGTGTGGTGTATAGTCTCTGCTAAAGTACAAAATTCTCATGATCGCTGCATTTTACGCAATACGCAATACGGAATACGCAATTGTAGAAAAATCATTTCATATTGCATATTGCGTAAAAATCTCATTTCTCACTTTCCCTCACCAACATCCGTCCAGCGTAAATCCTTCCCGAAGGGGATATCTGTCAAAGCCTTCGTGCCGATGACCTCGTCGATTTCGTACGGTAGGATCGCTCCAGACGAAGCCGGGCGCAGGGCTTCTACCATCTCGTCGGTGAACACCTCACCCGCCTTGATGTCCCGTGCCGCCCGCAGGCACCGCCGCTGGACGATGTACGTTTCTTTCTCGTTTTCCGCCACGAATTTATCCTGTGAACCCAGAGCCCGTTCTAAGATACGCACCTGGTCTACCATCTCCCGCCACGCCTGTGGGTTCATCGCGAATTTATGGTCGGGGCCTTCTCGGTCGTTATCGTCCGTGAAGTGCCGTTCGATCACCCGCGCCCCCAGGGCCACCGCTCCCACCACTGGCGCCGGGCTGTGCGTGTGGTCCGACAGCCCCAACACGACGTCGGGGAACAAGGCCGCGTAGGTCTTCAGCACGTTCAAATGCAGGTGGTCGTAGTTCTCCTCGCTGGCCGTGTAATTCGTGTTGCACTGCATCAGGACGATCTCGTCGTTAACTTCCCGCACCATCCTCATGACTCGGATGACGTCAGTCAGGTCCGCCGCCCCTGTCGCCATCAGGATAGGCTTGCCCTTGCTCGCCATCCGCACGATGGCTTCCGGCCACGAAATCAGCCCCGATCCCGCCTTATACGCTGGGATGTAGGGGTCCAGCATGTTGATGGCGTCGTAATCGTACGGGGATGAGAAGTAATGGATGCCCACTTTATCGCATGCCTCTTTCAGCGTCGGCGTCCACTCGAACGGGATCGATGCATCGTCGTAAACTTCCACCACGCTCTTCTTCCACGCTGCCTGGTGGGATAGCTGCCCGCCCAGCGACCTGAACCCGTAATCCGAGACGATGTTCGGTGCCCGGAAGTTCTGGAATTTGGCCGCGTCCGCCCCCGCTTCCTTCGCCAGCCTGATGAGTTCGATCGCCCGGTCGAGGTCCCCGTCGTGGTTGGCGGCGATGTCCGCCACGAAATACGTCGGGTGCTCCAGGCCGATGACTTTGTCTAGTATTTTTATCTCCATAACACCATCTCCATTATTCTTGCTGATTAAACCTCCGAAACCACGCTTTCGCGCAGCATCCTTGGGTATCCTTCTTGGTATAAGTCATATAAGCGCGCCAATCCATCTTCAACGCTGGGCAGGGGGGAGCCCAGCGCCTTCGCCAGCTTATCTGATTTCAAGGTCAGGTTCGGCGACCGCGCCGCCGCCAGCCCCCCTTCCGTTACCGAGACGGGGTCGATCAACCCCGCGTCCAGCCCGAACTTCTCGGCGATGGTTACGCCAAAATCGTATTTACTCAAACAGTCTGAACTGACCGCGTGATACAGGCCGATCAAGCCTTTTTCCAGCATCTCGATTAACACCCCCGCCAGGTCGTTGACCAGCATCGGGCAGAAGAACACGTCCGTAAATCCTTTGACTGGCTTCCCATTTATCAGGTTATAGAAGAAGAACTCCGCCAGGCTGCGCTTCCCCGTCAAGCTCCAACCGAATAGGTTAACCCTGGCGATGATGGCTTCAGGGTATCCATCCGCCACCCCTTGCTCTCCGATATATTTCGTTTTGGCATACGTGCTTAACGGCTTGGGTTCGTCCTCCTCGCTGTAATCTCCTTTAGTCCCGTCGAAGACTGCGTCCGTCGAGATGTATATCATCGGGATTTTACGTGGGGCCACCTGCCGGGCAAGTTCCCCCGGCAGTTCCGCGTTCGTCAGGTAAGCTAGGTCGGGGTTCTTTTCGCATTCGTCCACGTTGGCCATCGCTGCACAGTGGATCACCCAATCCGGCTGGCTCTCATCCAGCAGTTGAGTGATCGTGTTCGGGGCCAGCAAATCCGCCTGTCTTACCTCGAAGGTATCCGATTTGAAGACGCGGGTATTCACAACCCCAACCACTTCATGTTCCTTCGCAGCCTCATGGGCCAGGTTCACGCCCAACAAACCGCTTGCGCCCGTCACCAATAATCTCATCGTCTCAACCCATCCTTCAGAAGATCTGACAAAACCACCAAGGTTAGCATATAATATCCATCGTCTTATCTATATGTATGAAGGAATCCGCATGGAATATAAAAAAATAAATCGCCTGATTCTCTTGATTCTTCTGCTCGCTTATGCCCTCTACGCCGCTTACTACATCTACCAGACCAGCTTCGTATTGGAAGGCACCCGCTACTTCGTCCTTAACGACGATGCCATGATTTCCATGCGCTACGCCCACAACTTCGCCCGCGGTTTCGGTCTGGTCTGGAACCCCGGCGATGCCCCCGTGGAAGGCTACACCAACCCGCTGTGGGTCATCTACATGGCTGTCTTTCACCTCTTTCCCATACCGCCTTCCAAGATTAGCCTGGCTATTCAGGTAACCGGGGCGCTCTTCATGGCCCTCAACATGGTCATCGTCAAGAAGATTACAGAGCACTTCACCGCCAACCCCTTCGTCATCTTTGCCGCCGTTATTATCACCGGCTTCTACGGCCCACTCAACAACTGGAGCCTTTTGGGGATGGAGGTCAGCGTCCTCGTCTGGCTGGTCGGGCTGGCCGTCCTGAAGACCATCCAGGCCCTCGAAGAGGAACGCTTCTCGCCCTGGCCTTACATCATCCTCGGCATCGGCACGCTGGTGCGGGTAGACATGACCGTGCCTTACCTCGCCATTTTTGCCTTCTTGCTCATCGCCGATCCCGCCAACCGCAAGCGCCACCTCGCCTGGGGCAGTGGCTTGTTCCTCGCCTTTATCCTTTCCCAGACCGCTTTCCGCCTCTGGTATTACGGCGACCCCTTGCCCAATACCTACTACCTCAAAGTCACCGGCGTGCCCTTCATCGTCCGCATCGGCAAAGGCTTGTACGCCTTCGTCAAGTTCGCCTGGAACATGAACTGGATTGTCTTCCTCCTGCCTTTCACCATCCTGCTCTTCCGCCGTGACAAATACGTCCTGCTCGTGCTTCTCGTCTTCCTCGCCCAGGTGGCTTACAGCATCTACGTCGGCGGGGACGCCTGGGAGCATAAAGGCGGCGCTAACCGCTACATCTCCCTTGCCATCTCCCAGTTCTTCATTCTCCTCTGTCTGGCCGCTGAGAAAGTCTTCCAGGCCATCTCTACGCCTATTAAAAGCCTTCACAAACGAGTCCCCATCTATGTCAACCTCGGTCTCTCTGCCTTCTTGCTCGTCGCCATGGTCAACATCAACGCCGTACTCGATCTGAACTCCCTCAAAAAGTGGATTGGCACCGCGCCCATCGAGTTCACCGTCGGTAACGAACTCTATACCTCCATCGCCCTGGCGATTGACAAAGTGGCAGCCGAGGACGCCAGCATCGCCGTGCAGGCCGCTGGTTCCATTCCCTACTTCACCGACCTCTACACCTACGACATGTGGGGCAAGAGTGACCCCCACATTGCCCGTCAGGATGTCCACCTCCCCCCCGGACTTTTCGCCGGGATCGCCAACTTCCGCCCCGGTCATATCAAATGGGACTACTACTACTCGATCGTCGGTTTCGAACCCGATATCGTCATCCAGATGCCTCTCGACCCCGACATCTCTGGTGCGGACACCTTGGCCTTTGTGGACGAAAACTACACCATCATCGAGATCGATGGTTTCACCATGCAGGCCAGGAACGCTTCCCCCCACGTCCTCTGGGACCAGGCCGACGACATTTACGATTAACTCATCCAACTTTCTACTTTCCATTCAAATAACTCAAGTACCTTTCAAATTCTCTACGAGGAGATTCTTCTGCTCATTTCTTTGTAAACTACCTCAAATCAAAAAATAACGTGTCATTCCGAGCGAAGTCGAGGAATCCCCAAAGAGACAATTACTAAAATTCCTCATCCATCCAAATCCTTCCCGCTCCCCTTGGGGGAGAGGATGCCAACGAAGTTGGCAGGTGAGGGGGGATGCCCCTTATACCAACCTCCTCGCCGATAATTAAACTTCGCCCCTGTACATCCCCGTAGGGGCGCAGCATGCTGCGCCCGCTGATGGAGAATGCCTCCGGTATTCCCCACACATTGAACAGATTACTGCTCAATGTCATAATTCCCACCCGTCAACAACGCAAACGTCCCTCCATACACCTCCTGCGCCTCCTCCGTCAGCATCCTACGCAGCGGCCATTCCTCCATGTTCTTCCAGAAATCCCGTAAATGCCAAGGGAACGGCTGGGGATAATTGAAATAAAAACAATACGCATAATGCCACGCCACCCGCACCTGCTCCTTTGATAACTTCACCTTCCCGAAATCGTCCATGGCGCTGTCCAATACCTCGAAGAACCCCTCCCAGCTGTCCGGGTCTATCGTAAACCCCTTCCCCCGGTAGTGCGTCCTGCCCACCACCACCGCCGGCACCCCGCTCATCGCCATCTCCATCCCTACCGTCGTCGTATACGCCAGCCCCAGGTCTGCGATGGAAATGAGGTCGTAAGTGTTGATTGGATCGTCCGCCGCGATGATGTGGATCTGCTCCGGCACTTCCGGCAGCATCCCCTCTACGATGTCGATGACCGATGGGCCTTTTACGTATCGCTCCCCCGGGTGCACCCGCAGCAGGAACTGGACCTGTTCCTTCGCCGCGAAATAACCCAACGTGCGTTCCAGCCACTCCGTCATGTTCTCCGAGAAGACCTGCCGCCCCAGCGTCAGGCTGTCTCCGATGACGTTGGCCGCCAGCACCACCACCGGGCGTTTGTCCAGCCCCAGCTTCTCCCGTACCGCCGCCTCGCCCTCCGTTGGGATGTCCTGCCACTGCCGTTTGAAATTCCGCCATAGGTCCGCGCTTTGGCGAGAGGCATACAGCTCATCCACCTGGGCGAGCTGCTCGTCGCTGAAGGGCTTGTCTTTATAGGCTTCCCACAATTGAGCTGTATCCTGGAACATCACCGGGCTGTTCAAAGACAGCCAGATTCGTTCTCGCTGTTCCCCGAATTCGTAGCTCACCACCGGGATACTGAAATACCGCGCCGTTTCATAAACAGCACCCAACTCCAGGATTAACCCGTTCGGCACGATGAGGACGTCCGGCTGCTTGTCCTCCAGCCAGGTGAACGCCGTTTGGGCCGCAAACCGGTTCCGTGCCACCCTGAGCTTATACAATTTACTGTTGAAATTCACCTCTTCCACCTGCCGGGTGTACTGGTAATCCCGCACCGACAGGTCTTTGACCACCTTTTCTAGTTCCGCTGGCAGCTTTTGTTTGGGCTTTATGTCCAGTAGGGAGATTGTCTCGATGAGTGGTTCGGCTTGTTTTAATACGCGTTTGGCGTACAGGTTCTGTAAGCGCAGGTCGTAGTCACTCACCGGCTTCAGCCAATCTGAAAGGGGCAGGTAACCCAGGGTGATCTCGTGTCCCAACCCGGCTAGGGCTAGCGACATCAGCGTGCTGTGCTGGATCCAGTAGCGCAGCACGCCAAACAGGTACACCTTCTTCCCCGCTCGCTCCCGCAAGGGGGAAGCCGTTGCCTGTGCCGTCCAATTGGGTAGGGCCGTGTTCAATTCCTCGAGGATGAAGCTGCCCACCGGCTTATCTCGTCGCCGCAGGAACCATTCCATCTCCGGCACGAGGGGCAGCTTGCCAAGTAAGTCCTTCACCAGGGGCTTGGGGGAGGTCTTCATCCCTTCTGCTCCTCGATCTGCCACTTCAACCGTGGCCGGATAGTGCCTAATCGCACTTCCCCCCACTGCTTGCCGGGTGCCCCCATCGCATCCACGCTGAATGAGAGGGCGTGCTCGTCCTGGAAATAACGCTTCACCCGGTAAGAGCTTGCGTTCACCCCTAAAATATACTGTCCTTCGTTGAAGAAGTCCGCCGGGATCTGGCAGCGGCTCACGTAGCGCCCCGCTGCCCGTGAGGAGAATTTATCGTATTCTTTTGGAGAATCCGTGTCGAAGGAGGTGAATACCAGGTCGCCTCGGATCGTGAGCAGGTACAGCCCCACCCGTAAACCCTGGATGGGTTTATCCAACTGGTATTCCATCTCGATGTTCAGCGGGTCGATGGAGCATACCGAATCGCTCACCTGACCGTGGACGTCCACCACCCTCAAGGAGATAGGCCGGAAGGGCTGCGCCGACTCCGGGATTTCATCCGCCTGCCACACCCTTTCGCTGCTCTGCGAGTAGCCGGATGCCATGTAGAACTCTACCGCTTCCTGTGTGGGTGCCCGGCACACCAGCTTCCCCTTATCCAGCACGATAGCCTCTTCCGTCAATCGTAAAATGGCCGACATATTGTGGCTCACGAACAGCACCGTCCGCCCTTCCTGGGCCACGTCGCTCATCTTTCCCAAACATTTCCGCTGGAATTCTGCGTCGCCCACCGCCAAAACCTCGTCCACCACCAATATTTCCGGCTCCAGGTGCGCTGCCACGGAGAAAGCCAACCGCAGGTACATCCCGCTCGAATAGCGTTTCACCGGTGTATCGATGAACTTCTCCACGCCCGAAAACTCGACGATTTCGTCGAACTTCTGCGATATTTCTCGCCGCTTCATCCCTAATATTGCGCCGTTCAAGAAGATGTTGTCCCGTCCCGTTAGCTCAGGGTTGAATCCCGTCCCCACTTCCAGCAGCGAACCTACCCGTCCGGTGATCTCCACCTGCCCTTCCGTCGGTTCGGTGATCCGCGATAATACCTTCAATAAAGTGCTCTTCCCCGCCCCGTTGCGCCCAATCACGCCCAACACCTGCCCCTGCTTCACCTCGAACGTTACGCCCCGCAGCGCCCAGATTTCATCCTTCGAGGGAGGTAATTTCCCACGCAGGGCGCGGGCAGGCCAGGTAGCCGCGTTCACAATGGCATCCCGCAGCGTGGGTGAGCGGTTCACCACTGCCCCGATTTTATACTGCTTCCCTAGAGTATCTGCCCGGATAACGTATTCGCTCATCCCTACACCATGTCCGCGAAAGTGCGTTCCATCCGCCGGAAGTAGAAGATTCCGGTGATTAAGCTGATGAGCCCCACGCCCACAGACAGCGTCAGCATATCTGTGGAAATCGTCGTCGTCCCCAACAGCGCCCACCGGAACCCCTCCGCGACTCCCACCATCGGGTTCAGGGAATACAGGGTTTGCAGGTGCGCCGGGATTTCACTCATCGGGTACGCAATCGGAGTCGCCAGCATCCAGAACTGGGTCAGGAAGGGGATGAAATAGCCCACGTCCCGGTAATGCAGGTTCCAGGCGGAGAACCACAGCCCCACCCCCAGGGCCGTCATCAGGCCCAGCAGGAGGAACAGCGGCACCGCCCACACGGATGTTGGGACAGAGACTTGATAACTCACCATCATCCCAATGAGGATTACGAAAGCGATGGCGAAATCCACCACCCCACTCAAGATCGAAGCCAGCGGTACGACCAGCCGTGGGAAATATACTTTTGTGATCATATTCCGGTTGGCGACCAGTGACCGGCTCGCATCCGTAAGCGCTTTAGAGAACAGGTTCCAGGGCAGCAAAGCGGAGAAGGTAAAGATCGGGCGGGGGATCTCTCCGGTGGAAATGTTCCCCAGTTGCCCGAACAGGAAGTTGAACAGCACCATCTGCATCAGCGGCTGCAGGATCGCCCAACCTGCACCCAAAATTGTCTGCTGGTACCGCACCTTCACATCTCGCCAGGTGAGGAAGAACGCCAACTCCCGGAATCGCCACAGGTCGCCCAGGTTGAGCGATGCCCACCCCTTGCTGGGCTTCAGCACCAGCGTCTCCGGAATATACTCTTTTTTGCTCTCAGCCATCCAAATCCTCGTAGGGGCGTCGGCAATGCCTTTCCGCAGCATCCCTTGCGCGTCTTTGTGTCATTCCAGCCAACCGTAGGGGCGCAGCATGCTGCGCCCGCCTAAGAGACAATTATTAAAATTCCTCATCCATCCACATCCTCGTAGGGGCGGCCCTTGTGGCCGCCCGTTGGTGAGGTGGGAATCCCTTCGCACCAACCTCCTCACCGAAACCCGAACCTCGTCATAACGTTCACGGAATCCTATCCTGGTTCTCACGAAACCACTCGATCGTGTTCCGCAGCCCCTCCTCGAATGACATCTGCGCCCGGAACCCAAAATACTCATACGCCCTTTCCGTGTCCAGGGCGCGGCGCGGCTGCCCATCCGGCTTGCTCTTGTCCCACACGATCTTCCCCTCGAATCCCGTCAATCGGGCGATCAGCTCCACCAGGTCCTTGATGCTGATTTCCATCCCCGACCCCAGGTTGGCCGGTTCGCTGCCGTTGTACTTCTCCGCCGCCAGCAGGATGCCTTCCGCCGCGTCTCCCGCGTAGATGAACTCACGCGTCGGCGTACCCGTCCCCCACACGACGATTTCCTTGTCCCCGCGATCCTTGGCTTCCACACATTTACGGATCAGCGCCGGGATGACGTGGGAGGTCTCCAGGTTGAAGTTGTCCCGCGGTCCATACAGGTTCACAGGCAGAAGATAGATGGCGTTGAACCCATACTGCTCCCGGTAGGCCTGCGCCTGCACCAGCAGCATTTTCTTCGCCAGCCCATAAGGCGCGTTCGTCTCTTCCGGATACCCCTCCCAAAGGTTCTCTTCCTTGAATGGGATCGGGGTGAACTTTGGGTAGGCGCAGATGGTCCCGATGGCGACGAATTTGTCCACGCCCTCTTCCCACGCCCGGTGCATCAGGGGGACGCCCATCATCAGGTTCTGGTAGAAGAATTCCGCCGGCCTCGCCCGGTTGGCGCCGATCCCCCCCGCCAGCGCCGCCAGGTGGATGATGAGATTCGGTTTGGCGTCTGCCAGCATCCGGGTAAGGTCTTCAGGCTTGGTCAAGTCGTACTCTTCGATGTGCGGCACGAACACGTCCTTTGCGCCGCGTTCCTCCAGCTTCTCCAGGATGAACGAGCCTAAGAAGCCCGCCCCGCCCGTCACACATACTCTTTTATCCTTCCAGAATGCTTCCGCCATAGGTCCCTTCCTTGGGTGTGAATTGAATTTATTGCACGATGAATTGTGCGTTCCTGAACCGCCCATCCATAGGATCGTGGATAAGGCCGGTTTGTAAGGCGTGTAGAAGCTCGTCGATCCCATCTTCTACTGTCAGCTCCGTCTCGAACCCCAACACTTTCCGTACCTTCTCAAACGAAACCCGGATATCGCGCATGTCGCCGCCAAAGGTGAGGTCCTTATACTTCACCTGGGTGTCCGGTAATCGCTCCTGTATCATGGCCACGACCTCGTCCTTGCTGTGGTTGCCCTTCTCGCTGCCCAGATTGAACACCTCCCCCCGCACCTTCTCCTCCGGCGCTTCCAGCCCCAGGAGGATACCCCGCACCACGTCCCGGATGTGCACGAACGAGCGGGAGTACCCCCGCTGGTAGATCAACAACTCCCGTTTGGTGAAGGCTTCCAGCACGAACTGGTTGACGATGAGGTCGAATCGTGTGCGCGGCGATATGCCGAACAGGGTCGCAAACCTGAATATCAATGGGGCGCACGCCTCCCCGGTATTGGATAGGAAATACTCCTCCGCGGCGATCTTCGTCTCCGCATACAGGGACTGCGGGTTCAGCGGCGACTTTTCTGTGACCAATCCTCCATCTGGCGCAGCGCCGTAGTTGCTGTAGGTCGATGCAAAAATAAAACGTTCCGCCCCTAACTCGGCAGCCCCTTCGAAGACGTGCTGGGTAGCTTCAACGTTATAGCGCCAGGCCACCTCCCGCCCCACCGCCTGGCAGGCCGGAAAGCCTACGATGGCTGCCAGATGGACGACCGCCTGGGGCACAGGCCAGTCCTCCTTGACCGCTTCTTTGAGGACGCCGCTCTCCCACACGTCCCCCTTCACGAAATGGAAGCGGGGGTTGGGGAGGTAAGCCATCAACGAATCCCCGCCGAACAGCAGTTCATCCACTACTGTGACATACGCGCCTTGCCTGAGCAGTTCACCCGCCAGCAGCGATCCGATGTATCCGGCCCCGCCGGTGATCAACACGTGCCTATCCACGTTCACTTTCCACCTCCGGTAAACGCACGTGCACCTTGACTCCCCGGATTTCCAGGACGGGCACATCGCCGTTGTCCACCACCTGGATCCCCTGCTCCAGGCAGGTGAGTTTGCAGATGTCAAGGATGTCCTCCGGGCCTTGTAGGTGGGCGTCCAGCCGCACGGCGTCGTAGCCTTTCCCCCGCACCTGTTCGAGGGCTTTCGCCATCCGCTCTCTTGTCAGGCGGTAGAGCTGCAGCGAGCGTTCGATGTATTCCACCGTCAGGCGGGCGCGCAGGGCGATCCCGCTGGGGGTGATGATGTAGCGCAGCTTCTTGCGCTGGGCGCGCTTGACCTTCACGTAGCCCTTGTCGATGAGGCGTTTGAGGTGCCAGTTCACCGTTCCGACGGCCACCCCCAGTTGGTCGGCCAGGGTGGCCTGGGTGATGTCCGGGTCTTGTTCGATGTGTTCCAATAAGCTCAGGTCGTGGGAGGATTCGCTTGAAATGTCCATAGGTTGCAAGCTAAAATTCAGCGGCTGAATTATAACAGGCATGGGGGACAGGTCAAGGGCTGGATTGTGTTGACTTGTAACCTGTAAGGATTTAGGGGTGGGGGGTATTTTACAGGTCTTACAGGTTGTTACAGGTCTTTACAGGTGCTTACAGGTGTCTACAGGTAGGGTACGGGAGGGGTTTTGGGGCGCTACAGGTCGTTACAACCCGTTACAGGTTGTTTCAGGTTGGGAGAGGATTGCGTATTTCGTATTGCGTAAGGGAATAATTACCTCATTCTTTCATATAGATGGCATTACCGCCGGAGTTTTCTTCTTGTCCGAATACGATATCATTGTCGCCATCGCTGTCAAGATCACCTGTTTCAATGTTGAATACATACGAATTACCAAATATCCCCCCGAGTGAGGTGAAATTGTCGCTTCCATCGTTCAACCAGAGAATATTGCCAACATCCATATGGACTGTAATCAGATCAAGATCACCATCCAGGTCAGCATCGAATAACTCTGGTTTAAACGTCTTGTTTCCAAAATAGTCCCCCGCTTCAAAAAATATTCCCGTATTGTCTTGATTGAGCCAAATTTTGACTCCATTCTCAGTACCAACCACAACGTCAACATCGCCATCGCCGTCAACATCTCCACTATCAGGAAAGCTACTCCCAGCATTACTCCCCAACGCCTGGCCAGTATCGATAAAATTTCCACTCCCATCATTGAACCAGACTTGATCGGGCGCATTGGTCATGCATAGATACAAATCAAGAAACGAGTCGCCATTAAAATCCACCAACTCCATACTACCGGGATCGGCACCCACACCAAATTCTGTTTCCGACTTCGTAAAGAAACCATTCCCGTCGTTGAGCCACAGCCTGTTGGGAATCTGATAATGAGAAATGAAAGCATCGATGTCACCATCGCCGTCGACATCGCCCACAACAATCATGCCGGGATATTCTTCTAAAGCCCCGATATCTTGTCCGCTATCGGTAAAGCCGCCCTCTCTGTCATTGAAATACACCTTACTGGGAGAAGCATGGGCCAACAAGAAAATATCCGGGTAGGAGTCTCCGTTCAAATCAGCGATGGCCACATTGTGTGCTTCGCGAACATTGAACCTCTGGCTGCTTTTCGAAAACACGCCACCCCCATCATTCAGCCACAGTGCGCTCGCACCGATGTAGTTTGGGATGACAACATCTTCATCACCGTCCATATCGACATCGGCGATTGCCAGGCCAAATGTGCGGGTATCGCCCAAAGTTTGCTCACTTTTTACAAAATATGGGATGGCCGGATCATGCGTATTGGTGGGCGTGACTTGAGTTTCTGGTGGCGTCGGACTCACCTCTTGGGGTGTAGCTGTATCATTTGCCTGAGCACATGCAGATAACAGCACAGCGAACATGATGGCCAATAGAAAAGGCTTATTCCAAAGGTTTCTGATCGACATGTTTATGTTCCTTTCATTTACGATGATTAGATTATCAAAAGGCTGACCGGGGATGGATCAGACAAAGGTATCAATAAATTCCCACAAGAAGTAATTATACACAATAAACAAACACCCTGCTACACTTCGTTACAAGCTTGGGAAAAATTGCATATTTCGTATTGCGTAAGGATTTTGATCCAAGACAAAGTCTTGGATTCGGGTGAATGGTTTATGGGCAAGGGCTTAGGTTCGATTGTCGCTATGGGGATTTTCGCCCCACAAGGTTTGTTTGAGTATCGCCTTTTTGCCGGGAGAGGAGAAAATTTCAGGAGGGGTATATGCGGAGGCGCTCGACTTCGCTCGGAATGACACGTGGGAGATGGGACTGTTTGAAAGGATAAGCTATGTTTTGGTCGTATGGATCCATTAGGCGGGCGGAGCATGCTCCGCCCCTACGACTGGCCGGAATGACATGTGGGATGGGAGGTGGTAAGCATTATATTTTTGGTTTTTTACACCAAAGGAACGAAGTGAAGAAGTTTTTTATTCGTTGTATTTTGCTATATCGATATTTCTGAATCAATCCCTTTTCATCCGCAAATTTCACCATAAAATCAATAAGGCCATCTGAATTTTTGTAGAATTCTGTTTCAATTTCTTCCAACTCAATGTCCCACTCTGGTTTAGGCATATTATTATCTTTTGGTAACTGTTTCATAAGAAGATTGCGTTCCCAATGGTCTTTAGGCGGGGTAGCTTCATCAAACAATATATTCTTCGCATTTATTAATAATTCTAGAGCTTGAATTAAGTTTTCTCGTTTTAAAACCTCTATTAATTCCTCATATAAATTCCCTGATGTATTACTAAAGTATCCATACATGCCCCCATTGTAAACAGATCCCTCAAATAGATTCAATAAATAATATGTTTTTTCGTCTTCATTCAGCTTATAGAAACCTCTTTTCGTGCGATGAACGCGTTTTACGAGAGATATCCACAACTCGTCGTAGGGATTTTTTTCCTTTCTTTTACACATAATTTAGTTTCGTATAGATACCTTTATTCACTTGCTAATGAGACAACTTCAATGACTTCAACTTCGGCGAGTTTAATTCCCCCACCCATGAATCCCTTCACCCCAACTTTTATCCTTTCTCTGTGATAGTCCCTCATCTCATCTCTGTTAATCCACATCCTGGCTGTCCCAATTAGTGGTATTAATGATTCTTCTGGGTATATCGAGCCATCTTCAGCCTCAAATTCAGGAAAGATATCAAAGAGAGTGCTGGCTTCAGATTCCTCATCAAATTCTTTATAACTAAAAGGGGAACGAATATGTTGATAAAATCTTTTAGGCTTTTTTGGGCCTTCCTTGCCAAGGCAACGATAGCGAACTCGAAAATCTGGAGGTCTCCCAAAAAGTTCAGAATATGTTTTCATTTTGATTTCCAAGAGACTATTATTTTATTTTTTACCACCAAGGCACAAAGGCATGAAGGATTTGTTGTTTTACCAACACAGTTAAAGCAATATCGGTCAACCGCACCCACAACCTGTCCCACTCATTTTTTTCCGCAAACGGGGGATCCACATCGGCACTTCGCGCATATACTGTTCATATTCCTCACCAAAGCGGGCAAGCAGCAGTTTTTCTTCGTAGCGCGAAATGGCATGCAAGAACAAGATCGCAACGATCCATACGAAAACAGCCGCAAGTGATATGCTCAGCATCAATAAACCGAGGTAAAGCAAAATCTCACTCATGTATATTGGATGCCGGATCACGCCGAACACACTCTTTCTGATCACGCCGGGCTTCTCTCTCTTCTCGCCAAACACGATGGATAGCCCCGTTTTGGCCAGATAGCCCGACAGAACCAACAGAATGAGTCCTAGAGGTATTCTAATGGCAAGCGGCACGGCGTGATTGAGGAAAGTCGTATACTTCAGAAAGAAGGTATCTAATACCCACGTACCCGCAAACAGGCAAGCCAGGGCTAACTGCCCGGCATCGCCAACTGCATGCTCCCCGGTAAGATCGTCGCGCTGTTGTTGTGATTCCTCGTGTGTATGCTGTTGGGCCATATCCTCTCCTTGGTTTGTTTCTTGAAGGAACACGGGCGGACGGGGTGATGAAGGATATCGAGATCGCATAAACCGCTTCGAAAATCAATTATACCTGCAAACCCAAACAGGCCATCACTGGCTTGTATGTTTTTGGGGACGATTGTGTATTTCGTATTGCATATGGGGGGCTTTTTTACGGGTGAATAGTTTATGGGTAGTGGCTTTGACTTAAATTTTTGCTATAGGGATTCCTCACCCTTCGGGTTCGCAATAATACATGTGATGTGAGGGGCCGTCATAAGTCGCTACGCTCTAGAATTATGTATAATAGATTCTACTCATTATTTTGAATTCTTTCGTCAAGTGATTTTAGCAATCTTGGTCCGACATCCATTGCCCACTCCAAGGCGCGGTTATCAACAGTTGCACCATGCACGGCAGAATCTAATAATCCAACCATATCATTAAGAACGCTGTATTCTTGATTTGATAAAACTCCCTCTTTGAAAAGCATACGCATTAAACTTCCAATTCCTTTTCTATTAACTGATAGATCATTGGCTAACCCAAGTTTCTGTAATCTAATTTCAATCTCTATCCTTAAACCAGCCAAGGCAAGATTTGGATCATCTTCTACGACCTCAAGGAATGGATATTCAGATGGTTCATAGGGTTTTTCTATTGGTGCAAGTAGCCCCGCCTTATCAGCATCAACTTTAGTTTTCTGCAAATCTTGGAACTCCACTTTCCATCCACCTGGAAACTCTAAGGATTTAAACATTGGAGCAAGCCAAGGAATTATCGCCATCAGTAATAATGCTAACGTAATCCCATCAATCGCTAGTGTTGGCCATGCCAAATGAACAATAACTACAATGATTGCGAAACTGGTTATTGCAATTTGCATTCTTACGGTTTTCACTGTACCCAATCCTTGCTTCTAATATTATGATTTTTAACTTTCTTCAATCCTGATTAAGATATTCAAAAAAATCATAGATATCTGGAACATACTTATTTTGGTTGTTACTGACGTGAAGATCCTTATTTGTTTGTAATTTCATTTCCAATTCGTTGAGTAGCACAACTCGTACAACGATTCCGATTATCGTCATTCCAAGCTCCACAGTAATTGCATTTCCAGTTACGCCAAGTGCGTCGATGAGATTTACAATTAGAATTACTACATTCCTTTGCGTACTGATCATTCCAAGTTCCACACCAATCACATTTCCATTGAGACATATCAGGTACTCCTCATAATAATAAATTTAAAGAATCATACCAACAATTATTTTGATCTGCCTAAAAACCCATGCGCCGCAACAGTAATGTCCTCAATTGATTCCTCCAAACCACTTATCTCTTCCTTGGTAAATCTATTCCATTGAAGACTTAATAAGACATTGCAAAGATATTGTTCTCTTAAATTGTTTTCCCACATGTTTTCTATGATTATAAGTAACAGCCATGACCAAAGTAGCCATAAAAGAGGAAATTGTTCATCATCAGTCTGTGTTTTATATTCAATCGCTTTGGCAGCTTCTATTGCTGCTATTTTTACAGCATTCTTTTTACTTTGAACACGGCCAACATCCACACCTGTTGTTAAGATATTAGCAAATATACCAAATCCACTTCCATCATTATGCAAAACAAATCCCTTGTGACCGATCCATTTGTCTAGTTCAACAAAATACCATGCCAACCTTGCAAATACATGAGTTGGATTTATTGATAACTCTGCTCTTGCCCACTTTTCTGCACTTTTACAATCTTCCATCATGGCTAGAATTAGAGCCATTAGACCTGCTATGCCTTTTTTTTCTTCAACATCTTCACCGGCCGCTTTATATGCCATAGTTAAATAGCCTTGTGCTCTAGAAAGATGCCCACTTCCCTTATCAGTGTCTACTTCCATTAACAAGTCGACAAAACTCATAAATCCTTTCCTATAGAATTCATCTGCTTCGGATTGCTCGCTGGTAGTAGTCTCGGTGATAGAGGAGTGATTGGGAATAGGATCTTTGCTATTACCGCACTTCGGACACGTGTTAGTTCTTACATTAAAATTTCCACAACTTTTACATTCCCATCCTGTATCTTCTGACATTTTATTCTCCAACCAGTCTATAAGAAATTAGTTAAATCTATAATAGCACTATTAATTATCAGGGGTACCAATCGAATCCCTCATCGCATAAACCCCTTCCCAAATCAATTATACCCGCAAACCAAACACCCCCTCACATATCTTGTTATTCCTATAATCCTTACTAATATTCTATCGTGAGCGGGCGGAGCATGCTCCGCCCCTACATTGATCAAACAGAGAAAAGCATCTCTGTTTGATTCGGCGAAGGCTGACGAAACGAAGTTTTGCGCCTTCGCCGCGCGGCTTAGGGGAGGTTATATCAGGCGGGACAAGCCCCGCCCAACCATGTGCTAAGCGGGCGCGGCGGAGTCAATGAACCCCGCCAGATCCCCCTTCAGCTTTTCCAGGGAGGGGCGGTGGATGTACATCATGTGCCCGGCCTCGTAGTAGGCCATGGAGATGTTCTGGCGCTGTTCGGGCGGCAGTTCGATATGTGAGAAAGTGTATTCGGTTGCCAGGTAGGGCGTGGCAAAATCGAAGTAGCCGTTGCAGACGATGACCTTGAGGGCCGGATGCATCTGGAAGGCCTGGCGCAGGTTCTCGGCCACGTTCAGGTAGCGGTTCTCGTACTCCCCGTACTTCCAGTTCAAGTAGATGGGAGCGAGAATCTCGTAGGGCAGATCGAACTCGAAATCCAGGTCACGGCGGACGTAGTCGTTCAGCGCGCTGCCGAAGGGGCCGTGGATGGCCGAATAGCTGGGGTCGGCCTCCGGGAACTCACCGGCTGAATCCCGGTCGAAGCCGGTGAGGCGGCTGTCCAGGCGTCCCACAACGATGCCCTCGTCCCGCCGCAGTTCCTTGCAGAAGCGGTGGATGTTGATCCGCAGGTCTGTGCGCAAAACGTAATCGACCGAAAGCCCGGTGTAGCGGGCCAGTTTCTCAGCGATTTCCTTTCGTTCGGCTTCCAGCAGCCCCGCCCCCTGCATCAAGGCCAGGGTATAGTCGTGCATGGCGAAGTCCTCGACCTCGTCCAACGTCTTGTGCAGGTCCTTCTGCAGTTCGGTGTCCAGCTTCTTGTGGTACCAGGCCGTGGCGGCGTAGGTCGGCAGGAAGAGGATGTAAGGCAGGTCGTTGCCGGGGTTGAAATAAGCCGTCTGGAAATTGAGGATCGAAGACACCAGCATGACCCCGTTGAGGTACATCCCGTGGCGCTGGTGGAGGTAAGCAGCCAGCCCAGCCGCCCGGGTGGTGCCGTAGCTCTCGCCGATGAGGAACTTGGGGGAAGCCCAGCGCTGGTTGCGGGTCATCCATAGGCGGATGAAATTCCCCACCGATTCGATGTCCTTTTTGACCTCGTGGAACTGCTCCGCTTTCTCCCCCGGCACGGCCCGGCTGAACCCTGTGCCGACCGGATCGATGAACACCAGGTCGCTCTTGTCCAAGAGGGTGAAATCGTTGGGGACCAGCCGGTAGGGTGGGTCGAGGGGGTTGCCCTCGTCATCCATCAGCACCCGCTTGGGGCCCAGCACGCCCAGGTGCAGCCAGATGGACGAGGAGCCCGGTCCCCCGTTGAAGGAGAAGGTGATGGGACGTTTGGCGGGGTCATCGACGCCGTCGAGCGAATAGGCGATGTAGAAGATCGAGGCCTTGGCCTTTTCGCCTTCTTTTTCATCCTCATCCTTGAGGACAATCGTCCCGGCGGTGACCGTATAATTTAGCTTTTTCCCCTTCACCGTGATGCTGTGTTTGGTGACCGAAGATTTCTCCTCCGGCGCTTTCTTTTCTCCTTCCTGCTTGTCGTTCTTCTTCTCTTTTTCGTCAGACACGTTCACTCCTTGGTAATTAGGAATCAGGGATTAGTAATCAGGAATTTAGCGGGTGCCCTGATGTCATTCAGGATATATTATTCTCATTATTCTAAACCACGAAGGCACGAAGGATTTTAAATTTACTTTGTGTCTTAGTGCCTTGGTGGTTATATCCCTGAAAAATCAACGTCTTTCGCCGCAACCACCTCGGCGCCCTTTCTGCCGACCTCCTGGTTCCACTTCTTTATCAATTTTGGCGCTTCCTCGCTGAAATTACTGTGCCCGTCGCTCACCAGGGTCACCTCATACCCCCGCTTCAGCGCCCCCAGGCTCGTGGCCTTGACACAGCCGTGCGTCACCAGCCCCGTCACGACCAGGGCCTTCACGTTCCTTTTCTCCAACTCGTCCTTGAGTTCTGTGTCGATAAAGGCATCCCCGTGCACCTTGTGGATGAGGACTTCACCCTTGAGGGGTTTGATATCAGGGTGGAGCTGCCATTCACGCGAGTCTCTCTTGAGAGTGTTTTCGTTGGCGTGCTGCACGAAGATCACCGGCACGCCCATCTTTCGGGCATCCCGCATCAGGCTGTTGATGTTCTCCAAGACCTGCTCGGCCTCGTAGATGGGGTTCGTCCTTTCGAATAAGCCCGTTTGGACGTCGATGACCAACAAAGCCGTGCCCTTATTTCCATCACTCTTTTCCATCATAAAACCTTCCTTCTGATAGCGTATTATTCTTGTCCGGTAGGGGAAATTATACCCGCGAACCCATCCCCCCCCAACCTGCTGACACTTGCTGCCCCCCTATCTAAAACTCAATAGGTCCGAGGATATTACTTTCCCCTACTCAACTCCAAAATCAAATACAAAACTGCGCTTAACAACCCCAAACCGATGGCATCCAACGGCTTCCCAACGCTCCACGCTGCCGGGAAATACCTGGGGACATACCACAACCCTACCCAGAAAATCACCATAACCGACATCCCGATGACGCGCCGCAGCCAGGGGTCTTTCTCCTCCCGCTGAGCTACCAATGCCCAGGCAGCCAGCGCTACCTGAATCCCGGCGATGGATACCCGGTAGCGGGGGTTATCCCAATCGTCGCCGCCGCCGCGGTAAGAGGCAATAAAGGTGAACAGCCAGCTCATCAGCAGCAGAACCCCAGGTACCTTGTACCAGTTCCCCTTCCGAAACGCTAAATAGGATGCGTAGATGAGCAGGGCCAGCAGAGCTGTCCAGCCCAGCGAACGCCAGATAGCGATCCATTGCCAGATAGCCGCCTCACTCCGGGCAAAGAGTGCTGCTGGCAGCAAGGGTCGGAAGACGCCGTAGACCAGCACAAACGGCCCCTGGAGCCACTCCGGCATGGTTTTGAACAAAACCTGCAAATGGCCGGACGAACGCCAGGTGATGTACCACTGGTAGTAACCCACCTGTGAAATCCAGGATTTATTCGTCCAATAGAAAACCGCCCCGGCGAAAACCAGCACCAACAGGAGAACAACCGTCCAGGCGGGTTTCCAGGCTTCGAGCACCTGTTTGCCCATCACCAGCGAAAGGGCGACAAATAATAAAAGCAACCACCCGGCAAAGGGGAATGAAATTGCGCTGCTGAAGATGAAGATGATCCCAAGGACAGCGACCGTCCCCCAGGTCCGGTCATGCCAGAAACGATGCAGGAAATACAGCCCGGCAACCGCCAGGGTGACGGTGAAGGCCTCCCGCATTTGGGCGCTGCCCAGGAGCATCGCTTCCGGATAAAGGGCGATGAACCAGGCGGCCAACTTCGCCACCTTCTTGCCCCACTGGCGTTGGGCAAAACCCCATGTATACAACACCGCCAGGGCGGAGAAAGCCGCCGTGATCACCACCAACAACAAGGGTTGGTGGACATCTGCACCTACATGGCGGTAAACCAAGGCGCTGAGGTAGAGCAGGCCGCCGTACTGGTCGAAGGCGGTACCTTCAAAGGCGACACTTAATGGGTCTTCTGACTGGGCAAACTCCCAGGCGTCGGTATCTCGTTCATAGGGGTCCCGCATGACGTAACCGGCTTGCTGAACTTCGTTGTCGTAACCCCATTCGGGCAGGGCGAGGAACCAGAAGACGCCCAAGGCGAGGCGCAACAGCGCGGCGGCGACCGTCAGGGTGAGGAGCCAATGAGGGGGATTGTCTGAACGGATGGAATACAAGGCCAAGGCCCCAACTCCGCCCATGAGGAGGATCAATACCAGGAAGGAAGTCCACCCCTCAAAACCGGAAAAACTGGAAGAAACCCAACCCAACCCCAAAGCCAGGAGGATGAGCAATAATATGGAGAGATATGTCCAGCGAGATTTAAGCATATTCCCGGTCAACTCCGGAATTCATTGAGGTATTTGTTGCGGTTGTCGCCGCGAGCGATCTTCCCGCTGGAGGTCTTGATGAGCCAGCGCCCATCGACGAGACGCACATCCGCCAGGGTGACCTCGGTCTGCTGGACGACCTGCTGGCGCAGTTCGCGTTCAACGTCCTGAAACGGACGGGCTTCTTCGCCGGTGAGCAGTTCACAGACCATGACAATCGATTCGGAACCAAGGCGTTCGTCGAAGAGGCCAAAGGCCACTGCCCGCCCGGGGTAGATGCCGGGGACTCGGTTGGCGATAGCTTCCAGGTCTTGCGGGTAGATGTTCTTCCCGCCGACGATGATGAGATCCTTCTTGCGGCCGGAGACGTACAACTGCCCATTGGCCAGATAGCCCATGTCGCCGGTGAAATACCAGCCGTCTTTGATAGCCTCGGCGGTGATGTCGGGACGTTTGTAGTAGCCCGTCAGCATGCAGTCGCTGCGGATGACAATCTCGCCGACGTGACGATCTGGCAGGAACTCGCCGTTTCCATCGACCACGCCTACTTCGGTACCCTGAATGGGAATCCCGCAACTGACCATGGGCAGGGCGCCGTCTGAGTCCGGTTGATCGGCCTGGGCCAAGCGTTCCCCTTGAAGGCTGGCGATATTGATCCAATCCAAGGGGGCGGGTTGGCCGATGGCGCTCTGCGTAACGGCGAAGGTGTTCTCGGCCATGGCATAGGAAACGGTGAGGGCGGATTCCTTGAAGCCGTAGGGGGCAAATTTCTCCAGGAACATCTCATGGCTCTTGGCATAGACCGGTTCGGAGCAGTTGACTGCCGCCCGCCAGGAATTGAGGTCGAGGCCTTCGAGATAGCTGGGGCGGGCGGTACGGGCAAGATGGTTGTAGGCGAAGTTAGGCAGCCAGCATAAGGTTCCATTATGGTTGTGAATGGCCCATAGGAGAATCTTGGGGTCACGCACCCAATGGAATGGTGACATGAGGACGAGGGGGACACCCGCCACGATGGGCATGACGAAACCGGCAATCAGGCCCATGTCGTGGTAGAGGGGAAGCCAACTGACGATGACATCATCCCCGGTGAGCTGGATGGCGCGGCTGTAGGATTCGATCTGGTTGAGAACGGCCTGATGGGAGAGGGCTACACCTTTCTGCAGTCCGGTCGTGCCACTGCTGTGCTGGAGGAAGGCAATCTTTTCGCCGGAGGGATTCTCCCAGAAAACCGCTTCATCTGTCTGACTTTCACCTTCGGGGACTTCATCCGTGCTGATGACACGGCAGTCCACATCGGCCAGCAAATGGCTGAGGGCATCCTTAAAATCAGGGAAGGTGATGACCGCTTTCGCTTCTGAATGCTCCACGAGTGTCTTGACCCGCTGCATGTAGAGGTCGGGGTCGAGCTTCTCGGTGAGGAAGGGGAAGATGGAGGGGATGGCGCCCAGGTATAAGGCGCCCCAAAAAGCAGACAGCAGCACCTGGGAGTGCTTCAAGACGAGAACGACGAGGTCTTCCTGGCCCACATCGATGCCGCGTAGGGCGTAGGCGTAACGTACGGCCTGCTGGTGGAACTCCAGGGCGGTGATTCTCGTTTCGGTCTCGTCTTCGTGGAGCATGACGAGGGTGAGATGGTGGGGGTCGTTTTTGGCGCGTTCGATGATGGGGTGGATGAGTGTTTTTTGGTTCACGATAGTGTTTTTCTCAGTTGTGCATGTTTCGTGTCAGGGTCAATAACAAAGCGAAGAAGGGAATGCGGCTTCCGGGGTTTCGGTTGGCATGTATGCCATGTGGCGGGCGAGGCATGCCTCGCCCCTACATAGTATTGTTGGAAGTGAAGTGTTGTACAGCATGTGTTTGTTTGCATTTGGACTCTATGTGTCAGATTCTTCGCTACGCTCAGAATGACAATGTGAAGAGGGGAGGGCAGCCTTTTGGGTTTCGGTTGGCATGTATGCCATGTGACGGGCGAGGCATGCCTCGCCCCTACATAGTATTGTTGGAAGTGAAGTGTTGTACAACATATGTCTATTTGTATTTGGACTCTATGTGTCAGATTCTTCGCTACGCTCAGAATGACAATGCTGGGCGGCCACAAGGACCGCCCCTACATAAATGAAATGGCACTTCACCGTCAGGTTGGTTTCACATCCTTCAGAGCGCTGCGGAGGCATTCGACGACCCAGTCCTGGTCTTCGTGGGTCATATCGGGGTAGATGGGGAGGGTAATGAGATGGCTGGCCAACTTCTCAGTCACCGGCATAGGGCCATCCACCTCGTAATTAATCCTGTAAAAGGGCTGCATGTGAACAGGTGGGTCGAAATGGACGCTGGCCCCGACGCCGCGCTCACGCATGTAGTTGACGATGGCATCACGGGCGCCATCCTCCACCATAACGGTATACATCTGATATACGTGAGTGGCTCCTTCGGCGACCATAGGCGTGGTGATGTCCGGGGCGAGACTGGCTAACAATTCGTCGTAGCGTCCGGCCAAAGCCATGCGGTTAGCATTCATCTCGTCCAGGCGGAGGAGCTGGTGGTATCCCAAGGCGGCAAGAGGATTGGGCATGCGGAAGTTGTGGCCTGCCAGTTCGGCGGCACGGAACCAGGGCTTCTCCGCCTTCTCACGGGCAAAGGTGGTGCCGAAGATGCCATGGGAGATGAGGGCACGGGCTTTCTGGTTGATTTCATCGTCAAAGCAGGTGAGGAGCCCCCCCTCTGAGGTGGTGATGTTCTTAGTGGGGTAAAAGGAAAAACAGCCCAGGCTAAAGGACCCGGCCATTTTCCCACGCCAGGTACCCCCGATGGTCTCGGCAGTGTCTTCTATCAGCAGGAGACTGTGTTTCTCACACAATTCCACAATATCATCCATCTGGCAGGGCTGGCCGCCGTAATGGACAACGATGACGGCTTCGGTTTGGGGGGTAATTTTCTCGGCGATGGTTTCAGCGGTCACGTTGCGGGTGGCTTCATCGACCTCACAGAAAACGGGCGTGCCGCCGTTGGTGACGACGACATTGGCGGTGGCGACAAAAGTGAAGCTGGGCAAGATGACTTCGCCCTTGATCCCGTGGACCTTGAGGGCAATATCCAGGGCCGAAGTGCAGGAGTTCATGCTGATGGCATGGGGAACCCCCAGCATTTCTGCAAAAGCCTGTTCGAGTTTATGGTTGTATTCGCCGTGGGCCAACCAACCGCTTTCAAGGGTTTCAACGACGGCATCGATCTCACCCTTTTTTATACTCGGCCGACAGAGCGGCACAGTCCGTTTTTCCATATTAGACCTCTTTCTTACATTTACCAGATCAAGTTACGAATTGAAAATTGCTGGCCAGCTACCTGACCCTTTTGGTTCCACAGATTCTCCTGTAGGCTCTATTCCCATCCCCCTCGATCCCTCATTCCCAGGAAGGGGGGAAAATAATTTGGGGTGTTTTAGGGAGGGAATGTACTTTTCCATGAGGTCTATTCATTTAACCTCAAGTTCGTCCATGCATTCTCTAACGAATGCGACGTATTTCTCCAATCCTTTCTCCAGAGAATGCTGGGGGTTGAACTTAATCAACTCCTGCGCCCTAGAGATGTCCAGCGCACCGCGCATAGGAATATCTTTGTCCACCTCTTCTTCAATCACTTCCAGGGAAGGGACCATCTTCTTGAGGATATCCGCAAATTCACGGAGGGTACGGCCTTCACCACGAGTGAGGTTCATCACCTGATTGGCGCCATGGGGCTCTAAAGCGGCCTGGACAAAACCTTCAGCCACATCTTCAACGTAGGAGAAATCGAGGGCGCTGTCGGCGCCGCGCAGGACCAAGGGGTGGCCCAACAAGGCATTTTCCACGAAAATCTGGCTGACCCGTTGGTTGACGTCGGTGGGACCGTATACTGCCGAGGGGCGGACAATGGTGTATTCAATGCCATAGCGCTCACCGAAAGCCCTGGTCATGACTTCACCGGCGAATTTTGCACCTCCATAGATATTCTTGGGATTCTTGGGATGTTCTTCATCAGCGGGCAAGTATTGGAAATCCCCGTATATCATACTGGAACTGGTAAATACAAAACGCTCAACAAAATCCACATCCCGGATAATCTCCAGCAAGTTTACGGTGCTGTTCAAGATACTGTCGACTGCCTCTTCGGTGTAAATATTGGAAAGGTTAGCCAAGGGGAGGGCAGCCAGGTGGATGATATGGGTGGGGCGGTGCTCCAGGATGACCCGGCGGAGGTGATCCCTGGCCCGGGTATCCCCCCTCAACATGAGGGTATCCTTTTTCAACAACTTGAAACGCTTACGCATATACAGCTGGTGGAGTTCGGACTCGGTCTCCACGATGGGGTAGTAGCGGATAAAGGCATCGTATAAAACGGCAGGGATCCCTTTCTCTCCCAAAGATGCGGCGATGTATGAACCCAGAAATCCAGCACCGCCTGTAACGAAAATCTTTTGTTTGCCCAAGATGAGCCTCCTACGCGAGGTTATTTGAGATGATGGTGTAAGGTAAATTCAGACTTTGCGATTCTAAAGCCTGATTTGATATAAAGGTTGACGGCAGGTACGTTCTTGGCCTGCGTACCGACTTCAAGATAGCCGGCTTCGGCATTGTAATGGTGGAGAGCGGCCGCCACCAAGGCCATCCCCAGACCTTTACCGGCATATTCTGAATCCACGGCAATGAGATCGATGATACCGGCTTTGACTCCATGCGGATCTTGTTTCGATTTCAGCAGCAAGAAACCGGCTAATTGGCCTTCGTCTTCAGCTACATAGATGGCTTCCGCCCGGCCTTTGAAGCTGTTACGCACCCATTCAACGCGGGTGTTGCGGGCTAAACGATCGGGAATGAGGCTGTCGCTCATAAAGCGGTTATAGCGGAAGGCCCGCCTGGCTAATTCGGCGACAGGTTCCATTTCGTCGGGACGGGCGAGGCGAACGCGAGGATCAGCAGGGAGGGGATCCTCCATCGAGCGAGTGAAAGTCAGGTAAGATTCGAGAACCTTAAAGCCAACACTCTCGGCGGCATGCAGGGCAGACCTTTCATCTTCAGGGAGACGCAGGGAAAGGAAACGAAGCCCGCGATCCCTGCAATCATTGAGACAGGCGCCGAAAACCCGTACAAGGGAAATCTGCCTATCGATGTCGCCACCCGCCGCCCACCAGACTTTAAAGGCCCCACTCTCCCGTTGGAGGACCTCACTCTCCCAGGGCGCCGGGACCCACTGCGCAAAAGCCTCAAGCCGTTCTTCATCAAGAATCACCCAGGTGCGCGCATCGTTATTTTGGGCGAAGTCGAGTGCCATACGGTGGGCAGCAATCTGTGTGTCGAGCAGCGGTGAAAGCGCCGCTGCATCCGCCAAGTGGGGGACCATACGCTGTCTGCGTTCTTCCCGGGACTCACCGATGACAGGCGGTTGATCATAGAAACCCGATAACAAGCGGGTTTTCAACATCAACATCTCGGGAACGCCCTGGACAGCCTTTTTATATTTACTATATTTCGACCTACCATAGCCCCTGACGCCAAAGATGACCCCGACTTCACTCACCCTGGTGAGGCCACGCTGCATGGAGATGGGGAGGAGGTATCGCTGGTCGTTGCGGACGAGATTCACCCCGCGGATATAGCGGGTTTGGATGCCCATGAAGTTGGCCCCGGCATCGATGACGGGACTGCGGAAAAGGAGTTTCATGAAGATGTTGCCGATACGGCTGACGAACCCGCGGTGCTTGCCCCCGCGCTGGGGGTCATTATAAGTACAAACAATCTCACTGCCCTCGAGAATGGCCTTATCCATGACCATGGGCAACTCTTCCGGTAGAACCTGCAGGTCGGCATCCATGAGGATGGAGAGCCAGCCGCGGGCCATCTCGAAACCGGTCATGAAACAACCTTTTTGCCCCAGGCGCTGGGAATGCTGGGCCAGCCGCACGAATTGGGGATATTCTTCCCGGATTTTTTCCATAACGGGCCAGCTCCCATCTGTGGAGGCGTCATCGACCATGATGAGTTCCCAGCCGCGCACGTGGGGATAATGGCGGAGGACTTCAACGGTCCTGGCGACAAGGGAGGGGAGGTTCAGTTTTTCATTGTGGATAGAAGCGATGATACTCAGGTCAATAGGCTCCTGACTGACAGCTTTATCTTCCATCAACATAGAATCCTTCATCTGTAGAAATATTGGGGTTTGGACATCATAAAAGAAAAGGCCATCCAAAACCACCGCCGTATTATACCTGCAAACGGGTGGGATGCTTATGGTGGGAGACGGGCGTGCCGATGATATGCAGGCAATACAATATACGGTTTGATTGCATATTCAGTATTGCGTATTGCGTAAAGAATTCATAAAAAGAAATCGGTATTTTCGATTCTACACGCTCAATCGCACACCTGGTCGTACGTGGGGATGAGGACATCGACGCCGATGGAGGGGATGCGTTGAATAACTTCGTAATAGCATTCCAAGTAAACCGCCACCCTCTCCAAATAGACATTGTTCTCTTCTGCGAGGGAAAATTCCTCCGGCTGCTTCACGCGACCGGGGAGGCGGCTGTGGACGATCAAGGAGAAACGGTGGGATTCGAGATCGCGCCTGAATGCGTCGAGATATGGCTGGTTGTCCGCCATGGCCATTTCCATGAGAATCATCTGCTCGTAATCATCCACAAGCTGGTCGGTTTCGATGAGGTCGAAAGTGAGCAGGTGGCGCTGGGAAACAAAGAGAATCTCTCCTTCTTCCTGGCCAGCCCGATCGACGTAACTCTGCAACAGGGCGAGCATGCTTTGCGCTTCTAGGGGGTCATAACCAGTCAGCTGGCCGCCGTAAGTCACGGCGAAGACGGCGGGAATGGCGACGATGGCGGTGAGCCAAGCCCATCCAGGGCGGATGGTGAGGCCCTCTCCCCGGCGATTAACGAACTTCCTATAGAAGAGGTAGACGGCAACCAACATCAAAATCGTCAGGTAGGCATCGAGGTTGTGGAGGTTGGTGCCGCCCCCGATTTTCACGCTGATGACCAAGCCCCCGGCAAACAAGACCAGCAGCGCTGCGACCAAACCAGCCACCCGCAAGGGGTGCCAGCGCGGCTTCCATCCAGAAAAGGACCAGATGACGTATGCCAAGACCGGGCCTGAGACCAGCATAATGGCCAGGAAGATGCCGGTCGGGTAGGAGAGGTTGGGCCACAAACGATACCAGAGGAGTTCCTGGGTATAAGCGCCCTGCAACAATTCCGGGGGCAAACCCGAGTTGTGGATATACCAATTCTGGGTCAGCAGGCCGATGACCCCTCCGGCGACAGCCCAGACAACGGGCGGGACCAGGTAGCGGGCGAGGGATTTCCGGTCGCTACCTAGCACACGGCGCTCCATGAGGTAAAGCGAGGCGGCCATTAGCCCAGGCATGGGGACCCAATTGATGCGTGTAAGACCTGCCCAGATCGATGCGACGGCAACAACGATGAAAGAGCGCCAAAATTTCTGACTATCGAAGAGCCACAAGACGAGGATGACGATGACGAGCATCTGGTAGAAAACGGGACCCTGGAAAAGGAACAAGCCTGCCCAAAGGGAGAACAGGAAGATTTCGAAACGAGATTTCAGCCCCAAGCGCTTCGAAAGGGTGTACCCGGCCAGGTAGGGGAACACAAGACGCATGAGGGCTTGCCACAGGCGATGCACCCAGAGGGGCAGATCGGAGAACAAGTAAGGTACGGCCTGCATGAGATAGCGAGAGAAGTTGCTGTGGGGCCAGGGGATTTGGTGGCCGTAAATCTGCTTGGAGAAAAATATCGAGCTGTAGTAATAGCGGCTGGCTTCGGACCAGTTCAAGGAGAAGGGATAGGTCGAGACGTGGGGAATATACGAAGCGGCATTGTAGACGAGGGCGAGGACCATGAGGGAAAAGGGCAGCATCTCGAGCCAGGACTTGTCCCGCCGCCAAGCACTCAATAGGACAGCGATAGCCAAGACGAAGAGGATGTAGACAAAGGTGCGGGTAACGGTGCTCGTGAGGTAGACGCCGTAACTTCCAAGGACGAGAAAGGGGAAAACCACAAAGAGTAAAACAGCCCCAACAAGGGCGAGGAAGCGGACGCGGCGCAGCCAAACCACACTCCTGTCTATCCAGGAGAGGAGGCGGGCGGTGCGACCAGCCCAGGCATAGACAGCCAATCCCAACAAGAGGATGAGACTCACCCAACTGACGATTTCGAGGATCTGTAAGCCGCGGGAGACTTCGATCCAGCCCTGGGCGTAGACCAAGGTGCGGAACTGGTAGAAAGCCAAGGCGCCCCAAATCCACAAGACGGTCATCCCCCATTGAAGCTTCGGTTTACTTCCAGTATACTGTGTGTCACTCATGACCACAGATTATACCCGTTTGTGATACGAGTGAGATCATTGAGATGTTTTGGGAGGGAAGCGATTGGGTATTTCGTACTGCGTAATGAGGAATTTTTTGCATTTGCGTGAAGCATAAATCATGGTAAATTATCGATCTCCCCTAATAAAACAGATAATTATAAGGGTACGAAGCAACTTCCAGAACATACAATCCTGTAATTTTCGAGTACGGAAAAATAAAATTAGTATATAATTTTTTTAGCTATGGCTGGTCATCGTATTGTGATCGTCGACGATCAAAAAGAATCTACGCAAATCCTCCGTTCGAGTCTGGAAAGTCTGGAACACGACTTCCACATCAACGACGTGCTGTCTGGTGAAGAAGCGCTGCTGGAG
>JASFQL010000004.1:0-160784 GCA_050115475.1 Anaerolineales bacterium
AGTCGACTACGTCTATCTTTTCCGGAGATGCTCTCAAATTACTGAAAGCCGTTCCTGATAAGTAAAATGATAGTGGACCATATGCATATCCATTCAGCATGACATCAAGCTGGTCGGCGTTCGGCTTGTTGTTTAGATATGCCGCAACCTCATTCAGCCCTTCACCCCAACCAAATAAGATATATTTCGTCGCTTCCTTTGGACCGCCCATTATTGGATTGTAATAGGAATAGTAATAAGGGTGAGTCCGAACTGTTTCTACCAATTGAAGGATCACGAGTGTGATCAATATGGTGGCCGAGGCAAAAACAGAAACCCTCAAAGAGGTCTTGGATTTAAGCCAGGTTTTTATCTCCTCTGTTACGGCAGCCCAACCTAATGCTGCGATGAGAATGAGAGGCGGATAAACAGGCAAGATATAACGGTCAGCCTTTTTATCCCCCAGCCCCATAGTGATGATAAAGAAAACGATGAAGAAGAAGAAACTAACGGCAAATCGCCGGGTTTCTTTCTGCCCCAATATTCCCCAGCGTAAAATATATCCTGCTGCAGCAAGAACAAAACCGATAATGACGATTGGCGTGTTTCTCCATAATAGTGTAACAAGATACCAACCCATTCCCATGACAGTGGCGGTTTGAGTCTCCTCATCGAAAATAATTCTCTCTTCCCCCTCAACATAAGTTGACATCTTTCCAACAATATCCCGGATCGTTTCGACTGGTTCCACCCACATAGCTGGCCAGATAAGCACAAAGACAATGATAGCAATGAATATCCATAGAACTAATGGGACAACAACCCTTGTGATTATCCTTTTCCATTCATACGGAGTTTCATCGATAAACCGGATCAATAGAATCAGCCCGACATATGGGATCATGAAGATCCCAGGTGTTTTTGTAAGCAGGCAGCATGCCCCTGCAACTGCTGAAATGATAAAGTAGATTGGTTTCCTTGCTTTGAATAAATACAGGACAAGTGCTGAAGAAGACAATAACATCCATCCAGCAAGCATCCCATCTAAATGAAGGATATTTGTCATTCCGATATGGAAAGGCGTTAAAGCAAGGAAAAAGAAACCAAGGATGGCAGGAATGAAGCCTATGACTTTTCGCACCAACCAATAAGCCGCTAACAGCAGAATGCTTGCCATAAGAATCATAACCTTTCGCCCCGCCACCAGCAGATCTATTGGTGTTTTATCCGTTGTTTCCAAAAACTTTACCAGCTTTTTCCCTCCATCTATATAGTCCTTTACCAGCGCTTTATACATGGGGAATTCAAAATGATACCCCACAGCGCCTGCCATCATCGTCGTGACTCCCGGATGTTCAGTTTGATGGGTGTTTTTATAATCATGCTGCCAGATTGCATAATAATAATTGGCCGATCGATACAACCACAAACCTTCATCGATGGTCACATAACGGGATAAATCAAGCCCGCGTGGTAGAATAATCGCCAGCAAAAGTCCGAGTATTAAAAGCAATTCCAGCCATTTGGTAGGTTTTTCACGGTCGGATAACATAGCGGAATGATTTTACCGCCGTTTAACGCAAAGGAAAAGGAATTCTAAAAGAAAGCCTAAAATTATTGCTTGTTCGATATATTTAAGAAGGTAAATACCCGATGGTAGATAAGTTAATCTCCTTAATCATTCCCTGTTACAACGAAGAAAAAAATATCGGTCAGACATTGGACCAACTGCTTACTCTGATCGATGAGCATCCTTATCAATTCGAGGTCATTGTGGTGAATGATGGCAGCCTCGACGATAGCTGGCAGGTGATTAAAACCTATGCTGAAAAACACGCACAAGTCATCGGAGTGAACGAGGCCACGAATTACGGTCAAAGTGCTTCTTACCAGGCCGGATTTGACCTCGCAAAGGGAGAATATATTATTACATTATCGGCAGATCTTGAAATCCCCATTGAGAATGTAGCCAAAGTAATCACGTATCTTGATGAGGGATATGACTTCGTAAACACTCATCGTATCGTGGAAAATCATAAACGAAAAAGAAAACTGAAAGTAAAAAGTACCGTCGCCAATAGAATAATTTCCCGGATTTCCAAAGTCGATATGAAAGATCGAGGATCAGGCCTAAAGGGCTTCCGGAAACCCTATGCGAAAAAGTTGAATTTTTACGGCGATATGCACCGATTTATCCCAGATTATCTATCAATTTTTGGCGCCAGGATGATCGAGTTCAAGGTTGAGTTTTTCGAGAGGCAATTTGGACAATCGGCCTATTCCAGACAGAATCGAACACTTAAAGTACTCCTTGACTTACTAACCCTCTCCTTCATGCTCAATTTCGCCAAGAAACCATTCTGGCTGATGCCGGGCAGATTTTTCGGATTCAGCGGCATCATCATTTCCGGGATCGGTACAGCGATTGCATTATATCTTGTGGCGGTGAAGTTCCTTTTGGGTGAGAATATCGGCAATCGCCCCCTGCTGACTTTGGCTGTATTAATGATGATTATCGGTTTTCAATCTATTATGTTTGGATTGTTGGGGGAACTCATGATGCGTATATACTTCGAATCATCCGGCCATAAAACCTATTCAATCAGAGAAATCGTAGAATGAATTTGAGGGGAAATTGGAGAAAGGAAAAGGCCTGGTAAATACCAGGCCTAATAATATTTTCAACGAAATAAGGAATTTTACGCGGGTTCGGCAACTTTGCGCGAACTTTCTTCAGCCCGGCGCAGTATGATCTCGGGTGCGTCTTCACCCATTTCTGTATCGATGATTACCGTATCGCCGTCTTCAATCTCTTGGCTGAGTAACGCATCGGATAAAGCATCTTCGATCTTCTGCTGGATCACACGTTTAAGAGGTCGAGCGCCATATTCTCGTTCGTAGCCCAACTCGGCTAACAAGTCGATCGCTTCTTCGGTAGGTTCTAGGATAATATCGTGCTCTTCCAGCCGATGCGCAACTTTGACTAACTCCAGGGAAACAATTTCCCGGATATGTTCCTGATTCAGTGAGCGGAAAACGATGACTGAATCTACCCGGTTGATGAATTCTGGACGGAAAATTCGTTTAAGGGAATCGGTCAACTTCTTTCGCATGTCGCGGTAAGCCAGCCTTTCTTCCAAATCTTCTTCAACCTTGAGGTTGAATCCCAAACCCTGGCGCATAATCATATCCGCACCTACATTGGAAGTCATCACAATAATGGCATTTCGGAAATCGACTTTATGCCCTTTTGCATCGGTCAGGTGCCCTTCTTCCATAATTTGGAGGAGCATATTATGGGCTTCAGGGTGTGCTTTTTCGACCTCGTCGAAAACGACGATGGAGTAGGGCCGGCGTCGAAGTGCTTCTGTGAGTTGCCCGGCCTCTTCATAGCCCACATATCCCGGGGGGGCGCCAACCAAACGGCTGACGCTGTGGCGCTCCATGAACTCAGACATATCGAGTTGAATGAGCGCCTCTTCGCTGCCAAACAAGAAACGAGCCAGCGCTTTGGTCAATTCGGTCTTCCCTACACCGGTTGGGCCTAAAAAGATAAAGGAACCGATAGGACGGTGGGGGTCTTTCATCCCCGCTCGCGCCCGTCTGACAGCTTTAGAGATTGCCTCAATGGCTTCTTCTTGGCCGACAATGGATTTACTCAGTTCATCTTCCATGTTCAGCAGTCGCTCTGACTCTTCCTGGGCAATCTGCATGACCGGCACACCGGTCCACATAGAGACCAATTCAGCGATGTCATCTACGGTAACGACAGGGCTGTTGTCGCGATCCCACGTTGTGCGTAGTTTTTCAAGCTTGGCTTCGATCTCAATTTCTCGCTCTTGGAGTTTATCGATTTCTGCAACCTTATCTTCTTCCTGCGCCAGATTGAGTTTCGCCCGAATCCCTTTGAGTTCGGTCATCAATTTCTTGGCTTCTTTTGCAGCCGGACTTTTGTACATACGAACACGTGATGCGGATTCATCGATCAGGTCGATGGCTTTATCAGGTAAAAAGCGTTCAGTCACATAACGAGCCCCCAGGTGGGCAGCCGCATCGAGAGCTTCATCCGAGATATTCAATCGGTGGTGCTCTTCATAGGCGCTGCGAACACCCTTGAGAATGTCAATCGTTTCCTCAATGGTTGGTTCTTCCACGAGGATTGGTTGGAATCGGCGTTCCAAGGCCGAATCGCTTTCTATGTGTTTGCGGTATTCATCCAGTGTGGTCGCGCCGATGACCTGTAGTTCACCGCGTGAGAGAGCAGGTTTGAGGATGTTCGCTGCATCTACCGAGGAACCGGCCGATCCTGCCCCCACAAGCATGTGAACCTCATCGATGAAGAGGATAGCACCGGAGGCTTTCAACTCGTCGATGACTTTTTTCAACCGTTCTTCAAACTGGCCCCGGTACATCGTTCCGGCTACAAGAGAACCGACGTCTAACTGCAGCACGTTCTTCCCCAGCAGCGGCGCAGGGACATCCCCTTCCACGATACGCTGGGAGAGGCCTTCCACAATAGCTGTCTTCCCCACGCCGGGTTCACCGATTAAGGCAGGGTTGTTCTTTGTCCGGCGGGCGAGTATCTGGATGACACGCTCGATTTCCATATGGCGGCCGATGACCGGATCGAGTTTATCCTCTTCCGCCAGGTTGGTGAGGTTGACGGCCAGTTGGTCGATCATAGGGGTTTTGCCCCCGCGTTTTTCAGTCTTGGCAGCGCGCCGTTCGACGACTCGACGGCGGGGTGTACTGCTTTCCTGTAAGACGCGTCGGGTCTGGCGGCGGATCTGCTCAGGCGTAACGCCTAACTTTCGCAGCACATTCAAGGCAATCCCTTCGTTGTATCGTACAAGCCCCAAGAGGAGATGTTCAGTACTCACGTAAGAACTGCCTAATTTTTGGGCTTCATCGAAAGCAAACTGTAAGACTTGTTGGGTTCCAGGGGAAAGGTCGATATTGCTCCCACTCTTCCTCCCAGGAGGCGCCAGCCGCTCGACGAATTGCTCTACACGCTGGACTTCCAATCCAAGTTCGCGCAGGACGCGGGCAGCCACACCACCTTCCTCACGAATCAAACCAAGTAATAGGTGCTCTGTACCAATGTAATTATGTCGCAAACGTTCAGCCTCTTGATGCGCCAGGCTGAGAACCCGTCTTGCTCTTTGTGTAAGTCGCTCCATACCAGACACGTACGGCCTCCTAAATCATGTTAAACACGAATAATAATCACACAACATCCAATCTATAAAATGAATTCTGATACATTGGAGTGATTAATTTTACCAAAATTTACCGTTCAGGTTCTATTCTTATACAATTCTAAGATTGAAAAATGAGGTAGTAAATAAGAAAAAAGGCACACCTAACAAAAATGAGATGTGCCTTGGCGTGTAGAATGGATAAAATTACTCTTCAGCTTTTACCTCGTTGTTTTCTTCCACTTCAACTTCAGGATCAGGTGCCTCTTCTTCCGATTCTTCTACTTCCTCGGTCGAGTCTTCAGGCTTGGTTTCTTCTTCATCCACAGGTGTTTCATTTTCAGTGCTATCGTCTTCAGCAGGCTCTTCCTCTTCATCGCTTTCTTCAAGGTCATCGATATCTGCAAGAGCCATCTCCCAATCCAACTCACTATACTGCATGGATTCTACCTTGCGTAGGCTGAGGCCAATACGACGGCGATCATTATCGATTTTAATGATGCGCAGGGTAATGATGTCTTTTTCACTCAGCACTTCTTTTGGATGCTCAATGCGTTTATCACTCAATTCCGAAACGTGGATCAAGCCTTCCAGATTTTCATCGATCCGGGCGAAGGCGCCAAACTTGGTCAGGCGCGTGATCGTGCCTTCAACGAGTTGGCCGACCTTGTAGTCTTTGACATAGTTTTCCCAGGGATCATTTTGGAGTTGGCGGATCGAGAGGCCAATCCGGCGGCGATCCCGGTCGATGCTGATAATCTTGACCTCTACTTCTTGCCCGACTTCTAAAACTTCCTTTGGATGGTCGATGCGTTCCCACGATATCTCTGAAAGATGGACTAGCCCGTCTGCGCCGTTGATATTGACAAAAGCGCCGAAATCTGCCAGACTCGTCACTCTTCCCTTCCTCACTTCCCCTTCTTTTAATTCTTGCAATAACAAATCTTTCAGGCTGTCACGAGATTCCTGGCTGGCAGCTTTCTCTGAAAAAATCAGGCGTCGTCGTTGGCGATCGACTTCAATGACCCTAACTACGATCGGTTCCCCTACCATCTTGCCCCAACGTTCGTCAGGGGTGTCTCCGCTGTATGTCATACGGCGAGAAAGACTCACCTGGGACGCAGGGACAAATCCACGCAAGTGTCCCATATTTACAATCAAGCCGCCCTTGTTATACCCGGCTACTTCCCCTGAAAAGACTTCGTTACTCTTCAGTAAGGACTCGGCTTGAAGCCAATCATCCTCTTCGTGTGCCCGAAGTATTGAGAGAATCATCGTACCCTGCCGGCTTTCTGGGCTGACAACGTACACCTGGATCTCTTTTCCTTCGGCTAACTTATCTCGTTCTTCTTCAGGTAGTTGCGTCAATTCTCTGGCGGGAATAACCCCTTCCGATTTCGCGCCGATACTGACCAGAATTTCTTCGCCTGTTATGCTGGCGATTACGCCTTTACGAATCTCCCCTTGGCGAGGCATGTCAAGAGAGAAATCTCCTTGAGCCAACAAAGATTCCATTGAAAGGTCTTCGGGTTTAGCCTCCTTCTTCTTCTCTTCGGCTTTCTCCGGCCCAGACTGGGCTTCGTCATGATCCATAGTGAATAATTTATACTCCAATGATTGAGATAAGCGCAATTATACAGGCTAAGGTGCAAGTTGACAACCTTTGTGATAAGATTGGGGGCGCAAAATATAAACTAACGAGAAAATAAACCTATGCGAGCAATCTATCCTTTCACGGCCATTGTTGGACAAAAACGTATGACTCGTGCCCTCGTGCTCAATGCTATTGATCCACGAATCGGCGGTGTATTGATCCGCGGTGAAAGGGGAACGGCCAAGTCCACCGCCGCACGCGGAATGGCAGCCTTACTCCCAGACATCGAAGTTTATACCGATTCACCCTTCAATGATGACCCTCATTCACCGGAAACCTGGTCTGATTGGGTCAAAGAACGCAAGGAGATGGGTGACAAATTAGATGTAAGCGTTCGCAAGATTGGTTTCATCGACCTCCCCGTCAGCGCCACAGAAGACCGCGTGGTGGGTTCCCTGGATATCGAAAAGGCAATCCAGAAAGGAGAAAGGCATTTCGAACCGGGGGTTTTGGCTGCCGCCAACCGAGGGCTGTTGTACATCGATGAGGTCAACTTACTGGACGACCACGTTGTCGACGTGCTGCTGGATTCAGCCGCTATGGGTGTGAACATCGTCGAGCGGGAAGGAATTTCCTTCGCACACCCTGCCCGTTTCATTTTGGTCGGCACGATGAACCCCGAAGAAGGAGACCTGCGCCCGCAGCTGTTAGACCGCTTTGCCCTATCCGTCGATATCCGTGGGATCAGTGACGCCCGTGACCGGGTGGCGATCATAGAGCGCAACCTCGCCTTTGAAGATGACTCCGAAGCATTCACAAAACACTGGGCGCCGAAAGAGAAAGAGCTCGCCGACCAGATTACAAATGCCCGCAGCCTTGTCAGCAAAGTGGAATATACCAGCCGCGATTTGATCGCCATCGCCTCTCTCACGGCCTCCTTACACGTAGACGGTCACAGGGCCGACCTGGTGATATTGAAGGCTGCTCGCGCCCACGCCGCCTTCGAAGGCCGCAAACGCATCAACGACATCGACATCGCCCTGGCAGCCGAACTTGCACTGCCCCATCGGATTAAACGCGGCCCCTTCCAGCAGACTGAAATCACCATGGAACAGCTTGCCGAACGCATCGACGATTTGCAGGGCCAATTCGAAGGTGAGACTGAATCAGAAGAACGCTCCGGTGGTGAGGGTGAGGAGCAGGTCGGCGAAAAAAAAAAGACGTAGAGACCCGCATCACTGAGGGAACGCCGGAAGAAGCTGTACCAGAAGCCGCCCCTCAAGACGTGTTTGACACCGGAGACGCCCGTTGGTGGGATGGGGGCAAACAAGTGCAAACCGGGGAGACGTTCACACCCCGGCGCCTGGACAACAAACTCGATAAACTCACCCGCCGCCAGAGTGGTCGGCGTTCCCGCACACGCACGGAGCGTAAACGCGGGCGCTACATCCAGGCGCGCCCCGCCATGGGGTCAGACGATATCGCCTTCGATGCCACCTTGCGTGCTGCCGCGCCATACCAGAAGCGGCGCGAAAGCGAACGCGCCGAGAACGGTCTGGCATTTTCCATCAAGAAAGACGACCTCCAACGCAAGGTGCGTGTCCGCCTGACGGCCAATCTGGTCATGTTTGTTGTCGACGCCTCCTGGTCGATGGCCGTGGCCGAGCGTATGGCCGCTACCAAAGGGGCGATCCTCTCGTTACTCACGGACGCCTACCAGCGGCGCGATCGGGTGGGGCTGGTCGTATTCCAGAAGGACCGCGCTAACCTGGTATTGCCGCCTACCAACTCGGTCCAGTTGGCGCAGCGCGCTCTGCAGGATATCCCTGTTGGCGGGAAAACGCCGCTCTCCGCCGGGCTGCTCCTGGCCTACGAGGTTATCAAGCGTGAGCAGATCTCCCACCCGGATGTGATGCCCCTGATGATTGTCCTCACCGATGGGGCCGGCAACGTCTCGATGAGTGGCGATGTCCCCCCGCAGGAGGAAGCCCACCATATCGCCAAGCAAATTGCCGAAGAGGACATCCGCAGTGTGGTCATCAACATGGAACACGCCGCCTTCGACCAGGGGCTGGCGCAGTCCCTCGCCGACCACCTCAGCGCGCCATGCTATTCTTTGAGCGAACTGAAAGCCGAGAACCTCTACGAAACCGTACGCGCCGAGATGAAACCGTGAAGTTTCATTTGTAATCGGTAATTTTTAAGTAGTTTGTATTTGGAGCAGGTTTATAATCCCCTGTATTCTGATCTTTTTCAATTTTTTTCGGTAATTCTACTTTTCCTAGCATAAACTCTTTCCCCCTTTGAGTTAATCTGCGCGAGTTTGTTTCTGGGTCTTTTTCTATTAAAGCCCAGGGCTTGAGACACAATTTGCTATTGTTTCCATAGGCACCTTTACCACATAGATGATCAATCTGCCTTGGGCTTAGTTTTATATCATTACCATCACTCCATAGAGCTTTTAGAACACGAATTAGATAAGGGGCCAAAATTTCCGTATTAGGCGAATAACCAACGTTTTTAACAAAATTAAATTTAGGAAGAGTAGGACCCAAAAATAACCTGGGTGTCACATTTCCGCCCGTATAATTCATTACACGGTCTTCCAATTCAGGAAATATATCTTGTAATGATAAAAATCTAGATGATGAATTACCTACAGGATAAATCCCACGGGCAATTTCTACTAAATACTGACTAAAAATACCTCCTAAAGGAGTATCAATCGATTCTTGGATTTCATTGCATGAAGTTAGTAATGCGAATTTACTGGCCTGCTGCATGTGGATTTCATTTCGCATTGATGTGATAACCTCACTGGGTGAAAGTAATGTCTTTCCTGCAAAGCCACTGTAACAAGCATCGATTATTATAATTGGTGTGATATTTCCAACATTGAGGTTAAGCAATAAATCGCTAAACTTTACAACACTTAAAGGTAAGATAAGCTCTTGAGTTGGATGAGGTACTGAGTCAATTGTACATAACCCAAAATCCCTATCGCTGATTGGAGTCCCATGCCCTGAGAAATAAAATATTAGAATTTCATCATGTTTTGATACTCCTCTGACATAATCATTAATAACTTCTCGAAGATCACTAGAGGAAGGATCAGTTACCTTTATGAATTGATTTGGAGAAAATAATGCTGTTTTTTCTGAATAGACCAATATTTCTTCTAACTCTTCTACATCTTGAATTGCTCCTGGTAATTCAGTCAAGTAATGATAATTTGAAACTGCGACAGCTATAATTGTTATTTTTGATTTTGGGGCTGAACTCATGTTTACCTCCCACTTTCTAATAATACACTAGAAAATTTGATTTTCAAGAGGTTTTAAAGTAAAATCTTCTTAGAACAATAATTCTCTATCTAATTCACAATGAAATATTAATTTAGGGGTTTTATGCTAAACACAAGAGTAGAGAGGAGAAAGATGTCCAACGAAGTTAGAAAAAATACTATTTTTATCGTTGATGACAATCTTTCTGTACTTCAAAATGAAATACCAAGCAACTCTATTGATCTAATCTACATTGATCCCCCATTCAACACAGGAAAACGACAAATACTAAAAAGGAAAAAGACTAAACGCTCCCCCGATGGAAGACGTATTGGATTCAATGATGAAAGATATGATGAAATTATTGTTGGGACCCATTCTTACAATGATAAATTTGATGAGTATATTGGGAACTTCTTAAAACCTAGGCTCACAGAAGCATATCGAGTTTTGAAGAGCAATGGAACACTATACTTCCATATTGATTATCGAGAAGTTCATTATTGTAAAATATTGTTGGATAAAATATTTAAAGTTGATGAAGGCAAAGGAGGGATACTAAACGAAATTATTTGGGCATATGATTATGGTGGCCGATCTCGGAAAAAGTGGCCTGCGAAACATGATAATATCCTTGTTTATGTAAAAAATATAGATAATTACACCTTTAACGAAGACGTTGCTAATAATTTTGTTTATAAAGCTCCAAGTAATGGCAATTTGGTGAAAGTTTCCCCTTCTGATACTTGGTGGCATACTATTGTGCCCACAAATGGGTCGGAGAGAACTGGTTACCCTACACAAAAACCACGTGGAATTCTTGATCGCATTGTTCAAGTGTCTTCACGGAAGAACGATCTGGTTTTGGATTTTTTCGCGGGAAGCGGCACAACCGGAGAGAGTTGCTTGAAATACGGTAGGCGTTTTATATTGGTCGATAACAACCCAGAAGCGGAAAGAGTGATGCGGGAAAGATTCAAAACTGTTTCCAATATTGAGTGGATTAAAATCTAGCAATGGAAAATAAAATATTTTTAGGGGATAATTTACCTATTCTAGAATCGCTTTTCACTGAAGGCATTTCAGTTGATCTGATATATACGAAACCACCCAATATTGGCTTGGAAGTATTTAAAGATAATGTGTATCAGTTAGCATCCAGAATGGAATTAGCTTATGACTTACTATCGAAGAATGGAACTTTATACTTACATAGTAATAATGAAATAGTCCATTATATTAAAGTTGAAATACTCGACGAGATATTTGATTCAAGAGATTGTTTTGTCAACGAAATAATTTGGAATTACGAAAAAACAGCCCCGGTTGAAAAGAAATGGACGCCCAAACATGATTCGATTTTGATGTATGTGAAGGATCCAAGTGACTTTACATTCAACACCGAAAATATGGATCGAGTAGATTATTTGGCGCCTGGTTTGGTCAGCAAAGAAAAAGAAAAGAAGGGAAAACTACCAACTGATACATGGTGGTATACAAATATCGAAGGTAATGGTAAAGAAAGCAGAAGTTCTTCACAATTACCGTTACAAATGATTAAAAGAATAATACTAGCTTCATCTGACCCTGGAGATTTGATATTAGATTTTTATGCTAGGGAAGGAAAGGTGGGAGAGGCTTGTTTAGGGCTTGAAAAAAGAAGAAATTTTATTCTGATTGATAAAAGCAAGAGAGCCTTGAACAAAATGGCGAAAAAATTTGGTGATGAAAAATCAATTGAGTGGATTAATTATGACTCACCATTATTGGGGTAGGAAAAATGTCAAATAAGAAACAGGATATTGAATTTGATTTTTTTGTTTCAATAGCTTCATTAATTAGGAAAGATATTGAGAAGCATGACAAGGCTTGGGATGATAGTCCTTTAGAATGGATTAAAAATCTTCCTGCTGGAGCAAAAGGAAAGTTGGGGAAACAACTTGTGGCATCTTGGTGTGCCGCAAAAGGATTGCTAATTGATTCAAGTAGTGATCCTGAAGCTGATATCGTTTTTAATCGCCATCGTGTGGAAATTAAATTCTCAACATTATGGGAAAGTGGTATATATAAATTTCAACAAATTCGTGACCAAGATTATGAGTACATTGTTTGTTTGGGAATTTCACCCTTTGCAGCCCATTGTTGGGTAATTAGCAAAGAAATTCTGAGGAAGAATGTTATTGGTCACACACCTCAACATACAGGTGCGAGAGGAACTGAAACATTCTGGTTTAGCGTAAATCCCAATAATCCGCCTGAATGGTTGAGCGACTGTGGGGGTACTTTAGAAGAAGCATTTGTTGTTTTACAAAAATTGAGTCCAAGAAGAAAGTGACTATGAAGTAAGTAGTTTTTGATTGAATGGACTACGAAACCTACAAGAAAAATTATTACGCTGATCCCCAACCCGAATCCCGCTTCCACTTCGCCGGAGCCTGGGGAGCGACGCTGTATTACCAGGATTATGAGAAAGCCATGGTCTTCTACCGGGAAGTGCTCGGCCCACCCGCCTATATCGAAGGGGAAAACACCCACGGCTGGCGCATCGGGGAGACCTGGCTGACCCTCTTCCCCAGCAAGAAAGGTAACCCCAAAAATGTAGAGGTCCCATTCTTCTTGGAAACGCCGGAAGAGGTCGATCGCCTCTACCAAGCCTTCATCGCCGCCGGGGCGCAGGGCGAGCCGCCTGATGACACGTTGATGTACCGCCCTGTGCGGACAGCCTTCCTCACCGATCCCTTTGGCGTATCACTGATGATTGCTTGTTGGCTGGGGGAATAATTTGGCGGGCTACAGCCATCCCCGTTTAGCCGCTTCGGCGATGGCAGCGGCGCGCGAGTCCACCCCCAACTTGTTGTAGATACTCGTCAGGTGCGCTTTAATTGTGCGTTCAGTGATGCCCAGGTGATAGGCGATCTCTTTGCTGGTCTGTCCCTCGGCGACACCCGCGAGAACCTCCCCCTCCCGTTGCGTCAATTCCATCCCCCCCGCCCCTTTTCCCGTTTCCATTTCCTTTTGAGATAAGACCCGTTCCATGATCTCAGGGCTGAGCAGGGTTTCTCCCCGCGCCGCCGCCCGGATGGTATTGAACAAGGGTTCCTTGCCGGTGTCTTTGAGTAGATAGCCTCGCGCCCCTGCCTGCAGCCCCCTGTACATCATCTCGTCCTCATTGTAGGTCGTCAAAATGATGACGGCGACCTCCGGTTGGTCTTTCCCCAGGTGCTGGATAGCGATGATACCGTCCATCTTGGGCATACGCAGGTCCATCAGCACCACATCAGGGGATAACTCCGCTGCCAGGTCGATGGCTTCGTTTCCATCCGCCGCCTCACCGACGACGACAAAATCCTGGACAGTTTCCAGGATGAGCCGCAGACCCTCCCTGACGATAGCGTGGTCGTCCACGATCAAGATTCGGATAGGGTCAGCCATTCGTTTCTACTCCTGTTGGAAGGGAGAGATCGATTCGCGTCCCATTCCCCGGAGAACTGTTGATGTTGAGGGTTCCTCCCGCCAGGCGTGCCCGTTCCCTGATTCCCAGCAAGCCATAATGCCCTGCACGGGCCATCTCTTCGTCGGGGTTGAAACCGGCGCCGTCGTCCCAAATACGTAAGTTAAGATGATCATCCGCCTGGGAGATTTCCACGCTGGCTTGGTTGGCCTGGGCGTGGCGGGCAATGTTGCCGAGTCCCTCCGAAACTGTACGGAAGACGTGTTCCGACACCTCATCCGAGAGGGTACCTGGAAGGTCGATCAGGAGTTTGCAGGGGATACCGGTTGCGTTATTGAATCGCGTTACTTCTCTGGTGATCCCTTCTGCCAGATGTCGTGGGTTAGAGGAATCGAATCGCAGGTCATCGATCGCCCGCCGTGCATCCACGAGAGTCGACCGGGCGCGAGACAAAGCCTGCTGCAGGATTTCTTGGGTTTTCTCCACACGCTTCTCTTCGATATGGATATTCGCCGCCTCGAGCTGCAATATCAAACCTGCCAGACCTTGTGCAAGCGTGTCGTGTAGATCGCGTGCCATCCGCTGGCGCTCGTTTGTGATGGTCAGGTTTTCGACTTCTAGGGCGTATTCGGCTAACTGCTGGTGGGCTTCTTCCAAATCGTTCAGCAAGTTTTCAGTTCTTACCCTGGCTTCGATCTGTACGAAGAACGAATATGCAAAGAATGCTGAAAACCCAATAGAAGCCAAAAGGATGGGAAAAAACAGGCGAAGGCTATCGAAGTCGCTGACCAGCAAGATACTAAAAAATCCCAGGATGGCATAAAAAATAACACCAAATATAGTGACCCAGTTTTTACCTAACATGCCCACCGTATTACCAGCTAGAGTGGCATATAGGGCTATTACAATATTGGCGTTTCTGCTGATAAGCACGAGTGCAAATGCAAGAAATCCTTGAACGAATGTATAGTAAAGGGTCCGCCGTTCATTTTGTGCAAAGTGAAGGACGGTCCAATAGAGTAGCATGTGGATGAAGTAAAGCAGGGAAAAGCCAACCAATCGAAGCGGGTCGTCCATGAGCGTCGAATCGGATAAGGTCAGGACGTACATCCCTACCAACACCACCGTGATCAAAATGAAAAAAGGGGTTATCTCTTTGAAAGCATCAATCGAGTCTTTACTTGGGGGGATGAAAAAACGCCTGATCTTCTCACGCCATCTTTTGCTTGTTTCCATCGTATTTCTATTGTACTCTGGATGGGGATTCACGCCATTGTACGCGCGTACATTGTACGAAGGTACGTCCAGGAAAGACTAAAAGGCCAATGGCGGAAAGGCGATTTTCAATTACACTTATCCCTAGAAAATATAAGTAAATGTGCGAAAAGCTTTCACACTTGCATTCCAACAATTGCACATTCACTGAGTAACTAAGCATATAGAGCGCCAATTCCGATTCTAAGAACAAATGCTTAGTTACTTGGAACTTTAAGAAGTTTTTTTCGTAATCAATGGCAGGAGGTAGTCAATGGAAAATTATGCCATCCAAGTAAAAGATTTACATAAAACTTTCGATGATATCCAAGCCGTAAAAGGCGTCGATTTCAATATCGAAAAAGGAGAGATCTTCAGCCTGCTGGGGCCCAATGGGGCTGGGAAGAGCACGACCATCTCCATCCTCGCTGGGCTGCTCAAGCCGTCCCAGGGTGAGGCCTTTGTGATGGGCAATTCGGTGACCCAGGCTTTGAACGAAGCCAAGAAGCATGTCGGTTTCGTCCCGCAGGACATCGCCCTGTACGAAGATCTCTCCGCCCGTGAGAACCTCAACTTTTGGGGCAAGATGTACGGTCTGCGCGGCCAGGACCTGAACCAGCGAGTGGATGAAATCCTCGAGATTGTCGGGCTGACCGACCGCCAGAAAGACCGGGTGGGGAAGTATTCTGGGGGCATGAAGCGGCGTATCAACATCGGGGTGGCGCTGCTGCACAAACCCGACATCGTCTTCATGGACGAGCCTACCGTCGGCATCGACCCGCAGAGCCGCCGCAACATCCTCGACAGTGTCAAGGTCTTGAACCAGCAGGGGATGACGGTTCTCTACACGACCCACTACATGGAGGAGGCCCAGGAGCTCTCCGACCACATCGCCATTATGGATTTGGGGAAGGTCATCGCTACCGGCACCCACCAGGAATTGGTGAAGATCGTCGGCGAGCTGGACCGCATCGAGCTGATGATCAGCACCCCTTCTGAGGCAGTCATGTCCGATTGGAAAGCTACTACTGGGGTGAAAGAGGCTTCCGCTGAAAACGGTTTGGTGACCCTGTTGGTCGACGACAGCAACGTCGTCTTACCCAAACTCTTCGATACCGCCAACAAGGTGGATACCCGCATCACTTCCGTAGAGATATTCGAGCCCAACCTGGAGACGGTCTTCCTGCACCTCACCGGGCGGGCGCTGCGAGATTGAGAGGCTAACATGAAAGCGATTGATATTGCCTTCAAAGACGTCAAGCAGGCTTTTCGCAACAAGACGGCTGTCATGTTCATGTTCGTCGTTCCCATCCTCGTCACCACCTTGTTCTTCTTCATCTTTGGAAGCGGCGTTGATGACGAAGAAGAAGCCTTCGACCTGCCCCAAACCTCCGTGCAAATCGTGAACCTCGACCGGGGAGAATACGGGGAAATCCTGGTGGATGTGCTGCGTAATGAAGGTCTGCAGGACCTGATCGCAGTCACGCAAACCGAGGACGTCGACATCGCCCGGTCGGCGGTCGATCATCAGGAGAGCGGTGTGGCCGTCATTATCCCCGAGGACTTCTCAGCCGTCATGCAGCAGACCGAAGGGGTTGCAGAGGTGGAGATTTATCAAGACCCGACTCTCACTCTCGGCCCAGGCATTGTGACCTCAATCGTCAGCCAACTGACAGACAGCTTCTCCGGCTCGAAGATCGCCGTTGGCACAACCATCGAACAGCTCATGGAGGCCGGCGTGGGTATCACCCCGGACGTCATCACCAACACGGTCCAAAGTTATATCCTCGAGACGCAAGAGACCGGCGGCCAGGATGGGCTGGTTGAGATCGAAACCGCTACTGGTGAAGCGCCCACCGCCGGGATGATGGTCGGCATCGTCAGTTTTGTGATGGCGGGGATGATGATTTTCTACGCCTTTTTCACCGGCGCATCCACCGTCCAATCTATTTTGACCGAGGAAGAGCAGGGCACTCTACCGCGTTTGTTCTCCACGCCGACATCACAAAGCACCATTCTGTATGGGAAGTTCATCGCCTCTGCTGTGACTATCTTCATTCAAGTTACGGTATTGTTGATCTTTGGGAATCTGGTCTTCAACATCTATTGGGGTGACCTGCTGAGCGTGTTTTTGGTCGTCCTGGGGACCATTGTCTCGGCCACTACTTTTGGTATCTTTTTCGTATCCTTAGTCAAGAACAGCCGCCAGGCCGGGGCTATCATGGGCGGCGGAATCACCATGTTAGGCATGATTGGCATGTCCAAGATTTTTACCCTCGGTCTGCCCAATCCCCCCGCAGCCCTCGACATCATCTCATTGACCGTACCGCAGGGTTGGGCCATGAGAGGGATAACTACGGCTATGGATGGCGGCTCTATGGAAAATATCCTTTTCAGTCTGCTCGGTATGTTGATTTGGAGCGTTGTCTTTTTCCTGATTGGGAACGCTCGCTTCAAACGGCGCTATGTTTAGGAGTGCAGCCATGCGTATCATTGATTTGACTATTAAAGATTTAAAACAACTCACCCGAGACTGGCAGTCTGCCTTGTTCCTTGTAATCATGCCTGTGGTCTTCACCTTGATGTTCGGCTTCATGTTTGGCGGCTTCGACACCAGTGAGGAAGTCGACCCTCGGCTGCCGGTCGCTTTCCTGGACCTGGATAACGGCGAATACAGTCCCTACCTGGTCGATTTATTGGCCGAGTCCGACGTCATCCGCCTGGTGCAGGAGAAAGATGCCGACTTAGAGGCGCTGCGCAAACAACTGCGCGATGATGATTTGGCCGGGATTATTGTCGTCCCTGACGGTTACTCGGCCGCGATGAGTAGCGATGAGTCTCTCAAGTTAAAAGTCATCGTCGACTCCGAAAGCCTATCTGCCATCACGGTGCAGAACAGCGTCGCTGTAGCAGCCAATCGCCTCTCCAGCGTCGTACTTACAGCGCGTTTGAGTGTAGCTGCTTATGAAGAACAGAATACTTTTTCAGACGGAAACGCCCGCCAAGCCTACTTTGAGTCAGCCGTCGACAAGGCGCTGCTTGCCTGGGAAGATCCCCCCATCCAGACCAGGAACACCCAGACCGGGGCAGTTGCGGTTGAAGAAGAGGAACAAGACGCCTCATGGGATAACGCGTTCGTCCATACATCCCCGGCAATGATGGCCCAATTCTCTCTTGCCGGCCTCATCGGGGCAGCCGCCATCATCGTTGAGGAGCGAAAATCCCGTTCGTTGCAGCGTTTACTGACCACGCCCATCTCGAAAGCCCAAATCCTCATCGGGCATTATCTGGCGATGTTTGTCATGATTTTCGCCCAGTTCATCCTCTTGATTGCTTTCGGCCAGTTGCTTCTGCAGTTGGATTATGCCAGCCAATGGGGGGCAACGCTCCTCCTGGTTGTGGTGACCTCGATGTCCGTCGCCGCCCTCGGCTTGTTGATCGGTGCATTGTCAAAAACACAGGAGAATGCCGTGGTTCTATCTTTGGTGCCCATGTTCATCCTTTCAGGGCTGGGTGGGGCTTGGGTGCCGTTGGAGTTCACCAACGAAACCGTGCAGACCATCGGCCACTTCACACCCGTTGCCTGGATCATGGATGGATTCAAGACCATCCTCTCGCGTGGCCTGGGACTTGAGGCCATCTGGTTATCCCTCGTCGTCCTGCTTGGGTTTACGGTCCTTTGGTTCTCTCTGGCCGTTTGGCGCTTCAGGTTCGAATAGAAGATTGTTCATCAAATCGTAAGAAATTAACAGCCTTTTCGTAAGGCTGTTTTTTTATCATGAGTCGGATGGTTGTATAATACGTATTCTTTGGAGTGATATTCATGCATGATAAAAAAATTCTGATCTTCATAGTTGTGATTTTAGGAACCGCTGTACTCTTGAATGCCTGTAGCCCTGGCGAGTCGCTCCCGAGCATTGATGATGCCGCTGTTCCCGAATCGGGCACTACACTCGATGACGACCAGGCTGCCGAGCTGATGTATGCGCTCGCCTTTGGCCCTGGCGCCAAGCAAGCTGCAGAAGAGGTATTGGCCGCTAAAGATACTCGTTTCATTTCCGTTTTCCTGGAGCTGTTGCGTTCCAGCCAGATCGGCCTGCCGCATGGGATCGGCTATCAAGAACATATTGATGCCCTCGAAGCCCTCAGCGGGCAGTCCTTTGGCGACGATTGGCCTGCCTGGGTCGAGTGGTACGGCAGGACCGATTTACTTCCTCCTCCCGGCTTCACAGGCTGGAAAGGCAAACTCTTGGGTGACATCGACCCTGGTTTTGCGGATTTCCTGCAGGATGATTATCCCGCTACCATTCGCGTCGAAGAGATACTCTGGGGCGGTGTGGGTGTGGACGGCATCCCCGCGCTGGTGAATGCCACCATGTTCCCTCCGGTTGCCGCTCCTTACCTGGAACCCAACGAGCCTGTCTTCGGAATTTCAATCAATGGCGACCACCGGGCTTACCCCCTCCGCATCTTGGATTGGCATGAAATGGCCAACGACGTGGTTGGGGGTGTGCCTGTGTCCCTGGCCTACTGCACCCTGTGCGGCGCTGGGATTGCCTACGACGGCCGCGCCTCCAACGGGGAGACCTACACCTTTGGCTCTTCCGGCTTTCTTTATCGCAGCAACAAATTGATGTACGACCATCAGACCCGCACGCTTTGGAACCAGTTGACCGGGGAGCCCGTGTTGGGCGAACTGGCCGGCTCCGGTATTAAGCTTGAACTGCTGCCCATCGTCGTCACGAGTTGGGAAGACTGGCTGGCCCAACACCCCGATACCACAGTCCTGGATATCGATACTGGCTACCAGCGCTCCTATGAACTTGGCGTGGCATACGGCAAGTACTTCGCCAACGATGAGACCATGTTCCCTGTCTGGCAGCGCAGCGATCTGTTGGAGGCCAAAGATCGTATCTATGCTCTCCAACTCGACGGCATCCCCAAGGCCTACCCGGTGGACCTTCTCACAGAAGAACAGGTCGTCAACGATACCATTGGAGAGACAAACCTCGTCATCATCGCCACTCATGGCGATATCAACGTTCAGGCGAGCACCTCCCCGAGATACAATGCCGGTGGCGAGGTGCGTGCCTACGATCGCGGCAGTGAAACCTACCGACCTGGCCCCGATGCCGATACGGTGATCGACTCCGCCGGGCACACCTGGGAGGTCACCGAAGAAGCCCTCCTTGGCCCGGATGGTGAAAGGGCTCCCCGCCTCAACGGGCACCTGGCTTACTGGTTTGGCTGGTACGCCTTTTTCCCCCAGACCCTGGTGTATGGAGAGTAAATCAACAGGGGATAGATTTCTTATTTCTCAATAAAACCAAACATATCCAGGTAGATACCTGGATATGTTTTTATATTGTCATTCTGAATCTACAAAATGGATGATGAATATTGCCAGACATTTCCAAAACAAAGAAAGGATTGTAGTAGAAATTGCCCACGACCGCAAACTTATCAAGATCTAATCGAAACCTACCAAAACTCTTATGTCCAATATAGAGGAACTTCAATGTCTTCACCGACCAGATTTTGGTCACCATCTTATGAACCTACTGCGCTTTTGCACAAGGGAGGAATGGCAAGCAGGCTGAATAGATAGGGATTACTATTCTTGGGTCGTTGTTGTCCTCGAACGCCCCAAGGGGATTGGCAGGTCATTGATCCCGTGGCGACGGAAGCACGAGAACAGGAAGACGAGAACGAGGATAGTCGCGATCGTTGCCCCAATACCGGCTTCGGGGCCGAATGTCCCCCCCGAGAACAGGGTTGGACCTGTGGCGGTGAAAGTAATTCCCGGTATATTGATGTTTTCAAGAGACAAACTAGCCCCACCAAGCACCTGCACGTAGTTCCAGGCGAAATGGAAACCCCATGCAGTCGGGATGCCTCCCGCCGTGAATCGTAATGCGCCTACAACAAGAGAACCAAGCACGATGTTGGTTGCAGACATCCAGCTTGAACCTGACGAATTCAGGTGAGCAACGGCAAACAACAAGGCTAACAATACATTCGCCCAACCGCGGCCAATGACGTCAGCGAGTTTTATCATAGGATAACCACGAAAAAGCCATTCCTCACTAAGGGCGGCGGCGAGAAGAGAACCACCGAGAGGGATCACGTACGTGAAATAAGCCTGAAGGGAATCCTTTTCAAAAACAAGCCGGGCACCGCCAAACGCAAGCGTAAGCAATAGCATCATAACACTCATACCTATCCCGATGAGTGTTCCCCGCCCAAACCACTTCAACGAGAGTGAAAACCGCGGCCATCCGCGAAAAACCTGCTTGGATTGGGTTGACCAAAAAATTATCAGATTTGTCAGCACAATCCCAAGGATGGTCAGCAGTCCTTCTCCCAAGAGTTCCGTCCTTGGGTCTCCGGTCTCCCAGTCGCCGATAAACATCTTCGCGAGCCCCATCAAAGCGATAGTGATAAGGAGAACGAGAATCAGATAGCCAACGAGTTGGAGTATAGTCACGGCGACCCGTTTCATAGTTGTCACCTTTCCTGAAATCACTGCGGATGATTGATGAAAAATCATATCACTTCCACAGTTTGGGATGACTTTGCTCATGATTTTCTAATGAAATGTATAGGATAACTTAAGGTTTTTCCCCCTTGCAATAAATGTGAAATGGCAAAGGCCCCCTCAAAAATGAGGAGGCCTTTCTTCTCCCACTTATGAGATTTACTTGTGTAGTTTTCCTATCTTCACCTTGGTCAAACACTTTTTCAAAAACTGTCCCGTGTAGCTTTCTTCCACAATTGCAACTTCCTCCGGCGTTCCTTCTGCCACGAGGTAGCCGCCCTCATCCCCACCCTCTGGCCCCAGGTCGATTACCCAATCAGCTGTTTTGATGACTTCCAGGTTGTGCTCGATCACGATCACCGTATTGCCGGCATCCACCAGGATGTTCAAACAATCCAACAAACGTTGAATATCTGCCAGGTGTAAACCCGTAGTTGGTTCATCCAGGAGATAGACCTTGTTGCCATGCTTTATCTTGGCAAGCTCCTTAACCAATTTGATGCGCTGGGCTTCTCCACCGGAGAGTGTAGTAACAGATTGGCCTAACTTTAGGTACCCCAAACCAAGTTGGTTGAGGACATCCAACTTGCGTAAGATTGCCGGCTGATCTTCAAAGATCTCTTCAGCCTCCTGAAAGGTGAGGTCTAGCACATCCGCAATATTCAATCCTCGCCAACTTACATCCAGGATCTCCTTCCGGTAACGGCGTCCTTTGCATACGGGGCAAATCGTCTCCACATCCGGCATGAATTGCAGCGGCGTGACGATGATTCCTCGCCCCTTACACTCTTCGCATCGCCCACCTCCTGAGGGGGAGTTATAGCTGAAGGTTCCCTGTGTATATTTCCTCTTCTTCGATGTTTGCTCCCCGGCAAACAGTTTGCGGATCAAGTTGAATATACCAATATAGGTGGCAGGGTTTGAGGTAACTGTCCGGCCAATGGTACTCTGGTCGATATTGATAATGCTGTCGACCAGGTCTACGTGCTTTACTTTATCCACCTTGCCGGGTACAATGCGCGGATCATGAAGCTGAGAGTGTAATGTACGGTAAAGGATGTCATGCACCAGGCTGCTCTTCCCAGAACCTGAGACACCCGTCACACAAGTTAAAACACCCAAAGGGAAGTCAACATTTATGTTCTTTAGATTGTGCTGCCTGGCGCCTTCAATAGAGATGTATTTTCCATTTGGGGAGCGTCGAGACACTGGGATGTCGATCCTCCTTGCCCCACTCAAAAATTGTCCCGTGAGAGACTCAGCAGATTGCTCAACCTCGAGGCGATTCCCCTGTGCTACGATGGTTCCGCCCAATATCCCTGGCCCTGGCCCCATCTCAATGATCTGATCGGAGGCCTTGATGGTGTCAAGGTCATGCTCAATAACGATGACAGTGTTTCCAATATCCCGCAGCCGTTTGAGTGTATCTATGATTAGGTAGCTATCCCGCGGGTGCAGTCCGATACTGGGTTCATCGAGGATGTACATCATCCCCATCAAGCCGGAACCAACCTGTGTCGTCAACTGGACTCGCTGCGTCTCACCACCTGATAGGGAGTTGACATTCCGGTCCAGGCTGAGATACTCAACGCCAATGTTTTTTAACATCTCCAGGCGGATCGTCACCTCCTTCAAGACGGATTCCCCAACCACCTTTTTATCTGGCGGGATGGGCAAATCACTTAAGAACTTGAGCAGTTTGTTTATTGGCATGGTTGCCAGGGTATTGATGTTTTCTCCGCCCAATGTCACCCACAGCCGCTGTTTCTTATAGCGAGAACTGCCGCAGTCGGGACAATCCATTTCAACCATCAATTTACGAACCACATGATAATCGTTGGAAACAGTATTGCCCTGCTCGTGCCGGCGTTTATACCAGCGGTCAATCCGGTTGACCATGCCCTCATAGATAACCTCTTGACCAACTTGTCGTGATTCACGTTCCGCATCCGGTGGATGCACAAGCTTGAATTTTTCTCCTTTGGTGCCGTAGAACAATACCTGTTTGACTTCTTCGGGCAGTTCTTTATAAGGGGTGTCCAGGCTGAAACCATAGTGCTGGGCCAGGCTGTATAGGATCGTGTATCTGTATGGATGCTTGTCATTCAACACCAAATAGTTTTCTACTAGTGCCCCATTCCTCAAGTTTTTTTCTGGATTTTTAACGATCAACCTCGGTTCTGCCCTGAACATTTTTCCCAGGCCGCGGCAAGTGCGGCAGCTGCTGTCGGGGTCGTTGAAAGAAAAGTAAAAGGGTTCCAACGCTTGCAGCCCAACATGATGCTCTGGACAGGTGAAGTCACGATAGAAAGCATCAATTTCTTCAGCGCTTAGAGAGGGATTCTCTAGCTCTATGCGCATGAAACCATCCCCGACCCGCATAGCAGCCTGCGCAATAGCCTCAATTTGTTCCCGAATATCTTCCCTCACAACCAAACGGTCCAGGACTACCTCGATAAGATAATCTTTTGTCTCGTCAAGGGGGAGTTCACTGCTGGTATCATAACGTTGACCTTCAATAATGATCTTTTTGTATCCCTGTGTACGCAGCTCGGTGAACAAGTAATCGTAGTTTTCTCCATATATCTTGTTGACCGGTGTCCTGATCTCAAGTTTGGTTCCTGGGGGCAGGTTTTGGATTCGATCTGTGATCTGCTCGATGGTTTTGCTTGGGAAAGTGTGATCACAGTACGGACAGTTTCCCCGTCCTAAGACAGTAAAAAGTAGCCGCAGGTAGTCATAAACATCCGTTGTCGTTCCAACCGTGGAACGCGGGTTGTATGCTGTGCGCTGCTGCATGATAGCGATTACGGGTGAGAGACCTTCAATAGACTCAACCTGCGCTTTGCGCGGTTGCGGGATGTACTTCCGCGAAAAAGTGGATAGCGAATCCAACAAACGCCGCTGTCCCTCAGAATAAAGGATGTCGAACGCCAGAGAGGTTTTCCCTGACCCACTCACCCCGGTGATCACAGTGAGTGCATCACGCTGGATCTCCACATCAATGTTCTTTAGATTGTTCTCACTTGCCCCAGTGATCTTTATTGTTTTTCTCATCATTATTCTCCATCGTAATAGTAGGCAGGTTCATCCACGGTTGCTCGGCTCTTTGAGGTCAGCTTGATCGGGTTGGTGACTTCCTGTAAAATACCGACTTCGACAAGCCAATTGCAGGTGTCCATCAACTGCATACTGGTCTCTCGCATTTGCAAACGGGGTGCAAGGCGCTCATAGATTTCTGAGATACCGCGGAAATCTCCCTCATTTTGTAAATAAGATAGTATCGGTGAAAAGATCTTTCTGGCATTTTTTTCCATGTATGCTTCTATGAGTCCAAGGATATCGTGTAATGAGTCCAGGTCCTTTGGCCCATGTAACAGTCTGGAAACCATCGTTTCGAAAACCTCCGGGTTGAGCTTGACTGCTTGGTGCAGGCTTTCTCTTTGAATGATCTCACCTTGTAAAACAACCTCAATATTTGCCATATAGCGGATATCTTCAATCAGCCAGATGAACATGTATGTAGGGTCTTTATGGGCTAGCAGTGACTTTCGGACGCTGTGCCGAAATCCTATAACTGCTGTACCGTAGTAGCATGCAAGGTTTTCTCTATCCCGGTCTCCCACTACGGCAAGGTCTTGATAATAATCCTCCAAAGAATCATCTATGGAATACATCAACTTGCCAGTTGTATATATTTGGTGGGGAATTGACCCCCGCAGCATCCGTTCATGGTAGCGACGAGACTGGCTGCGGGAGATAACTTCGCAGTGAAAGATGATCCCGTTCTCAATCAGGACGTAAACATCCCGGCTTGATTTTTCATCGCTGGTGATCGCCACCACATCCAGGTCCGAGCCCTCCCACATATCACCTCGTGCCAGGCTTCCATAGACGTATACGCCGATGATCTTGGGGTCTTGTTTGATTTTTTCAAGGAATGCATCAAACGCATCTTGAAACTTATTTCGAATCGGTTCTGTAGACATATGCTCCTCTTTTATTGGTTAGTGAACTTAAATCAAATTCAAATAAAAATTAATTGTCAGCTATATCACCCCCTTTCCAAATGAAGACCCACCCGAAAAAAAGGGGTGGGTCTCGAAAATAAATCGTTTATAGAAAAAGCCCCGGTAAATTTCAAATCCAATTTGAAATTTACCGGGGCTTTGATCAACCAAGGTTGAAAGGATAGCCCTATATATCAGTATCTTCCGATGATACAAGCCTCTTTCCTTTCTTAAAGTACAATGCCAGTAAAAAATTATACACCAAAGATTTTAAGCGGTCAATGATTCCAGGATAAACCATTAAAAAGGCACGACCGCATAAATTACGCTCTGGATTTCATTAACCACACGTAGCCGTCTTCCAGACTCGGCTTCTCTTCCACCACATCAGGATATCGACCGACACGCTCTCCTACCACTCGATACCTGACCCCATCGGGCATGTGCTGCATAGAGACGACGATAAGCCCTTCATCCGGTTTTTCGATTTCCGTGCCGGTGATCGTCCACACGTGCCCCTCTGCCATCTGCGTCAACTCCACCGGATCACCCTCAAAGATCATGGTTCCCTCAGACAGCACAGCCATATTGCGGCAGGTCTGCCCGATATCGCCGACAATGTGAGTGGATAGCAGCACGATCCGATCCGATGCCAGGTTGACCAGCATGTTCCTGAACCGGATTCGTTCTTCCGGATCCAGGCCCGCGGTCGGTTCATCCACGATCAATATCTTCAGGTCGTTTACTAAAGCTTGGGCGATCCCCACACGCTGCTTCATGCCCCCCGAGTAGCCCTTGACTTTGCGATCGGCCACGTCCAATAAAGACACCATTTCGATGACTTTCTGTACTCTTAGTTTCCTCACCTTGGGAGCTTCTACACCTTTTAAAATCGCCATGTAGTCGATGAATTGCCGGGCTGTCAGGTCAGGATAGAGACCCAACTCCTGGGGTAGATATCCCAGACCTTCCTTCACCTGGCGCTTTCCTCGATCAGTGCTTATATCAATTCCATTGACCAGGATACTGCCTTTACTTGCTTCCACAATCCCGGCCAGAATCCGCATCAAGGTGGTTTTTCCCTGCGCCGTTTGGCCCCAACAAACCAAACAACTCCCCGGCTTCGATGCTCATATCCACACCGTCCAGGGCGACGATTTCCTTGACCTTACGCCGAAATACACCAGTTGTCGTCTTGTAAATCCGCCTCAAGTCTTCGATTTGTACGATGCTCAAGGTTGCCACCTGCCTTTTAGAATAGCCCTAATCCTATCATGGATTCTGAATGTGAGATTTTTGCGTCTTCTTCATGGTATCAGAAACGCACTGGACACAATCAGGTGACATTCTTATCATAAATGGTTGGGGTTTGCATAGAAAAATCGAAAAAGACCTAAAGGTCTTTTTCGATTCAGTGGGCGGTAATGGACTCGAACCATCGGCCTCTGCGATGTCAACGCAGTGCTCTAACCAACTGAGCTAACCGCCCGGAAGCTTAAAAAATTATACACGCTCAACACCCAAATGACAAGAGAGTCCCCTGATGCCTAAGAACCCTTCCTCGCTTCCGGCATGATCCCGGAGATGAATAAGGCCCCGGGCAGGCTCGCCAGCATGACCATCGTGCGGAACAGGAGCGCCAGTGTGAGGGTGTTGTGTTCCGAAGCGCCCCCCAGGGTCGAGAAGGCGAAGGTAATGGCCACCTCTTGAACCCCCAATCCGTTGATCGAGATGGGGATCAGGGTCACGAAATACACCAGGCTCCACAACCCGCTGATGAGCCAGTACGGTACCGGGTCGTTCATCCCATCCAGTAAGACCCACAGGATGCCGAAGAAACACAGCATGTGCAGCGCCGTGAATAGGAACGAGCTCAGTAGAACTTTCGGCCGGTGGATCCACAAGGCAACTGCCTCGAATAATTTTCTGATAAGCGCTCTCCCCTTCGTGTAGACTTTCTCCCACATACCTTTGACCGGTGCGGGCAAGAAACCCGCCAGGAGTGGTGTGACGACATCTGAACCGGACCCAAAAGGGTTCGGTGTCTGGAAAGCCCGGATGAGGCCAATCGGGAGGACCAGGGCCATGCCGAACATCCCCACCAGGCGGTCCATGATGAGGGAGGCGGCTGCCACCACCCCATCATACCCGGCCTGGATCGCCCCCGCTAACCGCACCACGTCCCCGCCGATGGTGGAAGGCAGAAAATTATTGGAGAACAACCCCGCAAAGGTAAGCTTGAGGCCATCCCCTATCGTAAATCTGTCTTCGCTTGATCGCATCAGGACATACCACCGTCCTGCCATCATCAGCCTGGAGACGGTCATCAGTCCGATGGCGGCGGCGAATCGCGCCCAACCGATTTGGCGTATCGCATCCCATATCTGCTCCCACCCCTGCTGGTACAGCAGGTAGATTACCAACCCGAACGCCAGTATCGTCCCCACCCAACGGATTATTTTATATATCGAAACCTTCTTGCGCTGTTCGTCCATATCTGTTTCCTGCGGCGGTATTTTAATCCATCTCGCCTTGCTTTACTTGCCGAAAACCATATTTGCGATCAAATAAAACCTTGTAGTATCTTCTCAGACCGCGCCGCCCAGCTGTATTGTTTCGCGTCGTTGCGGGCGCCTTCTGCTAAAGCGGCTCTCTTTTCTGGGGAGGTGATGAGTTCCCCCAGCGCCTCTTTCCAGGCAGGCAGGTCTTCCGGCGGGCAAAAGATAGCGTTCTCCTCATGGAGGACTTCCCGGATGACCGCCAGGTCGCTGGAGATGATCGCCCGCCCGGTCGCCAGATATTCAAACATCTTCATCGGGCTGCAGATGTCTGCCGAGTTCCCCCCGCTGCTCCCCGTAATCGTCGCCCCATAGGGCATTAGCAGGATGTCCGCTGCGGCTTGATACAAGGGCAGGTCCTGGTTCGGTACGAATCCGGTGAAGGTGACATTATCTGCCCCTGCTTTTACAGCTCGTTCACGCCACGTTTTCACATCATCCGGGTGGCCGCCGGCCCAAAGGAAATGTGCTTCTGGAATATCAGATGCCAACCCCAGGAATAAATCCACCCCCCGCCCGGCGTACAGGTGACCCGTGCAGGCCACCGTGACCTGATCCGGGAAACCTAGCGTCTGGCGTGCGTCTTGGCTGTCCGGCAGCCCTTCGAACCGTTCTAGATCCACGCCGTTCGGGGCAATCACGACCTGCTCTTCTGGAAGTCTATCAGGATAGGTTTGCTCTAACGCTTTCTGCAGAGCTTTAGTGATCAACACCAGGCGTTTTCGCCCCGACAGGCGTAGGAATATTCTGTACCAGATTGGGCCCAGCTGCCCCGTCGGTCGGTCGTGGATTTCGAGGATCACCGGTTTGCGCAAAAGCAGCCCACCCACGGCGGACTGCACCGGCCAGACGTATAACAGGTCTGGCTTGAGGGAGAGCGCCTTGCGAAGGGCACGCCAGGGGAACATCCGCCGGATGAATCCCCGCTTATGGAAAGGGAAATAGATGATCTCAAACCGGGTTTGCAGCCCGTAAAATTCTGCCACCACACCCCAGGGCTGCACCCCGCCGGCGTCCGGGTTGTCGAATGCCACCAAGGTGACCTCGTGCCCCAGTTGTGTCATCGCCTGGCAGGTCTTCATCACCTGGATGCTGTTGGCCGTATAGTAGGGAATCCGTGCCAGGGCGATACAGGCAATTTTCACGGTTCCCCTCCATCCTCGACCTCCCTCTTGGTGATTTCCTTGAATCCTCGCCGGACGTTCATCCCCACGGTGGCCAGGAAGTAAACAGACATCAATCCCGCCTGGGCGAGGGTGCCAAAAACAGGCACGAGGATAAAGCTCAAAATCACCTTCCCCGCCCCCGCCAGGGCAGATGTTTTCAGCGGGTAGGTCGGTAATCCCAACGAGAGCAGCAAGGGGCGGTTCCAATAGAAGATATTGGCGAAAGCGAAACCGACGAGCAGCGCCAGCGCAATCGGCGTGCTCGGGGCGAACTCAGCCCCATACATGAAGGGGATCAGCCACCAACCGAAAACAAGCAGGAATAATGACACACCCGCCGTCCACGCCCCGGAAATGCTTGTGACCTTCTTTATCAATCCGCGCAGTTGTTTCCACGCTCGCTTCCCCGCCTGGCTGGAGATTTCCGGGTAGGTCGTGCTGATGAAAGGGTTGATCGGGAGCATGACCAGATTGATAATGGATAAGGCCGTCTTGTAATAACCGGCTTCCAGCGGGGAGAGGAAGTAAGATACCCACAATTCCTCGGAGTCGCGCGCCACCTGGTTGACCGTAGCGCTGAAGTTGCTGCTCAAGGCGAATCGCCAGAACTCCTTTGTGCCGATGGATTTCTCCCACGACACCCGCCACCAGCCCGCCCCCAGCAGGCGTCTTGCATGGACCATTGCCAGGACGAATAGCGAAAGCCCGTTGACGATTTTACCCGCAAAGTAGCTGATGACCACGTGCCAGATATTCCCCTCGGTAAAGAATGCATAGGTGATGATAGAGGCCGTCACGACCGTTTGGACGAGATTCACCACCGCCAGGAGGTTGAACTTATTGCCTACCTGTAGGAGGGCAGTGGAGGTCTGCGTGGTCAGGTTGGCTAACATTGAGAGACCAAAGAACACGAATAAAGAGACGGTGGTGGAGTCTTTGGCGATGTGGGTGGCTGCCAGGGGCGCCAGAGCCAGCATGATGACAAAAGTGAAAATCGAAGTGGCGGTTTCCGTGAAGGCCGCTGCCCTCAGAACCGCCGCGGCGCGTTTATTTTCCTTTTGCTCCAGGAACTGCCCCACGTATTTGACCACCAGTTCCCCCATCCGGAAGGAGAATAAACGGCTGATGGAAGAGCTGAAGCGCGTCACCGCTCCCACGATCCCCACGCCGTAAGCGCCCAGCAGGCGGGCCGCCAGGATGCTTTGCCCCATACTGATGGCTGTGCTGATGGTCGTGCTGCTGAACAGATACCCGCTGTTTCGGAGGACCCTTTGAATCAGAGCATCCTTTTTCCACTCTGTCCAGACTCGTTTGAGGCTCATAATGTGAAGTTCAGTTGGCTGGCCCACGCCCGGTTTTCGAGATACCAGTCAATTGATTTCTGAATCCCCACTTCTAAATTATATTGAGGTTTCCATCCAAGTATTTCTTCGGCTTTGGTCACATCCGCCCAGTTCACCAGCATGTCTGCCTTTGGGAAAGTACGGTGTACGATCTTCGCCTTTTTCCCCACGTATTGCTCGATCATCTGGATAACTTCATTCATCGAGACAACCTCGTGCCCGCCCAGGTTCATGATTTCATACCCGACCGGTTTGAGGCCTAAGATGGTACCCTTGGCGATGTCATCCAGGTAAGTGAACCCGCGTTTCTGGCTGCCGTCGCCGGTGAGGTACACAGTCTCCCCTTCCACGATCCACCTGATAAAACGGAACATCGCCATGTCCGGGCGGCCTGCCGGTCCGTAGACTGTGAAATACCTGAATATCGTCACGTCCAGGTCGTACAGATGGTGGTAGGCGTAGCACATCGCCTCTGCCCCTATCTTGCTGGCGGCGTAAGGCTGCAAGGGCGATCGCGAGAAATCTTCTTCTTTGGCCGGGGGAGGGTCGTTGCCGTACACGCTGGAGGTGGATGCCATAATCAACTTGGGGATTTTCTCACTTTGGCAAAACTCCAACAGGTTGAGCGTCCCGGTAATATTTGTATCTACATAAAGCCACGGATTTTCGACGCTGGCGCGCACACCCGCCCGGGCGGCCAGGTTGAAGACCGCGTCGATGCTTCCATATTCCTCCAGGCTCTCGATCGCTTCAAGATCGGCGATATCCATCTTTTGGAAGCCAAAGAGCTCGAATTCTTGAAGATGCTTCAGGCGGAATTCCTTGACGCGCACATCATACGCGTCGTTGAGGTTATCCACGCCGATGACCTCGTGCCCCTCTTCCAGCAGCATTTCGGCCACGCGGCTGGCGATAAACCCGGCCGCCCCGGTAACGAGGTATTTAGCCACTACAGCGTTTCCACCTTCGACTGGTCGTAATCGATCTTCCCCAGGGCGTTGCGTGTATCGACGATGAGCTTGGCGTTGTCGTGGATCGCCTGGTAATCATAGCTTGTGTGGTTGGTGATGATAACGACACAATCGGCCTTTTTCACCGCTTTCATCAAGTCGGCTTCGCTGTTGAGTGTCCAATCGTCGTGCGTCAGTGTCGAGATGTAGGGGTCGTGGTAGCTCACCTCGCCCATCTTCTCTTTGAGCAGGCCGATGACATCCAGGGCAGGGGATTCGCGGATGTCGTCGATATCCGGTTTATATGCCGCGCCCAGGATGAGGATGTGGTTGCCCTTCAAGGCCTTCCCATGCCTGTTCAGCGTGTCCTGGACCTTCCCCGCAACGTAGCGGGGCATGGACGTATTGATCTCCGAGGCCAGTTCGATGAAGCGAGCCGTATAGTTGAGGGACTTCAACTTCCAGGAGAGGTACAGCGGGTCGATGGGGATACAGTGTCCGCCCAACCCGGGTCCTGGGGTGAACTTCATGAACCCGAAAGGCTTGGTGGCCGCTGCCTCGATCACCTCCCACACGTCCACACCCAGCCGTTCGCACATGACCGCCATCTCGTTGACCAATCCGATGTTTACCATCCGGAAAGTGTTCTCCAACAGCTTCGCCATTTCGGCCACTTCAGCCGATGAGACCGGCACGACAGATTCAAGCGCCTGTTCATACCAGGTGCAGCATACTTCCGTGCACGCCGGCGTGATTCCGCCCATTACCTTGGGCATGTTGCTGGTCGTCCAATCTTCCCGGCCGGGGTCAACTCGTTCGGGCGAGAAAGCCAGGAAGAGATCCACACCGACCTCCAGGTCGTTATCTTTGGTCAGTTCCGGCAGCATTAGTTCGCGGGTCGTACCCGGATAGGTGGTCGATTCCAGGACGATCGCCATCCCCGGGTGGATATATTCACTTAAATCAGAAGTAGCTTTAACAATGAAAGAAAGGTCGGGGTCCCCCGTTTTTCGCAAAGGAGTGGGCACGCAGATGCTGACGGCATCGGCATCTTTGATGACGGAGAAGTCGGTCGAAGCGGTGAGTTTTCCACTTTTCACCAACTTGGCGATCTGTTCTGATGCCACGTCCACGATGTAGCTTTCCCCCCGCAAAATAGCTTCGACTTTGCTTGGGTCAGGGTCGACGCCCATGACGTCGAATCCCGCCTCGGCGAATACCACCGCCAGCGGCAAACCCACGTATCCCTGGCCCATCACAGCGATCTTGGCGCTGCGCTGTTCGAACTTTTCTAATAACGTTCCTTTGATTGCGCTCATATTACCTCAGAATAAGCTCAATTGCTCTGGCGCCTGATCGTCTTGATCGTCATCGATCGGTTCAACGTACTCCGGCACGTCTCCGGCTTTCTCGATCCATTCAGGCAACCGGGCAAAATCTGCTTCCACGACTGCCCGCAGTGAAGGTTGGTGCAGCGCTGCTGCTGGATGGTAAAAAGGCACCACCAGCCGCCCTTTGATTCGCACGGCCTGCCCATGTGCCTGGCTGATTTTAGCATTGGGCAGATATTTCTGCATCGAGTAGCGTCCCAGCGTCACAATCACTTTCGGATTGATGGCGTGGATCTGGCGTTCCAGGTATCCGTTGCAAGCAGATAATTCTTCAGCCATCGGGTCGCGGTTTCCAGGCGGGCGGCATTTTACCACATTCGTGATAAAAACCTGGTCCCGTCGAATACCGATTCCCTCCAAGAGTTCGTCCAGGAATTTCCCCGCTGCACCGACAAAGGGCAGCCCCTGCTCGTTTTCGTGGAAACCGGGGCCTTCCCCGATGAACATAATCTCAGCGTCAACCGGTCCCGCGCCGGGAACGGCGTTCTTCCGTGAAAACTGCAAAGCACATTTCGTGCAGTTCTTCGTTTCTCTGTCTATTTTCTCTAAAATTTCATTGGGTTCCAATCTGGCCTCCATTCACTTGCGCCGTGTATTTCATCCGCTCTCTGGCGACGGCCATCAGGTGCTCAGTATCGAGCTTACGCAAAGCCATGATAATGGCATCTTCACCCGAATCGTGGTAATAGGCGCGCCGACGCCCAACTGCCTTGAAACCAAAACCTCTATACAGAGCTTGGGCAGCAGCGTTGTTTTCTCGTACTTCGAGTGTCGCTTCTATGGCGCTTTTTTCCGCGAGATCGCAGAGGGCAGTGGAAATTAATTGTGAGCCGATTCCCTGGCGGCGGTGGGCCGCCTCCACCGCAATGGTGGCGATGTGGGCCTCATCGACCAGCAGCCAGGCAACGATGACTCCGATGATTTTCATTTGCCCGTCATCCGTGCTTTTTTCTGCCACCCATAAGTGGGCGGCCTTGTTATCCTCCAATTCATGCCTGAAGCTTTTGGCAGGCCAGGGCGTCGGGAAAGAAGCCTCGTCGAGGGCATGCACCTGTTCGAGGTCATCTTCGGCCATTCTGCGGAGTACGAACGCTTCCGGACTCATGCGGGTATCTTCTCTCCGGTTTGCAGGTAATACGGGGCGATTTCGACGGGGTCGTCCACATCGCCGTCCTGCCACCGCACCCAGGCCAGTTCCGCCAGGAAAGAGGGGCGCCGCAGGCTTTCCGCTGGGGTAGCCAGGCTGACATTTTTCCACTTCCGGCTTAATTTTTTTCGTAGTTTTTTACTCAGTTCCCCACAGACGCGTGTGGGTTTGCGAATTTTCTTGATGAACGCCTCCGGTGTCAACAGGTCAGGCTTTCCGGAGGCTTGCCAGATGCCCTCCTCCGACTCATACCATCCCACGGCCAGCCGTCCCCTTCCCGCCTCCAGGACCACAGCCAGTTGTTGGTCTCCCATCACGGGTTGGGCAGCCGCCAGGATGTCGAAGGTTAGCACGCCGATGAGCGGGATGCGCTGCGCCAGGGCGATCCCTTTCGCCACCGCCGCTCCGATCCGCAGACCGGTGTACGACCCCGGTCCGATGGAGATCGCTATGACCCCGATGTCTTCTATCGTCTTCCCTCGCCGGTCCAGGGCGTCAACGATGGCAGGGGATAGTTCCACGGTGTGGCGGCTCACGCTGTGCCATACCGCTTCGTGCAGGACTTCAACGTCGTCATACAGGGCAACCCCGATCTTCCGGGAAGCGCAGTCTATTGCCAGCAGCATCACGCCCCCCTCAATATGTTCTCTTGTAAAGCGCCGAGCATATCTTCATAATGCTTGCCCTTGGCTTTGAACTTCAAGTCCCTATACTCATCTTCCACCCAGGTCATTCGCACAGACAGGTTCTTTTCTGGGAGAGAATCCTGGATGCGGGGTGCCCATTCCACCACCAAAGGCCCATTGGCGAGCAATTCCTCGATATCCAGCATTTCTGCATCCCAGGAACCTTCTAACCGGTACGCATCCAGGTGAGCGAATCGCTCGTCGTCCGTGCGGCGGTACAGGTTGATGATGACGAAGGTCGGGCTGGATACGGGGTCGGTGGAGCCCCACCCGGAAGCCAATCCCTGCACGAGGGTCGTTTTCCCCGCGCCCAGTTCGCCGTCCAAACAGACAACGTCGCCGCGCCGCAAGATCGCCCCCAAACGCATCCCCACACGTCGGGTCTGGTCGGGGCTTCGGCTGATGAATTCGAAAGTATTGGCTTCTAAAATGGGCATACGACAGGATTATAAGCGAGAAACGATGGAGAGTCTATTTGCTCTCGTTGAACCGTCTCAAGAAGCGTTCTTTGTCGATGACGAAGCGCTCGTGCTGCCCCCCGCCGACCTTTACTTCCCCATCCCATACTGCCACGTCGAGGGTAATTTTATTGCCGTCCACAGAGGTGATTTCCGCTTCGGCCCGCACCCTGTTCCCAACCGGGCTGGGCGCTAGATGCCGTACGTTTACCTGGACGCCCACACTTGTATGGGTATCAGGTAAATATTCATCCATCATGATTCGGGCAGTTCTCTCCATGAACAAGATCATCGAAGGGGTCGACAGCACCCGCATGCTGCCGCTTCCCAGGTGGGCGGCGCTGTGTTCTTCCTCCACCACGAATTCCATCTGGTGTGAAAGGCCCGGTTTCAATTTTCTACTTGCATCCATGAATATATTTAACCACTAAGCCACAAAGTTTCCAAGATTTTTCGAATTTTCGTAGGGGCGCAGCATGCTGCGCCCTTCCGATTGTTTGAGGGATTACAGAATTTGTTCACGCCGACCCCCACCAATCCTCCCCTTCCACCAACCCAAACCCCCTCAACCGCTCCCGGATCAATTCCCTCGCTCCCCGCGCCCCTACCGCCGCCAACAAGGCAGGCCACTTATACTTCCCCCACCAAATCATCAACCTCTCCGGCGAGATAATGGGCAAACCACGTAAGGTCTTCCCGATCTTCTTCGGGTCGATGTCCACAAACGCGGCCAGGGGAACCCCCTCCCGGACGAGGTGCTTGCTCGTCCGCCTTCCCATCATCCCCGCCCCCCATACGATGACCGCGTCCCGCCCCTTCAACGGTCCCTGCGGCAGGTAGCGCGCCTTCGCCCGGATGAAGTTCTCGACGGAATAGCGGCTGTCTGTGCGCGTCAACCGCTGTGGGTGTTCCCGCCAAGACAGCAGCACCTCCGGCACTTTAGCGAATTGATGTCCAGCAAGGTTCATCCGCAGCCACAGGTCATAGTCCTCCGGCCAGCCGTGTTCCTCATACCCGCCCAGCTTGACCAGCGCCTCTTTCCGTACCATCACCGTAGGGTGGCAGATTGGGCTTTCCACGAACATCTCCCGGCAGATATCTTCGTGCGACACCAGGGTGTTCAGCCACTCGATATAGATCCGGAACCCCTCCCGCAGTCTCTTCTTCGGGAAGCCTTCCACCAGCGAAGAGACCAGCGTTACCCCAGGGTGCTCATCCAGATAGGCAGTCTGCTTCTCCAATCGTTGCGGATGCATGAGGTCATCCGCGTCCATGCGGGCGACGTATTCACCTCGACAGGCCGCTATCCCGGCATTCAACGCCGGGATGATCCCGCCGTGTTCCAGATACAGTGGCTTGAAGCGTGCATCCTTCTCCGCCCACGTTCTCAGGATTTCCCGCGTATTGTCCTCAGAGCCGTCATCCACCGCCACGACCTCGAAATCCCCATAGGTCTGCACCTGAATGCTTTCCAGCGTCTCGTTCAGGGTCGCAGCCGCATTGTAGCATGGCATCACCACAGATACTTTCATCATAAAGTGATTCTACTTGATAACAAAGAAACGGCCGACTATCAATCCCTCGCAAGTATTCCTAAGGGCGTAGCATGCGCGACAATGCTTTGTCGACGCCCCTACAACAAATCATTTTTAATAATCCCTCAATACCCGGTCCGGGCCGCGGTCGCTTTCCCATGGATACACGATGAAAGCATCCGTGCGGGCCGCGTAATAATCCGGCCTCACCGTGCCGAACAGACTCCGGTTGGGGTTGAAATGCAGCACGCAGGTATACGGCAAACCCCCCGAGGCAGACACCCGGTTCTTCACCGCCGTGATTGTCCGCCCAGAACTCCACACGTCGTCCACCACCAGGGTGCGCCGTCCGATTAACAGGTCCTCATCCGGGAACTGCATGAACTGCGGCCACACCAGCAGTTTCTCGCGTTCCCTCTCCATTTGGGCGGGGAAATCCACCGCCGCCGTGAGGATGTGGTGGATGTTCAAAGCTTCTGCCAGCAGTCCCCCGGGGATGAGTCCGCCGCGGGTGATGATGACCATGGCTTCGAACTCGTGCTCGAATTGGTCCACCAGGTGGTCGATGAGCCTATCGATTTCATTCCACGTCACGATTTCACGGCGCATGCAGGCTCCTCCAAGACTTGCTAGATTCTCCCCATTATAACAAAGCTTGGGGGTTAACTTCCACCCGCCAATCGCCCAATTTCCTGTCAAGCAGCAGTGAAGCCGGGTCCGGCCCCCGCAGGATGATTTGCCAGCGGTATCGTCCTTCCAATCGGCTGTAGAAACACGGTGCCGGCCCGATGATTTCTGTCGCTCGTCTGTCTTCCGCTTTGATCCAGGCCTTTAATTGTTTTGCCATGTGCTGGGCTTCCTCCTCGGCTTTGTCTTCCTGGTAATGCCTGTATTCCATCCGCACTAGGCGGGCGAAAGGCGGGTAGCCAAGTTGTTCCCGGTAGGTGTATTCTTTTTCCACAAATCCGGCGTAATCGTGTCCAGCCGCCGCCTGGATGACGTAATGCTCCGGGTTGAAGGTCTGCAAGATGACCTCCCCACCTAATGGGCTGCGTCCGGCCCGTCCGGCTACCTGTGCCAGCACCTGGAAGACGCGTTCTCCTGCCCGGTAATCCGGTAGGTGCAAACCTACGTCGGCCAGCACCACTCCCACCAGGGTCACCAGTGGGAGGTCCAAACCCTTGGCCAGCATCTGTGTACCGATGAGGATGTCTGCCCGGTGGTGGCTGAAGTGGCTCAGGATGATTTCGTGGGCGCCTTTTTGCCGGGTAGTTTCGTGGTCCCACCGCAGCGTGCGCGCCTCCGGATACATCGCCTGGATTTCCGCCTCGACCCGCTGCGTGCCCATCCCGTAGTGCCGGATGCGTTCGCTCCCGCATGCCGGGCAGGTCTTGGGGAGCTGCCGCCGGTAGCCGCACTGGTGGCAGATCAAGGCTGTTTTGCTGTCTTTCCTGTACCTCATGTTGCTGTGGTAGGTCAGGTTCATATCGCACCGTGGACACCGCAGGGCCTGTCCGCAGTCCCGGCAGAACACGTAGGTGGCCGTCCCCCGCCGGTTCAGGAATAAAATAGCTTGCTGCTCCTTTTCCAGCACCTTGGCAATCGAATCTTGCAGAGATCGGCTGAAGATAGAACGGTTGCCGCCCTTCAACTCCTCCCGCATGTCCACCACCTCCACAGGAGGTAGTTCCGCCATTTCCACTTCTTCTCCGGCTGGCTTGTATTGTGCCGTTTTCCCCAATCTTTCTGTATAGACCCTCACCGTTTCCTTGTGGGCCAGGATTCGGGCGGGCAGTTCCAGGAGTTGCCAGCGGCCTTTTTGTGCCTGGTAATAGCTGGTGATGTCCGGCGTGGCGCTGCCGAAAATACATACCGCCCCCGTGATCTTCGCCAGGCTGATGGCTGTTTCTCGGGCATGGTAGCTGGGTGCTTGCATGGATTGATAATATGATTGGTCGTGGGATTCATCCACGACGATCAGTCCCAGGTCGGGGGTAGGCGTGAACAGGGCGCTGCGCGGACCGATGATGACGGATAGCGTCCCTATTCTCGCCCGCCGCCAGGTGTCGTAGCGTTCGCCCGGCGAGAGTCGCGAGTGCACCAGCCCTACTCGCCCGTGGAATCGGCTCATAAAACGCTGCACGGTTTGCGGCGTCAGGGCGATCTCCGGCACCAGGACGACAGCCTGCTTGCCGCCCTTGAGCACTTCCGCCACCGCCTTGAGGTAGATTTCTGTTTTCCCCGAACCGGTCACCCCATGCAGCAGGTAGGGGGGAACCGCTTCTCCCTTGAATGCCCGCTCGATCCCCTGCTTGATCTGCGTCCAGGCAGCCTCCTGGTCGTTTGTCAATATTGGCGGGAAGCTGGGGTCATACGAGAGCCCCGCTAGTGGATCCCGCCAGGCCTCTTCCTCCCGCAGCATGATTAATCCCAGATCGTTGAGGGCTTTCAGGTCGTCCAGGCTCCTGCGGTTGATCTGCGCGTACACCCAGTCCACGTCGACCGGTTCGCTTTTATCCAGCAGGAAAGATAAGATTTTCTGCCGGCGGGCTTGGGTGTTCTTCCTTTGCCCCAATCCTTCCATCTTCGCCCTGGCTATCTCCGGGGGGACCGATAGCTGTGCTGTCCGGATGTATTTTGGCCGCACACGTGGCGGCGGTAGGACTGCCTGGGAACCTATCCATTTTTTATCTACCAGCGAACGGGCTGCTGTCCGCCAGTTGCGCCGCGGCAGGGCCCGGTCGATCTGCCGTCCCCGCAGTGGGCCCCGTTTCTTGAGGAGTCCCACCAGCCGCACCTCCATCTCCTCTAATTTTCTGCCCTCCGCTCTCTCACCTTCCAGGAGTGTGTAGAGGGTATCGGCTTGTTGGCTCAGTCCCGTCGGCAGCATGAGACCGATGCAGGCCGCCAGAGGGGCCAGGGTGTCCGTGCTCATCTGCTCAGCCAGCGCGAGTTGGTAGGGGGGCAGGGAAACCTCCCGGTCAAGGATCGACTCGATGGCTTTCGTCTCCGCCACCTCCGGCTCGCTGACCTCACGCAGCACGACCCCCTGGACAGTCTGTTTCCCAAATGGAGTCGTAACGAGATCCCCTGGCTGTACCTCCCCCTCCAGTTCGGGAGGAAGGTGGTAATGAAAAACCCCCGAGACCCGGGGGACATTCACGGCAACTTCAACATAGACAGGCATGGTTCTACGGCAAAAAGGAAAGGTAGACTTTATTATCTTGAGCCAGGAAGATCGAACGCGTCGGGCTGATGGCTACTGCTGTGGCCAGTCCTTCGGGGAAATCCGATTGGGGGCGGTATAGCTGCACCAGGTTGAGGCGCAGGCTGAATTGGTAGATGTCCCTGTCGAGTGGGTTGAGATAATACAACGACGGCTCCGGCGGTTGCGTGTGCTGCACCTGGTAGAAGACCATATCCGTCAGTTCGGGGTTGTCGCCCCGCCCCTGTCGGCTGTCCGTGTAGGGGGTCGGGTCGTCGCAGGAGGTGGGCGCTTCTTCCAGCGTGCTGAATTTACAGGTCGTCGTGTGCCCATCGTCGTACAGGATGTAGAGCATGTCCCGGTCCACCGCGATGTCGATGGCGCCCTTGAGTGTGGGGACTTCCTCGCGGAAGTAGAAATAAGGCGCTTCCCTGAACTGGTAATTCTCGTCTCCCTCGAAATACCACACCGCATTCGTCAGCGGGTCGAGGACGTACAGGTTATCATTCTCCACCGTGATGGCGTTGGGTTTCCCCCACAAAACGTCGGGAGGTACGAGGGTGATGGCTAACGGCGCTTCCTCAGGAACGCAGTACAGCAGGTTGCCGTTGATGTCCATGGCGACGATCTCTGCGCCTTCCTGGGTGGGGTCGTACAGGGGGGCGATGTCGATGATTTTATCGACGATCATCGAACCATACGACCCCGGACCGCACCGGAATTCCGTGTCCATCTCGAATTGCGTCCCCGCCAGCTCGGCTCGCAAGACGTGGCCGCTTTCGATGTCCAGGATGTAGAGCGCTTGCCCTGTGGCGACCATCTGCCGGATTTTGATCGAGTTGGACAAATTTCCGGCGATAGCTGGTTTGAACGACAACCGCACCACTTCGTCCATCTCATCCAGTTGGCTGGTGGCGAGCTGTCGCAGTTCTTCGGACTCGGGCGTGGTCTGGTATGATTCCGCCCGGTCGAGGTAAACCAGGGTGTTTTCCCACGCGTCGTGGATCATCTCGAAATCCGATTCGGTTTGGGCCATCAGGGCCATGTCCGCCGCCTGCCGGTAGTAGATCTGGTACTGTCGGGTCCGTCCGATCGAGGAATACACGATCGCCGAAACGGCCACGACGACCAGGGGAACGATGATGGCCGAAATAGCCATGAATGGCGTCGAGATGGTCAGGACATCCTCTCCCGGTAGAATCCGTCGCAAGAATGTCCCCAATCCTTTCTTGACGCGCCCCAGGAAAGCGCCAAATCCAAGCAGCGCACCCGAAACCGCTGGCGATATCTGGCGGCGGCTTGGCCGTTGGGTGGGAGTTGCGTTGGCTTCCTCGAGTCGCTCGAAATATACAGATGCTTGATCTATCCCCGTATCTGCCTGTCTGCGTGTAACGGGAGGTCGTACGGCTTGGCGTTCCCTTCTAGGGGTTTCTTCCGGGACTTCCACCGGTGTCCATGCCCGTGAATCCCTCTCAGCTTTTGGCTTGGGTTGTGGTTCGCGTTGTGGTTTTCGTTGCGTCTCACGTCCAGGCTTGCGTTTCCGCTTGGGTTTCGATGGGCGCGGGGAGGCTATCTCACTGAGCTGCTTAGAAGAACGGATGAAGGTCAAAGACCCCTGGCCGGTGGTCGTTTCCACCATAAGTCCGTTGAAACCCTCCGCCGCCTCCTCGAGTAAACGTCGGTGGATATTTTTCAGCGGCAGGCCGAAGATGTCTTCCATCGTGTTGCTCTTCCACCCTTTCGGCATCTTGGATGTTATCACCAAGAGCGTCCCATCCATCATATCGGTTTGGAAAAAATTGACTGCTGGATTGCGGCTGATGCCCAGCCCTCGCCCGGCTGTCTGGGGGTCGTGGATGTGTTCGACCTTTCCAGGCGTCAGCAAGAAAGCGTGGCTCGACCCGGATTGGGAAAGGTATAGGTGCTCGCCGCGGGCGACGGCGATGGACAGGTGGGCAGTCGTCTGCTGTCCCGAACTTGTCTGGCGCAGGTTGTAGCTCAAGAGTAGCTCGTTCAAGTCTCCGACCAGTACCCGTATGGCAGAGGTCACCGATCCCGAGGTCTTGTAATAGACCTTCTCCATCGTTTCCATCAACTGCTTCACGCGTTCGCGAGAGAAGCTGTGTTCACCCTCGAAGAGCAGGAAGATGACCAGTCGGTCACCTTTCCGCCCCCGCGCTGGGCGGCGCGGTGAAACGGCTGTGTGTATGCTGGGGACCCCACCGAGTTCTTGTGCGTCCTGGCGGCGCAGCGGCAAAACCTGTAGATCGTATTCTGTGCTCATAATTAAATAATTAGTGATCGGGAATCGGCTGCTCAGGAATTAGGAGAATCACCAATTTTCCCCTGTTCCTGATTGACTGATCCCAGTTCACAAAATAATTAGCCAATATAGTATAGATGCATGCACAATCATCCTCTCAAGGAAGGAACGTCCTAGATTGAAATTATACTGGTAAAATCTTAACCGGGGCTCTCATCGTCCCATCATCTTGTAAAAAGAAGTGACAGATATGCACATTGAAGTGATCCGAACCGAAACCGAATGGCTTTCCCTGGCCGCAGACTGGAACCGCCTTTTAGCAGAAAGCATCACACCCGTGCCCTTCCTCCGCCACGAATACCTGGCTGCCTGGTGGGAGCACCGCGGCGGCGGCGAATGGCCCGACAGCGCACTCTACCTCATGCTTGCCCGCAGCGATAGCGGTGAACTGCTGGGGGCAGCCCCCTTATTTTCGAGCAAGAACCATGCCGGGGAAGACGCCCTGATGCTCGTCGGGAGCATCGAGATCTCTGATTTTCTCGATATCCTCGTCCGTGAAGCCGACTTGGAGCCCTTCCTCGACGCCCTCCTGGCCCACCTCACCGGCCCGGATGCACCGCACTGGGACTCCCTGGATTGGGCCAACCTTTTAGAAACCACTCCTACCCTCCCCGCCTTGCAAACAGTGGCCGCAAAATACGGCCTCACATTCTACCAGGAGCGTATCCAACCCGCACCCGTCATCACCCTGCCGGGTGATTTCGATACCTACCTCGAATCCCTCGACAGCCGCTACCGGCGTGAACTGGTCCGCAAGATGCGTAACGCCCTCGGTTACTTCATCCCTGTGGAGTGGTACGACGTTGCAGACGGGACCACCCTCGATAGTGAAGTGGATGATTTCATCGCCATGATGCGGGAAGAAGAAGACAAAGATATCTTCCTCACCGCTGAGATGGTCGCCCAACTCCACGCCATCGCCCGGGCAGCTTTCCAGGCGGGCTACCTCAAATTATCCTTCTTGAAAGTCGGGAACGAGAAGGCCGCCGGTTATTTTAATTTCGATTACGACGACCGCATCTGGGTGTATAACTCCTGCATCGCCCGTAAACACGGACGGCTCTCCCCCGGCATCGCCCTCATGGGTTTCATCATCCAGGATGCCGTCGAAAAAGGCTGCTTGGAGCTTGACCTCATGCGTGGCGACGAAGAATACAAATACCAGCTCGGCGGGCAAGACCGCTACGTCGTCCGCGCTGCGATAAAGAGAGATAGTAAATAATCTGAAGTGCCATTTCCAGCAAATCCATGTAGGGGCAGCCCTAAACAAAACCGTGTTTTGTCGCCGCCCGCCAACGCGTTCCATCAGGTGCGTAAAGAAATTTTACATATGACCATAGATCAGTATTATCAATTGGAGCCAAACCATGCCCCTAGACCTCCCCACCATCCGCGCCAAATTCCCCGGCCTGAAACGGAACGCCATCTTCCTCGATAACCCCGCCGGGACCCAGATCGCCCAAAATTCCCTCGACCGCATCACCGCTTACCTCGTCGACACCAACGCCAACCACGACGGTGCTTTCGCCACCAGCCGCGCATCCGATGCCCTCATCGATGAATCCCGCCAGGCCGTGGCTGATTTCCTCAACGCCGCCCGCCCGGAGGAGATTATCTTTGGCCCCAACATGACCTCCCTCACCCTCCACCTCAGCCGCTCTATCGCCAGGATGCTTGACCCCGGCGACACCGTCGTTGTCACCCACCTCGATCACGATGCCAATATCGCCCCCTGGACTCTGGTCGCAGACGACCGCGGATGCCAGGTAGAATGGGTCGATTTCGACGTGGAAGACGGCACCCTCCGCATGGATTCTTTTGAAGCCGCTCTGGAAAAGGAACCCAAACTCGTTGCCCTGGGTTACGCCTCCAACGCTTTGGGGACCATCAACCCGGTCAAGAAAATGGCCCGTATGGCCCACGACGCCGGCGCGTTGGTCTTTGTCGATGCTGTCCAGTACGCCCCTCACTGCCCCATCGATGTGCGGGACATCGACGTGGATTTCCTCGCCTGCTCGTCCTACAAGTTTTACGGCCCCCACGTCGGTATCCTCTACGGCCGCTACGACCTGCTGGATGAGTTGTTCGCCTATAAAGTACGCCCGGCCTCGGACCATCTCCCCGGGAAGTTTGAGACCGGCACCCAGAATATGGAGGGAATCGCCGGAGTCCTGGGCGCTCTCGAATATCTCGAATGGGTCGGGACCGAGTTCGGCGGCGATTACAAATCCCGCTATGAAGAAAAATATAGTGGACGTAAAAAGCGTCTCAAGCAGGCCATGGCCGCCATCCGGGCCTATGAGTATGACCTGTCCCGAAAAACCTTGGAAACCCTCCAGGGGATCCCAGGCCTTCACATTTATGGGCTGGACGACCTGCGCAGGGTGGAAGAGCGCGTCCCCACCATCGCCGTCAATCTAGAAGGGCTCCACCCCCACAGAGTCGCTCAGCTGTTGGATGAAAAGAATATCTACGTGTGGGATGGCAATTACTACGCCCTGTCCGTCACGCAGCGGCTCGGCGTCGAAGACTCGGGCGGCATGGTCCGCATCGGGGGCGTACATTACAACACCCTGGATGAGGTCGACCGCCTGGGCCAGGCCCTCCTCGAAATCAGCAGGGGATGAAAAAATATCGTGGATGATAGATAGTGGCTTTAGCCAAATTGGTATTTAACAATAATCCCCTCTTCATATAGTCCAAACGCCTCTCCCCTTGGGGGAGAGCTTGGGTGAGGGGGAAATCCTATTCCTTCCGCATCCTTATCCCCGATCTCTCCCATTAGGAGATAAATCGGGCATATCCAATATAGATAGCCATACACGATCCATCTATGCGGCCAATTGGCTCACAAATCCTGCTATAAACCAGAAAATCACACAACGCCTGTATGCCTTTAATCGCAGGGGTCTGGGGAGGGTTCCTCCTTCGGCAGGGAGGGATGCGATTTTAGTCACCTCTACTAACCTGTTCTTTTCATTCCTTAGCTAAAGTATAGCCTTAAAAAATCAAATGGAGAAGCACTTCTCCATTTGACCAGATGCTCTTTAAGACCCATCTACCCACTACCCAAAGTCGCACTGCCGTACATCCGACAAATACACACCGCAGTTCATTGAGGGGGTCTGGGGGAAACAGTTTCCTCCCAGCGGCGGGGTGTGGGGAGTGCCGCCACTCCCCACAAACATAGAATCTATCACCAAAACATTACCAACCGTCTCTTCATCATACCCCAACAACCAACAATCTTGAAACCACTCCATAGACTACACATCTCCCCCAAAAATACTTACTCACCAACAAAACATTTCCAACCACTTATTCATCATACACCATTAACCACACCTCGCACACCTTCCCTTCCACACCCCATCCTTGCGGCCAATTGACTCACAATCCATGTTATACACCAGACAATAAATTAACGCCCCTGTGCATTTGATTCCAGGGGTCCGGGGAGTGGGTCAGCAAAGCTGACCTTGGAGAACCTTCAGTTCTCCTGCTGCATGTGGAGAATGTGAAACATTCTCCCAAACAAACCTATGGTTTACACCCCACAGATATTGAATCCATCAACAAAACACTGCTAGCCGTTTCCTCATCCAACCATTCAGTATCGCCTGACACACAACCAACAAAAAAACTGTCATCTCGCTAACATGATTACGGGGAGGAAGTCCGCGCAGGCAGTTGGGAGGAGATTATTACCAGATATTTACTTTCCAAAATCCCTCATCCATAATTCACATTAGTTACTCAAGTACTCAATTGCCTAAAAACTCACTCCTCTTGTGACCTGATTGCCTGATCCCTGATCAACTTCATATCTTAGTAGATTTGCCTGATACATCAAACACTGCCGTTGTCCTGTTACATCTGAATTTCCACGAAAAACTCTGTATAATGGAACCATGAAAAAACTGCTATGGGGTCTCATCCTTCTCTCCTTACTGACCTCCTGCACAGTCGATTCCACCGACCCCCTTGAGAATCTCTACACTGTCCCTCCCCCCACCGGCGCGCTTGCCCGCTTGGGCAGGGGGGTGATAAGCGAAATCGCCCCCTCTCCCGACGGCCAAATTCTCGCCGTTGCCAGCGGTACGGGGTTATATCTATACTCAACGGATACCTTCCAGGAAATCTGGTCTGATCCCGTGACGCATGGCTTGCAGACTGTCGCCTGGTCGCCCGACGGGAAACGCCTGGCCGCAGGGACAGCTCGTGAAACTGTAATTATCTGGGATTCAGCCAGCGGTGCGCGTATCACCACCATAAAGAGCAAGTCCGCCCCCGGCGACAGTCCCGCCTACGTTTACGCTGTCGCCTGGTCGCCCGATGGGAACCAGCTTGCTTTCGGCAATTGGGATCGCAACCTGACCATTTGGGATGCAGGTACTAACGAACTTCTTCATGTCTTTGAAGGGAACAATTCATTTCTATACCGGATCGCCTGGTCGCCGGATGGAAACAAGATCGCCGCAGGATTATGGGATGGCACTGTCCTCATCTGGGATGCAGATACAGGCAGCCAAGACTTTATCCTTGAAGAACATACAAATATGGTTCTTGGCTTTTCTTGGTCACCCTCCGGCGAATCTCTGGCTTCGGGCGCTCTCGACGGCAATGTAATCATTTGGGATCCGGATACCGGTGAGCAGATCCATAAGTTCGAGGGATACACCGAGTATATAACCAGCTTGGCTTGGTCGTCTGACGGGGATCGATTGGCTGTCGGTGGATCGGATGGTTTCTTGGCGGTCATCGATGCCGATACAGGTGAACGAAAACAGGTTCTTGAAGGTCACTTGTTGTACGTAATCAGTGTGGCTTGGCTGACGGTTCAGGAGAATGATGCTTCTAATGAGTCTATTTTATTTTCTGCCGGGGAAGAGGGCCTGGTCATAGCGTGGGATGAAAAAGCGGGTGAAGAAATTATCACACTGGAAAGGCATACCACCTATGTGCAGAGCTTGGCATGGTCGCCCGATGGGAGCATGTTGGCCGCAGGGACACAGGCCGGGGTGGACATCTGGGCTTCGATCGATTCCGGCGCTGTAAAAATCGGAACCCTGGTACGAAAAATCGAAGGTTACCCTGAACCCATTGCTGCTTTGGCTTGGTCGTCCGACGGCGAGAAACTGGCTGCTGCTTCCTGGGAAGACAATCTGGTGACGATATGGGATCCTATGACGGGTGACCGTCTCGATACTTTAGCAGGTCATCTCGATAATATTTCGAGTTTGGTCTGGTCGCCCGATGGGGAGTTGTTGGCCTCCGGCGACGCCGATGGACTTATCATCCTTTGGGATCCCGTTAAAGGCGATCAAATCCGGACTCTCGAAGGCCATGATGAAGTCCTCGCCGCTTTAGCCTGGTCGCCCAATGGAGATTTTCTGGCTTCTTCATCCTACGACGAGACCATGATAATTTGGGATGTCGAGGTAGGCGAGCCGGTCCATTCTTTCAACGATTTCTATTACCCAATATCCTGCTTAGGCTGGTCCCCGGATGGCACACACATTGCTGGAGGATCGTTGGACGAAACCATCACAATCTGGGATGTGCAAAAGGGTAAAGAAGGGATCGTTTATAAAGATCACCTCTCTTTCGTCACAGGCCTGGATTGGTCGCCCGACGGCACCCGTATCGCTTCCGGGGCTATGGGATTGGGCCAGGTGCTTGTCTGGGATGCAGTTACCGGCGAGACCTTGTATACCTTGGAAGCGCACGGCGGCCCGGTGACAGCCGTGGCTTGGTCGCCCGATGGGAGCATGCTGGCGAGTTCATCCATGGATGGGACCGTGATTTTGTGGGATGCCGCCCTTCTGGAAATCCCCCCTGAACCCACGTCTACCCCTGGCCCCTCCCCCACACCCACTCTCGAGCCGCACAGCATGGGCCCCTTCCGCCCGGTTGTGCCTGCTGAGGTTGATTTCCTCGGGGATGCCTGGTCGACGGATCTATACGCTGCACCCGGCGGTGAACTCTACCTCTACACCGATCGAGCCATCGCCCTATTATCGGGTTCCACCTGGGAGCCTTATCTGTCCGATTTGCCCGGAGATCTCCTTGGTTTCGATGAAAGTGACCGCGTGTGGGTGGCTAGCGAGGATGGTAGCCAGATCTCCGTTTGGGATGGTCATTCCTGGAAATCTTATGGCCCTACGCAAGGCTGGGCGCCCTTTACAACCCAGAACTGGTGGTACCGGCCCGTTCAGCAGGGTGTCCGTACCGACTCCTCAGGGCAGGTTTGGGTCGGCACCTTCGAAGATATTCGCGTCTTCGATGGGGCCAGGTGGACGGTCTACTCCCTCGAAGAGTTGGACATGCCTCCGCCCGAATACGAGGAGGCCAACTTCAACTTCACCTTTGCCTCTGCAAACGATGGGTCCCAGTTGTGGGTCGGCGCTTGCGATACTTCCCCCTTGGGTCCGTCCAAAAGAGGCGGGCTGAGCTGGTTCGATGGAAATAACTGGCATGGAGCCGGTGCCGGCATCCCCCAGGGCTGCGCTGGGAGTATCCAGGAGGATGCCGGCGGTCGCGTCTGGGTGGGTATCAACAGCGACGTCTGGCTTTTCGACCCCGTCTCTGGCCGCTGGAAAAGTTACACCCCACCCGCTCCCTTGCCCCCCTTGGAAGCATTGTGGTACGGCCGGGTCACAGACATCTCCCTCGACCCACACGGAAACCCCTGGGTCACCTTCCTCCTCTGTGGGGGAGCGGGTTGTGAGGACCTCCAGCTATTACACCACCTGGAGGATGGCGTCTGGACCCAAATCACCGAGTCGAGCTTCCAGATGGAGGGACTGCAGCAGTTGCTGCTCGATGGAGCCGGGACCCCCTGGCTCTTCTGGAATGGGACCATTTATCAAATGAGTGGAAATCTACCCCAACCCGTTGCCTCTCTTGTCGCCCGACGGGTCGTCCTGGACGTGGACGGGCAGCCCTGGTTCACCGCCTGGTACGAAGGCCAGGATTGGCTCTGGACCCTGGAAACCGAATAAATTTCTCCTTTCCCCAACTCCCCTCCCGTAGTGGCAGCCCTTGTGGCCGCCCGTCCAATCGACCCGCGCTGGCATGATGATGGGGAAAATCCGGCTTCCAACCCACTCCCTCAGATACCCCAACCAGGTAGGTCACCGCCCCGCTCGTTTCTTCCTCTGTCCTCAATCTCTAAACCTGTAACAACCTGTAAAAGTTACTTCACCCTCCCGTACCCTACCTGTAACACCTGTAACAACCTGTAACGACCTGTAAAAAATACCCCCCTCTTACAAGTTTACAGGTTGCACCTTTACCTTTCTAGTCGTATTGAATCCCATCTTCCAGCGTGGTAGAATCAATTGATAATTTAGTTTTCTTTTTCAGTGTATGGAGACTGAGATGAAAGACGGAAAAGATAAAAAAGAAGTTGCCAGCTTTAAAGTCAAAGCTGGGTTAGCGCAGATGCTCAAGGGTGGTGTCATCATGGATGTGGTCACCCCCGAACACGCCAAGATCGCCGAAGATGCCGGTGCTGTAGCCGTGATGGCCCTCGAACGAGTCCCGGCCGATATCCGTGCCCACGGCGGTGTTGCCCGGATGAGTGATCCGGGCCTGATTCAGGAGATTATGGATACTGTCAGCATCCCCGTGATGGCCAAGGTCCGGATCGGCCACTTTGTCGAAGCCCAGATACTCGAATCTTTGGGTGTAGATTACATCGATGAATCCGAAGTCCTCACCCCAGCTGATGAGGCTTTTCATATAAACAAACATGAGTTCAAAGTGCCCTTTGTATGCGGCTGCCGCAACCTGGGTGAGGCCCTTCGCCGGATTGGTGAGGGTGCCGCCATGATCCGTACGAAAGGTGAGGCCGGTACCGGAGACGTGGTTGAAGCCGTCCGCCACGCCCGTTCTGTGCTTGGCGAAATTCGACGCTTGCAGAATATGCCCGATGAAGAATTAATGACCTATGCCAAGGAACTTGGTGCGCCTTACCAGATCGTCAAAGAGACGAAAGAATTGGGGCGGATGCCGGTCGTCAACTTTGCCGCCGGTGGGATCGCCACACCTGCGGATGCTGCCCTGATGATGCAGCTCGGCGTCGACGGGAATTTTGTCGGGTCCGGCATCTTCAAATCCGGCGACCCGGCCAAGCGAGCGGATGCCATCATCAAGGCCACGACCCACTACAACGATCCGGCTATCCTGGCAGAGATCAGCAAAGACCTGGGTGAACCCATGGTCGGCCGCCAGATCTCCGATATCCCCGAGGGTGAGTTGATCGCGGATCGCGGTTGGTAACTTGTATCAAAGAGAAAGGTATTAATCCGCAAAGGGTAAGAAACCAAGAAGAATCCTGATCAAACGATGAAGCAGGTTGGTGTATTAGCACTCCAGGGCGATTTCGCCGAACATATCGCCGTGTTGCGACGCCTTGGGGTGGATGCCCGCGAGGTACGTCTCCCGGCTGAACTGGAGAGATTGGGCGGTCTCATCATCCCCGGGGGCGAATCGACCACGATTGGGAAACTGGCGACGGATTTCGGGCTGATGGAACCCCTGCGGCGATTTGGTGCGAAGAAACCCATCTGGGGTACCTGTGCCGGAGCCATCTTTTTATCCAAAGACACCCAACGCGAACAGCCCCTTTTGGGGTTAATGGACATAACGGTTGAGCGCAACGCCTTTGGCCGCCAGGTCGACAGCTTCGAAGTCCTGCTGGATGTCCCTGACCTGGCTGCGTTGAACGAGGATGAGGCTCCATTTCACGCCGTCTTTATCCGGGCACCGCTGATCGAGTCGGTGGATGCGGAAGATGTCGAAATCCTGGCGAAGCTGGACAACGGCACCATCGTGGCAGCCCGGCAAGGTCATCTGCTGGCGACTTCTTTCCATCCCGAACTCAGTGAGGATGACCGCTTCCATCGTCTATTCTTATCGATGGTCGAAGCGTGATTATCATAGGGGCAGATTGAGAGTGATTGATGTTTAGATACATCTTATCTTCGCTTATCTACTTTATACTGACAATAACGGCGTGTTCGGCAACACCGCCAATCGCGGCAACGCCATCCGTTGATTTCAAGAACAGCATCTACCGGTTTGTCGATTCGTTCGGTCAAGGGGAGATCACCCTTTCTGATGGGAAGTATGAGAAAGAAACTGAGCTAGGGAGCGAGCATATCTCTTTCGTGACGCGTGCCCATGGAGAAATCGTCCCGCTTAGAGACGTCGAAGTCATTCTCCTGGCACAAAACGCAGGCGGCTCTGGAATTTTCTACCGGTTAGGTGTTTATCGCTTTGAGGATGGCGTTTTGGTGGAAGAAGCTTACATGTGGTTGGGTGACCGCGTCATCATCCACCATCTTGGGGTGGAAGATGGACAGATCGTGCTGGTGATGACCCGCCACGGTGCGGAAGACCCGTTATGCTGCCCCTCCGAAGTCGTTATCCAGAAAATTTTTGAAGATGATGGACTCTTGACTGTGACTTCGGAAGAAATCATCGGCACAACGATAAGGCCGTAGGTGAAGCATTTGATCCGTCCATTCGATATTCAAGATTTCAAGGCGCTTCACCGTCTCCGCCACCGGGGGTTGTTTCTGGACAGCATCCCCACCCTCACGTGGGGAAAAGCACTCGTGCCGCTTGGGGCCATGCTGATCCCTTTATCGGCTGCGATGGGGGTATGCACCTCGGTGTTCGATGACGTGTTGGGGGATTCGGAAAAGATCTTCGCCCAGGTCTCCCATACGATTGGTTCCCCATACGCACGCTTCACTTTCGTCACCCCAGATGAAGCCATCGACTCCCCCAACTTCTCCCCCCTGTTGGAATATCTGATCCGATGGGTAGGCGCACGGGAGGCGCGACAATTAATCGCCGAGGTGGACGAGAAGGCAGAGACCTTCGAGGTACTGCGCAGGGAGCATTTCAGCATATACGCACGCCAGCGCATCTGGCGGTTGACGGATATCAAAGGGGGATCCGGCGAGAGAGTTGGTTGGCGGCAAGTTTTCTCCAAGGATGAATTCAACGTCCGCAAGCTATATCATGCGATTGTACCGACCCTGGTGCAGCAGGTGGAACCCTCCCCCTGGGACAGGGGCGGGGGTTGGGCTTTTTACCGGAGTGGAGAGATGCTGGGATATGCCGAGGTGTTCAGCGGTTTCAAAGGAGTGTGGGTGCAGCCATTCATCCACCCAGAAACGAAGGAGGTCGAGCAACTCCTTACGGGATTACTGAAATGCTTCAACCCCAGGAAATCCCGTCCGGTATACCTGTGCCTGCGCTCTTACCAGTCGTGGCTGGCCCACCCTCTCGAGACGGCCGGGGCAGAGGTGAGCGGTTCACAGGCGGTGATGGTGCGCCACCTGGCCGTGCCGATCAAGAAGGCTGCGCTGGCCCCTATCCCCCAGATCAATGGAGGGACCGAGCCGACGACCTCTTACATTAAAAAGACTTTGCAGAATGGTGAAAACGGCTCCTGAAAGCAGGAAGATTCATTCCCCCATAATGGGAATAGATATATATAATATGGTGAAATGATTTCGGAATTTATTTATGACAAAACGCCAAATCACTGACGATTTAGATGCCCTGATGGGCATCATTCCTGAAGATATTGCCAAAGCCGTGGGCGACGTGAACAACAACGCCGACCTGTTGGAGGTTATCCTGGATCTGGGGCGGGTGCCGACGGCGCGCTTCCTCACCGGGGAAATCGTCCTGCGGGATGATGAGGTCACCACGGCAGACATCGAATACGTCGTGGAACGGTTGGGGGAATTCGATGCGGACAACCGCGCCGGTATGGAACGCACGCTCCACCGTATCTCTGCCATCCGCAACCGGAAAGGGGATATCGTCGGGTTGACCTGCCGCGTCGGACGGGCGGTGTACGGCACGATCGATATCATCGAAGACCTGATCACAGAGGGAAAAAGCCTGCTGCTGTTGGGGCGGCCCGGCGTGGGCAAAACGACGATGCTGCGTGAGGCGGCCCGCATCCTGGCGGAAAGCAAGCGCGTGGTAGTCGTTGACACCTCCAATGAGATCGGCGGGGATGGGGACGTCCCCCACCCGGCCGTAGGGCGCGCCAGACGGATGCAGGTGGCGACGCCCTCCTTGCAGCACGAGGTGATGATCGAGGCAGTGGAAAACCACAACCCCGAGGTGATCGTCATCGACGAGATCGGCCGGGAGATGGAAGCGGCCGCGGCCCGGACGATTGCCGAAAGGGGGGTGCAGTTAATCGGTACAGCGCACGGGAATATGCTCGAGAACCTCTTGCTAAACCCGACCTTGTCCGACCTGGTGGGGGGAATTGAATCGGTGACTTTATCGGACGACGAAGCCCGCCGCCGGGGGACGCAGAAAACGGTTCTAGAACGGCGTTCGCCACCGACCTTCGACGTATTGATCGAGATCCAAACCCGCGATACGCTGGCAGTACACAGAGATGTGGCGGCGGCGGTCGATTCACTCCTACGCGGGTATCCATCCCCACCGGAGATGCGCACCCGCAGGGAAGACGGCACCATCGACATCAAGAAGGCACCAAGCACGAAAGGGAAAGCACGCCGGAGAGGCAGCCAGGGCACGAGCGGGCCGCTGCGACGATCCACCGGCGATTATGAAGAATTAAAAACACCGCGTGAAGAGTTATCCGAGCGGGGGTACAGCCCGGCCAGAAAGGATCCCATTCGCATCTTCCCGTACGGCGTGGCGCGCAACCGCCTGGAAGATGCAGCCAACCGCCTGGGCGTGCCCATCGTGATCGCCAAAGATGTGAAGAAAGCCCAGATTCTGGTGACCCTGCGGACCCACTACCGGAAAAGACAGCGTATGATCGTGGACGCCGAACGGCGGGGAATGCCCGTGTACGTGCTGCGGGCGAACACGGTCAGCCAGATGGAACGATTTCTGGGAGGTTTATTCGATCTCTCCATCAGCGGCAAGCTGGATATCGATGAAGACCAGGTGCTCACCGAAACGCAGCGGGCTATCGAGGCGGTCTTGAACGGGGAGCGCTGGGTGGAGCTGCCACCGGCTTCCTCATACGTAAGACGCTTGCAGCACATCATGGTGAAAGACGCCCAACTGGTATCGCATTCGTACGGCAAGGAACCCAACCGGCGGGTGCGAATCTTCCGGGAATAATGTTCATCACTTTAGAAGGCCCAGACGGCAGCGGGAAGACCACCCAGGTCCCCCTTTTGGCGGAAGCTATCCGGGAGGCAGGGTATGATTTGGTGGTGACACGGGAACCCGGGGGGACGGAGATCGGCGACCAGGTGCGGCAGGTCATCATGGACTTGAAGAATAAACGGATGGAACCCACGACGGAAATCCTGCTATTCCAGGCTTCACGGGCCCAGCTCGTGCGGGAATTGATCGTCCCCAGCCTGGAAGCCGGGAAGGTGGTGCTGTGCGACCGGTATGCGGACTCGACCCTGGCGTACCAGGGGTACGGGCATGAAACTGACCTAGAGCAATTATCCAGGATCGTTGAATTTGCCACGGGCGGGTTGAAACCAGACCTGACGCTGTACCTAGACATCGACGCAGAGGAAGGGCTGAAACGCCGGTCTGGCCCGGAAGACGAGTGGAACCGGCTGGACGATTATGAACTGGCGTTCCACCAGCGCGTGCGGGAGGGGTATCACAAGATGATCGCCGCCGAGCCGGAACGGTGGGTGGTAATCGACGGGGGACGGACGGTGGAAAAAGTGCAGGAAGATTTGAGGAGGGTAGCGTTGGAGAGGTTAGAGAAGAATAGGGTATAGCCTTTTATTACTCCATCGTATTTAGGGGGAGTCATTTTAAGATTCTTCGCTCCACTCAGAATGACAAACTATTAAGTGTTTTTTCGAGAGATTGATTTATTCTTCTATGTAATAGCGCATGAAGGGGCGGGTTTCGGAGCGACGGGCGACCTCTTTGAAGCCTACCGCACGAAAGGATTCGGCCAGGCCGTGCCAGGCAAAGGTGTCGGGGTAGGTGTCTTTCTTGGGCTCGACGGGATAGCCCTCGATGATTGTGGCCCCCTGGCTGACGGCATAGTCCACGGCGCCTTTGAGCAGGAGAGTCATGACGCCTTTGCGGCGATGCTGACGGGGGATGAAGAAGCAGGTGATGGACCAGACGGGTTGGTCGTCGATGCGCTTGAGGATGCGGGAGCGGTCCAGGCGGGGGAAATCGTCCCGGGGAGCGATGGAGCACCAACCTACCGGCTCGTCCCCATCGTATGCGAGGATGCCGGGCACATGTCCGGATTCTACAATCCCCTTCATCGACCGTCGGTTGCCCTCGCCTTTCTGCGCCTCGAACTCTTTATTCGTCAGCCGGTTCCACATGCACCAGCAGCCGCCCGTCGCGCCGCGAGGGCCAAAGACGGTCTCGAAATCATCCCAGCGCTCCGATGTGAGGGGTTGAAAGGTGAGGGACGTGAATTTGGTTGTTTCGTTCATAGGTCATCCATGCCATCGCCCAGACCGCCGCCGAGGTCAGGCAGGTCGTGTTCTATCTCTTCGGGGCTTTGCCCGGCTTCGAGGCGGCCGACGACTTCGTCGAACTCAGGCGGGGCTTCTTCGCCGAGTTCATTCCCCATCTTGCGGAGGAGTTTACCCATGGCCTTGGGGTCGTCCTCTATCCCGGCGAGCTGCGAGGGATCGGCCAGGGAGTCCAGGCGGCTTTCTTCGGAGCGGGTAAAGCGGACGCGGGAGAGGCGACGGGTCACGTTTTTCCCCTTGCAGTGGGGGCATTTGACGGCTTTTTTTCCGTATTCCCGGTAGGTGAGGAATGTCATAAAGGGTTTCTGGCAGTCCAGACATTGGTAGGAATAATTGGGCATGGGGATATTATACCGCTGTGAAAGTGCGACTTCTGTGGTTAAATGATATTCTTCGATATAATACAGCAATCATCGGCAGATAGGAGCCGCGCGTGAACAACGATATACCGGGATATGGGCATACCCAGGAACCCCTCTTAATCGTCATCTCAGGCCCTTCGGGTGTGGGGAAAGATGCGGTCTTGGACCGGATGAAGGCGTGTGAACTGCCTTTCCATTTTGTGGTCACGGCCACAACCCGGCCCAAGCGCCCGGATGAAGTCCACGGGGTGGATTATTTTTTCGTTTCCGAAGATGAGTTCAAGCGGATGATCGAGGCCGACGAACTGCTAGAGCACGCCCTGGTGTACGGAGAACATAAGGGAATCCCCAAGAAGCAGGTGCGCGAGGCCCTGGTAAGCGGGAAGGACGTGGTAATGCGGATCGACGTGCAGGGTGCGGAGACCATCCGGGAGATGGAACCAGATGCGATTTTGATCTTCCTGACCACCTGCAATGAAGGCGAGCTGGTCAGGCGTTTGAAAGAGCGGCGGACCGAATCGGCGGAAAAGCTTCAACTGCGCATCGAGAGCACCCACGAGGAATTCAAACGCATCCCCGTATTCGATTATAAGGTCGTCAACCGGGAGAATCAACTGGATGAAACGGTCAAGACCATCCAGGCCATCGTAGAAGCCGAACACCACCGCACCCATCCACGAAAGGTGACTCTGTGAGAGAAGGACGAAGCCCGATCGATCCACCCGGAGAGGGGAATGAGGGCAGCATGACGCCACCCCCCCCGGTACCGGTAGAAAAGCCGCAGCCCCAACTGGTGCGAGTCCGCCTACCGGGCAACCGTCCGATGATGACGTACATCATCCTGGGGGTGACGATCTTGTTCTTCCTCCTCCAAGAAGCTTCTCGATACTTCTACCAACAAGATGTGGTGGCATTCTACGCAGAGAAAATCAACTGGTTCATCGTGCAAGGCCAATTGTGGCGGTTGATTACGCCGATCCTGGTGCATGCCGATATCTTACACATCGGCTTCAACATGTATGCCCTGTACGTGTTCGGCAAAAGTTTGGAACGCTTCTACGGCCCTTGGAAATTCCTGTCGATATATCTGGTGAGCGGATTTGCGGGCGTGGTAGCTTCTTTTGTACTCACGGAAGGCGCATCGTTGGGGGCGTCGACAGCCATCTTCGGTCTGTTAGCAGCGCAGGGGGTATTCGCATACCAAAACAGAGAGGTCTTCGGCCACCAAGCGCAGCGGGTATTGAAAAACATCTTCATCATTGCGGCCATCAACCTGGCCTTGGGGCTTTCGCCGGGGATCGATAACTGGGGGCACCTGGGTGGATTAATTGGGGGATTGCTGGTGAGCTGGTTTGGCGGGCCAAAATATGCGGTGGCGGGGACGGCCGAAGACCTGTACCTGGAAGACCAGCGCAAGCCGCAAGAATTCATCCTGGCCATCTTGGGGACAGGGCTGGCGTTTGGGTTGATTGTGTTAGGGGTGTTTGCCGTGATTAATTTTATGGGATAGAGAGGGGCTATTATTATTTCACGAAAACGCAAAGCCAGAAATTCAAGAATGATATTACTGCCTATTGTATAGGGATATGAAAAATAAGGGTGTGTGAATTTTGACGCCTATAAGGGGCAATCTCAGGGAGGGAAAGGGGTTTTTATTCGCTTCTTCCGCCTGGATCGAAGTAGCGCTTGTAGGGCTTGATCTGCTCGCCGACAGTCTCTTTCATGAGGTTGCCGGAGACGTGCATGAGGGTGTCGTCGAAATCGACGTCTACCCCCATGCTGGCCATGCAGGGGTAGTGGTGGTGGAGCAGCCCGGCTTTTTCCTCGACCTGATCGATGGATAGGCCTACCAGTCCCTCAGCCACAAAACGGGCACAGCCGCAGACGGCATCGCGTTTGACCTGGGCAGCGGTCACCGTGCGGGTGTTTTCGTCGATGACCAGTTCGAGCTCTGGTTTGCCGAAATAGCGGGCGAACCCGGCGATGAGGGGGCTGTCGTGCGCCTCTTTCTTGCGTCGGGCGATGCCGAAGTGGGTTTCGGTGAGGGAGCACAAAGGTTTGGGTGTGGCGCAGGCCACGTCCATGCGGGCCAACCAGCCGCGCAGCTGGCGGGCGAGGCCACGGGGCAGCCAGGCTTCGCTGTCCACAGCGGCGATGACGGCTTTTGCACCGGTCATTTTAACGATTTCGGGGAGGAGTTCAGCCACCCCTTTGTGCTCTGCGAACGATAGGATCAGGTCGGCGGGGGGAAAGGTCTCGGGGAGGTGGTCTTCGGGGTAGTCGACGATGGGCGGGAGGACGGCGGGCGCTTGCCAGGTATTTACCGCCCAGGTTTTTGGCCCATGTTCCCGGATGTTATCCACGTGGCGCTGGCCGTACTGCCCGGAGATGATTGCGAATATGCGCATGATGGTCTCATTTGTCCGATTGGAATAAGGCGGATTATAACACATGGGCCGTGACTGGGCTATAATAGGGCCTTATGGGTAAAAATCAAAGTCAAGGCAATGGCAAAACCACAGCCCTCCTGCAAGCGCTATTGGTCACTTTTTTGTGGTCGACTTCTTGGGTGCTGGTCAAGATCGGGTTGGAAAACATCCCGGCCCTGACCTTTGCGGGATTACGCTATTTCATCGCTTTCCTGATTTTGGCGATCATATTCTTCCGGTCCGGGGGATCAGCGGCACTCCGCAGCTTATCCGGGCGGGATTGGCTGTCCCTCATCGCTCTCGGGTTGGTGTTCTATACACTCACCCAGGGCGGGCAGTTCCTGGGGCTCAAATATCTACCAGCCATCCTGTTCAGCTTCATCCTCAACTTCACCTCCCCCGTGGTGGCCCTGCTGGGCATCCCCCTGTTGAAAGAAAGGCTCACGCGGCTCCAGTGGGCGGGGATGGGCATCTTCCTCGTGGGCGTTGTGGTGTTTTTCTACCCGCTCGGCATCCAGGCGGGGATGGCCCTGGGGGTCGCCATCGGCTTATTCAGCATGTTGACAAATTCAGCCGCCTCCATTCTGGGGCGCTTCATCAACCGGGGCGGGCACCTCGACCCTCTGACGGTGACGGTGGTGAGCATGGGCGTGGGGGCGACGGCTCTGCTGGGGAGCGGGTTGTTCGTCGAAGAGCTGCCGAAGATGGATGTGACGGGCTGGGGGATCATTTTATGGCTGGCGGTGGTGAACACGGCTATTGCCTTTACCCTGTGGAACCGGACACTTCGGACGCTCTCGGCAACGGAATCGAGCATGATCAACAACACGATGCTGGTGCAGATCGCCATCCTGGCGTGGTTCTTCCTGGGGGAGCGGCCCAGCATTCAGGAGTGGGCAGGGATGGGGATCGTGGTGGTGGGGGTGGTGTTGGTGAATTTGAGGCGTGGACAAGTCACTCAAAAAACCTGATAAAACTTATCTACTCGCGGTTCACTTTCTATGAGTTCTGAATCCTAACTAACGTATAGTGCACCCGTTTTCGGTTTTGCCCGTCTGGAGGATCTGATCGAGGTCCTGAGGCCAAAGCATTTCACGCCTTCCTTTTGGGTTCCTGTAATTCATCCCCAGTGAATAACCAAATCCATAGACGTTGTAGAGAGCAATAGCCCTTTGCTTCTCCCGAATGGTACGAGAACGCAGAATGGCATAGTAGAGCATCATTTTAGCTGCGTTTCGTCCAGCCTCAGATGGCGACATCTCCTCCCACCCCTTCGGCACTGATCTCGAGTAGATTACCTCTCCGATCTTCTCCATGTACCAGAAAGTCATCTCATAGGCGGCCTCGGCAAGCGCCTCTTTCGACCATCTCAAGGTAATGAGCCACTCATTATCGTCGATCTGCGTGGTCTCGTCGTCTATTCGTGGAGACACCCCGCGGTCAACATAAAGTATGCGGCCAGTCTCGGAGTCTTCGAATCGGAATGAGCGCGGCAGTTTCCAATTGCTTGGGAGAACACCAATACGTACAACTCGACGATTCCTCCCAAAACCCACTTTGACCTTCTTCGCTGGATAGTCTACACCATTTACCCATAGCCCTCGCCTTGCTCTCCGAACATGCTTACCGAGCTGGTTGTGCAGACGACTTCTTGATTGGATGTACGACTTTACCTCCGTTACGCCTGCTACGGTAATAGATGAAGCCGCATCTGGCCTGTGTTCTTCGATCAGAATGTATTGGTCAGCACCTTTGAGAAGGCCTTCCCCCTTCACCCGGTGGACACCTGTTATATCGCCAACGTACAACCGAGCGTTTGCAGGCAGTTCTCTGTGTCGTTGCAACTGCTTTAGTAAATGCAAACAGGCTTTAGTTGCAAGTAACTCCGCGACTGCACCTTTGAAACAATTGACCATGTATGAGTAGATAAATGTGATAGCGGAGGCAGTCTCATCGTCGGATAGGCGCTGGCTGACCAATCCCGCAGGGATCTCTCCAACATCCTCGTAAGGGCCTTTCAGCAAGAATTTCTGGAATAGATGACCACGCGGATGCGATTCTATATCACGAATGGATGCAGAGAGTGCTTGTCGAAAGATTACAAGGGGATCTGAACCGATTTGGAAAACTGCACCACCCCCCAAGGCAACCTGCAAAGCAGACTCTACATCTTTGCCGATATCGGAGCTGATAAGATCAAGCCCGACGGAGTCAACAAGCGAGTTTGAATCAGCGGATAAAGTTGCGGGGGGAACACAGAGTTGGTTATCGGAACTGAATCTATCTTCCATTAATTAGTTCACATCCACCTAAGTTTAGGATAAACGAACCTCCTATTTACATGAATGATTCAAATTGAGGGATTTGTTTCTCCATACTGCTACCCGGATATTGTATCAGCGTCAGATCCCACTGAATATCAAGAAGGGCAGCCAGTCACTCAAGGCGTGGCCGAGCACGACCGTCTCGTAGCCACGCTTTACATAGAGGTATCCCCAAACCAAGCCGATGAGGGTGGAAGCGAGGAACTGGGAAATGGGGAACTGCAAGAAAAAGTGGTACATGCTGTTGAGGGGAGAGAGGTGGTAAGCGCCAAACAGCAAGGCAGAAATCAGAATGGAAAGATTGCGTTTGCCGGTCAAACGCCAGAAGAACGAGAGAAATAACAGGCGGTAGGGCGTTTCTTCGGCGATGCCCGCGCCCGCCAGCAGCATGAAAAAAGCTGCCCATTTGTTAGCCGGAAATTCCCCGGTGGCTTGAGAGGTGAGGTTCGTCTCACCAAAGATCTGCTGGCCGATGTCCAGGCCGATGGTGCCGATGAGCTGTGCGGGGATAACCATGAGAGCGGCGATGAGGACCATCAGCACAAGCTTCACCCAGGCCTTGTCCCGCTGGATGACAGCATTGGACACGGGTAGAGGCTCGAAATCCGGGATGCCGCGCGCCAATGCCAGACCAAGCAAGGCCTGGCAAAAGACGGTGATTCCGTATGGGTTGAGGAAGCCCTTGCCGGAAAGCCCCATGCTGATTACGAAGAGGGCGGCGATGACCAGGGCGGGCTTCCATTGGGCCATCATCCTCAGGCGAAAGCCGCGGGTGCGAGACCAGCGGTCGCCGAAGAGGAGGATGGCAAGGACGGTTATTATCAAGAGTGCTGTGAAGATGAGGATTGAGACAAGGATTTCAATTGGGGTTTCGTTCATGAGTTGGATTCCCTACCAGTTGAATTTTCATATCCCTTATTATAAATTGAGACTACATCATTTACGAACTGCTGCGAACATGCCGCTGTCTTTCGATATGCGAATGACACCGTCATTATACGCCATCTCGCACTCGACGAAACTTTTGAATTCTGCTCTGCGACTTTTTCCCACACCCAACATAAAACTGGAAAGAACATAATCGACGAGGGGGTCAACTTCGGTAACGAGCAGGGCATTGTCCTGCCGGTAGGTTTCCACTTGAGAAAAGCATCGAGCAAGCTGCGCATACCCACTTTCCAAGGTGAACTCGTTCGTTTCTGTATCATTATTGGCTGCCAGGCTGGGGTCGAAGCGAACGACCAACCGGGGCAGCTCCTGCATGTGGGTTTCACCTACCGTGGTCGCATAAAGCTGGCCCCCATGACGCAACACGCGTCGAATCTCCGCCAGCGCCTTTTGGCGATCGGGCATATGATAGAGCATGTTATTGGCGAACACGGCATCGAAACTTCGATCGTGAAAAGGAAGCGTTTGGGCATCGATAATCCCGAATGTAAAGGGTCGCCGCTGACTACTCAGGTTTTGTTTCGCCCGCCGGACCATGCCTGCAGAAAAGTCTGAAAGGGTGATATCCCATTCCGGGGCAATCCGGTGTGCATTCTCTAACCACAAATCCCCGGGACCGCAGCCCAATTCTAATATCCGGCAGGTAGCGGGTATATTCAATTGGTCGAACACCCAAAGAAACCACGGATAGGTATTCGTGCTGAATCGTCTGTGAATGGCGATACGCGCCTGGAGGTTGGCGTCGTCCTGGTACTGCTGCGTCAGGAGATAGTCCTGGTCATTGAGTTTTGCCATGTTGATATTTCCAGCCAGACTAAATTATAAATTACGACAGGCCCATCGAGTAGATTTGCTTATGAGGTATATCTGCGGTTTGCGGTGTGAATGGGGGAAAGATGTAATTTTAATTATTTTCGATAGTAGGGACAGATTATGCGATCCTTCGGATCGGAAACCTGTCCCTACAGAGAATAATCAAACCGATGTAAATATAGTTATAACTTGAACAGCTGCTCCATATCCTGCACAAAGACCACAGCCCTGCTCACTCGAGTCTCTTCTTTTATACTGGAGGACGGCGGGTGGATATGAATTTCTGTATGGGCATGAATGACCTTGGTGAAGCGTTCCACCTGATCGTCCTCAATACCGCTGATAAAAACAGTATTCCCCATGCGTAAAAAGCCTCCCGTACTTGCTAACCGGGTGACGTAGAAGCCATTTTCAACCAAAGCCTCGATAACATTATTTGCATCTTCATTGCGAACGATCACATGAACAAGTTTCATGTCGACCCTCCTCATCATAACGTAGAATAAATTTGGGTAGGGATAATCTCCAATGTCACTTCACACTTGAACTGAGTGTGTTCATGTACATAATTGGCGATCGATTGGGCCAATGTTTCCGGAACCGCTTCCTTCTGTTGACTCTGAACCCTGGCGTGGACGGTGGCAACACTTTCGCTGAGTAAGGTGACGTTGATCTCAAGTTCATTCGGCATTTCAACCAGTTCGTCAAGCAGGGAAGATTCTACCGCCCGGCGGATCTTTTTTTCCATCAGGAGGTATCTATGCCGGATGCCACGGAAGACCAGCATAAACATACCTCCGAACACGTCGAGCCCAAGTATGTTAACGACCATCAAAAGCAGGGCATTATAACAAATTTCCAGGCGCCCGAAAGCCAGACCAATGCCGACGACCGCCGCAGGGGGGATGAGTGAGACAGCAATTTCCACCCCAATGACCGCATCGACGACCTGCCCCCAGGGCGTCTCGACCACTTTTGGGTCAGCCGTTAAGGCAAGGGAAGCGCCAGCTCCTGCCGCCAGGGCAACGAGAATACTGAGGACTGCGTCCCGAACATTAGGCATTGCCCGCAGGAGGATCTCAGGCGTAATCCCAATTGAAGGTATACTTTCGTGGAGCAGCACAGTGACGGCATAGGCGATCCCTGCACCAATAATCAACAATCCAAATAACTGCTTTGCCAGCCCAATAAAAAAAACCTTCCGGTTGCGAAACAAGCCCCCAATACATACCGCCCTCGACGGCCCCAAGAAAGGCGCCACACACATAGAACCGATGACGATGGCAGGATTGTTCAGCAGCAAACCACCCGTGGCCAACAGGGCGGAGACCATGACCATCAACACATAGCCATAAGTAAATTCTGCCCCGGCCTCAGCACGCCGCTCCAGGTTGGTGTAGTAATCACGTACCTCCCAGACGCTAAACCACCTGCGCCGCAAGGTCCAGCGCATTTCGAACCAGGTATTGGAAGTGGGTATATTCAATTTTTTCATAGGGTCGATTCTACAACTTTACGAGAGATGGTAAAACCAAAATTATAATATAGGATAGGATGAATTTAACCCCTCAAGGGAGTGAATGCTGGTTGAAATGATTACCTATGTGTTATTCCCTAAACTACCCCTCTTTTTTTCCTGTATCTTTCGCAGGGGCACTTATCTCCCAGAGTCTATCGAAATGATCAAGAAATGGCTCATAGAAACCATCTTTCTTTATTTCCAACTCAAGATGTGGGTAGAACTCCCCACGTTTGCCTTGAAGATAGAATCCCACTATCAAAATTTTATCGGTGCTGAACACAAAATAGGCGGGTGTCAAAGAATAACGCCGCAACTCGATTCTCTTCCTCAATTCATCTGTGAGTCTGTTCGTTATATAGTTGGTGTGCAGTGTATCTCGACCTGCAATATCTACTTTTATATCCTCGTAGCTTCTGTCTTCAGCGATTGCCCGGTCTCTGGCTCCCTGTGAATCGGCGTCCAAGATAAGCCACTTGACCTTGCAATTCTGGATCAATTTTTGTTCGATAACATGCTGCATCGAACTGCCGGTAAAACTTGCCATACAAACGCCAAGAATCTTGATGTCACTTCCAGGGGATGCCTGATCCAGGTGCCCCTGAAGATCGATGTCCTTGCGTGTCAGGTGAACTTGCTTGATGCCGAGTTTCTGCAAGTCGGTGCCCGATATCACAAGATCGCGCAGCGCATTCACCCTCTCTCCCAGGGTAGACTTCACAAGGGATGCTGTCATCGAATCTGTCACAAGTTCCTGAAACTGTTTGCGTGCGTAATACTCGAGGGCGAGGCCGATTGTTCCGGTTGTTATTAGCGCTGTCCCCATATCTTGAGCTACAGAAAGAATCCACGTTGGGGCAGACATGTTGTTGGCGTAATAGATCATTATAAGCCCAACAGCCACAACCACAATGGACAATATAATAAAGCGATACCTCAGTATGATCCATCTAAGCTGCCCCAACAAAGTATTTTGATCCCCTTCTTGAGTCGTCATTTTAGCTCTCCTTTTTTATACAATCGATATATCCTTAAAAAATCATCAATCAGTATACGCCTTACTTCCTTGCTTTAGGTAAGAAAGTATAATATCTCTGTTCTACTATTATTCTCTCTAAGAACAGCAGTACCCACAAAAGCTTGTAAAGCACACATCCCGTTAGCGTGTGAGATTGCTCAAGTTGTTCGTCTTGATGATGGATGACTTCCTCGAACTAACTCCCAAGTCTTAAATAATTATACAATGAAATAGCTGTTTCACTTCTCACCCCATACACATTAAAAAAACACGAAAGATCATTCTCTAGTGGTTCAGCATGCCAAAGGAGGGAATCAAAGCCACAAGTCTTCAAAGATATTTCGGATAATATTGGATATGCTTATTGTCTATTATGATTCCAACCCCAACAAACTGCTGATGACGTTCATCTCGCCAACGTGATGGTAGGAGTGCGTCAGGGTAAGGTTGAAATCATCGCTGTTGGCTCGGACGGCTTCCCGCCCTGACAACTTGTGAGCAATAATAAAACCAGAGGTTTCATTTTTCAATAATCCTATATTACTTGAGAATTGTGATTCACTTGAAAATGCCTTCAGCGCTCCCATTATAAAGTTAAAATTCTTCGCTTCCACCTACCTATACGTTGTCGCTACCTCAATCCTTAGCAGATGCTAATCGAGCTAGAGGAGAAATCACTCCTTGCAGTCTCTTTCCTTGGGGTGAGTTTATACTATTCATGGCATGACTTCTCCCTACTCGGATATCTGATTTTCTAGAACCTCATATTTACTTTGCACCAAACCATTCTCATACTGGATCGTATCAAGGTGACGTAACATAACATCGTGAGGTAGCGCCCCAAAAAGTGGGACTCCGCTACCAATGAGGATGGGCACCTTCGTAATAATGAGAGTATGGATCAAACCATCTCGTAGGAATCCTTGAATCGTCTTCCCGCCATCGATGTAGATGTGTTGATATCCTCGCCCAGCAAGCTGCCGGATGACCTCCTTCGGAGGTGCTGATAATGTCGAGACTGTACTGGCAATACTAACAGGAATCTCCAAGGACTGATTAGTAAGAACGATGACGGGTTTTTCTCCATAAGGCCAATCGTCGAAGGACAAGACACGCTCATAGGTGTTCCGCCCCATGACGAGGGCGTCAATGGAATCCATGAAATCTTGATATCCGTAGTCCTCGCCGTCATTGTTTTCCCCCATGGAGAGCCAATCTACGCTGCCATTCTCCCGTGCAATGAAGCCATCAACGCTTGTTGCTATATAAACAGATGCTTTCATGGGTACACTACATTTTTTGTTATGATTCCAATCCCAGCAGACTGCTGATGACGTTCATCTCGCCGACGTGATGATAGGAATGCGTGAGGGCGTGGTTCATCAAACAGGCAGCTTTTGTCCAGCCGATGTAATTCTCCACCAGCCCTTCGGCTCCGGGGCCGGCAGCGCCTTCATCGAACATCACAGCCCTGACCCGCTCCTCCGTCAATTTTTCCTGCAAAATACCTTCAGTCAATTCAGACACAACCTCAAGAGTGCGGGCTTTAAGGGCCTGCGAATACCCCCGTAAGGCTCCCAGATCGATCCCCTGGCTGAGTTCATCCACCTGGGGAAAGGTCATGGCGAAACCATTGTGGCGCAGGGGCACCCCCATTTTCTCCATCCAGTCCCCCTCGTCGAGCACCTGGGGGCGGTCGGCGATGAAGCGATTGATAGCGATGTCCTCCACCCGGGTGAGGTGCCACATATTCCAGGCCAGCGAGTTGACGCGCGGGTGGGGTCGCTGGCGCATGAGATCTTCAGGCACATCCTCCCAGACGACGAACAACCAGAAATCGTACAAGACGTTGTAGCGGAGTAAAAATAATTCGATCCCGTTTATCATGAGGCGCTCCTTAGAAGGAAGAAAACGATAATGAGTAAGGTGTGCGGGAGTATAACACGGCCAATTTAGAAAAACCGACCCAGATGATCTTGAGTAGTATTTGATACCGGAGGTGGGAAATCAGGAACTCAATCTTACCGTCGAAGTTATTAATCCAATCGACTAACACTTACGGCAAATGCTGATAAACAAGGTATTCCAACTCTCTTTGACATGTTCCTAGAACTGGTTTGTGCAAAATTAATATAAATTCATCCTTTTTAATTTCCTCTTGAAACCAACCCTCTCTATTATTCCTCTTTATTATCAAGTAATCCGACTCATACAGCCATTGCTGGCCAACTACATCATTCCAACGCCCTTCTCTCAACAACTCGTCTGTATTTCCCCCCACAACATATGTAGTACTGTTTACCTGTGCCGGATATATGTCCCTATCAGTTAAATACAACAAGGGCACTGGTGACCCTCCCCACCAAAACACTCGAGAACCTTCAGGGATCAATTTACGCAATTCCTCCCCGAATGTTTCATAATAATTAATGATATCTGTATCACAATCCATATCCTGGTAACCTCCCCCCAGCAGGATAGTTGGCGATAAAAGGAAGCCAATTCCTATACACGCTACAGCAAGATAAGCACTCAACGAATATTCTGAGAGTATTTGTAACTCAGTAAAAATGAGTTTGACACCGGCGATAATTGTAATAAAAAGATAGGCCCAGGCCAGCAAGGGTAGCCCGGTATTTGAATTCACCACATATCCTAATCCAGTAAAAACCCACAAAATAACCAATATTAAAATTAATTGAGCCATTTTGGTTACTTCTTTTCTAAGATGGGTTGTGACAATAATAAGAAGAACAACTCCCAACTGGCTGAAAAAGGCAAAATATGGTTGTAAACAATGGATACAGTAACCTTGCCCGTAAGTTGCATACATATGAACAAGGATTAATGAAAGAAATAAAGCTGAGACCACCACACTGATCCGATATTCCGACTCTTTTTTCCATTTTCTTCCCCCCTGCCAGAAAATCAACATGAAGATCAATCCCAAAAAAGGAATAAAATGGGAGCGCATAGCAGCATTTAAGCTACGCGCCTCTCTTGCGGAAATAACCGATTGATCTAGATGAAGAATCACAAATACACCAACTAGGGCTGAGAAAACGGAAAATAAAAACTGCCGAATGATAGGGAAAGTTTTCAATCCCAAACTAATCAAAAGAAGTGTCTGCACACCAATAAGCCCAGCGAGAATGAAAAATGGAGACAACCTAACAAAAATAGCTTTGATTGCCAAATCTGTGATAATGATGGCTTGCAGAGTAAAAAATGTACCAAGAATGGTCGCAAATAATAAAAAGGATAAAATCAGTCTATATCTTTTTCTATCTTGACGCCATGAATCTATCCAATTCTGCATCCGAAAAGCAAAGGAAGGATTACGCCAAGTTCGTACAGTTAGCCAAAGTGGCAGGATGAAAAAGATAAGGGCAGCAGAGATAATCCCAATTCTGGAAGGTGAGTATCCAAGAAACCAGTTGTTTTTAGGATCCGAAGGGATTTGGAATAAGGCAACCAGAGCACCCGCACATTCTATAGCTGTGAGTAAGAAATAATATTTCCAATTATTTTCAATCGAGGTAAAAAATTCATTCCCCCTCTTTCTCCAAAAAAAGTATCCCAAGATAATTACAAGAAATATAATCAAATGAATGCCAAATGTCGTAAGGATAGTTGTGATACGTTCTCCATCTCCTCCATCGATCTTCCACAAGTACAATCCCATCAAGGCGAGAAAAAAGCCCCCCCACAAAATACTCTTGAATGTTGGCCGAGATTTATACTTCTCTCTTATAAACCAAAAGACGACCGCAATTCCAACTACCAAGAAAAGAAGAAGCCAATTGAGTGGGTTTACATCTCTGAAAGGATTTAAACTTTCGAAAACATCCAATACATTAAATTCGCCAAATATTCGTATGTCCCCACCATATAAGAATGCGTTTAAAATGAATTTTAACACCCCTGGCCAATACATTGTTATTCCAATAGCTACAATTGTCAAACCCGCAAAGGAAGCAATCAATCCTGTACGGCATCCGTATTGCCAAAAAATATATCCCAAAAGGAATACCAATACAGGAGCCATATTTACCCTGGTTAGAAAAATGCATCCTGCAATCAAAGATCCACCAACTAGCCGCCACCTCGGAAGATTCTCACCAAGAGCAAACGCTAACATCCAAGCCAACATAAAAAAGACCAATACCTGCGATGCTGATTGGCTGTAAAACCTCGACATAGCCGGACTAATAGCGAAAATCCAAACTGCTCCAGTTCCCCACCAATAACCCCCAAGCCGTCGAGCAGTTATCCAAATACCTACGAGGGCAAGCACCGCTAAGATAATGGAAAAATATCGGATTGTCAGTAATCCTGGCCCAAATAAGACTTGAATATACCCCGGGATTAAAAAGGAGAGAGGCATATGGTTGGTCCAAGGCCCGTAATCCTGGAAAGGGACGTACTTTCCAGTAACAAACAGCAAACCTTTTATCGCATAATCACCCTCGTCCAATCCTGAATATTGATAATGGGCATGGATCCATAATTGAACCGCAAACACTATTCCCCCAAGGATCGATAATAAATTCGCAATCCAATATTTCTTTTTTAACACACCTTATACTCCGGTACTTCTCATTTTCTATCGATTCCACGGAATTATACCAAAGCTAAGAATCACCCTGAAAACAAATGATCACCCAGATGTTTTATCAGTTTTACCCTTCCTTAAGCAACAAAAACGCCATTAGCGTTTTTGTTTCCAGTGCCGGAGGTGGGAATCGAACCCACAAGTCCTTACGGACACGCGAGTTTGAGTCGCGCGCGTCTGCCAGTTCCGCCACTCCGGCATTTTCTCTTAGTCAGGCGCATCACGCCGCGTCCAACCACAAAAAAGTATATCTTAATTTACGGTCGAGAACAATGTTAAAATAGTTGTATCCACCAAGCACAGGGAAGGTCGCCATGAGTCTAAGCATCGGTATTGTCGGTTTGCCCAACGTGGGTAAGAGCACCACCTTCAATGCACTCATCAAAGAGCAGAACGCCCAGGTCGCCAACTACCCCTTTTGCACGATCGAACCCAATAAGGCCATCGTGCCCGTGCCGGACCCCCGGGTGGGACGACTGGCAGAACTCGTCGGAGTGGAGCGCGCCATCCACGCTACGATCCGGTTCGTGGACGTCGCCGGGCTGGTGAAAGGCGCTAGCCGGGGGGAAGGATTGGGGAACCAGTTCCTGGGCAACATTCGCGACGTGGATGCCATCCTGCACGTGGTGCGCTGTTTCGACGACCCCAACGTTGCCCACATCAGCGATCATCCTGATCCCAAAGAAGACATCGAAATCATCAATACCGAGTTAGCCCTGGCCGACCTGGGGCAGTTGGAACGCAAGCTGGAGAAACTAGAACGGCAGGTCAAGGGCGACATCAAACTGAAGCCCGTCCTGGAGATGGCGCTGACTCTCAAAGATTTCCTGGGAGAGGGGAAGCCCTTGTGGACCTACTCCAAACGAAATGAAAAGGCCTTTGCGGACTTGAACACCGAGATGCGCTTCCTGACCGCTAAACCGGTCATCTACGCCGCCAACGTGGATGAAGACAGCTGTGTGGAAGATAACGACTACGTGCGGGATGCCCGGGAAATCATTGAAGCCCAGCATGCCCAAATCTTCAAGCTGTGCGCCAAGCTCGAGGAGGAAATCGGTGTGCTGCCGGAGGACGAACGCCAGGAATACCTGGACATTTCAGGGATCAGCGAAGGCGGCCTCGACCAGTTGATCCGCCGGAGCTATGAGTTATTGGGCCTGATCAGCTACTTCAGCTTCAACGAGGAAGAAGTGCGCGCCTGGACGATCCAGAAAGGGTGGACGGCGCCCCAGGCAGCGGGTGTGATCCACACCGATTTCGAGAAAGGCTTCATCAAGGCAGAGGTGGCGACCTATGAAGTGTTCGAAGAACACGGCGGTTGGGCGGCCCTGAAATCAAAGGGGCTGATGCGGATGGAAGGAAAGGACTACGTGGTCAAAGATGGGGATGTGATTTATTTCCGCTTCAACGTGTGACCTGTGAAGACATCTTTCTGGGATCGCCCCTTCGTCTTTCCGGTTTTCCTCTTGCTGATATGTATACTGACCTACGGTGTGATCGCCCCTAGCCTCGGCTTTCACTGGGATGACTGGCCCGCCGTCTGGCTGTACGAAGTCTATGGGCAGGAAGGGTTGGGGGAATTCTTCGCCACCAACCGCCCGCTGTTGGGCGTTTTCTACTCAATCACGATGGGCCTGTTTGGTGCTAGCCCCCTCATCTGGCACCTCTTCGCCCTCCTGACGCGCTTCGGGGTGGGATTGGCGACCTGGTGGGTCTTGGGAATCTTGTGGCCTAACCGCCAGACAGAAACAAAATGGATCAGTGCTTTCACCGTGGTCTTCCCCGGCTTCACCCAGCAATCCATCGCGGTGATCTACAGCCACATCATGCTGGCGTTGATCTACTATCTTTTGTCGATTGGCCTGATGCTACGCAGCCTGGATGACGACCAGCGATTTTCTTGCTTATTGGGTTTATCTTTGTTCTTCTCCGCCCTCAATCTCCTGTCGACGGAATACTTCTTCGGGCTGGAACTCCTGCGGCCTGTTTTCATCTGGTTGTATCTATCAGGAAAGGGTGAAAAGCGAAGGAAGTTCAAAGGCATATTGAAACGCTGGTGGCCGTATGCCCTCCTGGTGGCCGCCTACCTCGCCTGGCGGATCCCCTTCCAGGCCCGCTTTGCCCAGGCCGACGCCAGGCTGCTAAACGCTATTCTCACCGACCCGCGGTCTAACCTCGTCAAACTTTTCCAGGAATTTGTGCATGCACCGCTAGCCGCCGTGGTGGAGGCCTGGACTTATCCATTCCAATCCCTTCAATTGGATACAAGTAATCAATGGGGTGCCATCCAGGTATTTTTAATTGCCGTCTGCGGTATCCTAGCCCTGGTGTATTTCCTGGGGCTTCACTCATCGCAAAATAAAGCCCCGATAGGCAAAGAAGGTGGATATACGGGGGTTTTATGGGTAAGCGTCCCTGCCCTCCTCCTGGCGGGCCTGCCTTTTGTCATCGCCGATCTGCCGGTCAAGGTGACCTTCCCACACGACCGCTTCATGCTGGCGTTCATCCTGGGAAGCTGTACCTTCCTGGTGTTCCTGTCCAGTGTGGTATTCAAACCCATCGCCCGGCAGGTCTTCCTCGCTTTACTCCTGGCTGTCAGCGCAGGCTATCAAATCCAGGTGGGGCTGACCTTCAAACAGGAATGGGAGGATGTGAGTTCTTTCTTGTGGCAATTGTATTTGCGGATACCGAAACTTGAGCCCAGTACAACCCTGGTCGCCGACGAGACCCTTTTCCCCTATACCAATGACTATTCTCTCACTGCGGCGCTGAACTGGATGTACGATGAGGAACCTGGTTCGGGGGATCTGGATTATTTCATGGCCTACGTCCCGCACCGCTTGGGGAGTGTGATCCCCGAGCTTTCACCCAACCAACCCATTCACAAAAAATACTCGCTGTATGAATTCAACGGCTCGACGTCGAATATCCTGGCTGTGGTCTACGAACCACCCGGCTGCTTGCGAATCCTCGACCCCAGGTACGACAGCTACGACCTGCGATTATCAGCCGACCTCTACGACGCTATGCGGCTCTCGGATCTGGTTGGACTGATTCAGCCGAAGCATGCCATGCAGTCTAAATTATTGACCGAATTATTCACCATCCCACGGATGGAAAGCTGGTGCGATTATTACCAGAAAGCGGACCTCGCCAGACAGCAAGAGGATTGGGAGGAGGTCGTCAGTCTGGGGAATTTCCGGCTGGATGACGGCCTCTACAGCCCGGCCGAATTGCTGCCCTTCATCGAGGGTTACGCTCGCCTCGGGGATATACAAAAGGCTTTCGAACTGACCCAGACGGCCTACTACGCCGACCCATCCATGCAGTACACGCTCTGCAACCTGTGGTGGCGGGTGGGTGCTGAGGATGAGGAGGTTTACAAGCAAGTCAACGAGATGCTGGGGTGTTGGTAGTCCGCCTATTTCAGTTTTTTCGCCCAATCACCTGGAAAAACCTGGCAAGAAGATAGTAAGGGAACATATCTGTTAATCGATTCTCTAACTCTTTCAAATCGTTTAAGTATTCTGGGGTGAATTTCGGCTCGTTTGGTAAGTACGCGCATAGATTGAGAACACCATAATGGCCAAGCAACGAGCATCCATTTTCATCTAACTTATCGATGAAGTAATCTGCTGAAAACCGTGGAGTCATTCTCTTGACCCATGGATGAAAATACTCTCTCTTCCCCACAGCTTCCAATGCATCTGGGAGACTCTTCATTTGGAAAGCCTTCATGTAAACATCACCATATCGGTTGGTATCAAGAATTGATATCACTCCCCCTGTTGCGAGCAATTTACACATTTCCCTGAAGAGCGCTTGTGAGTCTGGAACGAACTCGATCATCATATGGCACAGAATCAAGTCGAAGAGCTGCCCATTCAAGATGTCAAGAAAGGAACCAGGCTCTGTCTGGATAAATTTCAGCTGCCCGGTGACTCCTTGCTCCTCAGCAGACTTCCTCGCTTCATCCAGCATGGTGGAAGAACAATCGGTGAGCGTTACGATATGTCCCATTTTTGCATAATAGATGGCGTCCATTCCATCCCCACCGCCAACGTCCAGGATACGCAACGGTTTATTTTCCATGTGGCGAGAAATATTCATCCTGGACATGTCATAGCGCAGCCGCCCCCAAGGCATTTCATTTTCTTCTTTCCATAATTGGAGAACCTTGCCAAATTCCTCTGAAGTGTCCGACATATAATTTCCTTTGAGCTTCCACTCGACCTAAGAACACGATAACGTAATATAAGAGCGTATTATAAATTATTACCCCACTTTTTCAGGTAGGGCTGGATTCATAGGGAAAAATAGAGAAAGGCAACTGGATGGGAGGGTAACTGGTGAAGAAATGCAAATAGACAAAGGATTTTCAGCTTGAGAGGTGGATTTATGAATCCCCCTTACCCCCAGATATGGCAATTAATAACTAGTTCAGACACCAACACCCAATAGGGCCATTTATCGTCGATTTTTAATGTGACGAGGTTGGGCTGGTCATTGAACTCGATGGAGGGATTCACAACCGACAATAGGAATACGACCAGGCGCGAAATTTATGGCTGGATGAAAATGCCTATCAAATTCTTCGTTTCAGAAACGAATCTGTCGAAGAAAACGAGGATAAAACCGAAGCAGAAATTCCCATCGCGTGTGAAAGGGGCAGGAAAAAGTTACCATTTTAAAATCAGTGGAGTATCTACAAATCATTTCCATCAAGCGACTTTTCATTTTCCCATATATAATGATTCCACGATGAAACTGCCGCTCGACCAGGTGATCCACGGCGACTGCCGCGATGTCCTCACCAATCTTCCCCCAGAATCGGTCGACCTCATCTTCGCCGACCCGCCCTACAATTTGCAGCTGCAAAACGATCTTTGGCGGCCCAACCACACCAAGGTCGATGCTGTGGATGAAGCCTGGGACCAGTTCAAGGATTTCGCCGACTACGACGCTTTCACACGACAGTGGTTGGAAGCCTGCCGCCACGTCCTCAAAGCGACGGGCACGTTGTGGGTCATCGGCACCTACCACAATATCCACCGGGTGGGGACGATTCTGCAGGACCTGGGCTTCTGGACATTAAACGAGATTTCCTGGATCAAGACCAATCCCATGCCCAACTTCCGCGGCGTCCGTTTCACCAACGCCCACGAGACCCTGCTGTGGGTGCAGAAGGAACGCAGGGCGCGTTACACTTTCAACCACCACGCCATGAAATCCTTGAACGGCGACAAGCAGATGCGCAGCGATTGGGTGTTGCCCCTCTGCACAGGGCAAGAACGCCTACGGGTGAACGGGGAAAAAGCACACCCTACCCAAAAACCTGAAGCCCTGCTCTACCGTGTCATCACCGCCAGTTCGAACCCCGGGGATGTAGTGCTGGACCCTTTCTTCGGCACGGGCACGACCGGCGCTGTAGCGAAACAACTTCACCGCCGCTGGATCGGAATCGAACAAGGTACCGCCTACGTGGAGATAGCCCGAGAGCGCATCGAAAAGATAGACACTGAAATTTTCGACCCTGAGGTTTTCATCACCCCAAATCCTCGCCGACTGCCCCGTATCCCCTTTGGGCGTCTCGTGGAGACCGGCCTTCTCCACCCCGGCCAGGCGTTGTATTTCCGGAAGGAGAAAGAAAAAACAGCACGTGTGTTATCCGACGGTACTTTAGAATATAATAACCAACGCGGCTCCATCCACAAGTTCGCCAAAGAGTTTACCGGCGCACCGGCAAACGGCTGGGAGTTGTGGTATTACGAGGATAAAACCAGCAACGCACTTTATAAAATCGACCGGCTGCGTCAGCAAATCCGTGAGGGGGCATTCCCAGAGAAAAGTGGGTATGGGGACAAATAGGTACCTCTCCTCGAAATCATTCATTGCAAAAAACGCCAATGCTGCTCTCATAAATATCGACTAAAATATGTAAATACTGTGATCGGGGAACAGGTAATCAGGGATAAGCTAAACACGTCCGATTATCCGGCTTACTGATTGCCTTGGCCCCTGATAATAACTGCAATCATAAACAAATCAATCATCTAATTTGGAGGAAGCAATGGCAAAAGAGTACACCTTATCCCCATGGAATCTGGACGACCTTTTCCCGGGGATCGACAGCAAGGAAATGAAGCAGGCCTTTAAGACCCTTGAATCTTATGCCGATGAGTTCGAGAGTTGGCGCGATAAACTCTCCCCCGACATGGACTTTGAGGATTTCATGGATCTGGTCAAGAAGCAGAACGATAACATCTGCCTCATCACCAAGATGTACCAGTATGCATTCTTGAAATTCTCCGAGGATACACAACAGCAGGATGCGCAGGCTTTCATGACCAAGGTCCAGCAGTTCTCCGCCGACCTGGAGAACCGCACGATGTTCTTTAGTCTATGGTGGAAAGGATTGGAGGATGAGGCCGCCGAGCGCCTCATGGCGGACACCGGTGATTACAAATACTACCTCCAACAACTGCGAAACTTCAAGCCCCATACGCTTAGCGAACCGGAAGAGAAAATCATCAACACGAAGAACGTCACCGGCTCACAGGCGCTACAGAAACTGTATGAGTCCATTACCAACCGCTATACCTTTAAAATCGAAGTGGATGGGGAAGAGAAAGAACTCACCCAGGGAGAACTGCTTCCCCTGATTTACGGTCCGGACGCGGACGTGAGGAAAAGAGCCTACCAGACACTGTTTGAGGTCTACAGCGCAGACGGCACCATCCTCGGGCAGATCTACCAGGCCTTCATCCGCGATTTCTATAACGAACATGTGGGGATGCGTAAGTTCAAGAACACCATGGCAGTACGCAACCTCATCAACGACGTCCCTAACGAGGTTGTGGACGCGCTGCTCAAGGTCGGTGAAAAGAACGCCACGGTTTTCCAACGATACTTCAAACTAAAAGCCAAATGGCTCAAAGTAGACAAGCTGAGCCGCTATGATATCTATGCGCCTGTAGCGGCTTCGGATAAAAAATATCCATTCAACGATGCCGCACAAATGGTCTTGGAAGCTTTCCGTGAATTCGATCCCCAGGTCGCAGAACTGGCGCAGCAGGTCTTGGACAAACAGCACATGGACAGTGAAGTGCGCAAGGGCAAGATGAGCGGTGCGTATAACTACAGCGTCGATCCTGCCATCACACCCTACGTATTGCTGAACTACACCCAATCAGTCCGAGACGTCGCCACCCTGGCGCATGAGTTAGGTCATTCAATCCACAGCATACTCGCCAGCGACCACGTTTTCCTGACCTCTCACCCTTCCTTGCCGCTAGCCGAAACGGCTTCGACTTTCGGTGAGATGCTGCTGACGGACAAGCTCCTGGCTGAGGAGAAAGATGAGGGTGTGCGCAGGGATATCCTCTTCGCCCAGGTAGACGACAACTTTGCCACCGTTCAGCGGCAGATCTTCTTCGCCCTGTTCGAGCGTGAAGCCCATAAAGCCATCCAGGAGAATGCCCTCGTAGACGACATCAACGAGATATGCATGAAGAACCTCGAAACCCAGTTTGGGGATGCCTTGGGGAAAATCCCCGAAGAGTTCAAATGGGAGTGGGTCTACGTCTCACATTTCTACGACAGGCCTTTCTACGTGTACGCCTATGCTTTCGGGCAGCTCCTTGTGTTGGCCCTTTACCAGCAGTACAAGAAAGAAGGGGAGAAATTCATCCCCCGCTATCTGGAGATCCTCAAGTCAGGCGGGTCGATGGCTCCCGTTGACGTCCTCGACCGGGCGGGCATCGACGTCCGTAAAGAAGCCTTCTGGCAGGGCGGCTACGACGTGATCTCAGGGATGATCGATCAGCTTGAAGCCATCCCGGTAGAATAAGTAGATCAAAGAAATAAAAAAGACCTGATAGCATTTTTTGAATGCTGTTGGGTCTTTATTTATTCGCTTTGCGGAAAGAAAGGCAGGGTAATCTAATTTGATTATTCAATACAGCTTGGCGGAAGGGCTTCGAACTGGTATGGATACTCCTCCTGGGAAAAATATGCGATATTGGGTAAGATCTCGTAATCACCCCCGAAATAAGTATTGAAGATCAGACGAAATGTATTCACCGGGGAAAAATCCGGTGTAATCTGCTCGCTTCCCCCTTCGGGGAGATAATAAGCATTTAATATTTTATTCCTTCCATCATGTTGTACATAACTATGGTCTCCCTGAAGGATAATGATAGGTGGTGTAGCTGAATTATTAAGTATCGATTTTATGATACCGAGCATCCTCGTGTTTGTGTAGGTAATCTGGTCCAGATAGGCTTCGCTATTTTCATTGACAGGCCACCTTACTTGACCCGTTGGCGTGAAGACAAAGGGCTGGTGTGTGGAAAATAAGTGGGCATATACAAATTTATTCCCTGGGATATCAGGGATAGCCTCTAATTTCTCGAAAGCATAGAGATTCTGTTCGTATTGTTTGAATAACCTGGTTTCGAACAATTTCATTTGTGGATATAAAATCTTGGCTATATAAACTTGAATCGCAGATGCATCTTCCACAAACATATATTCCGGGGATGCTTCCAGGATTTCGATAATTATCCTTAAGACAGTTGTGTTGAAGAATAAATATTGAAAATTTTCCGTTTCCAATTTATTGTATATGTCTGCTGATTGCTGAAAATCATAATAAAAATCAGCATCTTCGATGTTTAGATATGGGTAAATTGCTCTGAAGGATACTGTTAGGTAACCCATAGCCTCAAACTTGCTTCGAACAAGGCTGTGTGTGATATATAGTTCAAATTGATCTTTAGGTGCGTTTGTTGATAATATGGGGGTTGGCAGCTCCGACAAGTAATTCATATTCAATGAGGATGCCATTGAGAATTTAGTGGAGTCATAATTGCTTTGTGTACACTCAGGAATGACAAACCCTAGATTTTTCAACTCTGCAATGAATGATGAGTTGTCATAATCGAAACGTGATTTTAGTAGATCTTCACGACTATAGGCATCCAGTATAATGTAGTAAACATCTCTGTCGAGATAATCATTGCTGATGGTTTCGTTTGTATCTACTACCTCAGTATTCGATAAGAATGACTTTGCGGTTACCTCACTTACAAAATACCACCCTATCTGCCCAATTATCATCACCAAAAGCAGAAAACTAATAACGTGCATTACCTGATTGACCGATCGAACAGAACTCTTATACTTCCAGACAAGAACGATGCATATAGCAACTATTAATAATAAAATCGCCAGCAGCCGATAGTACCCAATAACGTCGATGAGATCTGGTTGTGATTCAATGAAATTATAAATATGGCCGTAAGAAAGGGCCAAGATTATGATGATACTGGCAATAATGGCCGCTTTCTTAAAATTCCGATAAATAATGCTGGTGAGTGCATAAACCACGATCGCCAACCCAATAGAAAATAAGAGAGATCGCACGGCAGCAAAGAAGGGAATCTCGTCTTTATTATCGACCCATAAAAACAAAACCGGATAGATTCCAAAAACAAGCGGGTGGATAGGATATTTCTCCAACCCCTTTTTAATAGATCTCATCATCTAATCCCTCAAATTTCTCGTCTGGTTTACCCAACGAATAGAAATTATATCAAACGATTATTGTCAAGTGACAAGCCTCTACTAGTTCTCTTTTTATGCTAAGATTTATCCCATAATTTCCGATCCCTGGACGATGGCATTTGCCTGTCAACCCATCAGCCAGACGCAGAGGTCTAACTTATGACAGCATGGTACTACTGGCCGGATTATTGGGAACCCGAATCCAAGGCAAAGGGCCCCGTTAGTTTGCAGGAATTGGTGGAGTTGATCAAAACATCCCAAATCAAGGATAATTCCTATATATGCCGCCAGGGGGAAGATGATTGGCGGGAAGCCGATATCGTCCCTGAAATCCTGGCGGAGATTCCAATCGACAGCAAGGGGTTAGCCGAAGCTTACATTTCAGCGGCGTCTAATGAAAAATGGCCCGAAGAGCTCTGGTGGGTGTGGGAGAAACTATACCGCCTGGCAGAACACGTCCCCCAGACCGCCTTTGAAGTCATCGTGCAGATTACCATACTCGATCCCCCCGACGAGGTTTTGAACTACGTGGGTGCAGCCCCCTTAGAGAACCTCCTGGCGCTGCACGGCGAGGCGATGATAGAAAAGATCGAAGGTGAAGCGAAACAGAACCCGCGCCTGCGCACCTGCCTGGCAGGGGTGTGGAGAAGCACGATATCGGATGAGGTCTGGGAGAGGGTCAAGAAGGCTGTGGGGGAGTAAAAGAGTAAAAAAATAATTTAACATGCTTTTCAATGAGAGATAATCAACTATTCAATATCCCACAACCACAAATAATTATATGCTCCCTCATAACATAATATTGCTAACTTATCCTCTTCTGGCGACCATAAATAAGCTGAAATTTTCTCACATAATTCCACATAGCTATTCAATGAGCCATCTGAAGATAATATGTAAATTCTTTCAAAATTATCTCTATCTCCATACCGCCTAGCTGCAATCCATTCCCCAGTGGGAGACCATTTTGGATGGTACAGATCATATCTAGGGCTTGTAAGCAACCTTCGCCTTGATTTTCCGATATCATAGACTTCTAATCCAAATTCCCCACTGCCGAATACAAATTTATTTTCATCAGGCGACCAACTAGGTGTTACTTTTTGAATAGGGTAATCAAATATCATGAAAGGGGGTCTTTTCCCAACCACTCGACGTTCGAATGTTCGTGAGGGTATGTCTAACAGCCACAACTCTTCCTTGCCATGGCCTTCATGGTAAATCCAGCCAGACAAGATTAAGGCTACCTGATTACATGAAGATGAAAACTTAAACCAACCCCCAGGTCTATACAACTCATTTGACCATTGTTCTGATGAAAAAAAGAAGGTGCTTACCAAAACATCGTTTTCTCATAATTTAAGCCACTGTTGTTCCTCGCCGAAATCGCCTGCAGCAACAAGAAGATTACGATCAGGGCATAACGCCCAACTTATAGTTTCATCATCAAATCCAAGATGTAAAAGTTGTTCGGGCAATGGTCCATCATCAGGATTGAGAGAAACTTCTTCCTCTTGGTAGATAATTTCATTTGTTTCCAAATTGAAATATTCTATTGTGTCAGGTGCATCATAATTATGGATTTGAATCTTTATAAGGGAGGAACCATCTTCCCAAAAAAATTTATCATAATAGTGTCCATCACTGGGAAACTTATACAGGAACTGTGGTTCTGGACTATCGAATTGCTTTGTTCGTGTAGCAAGGAAATTTCTCGAGTGGATTAAGAGTGTGTTCAGATACAAAGGGGTAGTACACAAGGCACTGAATGCAATGATCACAAATAATGAGATTTTTATTTTTTTCCTTATAGGATTATCTTTTTCCACCATATTATTCACCTTCTGGGCAAAGGGCGTCTTTGTATTAGATTATTTGATTATCCAAGTCACTTGACATGTTTTCTCTATTCAAACCTCTTCTCCCCCCTGGTGCCAGTTCTCGATGACTTCATTGGCCGTGTCGAGGTAGGCATCGAGCCCGGCCAGGCGCTCTTCGAAGCCCTCTCCGGTGAGGTTCAACTGCTCGCAGGCTGCCCGCCAGGTCCTCAACGGGGTTGCATCCGGCGGCAGTTGCTGGGCGGCCATCGTCCAGGTGCGCAGTAAGGGCCATAAGGCTGCTTGGGGTTGTTCGGTTTCCAGCAAACCCTCGACCCCCCGGCGGTGGTAAGCCCGGCGGTAGCGGTGCAGGTGCACGGGAGGATGGGATGAATCCCAGGCCAAATCGTAAGCCTCTTCCCAATCCGGCAGCCAACCCCGGATAACTTCAGGGTCCAAATCGATCCCACCCACCAGCCCCAACAAACCCTGAAACAACCCCGGACGCCCCACGTTTTCAGCGCTGGTGGAGAAATTCAATAATAATCGCCTTTCCGTGAGAGGTGGGCCGGACAAGCAGGCGATGGCGTTGGCAGCATGTTCCAATGAATCCAGATAGTTCCATGCCCGATCTGGGTCACTTTTCGGTGGATTCGTTTGGAAACTGACCCAGATGTTCCGTGCCGTTTCTAATAAAGGAACCGCGCGGGCGTAGATATTTTCTGGCTGGTTGAACAAGCCCCGCACACTCGCCTGGGTGAAATCGAGGAAATGTTCGGGGTCATACAGGGGCTTACAGGCATAGATAGTCGTCCCGATCCAGGGATCACTGCGCAGCTCCCTGGCAGGTTCATAGCGCTTTTTTTCGTGGTGCAGGATATCGAGGTGGACATCTTCCGTCAAACGGACGATCTCGCGGTACTGGCTGACGGTGCTGTACACGAAGGTCAAATCGATATCCGCAGCGCCGCCCAACACAGGCTCGCCATCCCAGACAGATCCCACCAGGCAAGCCGCAATGATGGCTGGATCCGATTTCGTCCGCTCTGCAACGGTATCTTCAGTAATTTTCAATAACATTTCACGTGTAATTCGCATCAATACACATTCCCTTATCGTTTATCTGTTAATACACCCATATTTATCCCCCATTTCCAGCCAGGGGCAGCTGTGCCTGCTGTAATACTTCCTTCAAAGCTTCCCGGATTTTCCTCTCAATCAAATCTAAATCTTCAGCGTTGCTGACAAAATCCAGGTCGTTGGTATCAATGATCGACACTGGCGGGCCTTGATAATGGTGCGAAAAGTGATCGTGATACGCCTGGTTCAAGGCTTCGATGTACGCTGCTTCCATATTGCGTTCGTAAGAACGGTCGCGCAAGGCGATTCGCTGCATCAAGACCGGCGTGTCTGCCTGCAGGTAAACAATCAAATCAGGCAGCCGCACCTTCTCGCCCAAGGCTTCATGGACGCGATAATACATCTCCAATTCGTCCCCCTGGAGGTTGATGCTGGCGAAGAGAGCATCTTTCGCAAAAGTGTAATCCGTGAGTAAATTGCGGCCTGAAGCAAGCACCTGGCGCACAGATTTCCGCTGCTGGTGATAGCGGCTGAGTAGAAAGAATATCTGGGTTTGGAAGGCATATCTCTCTCTATCCGCATAGAAATCCGCCAAAAAAGGATTCTCTTCGAAGACCTCCAACTGTAATTCGGCTTCGAGTCTTGGCTGCAGCATCTGAGCCAAAGTGGTTTTTCCGGCCCCGATCACACCTTCAATCGCAACATACATTTATTTGAATTCCTCACGTAGTTTATTGATGTCCACGCCACCGATAATTAAGCTTACCATAAATCATTGGGGATGCAAGATGAGACCAAAATTAGACCAACCCAGCAGCAGATTATTCATCGATTCGGAAAATACCTCTGCAAGTCTCACCAAGTCCTCACCCTTTTTGTGCCATCCTCTGATATAGTTAAGTTATCGTTTTTGAGGAAAAATCCATGTCTGAGCTTTCATTCACCGAACTAACGGATAAGATACAATCCCATTTCGCCAAGGGCTCCTTCGCCAAAGGACTTTCTCTGGCGAGTGAATATGTGACCGTTTACCCGGAAGAATTCGCCTTGCTCAACTACTGGCGGATATGTCTGGCAGCTAGAATAAACGAGTTTGCAACGGTGAATAAGATCCTCGAATCCACACTGGCTAGTGGGATCTGGTATTCTGAACTCCTGCTGCGCGACAGCCCCTCGCTTGCACCCCTGCAGGGAGAAGAAGAATTCGAACGCCTGGTGGGGATTTCCCTCCAAATGCAGGCTTCCGACCCCACAAACGCCGTCCCGATGCTGGTCATACGCCCAAAAGACACCTGCGAGCCTGGGGATGAGGGCTGTCCGGCAGTTGTCTTCCTGCATGCCAACCAGGATACGGCCCAAAGGAATGTTCCCCACTGGCAAATCCTGGCCGATAAAGGCTGGTTGGTGGCTGTCCCCCAATCCAGCGCGGTCATGTGGGCAGATGCCTATGTATGGATGGATCACAGTTCTGCCGGTGCTGAAGTCATCAAACACTTCGAAAAGCTCAAGGTGGAATACAGCCTGGACACAGATAGAATCATCCTGGCGGGATTCTCCATGGGCGCCGAAGTGGCCCTGGCGATGGCTTTGAATGGCGTGATAGAGGCAAAGGGATTTATCTTATTGGGCCCAGGCGGCCCCTTCATGGATGACCTCGCAAAATGGACACCCTCTATCGAAAAAGCAAAGGATAAAGGCCTTCGCGGTGTCATTATGATGGGGCTGGCGGATGAGACCATCCCACAGGACAATATCCGCATCTTGGTCGAAAGGCTCAATAAAGCAGGGATAGCCTGTGAACTCAAGACCTACCCTGGATTGGGACACGAATACCCACCGGACTTCGAGTCGGCGCTGCAAGATGCCATCAATTTTATTGGCCTGTAATACAATCCATCACTACTCTCATTTGAGGAGGTACCAATCATGACAGCACAACTCTTGGCAGGAAAACCAGTCGCCGAAGCGGTATTGGAAGATGTGGCCAAACACGTCAAGGCGCTGGAGAAAAAGGGAGTCACACCCGGACTGGGCACGATTCTTGTAGGCGATGACAGCGCCAGCGCTGGTTACGTACGCAAGAAACACGAGACCTGCGAGCAAGTGGGGATCAAATCCTTCCATGCGGAGATCCCCTCCAATGGGGGGCAAAGTGAGTTGCTAAACGCTGTGAAAGAATTCAACGACAACCCCGAAGTGGATGGATACATCATTCAGCACCCCGTCCCGGAAGGGTTCGATTTCAACGAGGCGCTCCTCGCCATGGACCCCGCAAAAGATGCAGACGGTTTGCACCCCGTCAACCTGGGGAAGTTGGTGCTGCAGGAAGAAGGGCCTGTGCCCTGCACGCCGGCAGGCATCCAGGCGATCATCAAGCACTATAAAATCCCCATCAAAGGCAAAGAGGTCGTCATCGTGGGGCGCGGCCCGACTCTGGGGCGTCCTTTATCGCTGCTGCTGACCCTGAAACAGGAGGGGGCCAATGCCGCTGTCACGGTGGTGCACACGGGCGTGGAAGACATCGCCAGCTTCACCCGCCGGGCAGATATCGTCGTCGCGGCAGTTGGTGTCCCCAGCTTCATCACGCCCGACATGATTACCCCTGGCGCAGTGGTCATCAGTGGGGGCATCTCGTGGAAGGGCAAGAAGCTGCTCGCCGACGTGGACGAATCTGTGGGGGAGGTTGCCAGTTGGATCACACCACGTCTGGGCGGTGTCGGCCCCACGACAGTTGCTATGCTGCTGCGTAATACGGTATTATCGGCAGAACGACGGGCAGGGAAGTAGGTTGTCAGGTCGCAGCGTGATCTGATTGGATCAATCAGGGATTTTACGACTATTCAAGAAACCGCTCTCTGGCGTTATCGATATCCGTTTGACTTAACCCCGCAGAAAGCAGATAACTTTCAGCATCAATGCCTGCGAGAGTATCGAGAATAACTTTACGCGTGGTTGTGCCGTTGGTGCTGAGTATCTCGTCGCGCTCGGGGTCAATGCTCAGTTCATAGTCCGCCACGATGTCTTCTTCAGATACCCCCACCAGGGCTAACAGCAACAAAGCGATGATCCCTGTCCGGTCACACCCGCGCACACAATGAAACAGAACACCGCTAGGTTGTGCCTGGGCAAAGGCTGCCACGACCGCAGCGTGCTGCGCCGGCCACCGTGTCAAGGCATCCTGGTAATAAAGGGGCGTACACCACAGGTCAGTTGCGGCCCAGGTATGTAAAAACTCCGTATCTCCCAGGTCTTCGATCGCTACGGATACAAGCTCGATCCCGGATGGAATAACTTCCAGATCGAATTCGTATTCTGTTTTGCCCTCAGTGCACAACGTGATGATCGTTCGAATCCCGTGCGCCCACAGCGCCTCCCACCCCTTGGCAGTCAGCTTCGACGGATCGTCCGAGCGTACCAGGGCGCCCCAGCGCGTCTTCCTGCCGTCGTAAGCAGGTAAGCCGCCCAGGTCGCGGACATTGTTACAGCCATCCCATTTGAGTTGCCGGTTTGTGTTCATTCGTTATTTCCTCGGTTGATTTTTCTCCCAATCTTCTTTTATGTTTACGATACAACGAATAGTCTATAAGGAAAATGTACAAAAGAGTATATTAAATATCTGTTTAATCAATTGCCCTATCGTAAATAGTACAGTATTCTTTTTCCGAAAAGTGTGTAGGAGATTTATACATTTAATCCAATGATTTCCTACATTCAAGAAAAAGGCTTAGAACCGGGCGCTATTTTAGATTCTATGTTATCCTCGTATTGAAATCGTAAGGTTCGATTTTTTATGGATTATTAGGCATGCATGAACCAAAGATGGATGATAACGAGATCGAATGCCCGCATTGTGGGGAGATCTTTTTTTATGAACTCACCCGATGCCCGGCCTGCGGGAGAAGTGTGTATCCCCTGGATGGCGATATGGAGTCGTTGCCTTTCCATGGGGAGCGCGGCTCATTGGATATTATTAAGAAACTCGTCAATTCAATCGCCGTGGTCGCCGGGGGATTGTTTATCGCCAGCTTGATTGCCCTCATTCCCTATTTCTCTATCAAACAGTTCATATCCCCCTTATCGCTGACGGGAATGCAAATCCTTATCTTCGCCATCACCATCCTCGGCGCTTTTACCGGTGGGTTCATTGCCGCCCGGTTCTCGAAACACCAGGCATCCTTTCATGGCCTATTCGTCGGGTTCTTTGGTTTTGGTCTCACCCTTCTGCTGACCGCCTTCGAAGTGGATATCGACAACATCCAAAGAATCCTGCCGGTTTACGTCCTCATCATCGGGTGGGGATTGATATCGCTGGCTGGGCTGACAGGCGCAAAGGTAGCCGTAAGATGGGCGCAAAAAACCGCCCTGGAAGAATTATTCTCGCCAGACCTATGATAAATGGACAGAGGTCGCTTATGAAGAAATTCCTTATTCTCCTCTTGCTTATCTTTATACTATCCGCCTGTGTGCGCCCGGCCGGTAGTTCGACACCCACACAGAAACCGACCAGCCCTTTGGCGACCTTTATTAAAGCGCCCACGACCTTCGTCATCACACCCACCAACACATCGATACCGGATGAGGGCGGCGGTGAGGAAGAAACCCTCACACCGACCGAATCCCCGGAAGTGACGGAAACAGGCGAGCCAACCCCCTTCACTATCAATCCGACGGACACGTCCACCAATACGCCAGAGCCCACCGGATCACCCGAAGCCACCTCACCGGCCGAGTCACCCACACCCAAACCCACCGACGTGCCTTCAGACTGGCAGCCGCCTGACCTCCCTCTGTTCGATCCCGTTCTCGCTTACGGAAACCCGCGCTTCGTTGAAGATTTTCAAGACGATACCTCATGGAAAGACTACTACGGGAATATGGAGAACGAAAGGATCGCACTTGCAATCGAAGATGGGAACATGCAGGTCACCGGGAAGTCTTCCTATTTCCGCACCTGGTGGTTCGGCGGATTCGAGCTGGGGAATTTCCACATCGAAATGGAAGTGAACAGTGGGGACTGCACCTTCGACGATTCCTATGGCCTCATCCTGCGCGGTAAACCCTCCGACCATGGCTATGTCTTCACCTTCAACTGCGGTGGGGAAGTGGCGGCCTGGCGGATCGACTCGGTGATCGACCCATTCGTGGAAACGGAGATTTTGGGATGGACTTCAACAGAACTGATTCGCACGGGAGTCAACCAGGACAACATCTTGGGGGTGACGATGGAAGGCAGTGAGATTTCCATTTATGCCAACCGATATTTCTTCACAACCCTGTACGATGACGAATACGACTGGGGGCAGTATGGCATCTTCGTGATGGCCGGGGAAGACGACAACTACACTTACACCATCGACCAGATCCGGGTTTGGGAAATTGAAGAAGAAGAGTGACTCTGAGCCGCAGTGATGTAAGATATTCTCAGGGTTTCTTCAAGATGTAATGCATGTGGGAATAGTTGAACATATTCATTCTTTGATCGTACTGTTCGCGCCAGGATTCTTCTGAATAGTTATCTATCATTTCCCCATAGATTTCCATCCACCTGTCCATCGATGTGCGCTCCGCTTCATCCCGCAGATACCTCATCCGCTTTTCTTTCGACAACACTTCCCAATCACTCACGAACTGGTCCGCTTCCTCATCCGTAAACATACAGTGAAGCCCGGCATCCTCGCCCTCCTCACGCCAAAACTCGCCCGGCTCCCTCTCTGCACCATATAAAGATTTGGGCCACGAATCCATGGATATGAATCCCAGAAAGCACAGGCCGTTCATTCGGGTCACCCGGCGCATCTCACCAATCGCTAATGCGGTATCCTTCTTGCTGAGATGACACATCGAGTAGTGTTCGTATACACAGTCGAAACTTTCGCCGTCAAAGGGAATCTTGCGCATATCTCCCTTTCGTAAATCGATCCCCATCCTTTTCTCGATGCAGTATTGTTTGGCGAGTTCCAGCTGCTTTTCTGAAATATCGATCCCCCATGCCTCAAAGCCGTGTTCGTAAAACAAGGCCAGTGGTGGGACCTGCCCACCCGCCCCGCAATCCAATATCTTGAGTGTAAGCCCAATCTCACCATTTAATTGCCTGGCGTTGATGAAACTTATAAATCCATAAATAGGTATCGCATTTGTTCGCAGGATTGTGTCTGTCATGCAGTCTCCTCCTCAACCACAATGATCAGTTTGATAGTGATTTATCACATCATATCATGGAAAGATATTCCTTAATATATCTAAAGAAGGACAGAAGAGATATCTAATTATATTGCACTTTTTCCAATACATGCAATTAATTTTGATGGATTTATATATACTACCTTAGGCTCAAATACGACAACATTGCTGCGGTCAAATGGCTGCCCTTGCCCTTCGTCATCCAATTGAGTTTGTATTCTAAAGCCATTGACAATAACATCAAGCCCTGCCTAGCGAACACCACCAGGCACAGTAAAATCGACATCCGCCACGGATACAGTGCCGTTCGTTCGTCCCGGATAGCTGAGCCAGGTCACCGCATTGTTGAGTTCAAAGATAAGGTGTCCCGCTTCGATTCTGCCCCCATCCTCAAGCGCCATCGTCCCCGTGGTATGGGCGTCTTCGACCAGGGTGAGATCGTAACCACGCTCCAAGGCCCCATATACCGCAGCTCGAATACACCAGTTTGTAGCGGCGCCAACCAACACGATGTGGGTAGCCCCCAACTGGACGAGTGTCTCTTCCAGCGAGGTTTCCTCGAACGGCGAGTTGTACTTCTTGTGGATCAATATCTCATCTTCAGAGGGATTCAGTTCCGGCACATACTGCCAATCAGGGCTGTCATAGACCAACTCATCGTCCGAGTGCTGCACCCATATTACCGGCACGCCTTGGCCCCGTGCTTTTTCAACAGCAGAACATATGTTCTCGATGATATGTGGCGCATCCCAAACTGTTTGCATGACTCCGACTTGCACGTCCACAACCAAAAGGACTGCCTTGTTGCCCTCTCGAACAGTTGCCATCTTTGTTTCCTCCAATTGAGATCATGATCAATTGTATCTCAATATCTGCGATGTAATCGAGAATCACCGCCAACAACAAAACCGCAGCCAATTGACTGCGGTTTTGATTCTAGATCCGTTTCAATCATCGAAACGGGAATCATCCAAAGCCCTTCTCAGGCTTTCATCTTCGTCTCTCGAGATATCTTTAACACCCTCCTCCTGGTCGGCGCGCAACCTTTCCTCCGCCGCCGCCAGTTCATCCGGATTGGCCCGCCGCACGATGGCCAGCTTGCCGCAGTGCGGACAGCGTTCGAGTTTACCAAAGAACATGTTCATACTCAGAATATGCCGTGAATAGGGGAAGCCACAGCGTGGGCACACAGCCCCGCCCGCCGCGCTGTATTCACCGATAGCGAATTGTTTTCCCTTCTTCCTAATTAACATGGGGCCCACCACTCCGATCACGCTGATAACAATGATGATGGCAAGCAAGGGGACGATAATGTCGAGTGTGGTTTCCAGGGCTTTGTCACCAGATAAGAATTCTCGCACGAATTCATTCGATCGGACCTCTGTCCCATCGGCAAGAAATCCAGTTGCATATAAAGTATGCACTCCCGGTTCATATCCATCTGTATGGAATTGGATCTGGAAAGGTTCTTCGATATCTGTGCCAATCAGCAAATCATCGATGAAAAACCTCACTTCTACAAGCTCGTCCGGTCCGGTCGCTTTCATGCTGAACGTACCCTGGATATCCCCGCTGAACCCACCGTACCCGAAATCGCGAGTGAGTGTCAAAGTGATCTCAGGGCTTTCATCCTTCGCCAGAGCTTGAGTTGTGAGGAGGAGCACCATAATTATCATTATGCCCAATGTTATCTTTTTCATTTTCATACCTTACCTCAAGTTATATTTCTACTGAAGTCATCAGATCGTTCAAGACCATAGAATTGGTTTAGCAATGTTCCTGATACCTGATTACTCGTTTACCGATCACTGCAGTACTACTTCCATCGCGTCAGGATATTCTCTCGTTGGAAGAGCTGTGTGGCAAAGAACAGCAGCAGGGCATCGATGACCAACAACCCCAACGTGAACCAGATAACGACTGTCTGGTTGACCTGGATGAGGCCGAAGGACTGCCCCATAAAAATAGCAACCAGGGGTAGTACGACCAACGATGACAGTTGTTCGGCAACCCGGGGGTCATTGACCCGTGATGAGATCATTACCGCCAGACTGACGCCGGCGATAGAAAGCAGCGGGGCTACCACGAAGATAGCCAGCAGCCACAGCGGGTTGAATAACTGTTTTGTAATCAAAGGACTGGCCGCCAGGATATATGTGCCGATAGCAAATACCCCATAAGAGAACCACGTAACCGCCATCGCGGGGATGACTCCTGCCAAGGCCTTCCCCAATAGGAGTTCGATCGTTGTGATCGGGGTGGCTAGAACTGGCTCTAATGTGCGCGTCGTCTTTTCCCCCACGATACTGTACGAAGCGATGGTCACCGGAATGATGATCGGCATCATCAAAAACAACACCAGGAATTGAGAGAGGATGAAATATTGAGCGCAGTCCTGCCCCGTCAGGTCGCCGCACATGGCTGCGTATTCCTTAGGGACTGCATCCATACTTTCTGCCAGCTGTGTGGCTTCAGCGCTGCCGCCCATCGAATATAGAATCGCCAGGGGGATAATGGTAAATATCAAAGGCATGAAAGCCACTGCAAACAAAACGAAGCGGTTTTTAAACACTTCAGACCATTCTTTTCGTACGATTTCCCAGATTTTTTCCATATTATTTCTCCTCCCGCGCCTTAACCAAGCGGAGATAAACATCTTCCAACGAATGCCGGAGTTCGCCCACGAAACGAATTTCCGCGCCCAGCTCAATTAATTCTCGAATCAACGCAGGGTTATGGGATTCTGGATCGTCTAGATTGACCACAAGCTTGTTTTCCACGATTTCCGCTGATCGGACGAATTCGTGCGCGTTGATCGCTCTTGCGAATTTTTCCTCCCCCGACACCAGGTGGAACACAACCGTGCGCCCATAGAGTTGTTTTCGCAGATTTTTTGGCGTATCTAGGGCCAAAAGCTGCGTGTTGAATACGGCGATTCTGTCGCATAATCGGTCGGCTTCATCCAAATTATGCGTGCATATCACGATGGTCCGGCCCTCCTCGCCCAATTCTTCGACGAATTCCCGCACCAAACGCGCCGTTTCTGGATCCAGACCACTCGTCGGTTCGTCTAAAAACAACACTTTCGGCTCATGCAGAAGCGCCCGGGCGATGGCTAGTTTCTGGCGCATTCCTTTTGAAAAGGTGCCGACCTGCTCTAGACGCCGCTCCCACAAACCCAACATCCGTAAATACCGCTCGACTTGTGTCGAAATATCGTCTACTTCGTACAGTTTCGCAAAAAAAGCCAGGTTTCGTTCTGCACTCAATCGGTCATATAAGCCGGGAGATTCGGTCAAAATCCCTACATTTTTGCGGATTTCATAATCGTTTTCACCGATTTTATATCCGGCGACAGACGCCTCTCCCTCCGTTTGGCCGATCAATGCCGAAAGTATCCGGATAGTCGTCGTTTTTCCCGCGCCATTGGGTCCCAGTAATCCGAAAACTTCTCCAGGGGGAATACTGACAGAAAGGCGGTCGACGGCTAGGTTGTCGCCAAATTTCTTCGTCAAATTCCTTGTTGTGATCATATTTTCCATTGAGGATATCTCCAGCTTTATGTCATTATTTTTTGTCGTCCAAGAGAATGCCGCTGTATTCTCTTTAATATTACGCTATTTACGGCAATGTCATTCATAGCGGCTTTTGTCCAATTTCTCTTGGGTGATTTCTTCCGGCTCGTTAGGCAATATGCGTGGGGGAGTTGCTTCAATATCAGGTTCTTGGCCTTCTTCTTCAGATGCTTGTGTCCTTTTCCTCAATACAAATACGATACCTAAACTGAATATTCCGAATACCAAGGCGACGCCCTCAACGAGGTATATACCCCACGTCTGAATCCCATATACAGCGAAAGCATCCACAGCGGTATGCCATAAGACCGCCAGGAAATACCACCCGATGTTCTTTCGGTTGAAGGCTTGCAGCACCAATTGGGTGGCGCCCAGGTGGATGCAGAGAGCCGAGACACGTTCCAATGCGCCCAGGAGGTTGTCATACCAGGGGGTATCACCCAGGTTCGCCAGGTATGTCTGCATTACCTCCGCCTTCTCTGGCCCCAATGTGGCTGATAAGGCCTCTGGGCTTAGATTATAAAAGGCAGCCACCTGCAGGAACCCCCACATGGCCAACCCGCCAAAGATGATGGCTTCGATCCCGCCGTGGCCTGCGCCGAACATCAGCCCTTTCTTCCAGGATCGCTCTTGGCGGAGCCAGCGGCGGTAGACAATGTAGCGGGCGGTTTCCTCGGAGATTCCGGCAGATAGGCCAAACAATAACGCAGCGATACCCAGGTCCAGGCTTCCAGGCTCGGGATAAAGGTCCAGCCACTCAACAAAAGGGTTCACCACCCACTGGTTGAATGGGATGTGAAAGACCTGGGAGCCGATAAAGGTGAGGGCGCCGATCCCGAATAGACTCAAACCCAGCTTGAATCGGCGGGAGAGAACATAGCCCAGAGCCACGGGGATTCCAATCATCAAGGCGGCGTTGAGAAAGAGAAGGGCCTGATTGGTATTGCCTCCCAGGAAAAAGAGAACAACCACCACAATCAGGAGAACAATAATGAGACCTAGATATCGTTTGAATTTCATGCATCCTCCCATGTTTCACGTGAAACCTTACTCGTAGGATTAGTCACTTTTTTTATAACACAAAATTTTATTATCATCATATCTGTTTCCAGCCAACAGGGATGTTTCACGTGAAACATCCCTGTAATAATCATCCCATCTATACTTATTTATCTTTGAGAATACCTAAGCCGCTCTCCTTTATAATGAACTACAAATGCTTTATTGCCTATCATCCTCTTCGAAATCGGATAACAATCAGAATAACAAGAGCCAGCAGTACAACAATGGCAGGAATGACCGTTGCAATTAATATCCATGGGGTTTCATTTCCGCTATTTAACGAAGAATCGGATAGAGTAGTAATTATGGCCAGCCCTGCGATAAAGATGGCGGAAAAAAGTCCAATAAATACACCGATCGTATTCGTGTTTCTCCCGTATTGTGTCCGATACGGATCGATTCCAGGGGGAAGTGTCGCATCTTTCCGGCGCGCTTCCCGACGGCGCTTGAAACGGATTCGCCTGTCATCCAGCTTTTCCACCAGTTCCCATCCTGCCAGGGCTTCCTCAGCCAACAGGGATTGGAAAACATCAGCTTTGCGGAACGCCGGGTAATACGCTCTCACAATCTTGAATTCCCAGTTTTGCTCTAAATCTTCGCCTGTATATTTGGTCATTTCTTCCTCTTCTTGCTCTTGTCTTATGCGTGCTTGGCGGGCTGCATGTGCAGCAGCGATTCCGCCGTGAGAAAAGTGAGGCATCTAGCATCTCCTATTCATTTCCAACTGCTTCAATCAACAAATCATCCAACCAAACGTGATCTGCCATGATGCGGTTTTTCCAACCCGGTATCAGCCTGTCTAGCAAGAAAGCCTGCGCCATACCTGTATAGTAAAAACGAACATCGCCTTTGTGAGCAGCCTGATTCTTCATGGTCGCGATTTCCTGTTGCCAGCGCTTCTCAAAAGTCTCGTAACCCTTGAAATCCGGGTCCTGTGTTATATCAGGGATAGCATTGTATTGAGAAGATGAAAACGCCTGTTTCCAGATAGCAATTTCAACGTACTTCGCCAGTCCCTCTTCCCATTCGAGTAAACGCTCGAATTCGATTAAATCCCCTTTCATACCGTGGGTCTCTCGTCGCGTTTGTCGCTGTTCGAGGAATTGTGCCGTTAATTCTGTCAATTCATCATCCGTTTCCGCATCCAAAGCTTTAATTAAAAGAGCTATCTCCTCTCTCCAATCATCGCCCATATATTCATCTGCTTCCCAATATTCCTCTTCGGTACCATATCGCTCTTCCGCTTTTTCGAGCTTATCCGGCGCGGATATTGCCTGGTAAACGTGGAAAGTCTCGTGCAGTACGCCGGTCATCTGCACCTCGCTGGGTTGGATGAAAATCCTGTATGGGATGATTTTATCAATAGGAGAAGGGAGCATTTCCTGGAACTGTGATACCAAGAAATGATCTGTCTCCCATTTTGTCCCCATGCTGGCGGTCCATCGGTCATCGACGAGTATTGCGAAGTTATTATGGTCTTCCGTCTCCAGCTTATAGTAGGCTTGCTCATTGAAAGTATCGCCCGTCACTGTCTCCCAACCTGTTGGTTGGACCGGGAACCCAAATAGAAAGGAAGTTTCTTCGGTCCATAACATAACGGGAATCTCCATTTGCCCCCAACCCGGCCAAACCTCCTCACCCAAAGCCTCTTTCAGGTGAAGGGTTTCGGCCAATCGGGCCTTATCAATGAACGAGAAAGTGTCCCTGCTTTCTGGCTTTTCGGGCAGCCCCAGGTTGCTGAGTGCTGATATCCCTGCTGCCAGGATGCAGAGTGAGAGGATCCCGATGACCGAAAACAGAACCACTTTGCGCTTCGTCATAACAGATTTCCAGGGTTCGTAATTACCTGATTACCTAATTACCTGATTCCTGATCACTAATTAACTTTCCTGTTTTCTAATATCCTGAGATTATAGATTTCGGTATAGCCGCACGCCAGGCAGGATGCAAACACATATTCGTGGTGCTGGATATCCATAATTCTGGTGATACCCGTTCCTGCCATAGCTAAACGTTCAACGTGTGCGCCTGCACTTTTACATTTCGGGCAGGTGAATTCTTGCTTCAGAATCTGATCGATATTTTTACGCATGTCGAATTCCTCAGGTCACGAGAATAGATAGGCCAACAACGCTATCAACCCGCCGATACCAAGCATGACCCCCACAATCGTCAATCCCAACACGCCTTCGGACATACCAAAGGTTGTCCGGTAAGGATCGATTCCAGGGGGCAGGTTGAAGTCGTTTCGTTGTGCGCTGAATGGTCGTTTGAAACGGATGCGGCTGTCATCGAATTTCTCGACCATCACCCATCCCGCCATGGACTCCTCAGCCCGTACCTGATCTACGACCTCGCGCTTGCTGAACTTCCCTAAGGCCGATTTGACGATCTTGAATTCCCAATCGTTATCGAGTTCATCTTTTGTATACTTGGTCATTTCTTCTTCCTCTTGTCTTCTCTTCTTGGCAGCTTCTTGGGCTGCTATGTGTGCGCCGTTCATATATTTGCTCCAAAAAATATGCCATCTGTTCCCACCTGTGTTGGTCTTACGGCAGGAACAGATGGCAGGGGATTCCTTTTATTTCTTCGCCTTCTTTGCCTCCGCGTTCTGCGCCAGCGACACCATCCCACTCAAACCCCCAAGATTCATCGTATCCACTGCGCTGCTGGGGACGATGACCATGGCGCCATTTTCTTTGAGACCTTCGAAAAGCATATTCATCGCCCGCAGGTGAAGGGCTGTTGGGTTTTCAATATAAGCTTCGGATGCCTCTGAGAATGAAGCCGCAATCTGTTTTTCCGATTCACCCAGGATGACGCGCGCCTGTCTTTCACGTTCCGCCTGGGCCTGGCGGGACATGGTGTCCTCCAGGTCTTGGGGGATGACGATATCCCGGATTTCAACCGATTGGACGCTGACCCCCCAGGGAGTGGTTCGCTGGTCGATGATATTCTGCAATTCTTCATCCATCTTCGCCCGCCCCACGAGGATATCTGCCAGGTCTAGCGAGCCGATGACTTCACGCAGTGCGGTCTGCGATGCCCAGGTGATAGCGTTGCGGTAATCTTCGACCTCCAAAGCGGCTTTTTCCGCATCCCATACAACCCAGAACAAAACTGCGTCGACATCCACGGGAACGGTATCTTTTGTGAGGGTCTTCTCCGCGCTGAAAGGGGAGACCATCACACGATGGTCGATCCATTCAGTTACAGTATCGATGATTGGGACGAGCCAGAATACCCCTGGTCCCTTCAAGCCGCGGAACTTCCCAAAACGGAGAACAACGGCTTTTTCCCATTGCTTGGCGACCTTGAGTGCGAACATGAAATACAAAGAAAGTAAAAATACGGCGGTTACCCATACGCCGATCCATACGCCGCTTACGCCGGCGTTTATTAATGGAATAACGCCGAGCATACCAACGACGAGCAGGAAGAAAAAGATTGTCAGCGCGATACCGTTGATCCGCGGCTGGTCTTGCTTCCTCGTCATCATCGCTCGGTTCTGCATGAGTGAAAAACTTGTGTTGGTCATTTTAATTTAATCCTCCAATTCTTAGATAAATACTTCCTATCAATGTAATTATTCTTCCGGCACGGGGGGTGTGCCGTTTTCGATCCACATATCCAGTTTTCTCTTGAATGTGGCCCTGACCTCTTTCGGGCTGAATCCCATCCGGTAAGCAGAGTAAAGGTATTGGCTGGTCATACGCTTGAGGTCCTTCTCGCGCAGCTCTGCAGCTTCTTTCTCTGAAAGCGGGTCCAAGATAAAAGTACCGCGCCCATGCTGGGTCGAGATAACAGCGTCTTCGTCCAGGAGCCTGTAGGCGCGCGCCACCGTGTTGAAGTTCACCCGCAGGTCTGCCGCCAACTGTCGTACCGTGGGGAGTTGGTCTCCAGGTTTAAGCTTACCGGTGGCAATCTGGTGTTTGATTTGTTCCATAAGCTGAACGTAGATCGGGACGTGATCCCTAAAATTTATTTCGATATTCATATACCCGATCCTCTCCTTTCATTTTGTATGATTGTCTCATTGTATAATTGTATCATTGATTGAATTGTATACCGAATCTGCTCGTTTGTCAAGTATTTGGCAAAATGTTAATCAACCACTAATCTAAGCTCGGTCGGTTGGCGAATTTCCCTTCAAACCCCGCACAACGCACAACCTTTCTTTCTCAAATTCGTAGTATCTGGTAAACAGATCGAGTATGGAGGAAACGATGCACAATAGCAAGCAAACCCGTAATACCCGGAAGTACACTGTGGGATGTATTTCCATCGCGCTTCTCCTTTTTGTTATTGCTACCACAGTAATATGGCTTGGAGAAAGAGTGAACCCTGATGCAAAGGCACAACTGAAAATTGGGGATTCCCTCTATCAAGAAGGGAGATCCGACGAGGCTGAGGTGGCTTATCTGAACGCGTTAGCGCTTGCGCCAGGGAACCCGGCAGCTTTGGAAAAACTAGGTTTGATATCGCTTTGGCGGAATGACACACAGGAAGCCGAAAGTTATTTCATCGATGCATTGAACCACACACCCTGGTACAGGAACTTCTGGCCCCTGAACACAAATCTTAAATACCACCTGGGGATGACTTACCTGCGCCAGGATCGCTTCAGCGACCTGACACAACTCTTTTACGAAGCGAGGGGACCGATTGCGATTGGGCCATTCCGTGATTTGGATTCTTTTGGTAAACAAATGGAACTTTTTGGAAATGAAGCTCCTTACACCATTGAAGGTCCGGATGAGACGCGCATCGATTTCGTTATCACCGATCCCCTGCCGGTTATCGAGGTATCCGTCAACGGCAGCGCCCCCCAAAACTTTGTCCTCGATACCGGCGGCATGGAGGTCATCCTGGACGATGACCTGGCTGAACAGGTTGGCGCGCAGATCGCTGGCTCAATAACAGGCAGCTACGGTGGAGGGAAGAAGGCCGAGACCGGGCTGGGGAGGCTCGATTCCATTGCGTTGGGTGAGTTTGTCGTTCACAACCTCCCCATCCACATCCTTGATACGGATTCGATCTCATCAGAGTTTGGCGGGATGAAGATCAAGGGGATCATCGGCACTCGCCTTCTGATGCACTTCCTGACCACCATCGACTATCCCAACGGAGCCTTGATCCTGCAGCGCCCAACTCCGGCGAACTTGCAGAGTCTGGACTCCCAGATATCTGCCGTGGGAGCGAAGGTCATCCCTTTCTGGCTCATTGAGACACACTACATCGTGGCTTGGGGGACAATCAATAATCTGGATCCGATGCTTTTCTTCGTGGACACCGGACTGGCGGGTGCGGGATTCATTGCCTCGGAACCCCGCTTGCAGGAAGAAGCCGGGATTTCGGTGGATTGGACAAAAGCTGAAGAAGGTATTGGCGGCGGCGGTGCATACCAATCTGTAGATGTCATCATCGACCGCCTGACTCTGGGCACGGGTGAAAATGAGGTCGTGAAAAACCAGGTACTCGGAAAAGTGTCAGAGTCCCCCCCTTCCGTGTTAGGAGACACGCTTGGTTTTTACATCGGCGGTCTTATCTCTCATCAGTTCTTCCGCGATCACGCTTTAACCCTGGATTTCACAGATATGAATCTCATATTGCAATAACAAGACAGTGTGACATTTTAAAGTGTACATTGCGGGGTCTGGCAAAACGACAATCACTCTCTTTTATAAGCCCGAAAGGATTCTCAATAAAGCGATAAATATCCTATCGGGCATCCTAAATAACTTGTGGTATTATGCAGATACCCCTGATAAATCAATAGCTATACGGCCAACATCAAATCAACGGGTTGATATTAGGATAATTGATGTCAGATCAAAACGCTCTCTTGACAAAGGAAGAACTAAAGTCACCTGCGGTGTTCTTGTTTGGCGCAGTATATATCTTTGCGGTCGTATTGTCGGTGTCGTCGAGTCCCTCACAAGGTCTCGTCTACCTTGGCATGAGTGCCGCCATCTCCCTGTTAGCCTGGCTTATTCTCGACCTCACGAAAGGGATGCGAATACCGGATATTCAGGCCAGGGCGCCGTGGTTGGAGATCGCATTTGGCCTCCTTACATATTTGGTCTTCGAGTTCACGCCTTACCTGGATTTTGGTGACGAATGGAATCTTGGCGAAGTGCTGAAGAAAGGATTGCTGCTCTTTATTCTGCCATACGTTTTCCTCAGGTTGCGCAAGCATCCCCCCTCGTCCATGGGATTATCGTCGTCCAATTGGAAGCAGAACCTCAAGGTGGCAGGCATCGTCCTGGCCTGTATGGCTGTTCCGTCCATCTTTTTCATCAGCGACACGGCAAACTTGATTTTAGAAGGTCAGATAACACTGGCAAAAGCCCTACCGGCTTTCTTCATCTATTTCACCCACAATGCCCTCCGGTCTGGATTGCCTGAGGAATTCTTCTATCGAGTATTTTTACAAACCCGCCTTTCCCAGGCGCTGAAGTCAAGATTGGGGGGAATCCTGATCACATCTCTGTTGTTTGGCCTCGTGCACATTCCCTACGTGATGAGGTGGTACCCCGAGATGACACTAGCTGAAGCCTTTTGTAGCGCTTTCTTCATACAAGGCTTCACGGGACTTGTTTACGGAGTTCTCTGGGAAAGGTCTCACAGCTTGCTTCCGGGGACGATTGTGCATTCTGGCTTGAACGCCCTCAACAACGTCGGTGCTGCAGTCGCCCTCATTTTCCCGTGAGTCGATGTGGAGTACACACCATAATATAAATCGCTGTGTCAATAGAACTCTTGAAAACACAATAGCTATATCGAAAAGTAGATGAACAAAGTGGAAGAATTAAATCGACAAAAAAAGGAAAGGGCTATCTGGGACAAACAGGCATCAGGATACGACAATCGTGTCCTCAAGATGTACAAGGATACATACGATCTCTCCATTCAAAAGGTCCTTTCCATCCTTTCACCCGACCGTCAGCTATTGGACATCGGCTGCGGCACCGGGATCATTTCCCTTGGCATTGCCCCCTATGTGGATAAAGTGGTCGCCACAGATATATCCCCCCAGATGGTTTCTATGGCCAAAAACAAGGCGGAAAGTTCATCGATCACCAACGTAGATTTTCAGGTATACGATGGCTATGCGGTCCCATACGACGATGAGTCATTCGATGTCGTTTTGCTGTTCAACACCTTGCACGTTGTCAAAGAACCGGATGCTCTTCTCCGTGAAGCACATAGATTACTCAAACCTGGCGGACATTTGGTCACTGCCACGGATTGTTATGCCGAGCCTGTCCCCTTCTTGGTCCGGCTGGGTTTGAGTGTCCAGAAGCTGTTGAAGCTGCTTGGGGTCATATCCTTCATGTGGTATTACCGCAAGGAAGACCTGCACCAGTTGTTTGAACAGACCTCCTTCCTTATCGCAGATTCTGATGTCCTCCATCCGGCGCCGGTGAACTATTATCTCCTCGCAAGCAAGAAATGACGTAGATTAAGAAACTCACCTGACCAGCACGTGAAATAGCCATATCTAATAGTTGAATCTGGAAGATAAATCATGAAAGACATCCGTGATATTCTTACCGCTCATACTGCCCGATATCCCTTATGGTGTGTAGAAGATCTCTACAAGCTCATTCACCAGTCAGCAAAGGGCAGTGAACACGCAGTAAAAGACGAGACAGTGGTGGAGGATTGGCTCGTCCGTGAACTTGCAGAAATGGGACCAGGGCCTGAAGAACCCCTCCTTGATCCCATAGCTCCGGACGGCGCCATCTTCAGGATTCATCTTCGCCCATTCTCCAAACACGGTTTTGATCCTATGTTACTGGTCGATGCCTTTATCCGTACAGCCAGGGAATTTCAGGGGTCACAGAAACTCATTGAAGATTACAAAAAGAGTGCGGTAGAACTTGCACGCGACGATAAATTACAAATCGACCGTGAAGAGATTATGGGTTTCTTTGGAGAAATGAAGGCGGCAAACTATCCTGCCGTTCATCACTCTTCCGCCTTTCGAAAACATTACCGGCCCGCTTACCGTGTGGTTGCCGGCGCCTGCCTTCCCCCCGAGATATTGACAGCAGCCTGATCCTGCGCCAACTTGGATTTTGCTTTACCAGGAGAGCTAACCGCGCGCCTCGATAAAACCTACAGAATCTCTCTACGTCAGTTGCCATCGAGTCATTCCTTACACATATGCGCTAAAGTTGCGTATAATTATTCCTCGAGGCTTGAAACCAATACCTCAGGAGAGAACAAAGATGCAATATCGAAAATTCGGGAACTTGGATTGGCCCGTCTCCGCCTTGGGATTTGGATGTATGCGCTTCCCGCTCAAAGGGCCAGAAGCATCCCAGATCGACGAAGACCAGGCCGTGAAAATGCTTGCTTACGCCGTCGACCACGGAGTCAACTACCTGGATACAGCTTACCCCTATCACGGCGGGCAGAGTGAGATCTTCGTGGGTAAATTTCTCAAGAACGGCTACCGGGATAAAGTCAGGCTGGCCACAAAACTGCCCTGTTGGGAAGTCAAACAAAAGGATGGTTTCGACCGCCTGCTGAATGAACAGCGCAAGAAACTTCAGGTAGAGCACATCGATTTCTACCTGCTGCACGCCCTCAACAAGAATTCATGGAAGAATATGTACGAGTTGGATGTACTCCCCTGGGCAGAGAAAGCCATCGCCGATGGCCGCATCGGTCATCTGGGATTTTCCTTCCACGATGATTACGACGCCTTCAAATCCATTATCGATGCCAACGACAAGTGGACCTTCTGCCAGATTCAATACAATTATATGGATATCGAGAACCAGGCCGGAACCCTGGGTCTGCGCTACGCAGCCTCGAAAGGGCTTGCTGTTGTTATTATGGAACCCATCCTGGGGGGGCGGATTGTCGATCCCCCCAATCCCGTTCAGGCTGTTTGGGATGCGGCTGAAACCAAACGCAAACCTGCCGATTGGGCTTTGCAGTGGCTTTGGGACCAACCCGAAGTGTCTGTGGTTTTGAGTGGGATGAGCAATATACAGCAGGTGCAAGAAAACGTCGCCAGCGCAGCCAATTCCGGGATCGGCACCTTATCCATGGATGATTTGAAAGTCATCGACCAGGTCCGGGACGAATACGACACACTTTCCCCCATCCCCTGCACCAAGTGCGAATACTGCTTGCCCTGCCCCAATGGGGTCAATATTCCCCGGGTGTTCGAGCATTACAACCATGCCATCATGTATGAGAAACTCGAAGACTCTCGCACGAGGTATAACACCTTTTTCGACGAATCCCAGCGTGCCCACAACTGCCTTGATTGTAAAGAATGCGATGAAAAATGTCCCCAGAAAATCCCCATTTCACAATGGATGCCCCACATCCACGCCGTGTTAGGAGAGGGGAAAGCTATCGAGGATGTCCCCCGTCCCCAATAACGGCTCGCTCGACCAACGCAGGGAACGCGCAATCCCAACGCCGTTTTTTCCAATGCCCATGAAAGACACTTGCTATCAGTGGACCTTATCCGGTTCGAAACCTATCTCTGAGTTCGAAAAAATACGAAACGATTACCGCGCCGCTGGCCAAAAAATCGTCACCGCCAACGGGTGTTTCGACATCCTTCACAATGGCCATTTATCCACCTTGGCCAAAGCAAAAGCCTTGGGTGATATTCTTATTGTCGGTGTGAGCAGCGACCGCGTGGTAAAAAAGGTCAAGGGTGCCGGCCGCCCGGTTTTTCCCGAGCGAGATCGGGCATCCCTCTTGCTCTCCCTGGCATGTGTCGACCACGTTGTCGTTTTCGACGACATCCTCCCGAACGAATTCTTGGAGAGGATCCGCCCGGATTTCCATTGCATCTCCGGTGAATACGCGCAGAAAAACTTGCCGGAAAAAGAAATCGTTGAAAAAAATGGTGGCATCATCGAAGTGCTTCCCTTCATCCCCGGATATTCAACCACGGACATCATTCAAAAAATCAATCACCATAAAACTGACTCCGGCACTCACGCGCCACCCATCCCGGTCAAAGATACCGTCACAGATTACTTATTCGAAAGCAGCACCTCGGTCCGTTGTCTGGCTTACCAGCACGGTGAAACGCTGGGGCGTATTGCCGGGCAAATCGCGGATGCCATCGAGTCGAACGCCAAGATATTTCTACTCGGTGATTCCAGAAGTAGCCTGGACGTTCAACAAATCGCTGCCGAACTGAACCGCCGCTTCAGCGCTGACAGCAAACCTTTTCCCGCCATAGCCTTATCCGCTGATCGTGCCGATATTGTTAAAGAGGATGCTTACGCTCGACAATTGGAGTCCGAAGGAAAACCGGGAGATCTTCTGATAATCCTTTCAGCGAATGCGGACGCAAAGGAGATGCTCGCGGCCTTGGAGGCGGCCGGGGAGATCGGCATGCCCACCATCGCTTTTATCGGAAATGCCGCCTCTCCCCTCCACGGACTTTGCGGCGAGGTTCTTCCCATCGACTCACATAAAATACCAATCATTCAGCAAGCTTTTACAGCAGCATTCAATGGTATATTTACTTTTCTAGACCGGCAATCCAAAAGAGACCAATAAGACCAGCCTGCCCATGACAGATACCCTCGCCGACACCCCCACCGTCCAGCAGCAGATCGAACAGAATTACCGCTGGAATTTCACCGTCAATGCCCTCGATGGCGCCAGTTGGTGGTTCGGGATGAGTTTCATCTCGTCCACCGTCATCCTCCCCTTGTACGTCAGCCACTTTACCGATAATCCCCTGCTGATTGGCCTGATACCATTTTTCTCCACGGCCGGTTATCTCCTCCCGCAGTTGTTCACTTCCAATGCGGTCGAACGCGCCCCCAGGAAAAAGTATTACCCGGCGACCATCGGCTTCTTTCTCGAGCGTGTGCCCATCTTCCTGCTGGCCCCCACGACCTATTTCCTCGCCGTCAACCGGCCGGATGCAGCCTTGCTTGTCTTCTTTCTCCTATACGCCTGGCATACCCTCGGCGCTGGTTTGATCGTCGTGGGTTGGCAGGACATGATTGCGAAACTCATCCCGGTCGATAAACGCGGGCGCTTCTTCGGCATCACCAATTTCCTCGGCAACGGCACCGGGATCCTTGGCGCTTTGGCCGTCCCCTTCGTGCTCGACAAATTCACCTTCCCAAATGGCTACGTGATTTCCTTCACGCTTGCCTCCATCCTGATTTTCATCTCCTGGGTGTTTATCTCCCTCACCCGCGAACCGGCCGCCCCCAGCAGCAAGCCGCGCCTGTCTCAATTGGAGTACTTCCGTTCGCTGCCGGATATCTTGCGCACAGACCGCAACTTCCGCATGTATCTGCTGGCCCAAATCATTTTCTCGTTAAGCGGCATGGCTGTCGGTTTCCTGGTGGTCTACACCGCCAGGACCTGGAGCATGCCTGACGCTGAAGCCAGCGGGTTCACCATCGCCTTGCAGATTGGCCTCACCCTGGCGAACCTGTTATTCGGCTTTCTCTCCGACCGTAAAGGCCACAAATTGAACCTGGAGATTTGCATGGCCCTGAGCGTCGTTTCTCTCGTCTTGGCGATATTGGCCCCCGGTCCGCTGTGGTTCTTCCCCATCTTTTTCCTGCGCGGCGCCGTCAACTCTGGGACCTATATCTCCGGGATTTCCATTGTATACGAATTTACCGAGGCAGAGGACCGCCCCACCTACATCGGCCTCTCCAACACCATCCCCGGGGTGGCCGGGGGGATCGCACCGATGATCGGCGGCTGGCTCGTTGGCGCCCTGAGTTATCGAACCATGTTCGTGATTGCCGCGCTGATTGGCTTGGGTAGCTGGTTCTTGATCCGCTTTACGGTGCAGGAGCCGCGGTTGAAATCCTCCTAGGTGAAACAAATGGTGTGTGAAAAATGAAAACCCTGGTGATTTGCGATGATTATTGGCATCCCGCCCGGATTCCTCGGGAAGGGCTGGGCGCTTTGGAAGGGGGCAAATTCACCTTCGACTGGATCGAAAACGCCCGCGATTGGTCGCCAGAACTCATGATGGCGTACCCGCTGGTGATCCTCACCAAATCCAACAACGTCTCTGCCGCCGATCGAACCGGCTGGATGACGGATGAGATCCAGGCGGCTTTTGCCGCTTATGTGCATAAAGGCAATGGGCTTTTCGCCATCCACTCGGGTACCGCCGAGTACGACCACATGCCGGTCCTGCGCGGTCTGTTGGGAGGGGTATTCACTCACCATCCCGAACAGTGCCCGGTCACCGTGGAGCCGCTCGTCGGACATCCTCTTTGTGTTGGCTGTGAACCTTTCACGCTGGAGGACGAACATTATTTCATGGCGCTGGATGATCCCAAGGCCGACGTGTTTGTGACCACCAGATCAGACCACGGTGAACAGCCCGGCGCCTGGCGGCGGACAGAAGGTACCGGACGTGTGGCGGTGCTGACCCCCGGGCACACCGCGGAGGTTTGGCTGCACCCCTCTTTCCAGGCCCTGCTGCTCAACACCCTGCGCTGGTGCAGCAAGATAGGTTGATTTCTAGGGAAGGAACATTCTAACGAAAAGATTGCGTATTTCGTATTGCGTAAAGGGGGGCAAAGAATAGGTGAGTTTTGAACCACCAAGGTACAAAGTCACAGAAAAAAATGAGGGCCTTGCCCACGCTTGGGTTTTAGAGTATAGTGGGGATTTTTATGTTAACAAAACATTCTCAAGAATGATGTAGAATAAATAGAAAATTAGACTAATGGATAGACAAAAAATTTCAAGATTTAATATTAGATTGGGGATCTGGTATAGAAAAAATAAACGAGATTTCCCTTGGAGAAGATCAAAACAATCATATAACCTATTAATTGCCGAGATATTATTACAGAAAACAAATGCAGATAAAGTTGTTCCTGCATACAATGAAATCATAAGAAGATACCCCAATCCGAATTCCTTAAAAAAAGCAAGAATTGGAACTCTAGAAAAAATTATTCAACCTTTAGGACTAATAAATAAAGCATATATTTTAAGAGATATAGGTAAAAAGCTATCTAAAATAAATGAAAATGAATTAACCCTGAATAAGCTGTTAGAAATAAAAGGGATTGGTAATTACATAGCTCGATCTGTTTTAATTCACTCTAAGGGTTTAAAATTTTCTTTACTTGACCCCAATTTTATTAGAATATATTCCAGAGTATTTGATCTTCAAAGCGATAGATCTAGACCTCGAAATGATGTAAGCCTATGGTTACAAGCGGAAGAATTACTCCCATCGAAAAATATTTCAAAATATTGTTACTCAATTCTAGATTTTGGGGCTATCGTTTGTACGGCTAGAAAAACAATTTGTTGTGAATGCCCTATGTTTTCAGTAGTTTGTTCTGGTGTCAATTAATTTGCGTCAAGTAACATTTGTCTCCCATTTTCCGAATCAATTTTCGCAATATTTAACCTTTCCTTTATTGAAATTAATCTCAATTTACGACTTAAATCATATAAGTCAATTTCGTTATATTCACCAGTAAATAATGGGGCAATAGCATCCACAAGTGGAACAATTCCTATAGGCGGGACAGCATTACCAATCTGCCGTCTAATTTCACCAAAAGAACCATAAAATATAAAATCATCTGGAAATGACTGTAACCTTGCCCTTTCTCGATTTGTAAGAGACCTTGGTTCTGGAAAATGGTACCCCCAAGTTCCTCCCCCTCCCCCAGCGATTAATGTAGTTGAGGGTTTATTAGGGTCTATCCTACGATAAACATGACTAATCATTCCCTTAACATATAATGGGTTATCTTTAGGCACGTCATTAAAATTACCGCCTGCAGGTATCAATTTAAGCCTTTCAACCGTTTTCTTTAAAATCTTTTGATGTTCGTTATTATGTTTGACTGTTTCAACATCTTCCAAGGCTTCTCCAGAAGTAACATGAGGATATTTTCTACCTGGTCCGTATTCTGGTTTTGGGTGTACAAAACTAAAACCAGTATCCATTCGAATCCCTACAATCAGAACACGTTCCCTAAATTGAGGAACACCGTAGTCTGCAAAATTATAAAGTTTTGGGAATACTAAATAACTCGGATCAATGTTTTCAAAATCGTTAATAATTTGTTTTATTGCTCTACCATTATTCGCGCTTAGAAGGCCTTTTACATTCTCTGCAATAAAAGCTTTTGGTTTAGTTTTATTTACAACTTCAACAAAATATGTATATAAATTCCCCTTATAACCAAACAATCCAGGTCTTTTCCAAATTACTGAAAAATCTTGGCATGGAAAACCACCTGTTACTAGATCAACTTCTGGTAACTTATCAATATCAACATCTTCAATGCTAGTGCAGTTAATTTTATTTGATATCATTTTGCTGTAAGTTTGACAAGCATCTTCATCAATATCATTCGCCCACACAACTTGAAACCCCGCACGATGAAAAGGATAATCCATCCCTCCACAACCTGAAAACAAAGAGATCATTTTAGGTTTTTTCAGCCAATAAAGCCTATCAATATTTTTATATATTTCTTCAGAAGGAAACATCCAGATCTCCACTTGAGTGTTGGATGTTACTATTATAAAACAGATTTTCTAATTATTGAGAAAAATTTAATGTATAAATTCCTAACATCCTTCATTGAGTCCGAGTAGAATAAAGTTGTAAAATTCGGAGGTATAAATGAGTAGTGAAAAGAAACCTAGCGGGGGCAGAGAAGCTGCGGTTCATGGGGCATCTCACGAACATATAGTTGCTGGTATCTTAATGAAAAAATATGGGAATGTTTCTTTAGTTGATTTACCACTTTCATCTTATGACATCATATTGCAGCGTGGTGGGGGTGATGCACCAGATTTTATTCGAATTCAAGTAAAGACAGCCCAAAAGTCTGTTCCATTCACAGGAGGGTCTCGAGGGGGAATAGACAGAAGTTATGATCCTGCCCAACATGAATCAAAAATATATAGATATTCAACCCATACATCTGATGTGATAATTGGTGTTCACCCAAAAGAAGACGAGTCATACGATTTATATTTTGTTCCAACTCATTTTGTAGAGATTATAGAACAAAGTAGCATTTCATTGAATAAAATCCAACTAATGAAGAATAACTATGAGTTTTTAGACAAATGCAAAGATAAGAAGTGGGTACTTGAGAAAATGGTTGAAATGGGATTGATAGAAATACATGATTAGATTTTCGCTGTTCCTCTCATGTGTAGTATGAATAAAGATAACAACTAATTATATTTTTTTCATTATGTTGAGGGATCTGTTTCCAAATCTGTTCTACTATTTTCCCTTCCGCACTCACCTATAGAAATCCAACCATCTCCCCGTAGGCTAAACCACAAATCCCTCTCCCTTGGGGGGAGAGGAAGCTGACCTTCTGGTCAGCAGGTGAGGGGGAAAAGCCTGAAAAACTAGCCACTTTTCTTCTCCCCAACCAATACCCAACCGTAGAGAATGGGCAAAAACCTCTCTTCCCTCAAGAATCAAGCCGTCATTACGCTTTCTATCCCCAACCTCCATGCCCCCATTCTCCCAACGCCCGCCGAAGGCACGCACGTAAACACCTGTAGCGCACCCCCTACAACGCCGCAATTCCCATCCCACGTGTCATTCCGAGCGAAGTCGAGGAATCCCCTAAAAGTACATTAATAATCAGTCCGTGCCCATAAACCATTCACCCCTAGTAAAGTTCCCCCATTATAAAATACGTAACCGCCACCCCAACCAATACCAAACCGTGGAGGATGGGCAAAAACCTCTCTTCCCTCAAGAAACAAACCGTCATTACGCTTTCTATCCCCACCCTCCATGCCCCCATTCTCCCAACGCGTGCCGAAGGCACGCACGTAACAACCTGTAAAGACCTGTAAGCACCTGTAAAAGTTATCTCACTTTCCCGTACCCTACCTGTAGACACCTGTAAGCACCTGTAATAACCTGTAACGACCTGTAAGACCTGTAAGACCTGTAAAACACCCCCCATCCTAAAACACTTACAGGTTACAGGTCTACCAATTTGTACAGCCTGCTCCCCAGATTCTTCACTTCCTGGCCGCCTGAATAGTGACGGGTTTGTCCGCCGATCTGCGGAGAAAGAAGAGCCAATACAATAGGATGGCAGCAGCATACAATGAGATGGCGATGGCGAAAGGCGGGCCAAAACCGTAAGCCACCTGCAGCGAACCGCTGATGGATGGGCTGAAGGCCCGACCAAAAGACCATATCATGCTGTGAAGGCTGGCGACGGTAGCCCTCGAAGATGGGTCGACCTGCTCCAAGACAAAGCTCTGGTAAATGGGGTTGCTCATATTCATCAGGGCCATACGAACGTAATAGGCCATGGTGCTGATGGCAAAGACGGGCACAAAGCCAAGCATTATCATGAAGGGAATGGATAAGCCCTGGGTGACAACTACCAGGCGGAGCTTCCCGATCCTGTCGGCGATGGGCGGGGCGATGAGCAATCCAATCCCCATGGCCAGGGACCCCCAGGCCATAAGCGAACCAATGACGGTATCGGGCTGGTGGTGAACCACGCGGAAAAAGACGTTCATAAAGGGGACAAACAAACCCGCCCCAACCGAGATCAACAAGAGGGGGACAAAGAGTTTCCCCAGCAGTTTGGGGTTCTCCCTGGCGAAAGTGATGGGGGCGAAGACATTATCGCGAACATCACCCGATTTAGCCGCGCGGATAAACAACAAGGGCACCAGGCTGAATACGCCGACCAACCCCACGATGAGGAGCGCACCGGCGTACGCCGTGCTGCTCTCCGGATCGACCATACGATAGGCGCCGATCCAGGTGGGGAGATATCCCCCGACCCAATTTCCGGCAAACATGGAGGCCATCTGCAAACCGGATGAAAAACTAAACAAATAAGTGCGTTCCGTCTCACCGCTGTTCTCCATCAAGAAAGGCCCGGAAGCGACAGAACCGACACTCATCGCCAGACCGGTGACCGCATTCATCAAATAAAAAACGGTAACGTCAGGCCAGAGGGACATGACGACGATAGCGCCAACCAGAAGAGTGGATTGAACGATCAAGGCTTGTTTACGCCCCCACAAATCCACCAGATAGCCCATGGGAAGCGCCACAAGCAGGGCAGTCATGTTGCTGGTGGTGATCAAATTCCCCAACAAGGCCTCATCGTAGCCCAAGCTGAGGACGTAGAAATTAAACAGCAGGCGAAAGACGCCTATGGTGATTCCCGATAAGGTCACGCTGAGGAGATAATAACGGGCATTGGGTTTAAAAGCCCGCACCCGCGAGAGATATACGCGTAGAACGGAAGAGTCCTTATCCGTGGTTTCCTGGTACTTCAATGATTATTTTCCTTTCCGGTAAATGGGAACGAAGTTAATAGACGCGGTCGCGATCCAAGAAATCCACCCCCTCTACTTCAACCACATCCTGTTCGAGAAACTCTTTAAGTATCACGTAGATCGACTTAATTGACTCCATGCGCGCAAAGTATAGATGTTCAGATTTACCCCGCATAGCAAAGCGCACCAATCCTGCCAGCCTGAGGATATGGAGGTGGTGGGTGAGGGTAGGGGCGCGCAGGCGCAAACGCCGGGATAATTCTGCGGGGGTAAGCTGCTCCTGCATAAGATAACGCAAGATGCGCAGGCGGGTGGGGTCTGCCAAGGCTTTTAGAATCTGGAGGAGGTCTTCGGGCACAATCTCACCGGGGACAAGGGATTCGCCGGGAGGACGGCCTGCGAAGAGCATCATCAAGCTCCCCTTGCTGGTGATTGTCGTTGTAACCAAGGGCGACAACCAATAAGTGGGAATCAATATCATCTCTTTAACTCCGGGGAACTCATCGTATTTCAAGCCACGAGAAAGCTCTTCCAGCAAATCTAAAAAGGGAAGTTCCCCAGCAAGTTTTTGGGCATTTTCTAAGGCAGCTTCTAATTTAGGCGCAATCCTTTTCTCTTCTTCTGCAAAGAAGACTTCATAATAGGATTGGCATGCCCCCAAATAAGTCTCTCCGAATTCCTCTGCGTGGGCGTACAAGTCGAGAAGTTTTTCAACTTTCTTGGGCGTATATCCGCTTTTCCCCTCAATTTTTACAACCAATGAGTGGAGAAAATCCCGGTCTTCCTCACGCCAACTTCCACGCTCCTGGACTTCACGTAAGCGTCCGGTAAGGTCTTTCTCATAGATGGGCGTAAGTATCAATTCAGACAGGCGTTGAGCAGGAGGGATCTGTTTGAGTGAATAGAGGACGGTGGCCACGTCTTTGGGTTCCGGCAAGGAGTACACCCACTCATAGGGTTCGAAGAACAAACCGAGAAGATTCTCGAAGAACTCACGATCTTCTGGAGAAAGGCGAGAACGAACCCCGGCAGCCCAGGCGCCGCGCAAACCGAACTTTGCGGGGTAGTGAAGGACACTAAGGCTGGCGAAAAAATCATAGCCTGTGCCTTTATCCCAATTTATTTTTATGGGCACATCCCCGACGTTTGCTTCCATGAAAAGCTCTCCACTGTAAAGGCGCAGCATCTGCACCTTTATTATTATTGACAATTTTCTTGTTTATGTATTTTACTCTATTCTGATTCCTGTCACTTTGCTATTGAATAGATCAGGCTAATTACTAATCAACGTTATGGGGATTCCTCACTTCTTTCGTGATGACGATTCAGATTTCTGGTTTGAATTTAGCGAAGGTAAAACCTTCACCAGGCGGGTGGTGCCTGATGGGACGCGTTGTCGGGCGACCATAAATGTCGCCCCTATTCCATTCTCCACCAACGGGCGCAGCATGCTGCGCCCCTACGAAGTATTTGGGATGAGGAAAGTGGGCAATGATAAGCCCTGCCCCCAATAAGGTGGGGGAGAAAAAGTTGTGGATGGATGAGAAGGAATAATAATTGTCTCATAGGGGATTCCTCACTTTGATCGGAATGACAGAATCAAAAGATTCTTCGCTGCGATCATGGTGACGATCAAACGAAGACTTTTCTCCGTTTTATTCGGCAAATGCGCGAAACTTCGTTTCGGCGAGACTCTGTTTCGGCGAAAATTCTTTTCGTTTGCATTCGCGACTCGGCTGCCAGGATGAACTAGGCGGGCGGGGACAAGCCCCGCCCCTACACTTCTCTTGAAATGGCGTGGTGTACGATTCCTACTTGTGTGTATTTTGACACAACAAATGGCGATCAGCCGAGGCCCTGGGCAGCGAACAGATTATCCTGGATCTGGGTGATATGATCTTTGTAATGTTTCGGAACCATCATGAAAAAGGTATTGACCAAACGCACATAGGCGCTTTTACGGGAGACAAACTCGGCGGGAAGCTCTGCAACCAAAACGACACCCTCTTGCTGTGCATTTCCCAGTTCCCGACGCAAATCGAGGAGGCGGGGATAAACGACCTGAAAACTCTTCATGCGAGCGGGAAGGTTATCCGTCCACGCATAGGATTCCCAACCCTGAACGAGGGAAGCCGCCCAGGCATACATACTCCGTTCAGTTGAAATCAAATGGGCAAAAACCTCTTTCGAATGCCACTCACCGGGCTTCGTGCGATATTCGGCCTGCTGCTCCGTGACCCCTTCGATCACTTCATCTATCTTGGCGTTGGCGCACTCGTATGTTTCAGAAACTTTCTCAGAGAAATCATGCGCCGTGGGAGGTATCTCCGGCATGGGCCGGTACGTCAATTCGACCTCGGCTGTATATTTTTCTTCTCCGCGTAAATAATGCATTTCGACAATATCACCCGCTTTGCGCGGTGAAATGACGGCATCAATTGAATGATAGTCTTCTATCTTTATCCCGGAAATTTCGTAAATTAAATCTCCTCCAGCCAAACCGGAGGCTTCAGCTCCCATTCCAGGAAGGGTTTCACCCAACAACATGCCATGGTCGATGGGAAGATTCTTCTCTTTGGCATATTCGGGTGTGACCATATCTTCAATCAAGACACCAAACATGGGCCGGGCAGAGATACGTAAATCGACCCCTTCCTCAAAAACAGATTTAAGATTATCCAGGCCATCTTCCCAAATCTTGGTCATCTGTTCGACCTGAGCAGCGGCCACAGCGCGGTGCTCAACAACTACCTCGGTGACTCCTCCCTTCTCCGTGAAATTCACAGTCACCTCGCTGGGACGTTCATCTTGCGATCCATACCAGGTAAAGACGAGCTGTTTATTCTCTTTAAATTTTGTGAAATGGAGCCCTGCCGATTCGCCAATTTTCCAGGTGAGGAAAATCTGCTTGAATTTTTGGGCATCTCCCTCGACGCCTTCGCAAAACCAGTCACTCCAACCCGAGCGTTTGGTAAAGGCGTAATAAAGATTCTCCGCAGGCGCTTTTATGCTACGGGAGAATTTAAGCTTGTTTGGATCATTGGCCATATTATCCTATTCCTCCCTAGCAATTCTAATCGCTTCTTTCATCTGCGTATAGTGGCTGCGGGTGTGCCGGGGCAAACCAAGCATCGGCATGAAGGTGTAAGCCAGGTTATGGTAGGAAATCTTGCGAGCGACGAACTCATCGGGCAGGTTCTCGAGGGTCTCCACGGTGAGTTGTTCGTTACGCTTGATCTCTGCGATCAAATCTGCCACGGTAGGATAGGCTTTGGCCAGAGCGGTGATTTGGGCGAGGTCGTTGAAAAATCCGGGGGCACGCTGACCACCGACACTCGTAGAGATGTCCAGGAAAACCCATCGCTCTGTATAAAGCAAATGAGCAAGAGTCTCTTTAGCGCTCCATTCTTCAGGAGCGGGGCGCCTGGTCGCTTCTTCTTCCGATACCCCTTTGAAGATTTCCTCGATCTCCTTGTCGAGTTCTTTATAGATTTTCTCAACCTCTTTGGCCAATCCTTTTGCGGTGGGAGGAATGTCAGGGAAGGGACGACGCGACAACTTCACTGGGAGGCTTTTCTTTTCGCTCCCACGATAAAAGACCATCTCTACTTCATCATCGGCTTTATAAGGTCTCACAGCAATCCCAAATGAGGGAAACCCCTCAATGGCGGTACCGGCAATCTCAACAATGACATCATCGGTCTGCAAGCCGGCTGCCTCGGCACCGGAATCGGGCACTGTGCCCGTAATCCAAACGCCTTTATCAACGGGTACACCGAGACGTTCGATCTGGTCTTCATTCAAGGGCCCGGCCGGGAAGATCCCCAAGAGAGGGAGATCATATAAGCGCTTATCGATACCTCTCTCCATCACCCACTGTAAATTCAAGAGGGTCTTGGGCCATTCATCGTTGAAAGCTTTTGCCGTGTCTTCCCACGCCTTTCCTGTGCCAATACCGCTGTGTTTTACGATCACCTGCGTGCCGCCGTCTTTCGCTTTCAACGACACTTCCACTTCGGTAGAGGCAGGCTCATCACGACCACGCCAAGTGAAAGCGACCATTTTGTTTTCATTTACCTTAGTGACCGTACCGCTGGCGTAATAGCCCTGGTTCCACCAGAAGTAACAGCGGCCGTTTTCATTGGCATCGATCTCTGCGACATTGCAGAGCCAGGTTTGAAGCGCCGGCTGGTTGGTCAGCGCGAAGTAAAGCTGCTCGACGGGTGCATCGATCTGCTGGGTAAAAGTTAGGGTTTGGGTCTTTTCAGCCATTATCTTTTCTCCTTTTCCTGAAACAATGGATTTGATTATTCTTCCTTCATGGGGTGGGCTCCGCACAGACCCACCCCAAATGAGGAGGAGCTACTCACAGCTCCCCGGCAGGCATTATCTATACAACATTTCTGAAAACTGGTTTTCCTCAGAACCCCAGACGTTGGTCTCCCCTGCGGGGTAAAACGCCATCACAAGGAATGGATCGTCGCCAAAGGACTTGTCACAATGGGGTGTGCGGGCAGGGACAACGTAGAAATCACCTGGCCTAACGATCCTCTTGGTATCGCCAATTCTCAACACAGCCTTGCCTGAAACGACTATGCTAATCTGTTCGTGCTCGTGCGTATGAAGAGGGGTATCGTATCCAGGAAAGGTCGTATATAAGACCATTAGCATATTGTCTTCATACAGGCAGGCGAGGATGGTTGGCTTGACTGCCTCCCGTTGAGAAAGGTCAGTCAGGTCTGTCGTATCAGATTCATACAGTGAGTGTGTGCGCAACATCCGATCACCTCTTATAAACTCGTGGTACCAGGTAACTAACCGTTTGCTTTTAGAATTGAAACTGGTGCCCTATACGGCTAGTTAACGGTGAATGTGCAAAGGGCTTGAAATAGGAATAAAAATACTTTCGCACATTCACTTAACCGGCTTGCTCCCTTTCGAGCAAGCGCTCAATTTCTTTCATCTGGTCCTCCTTGAGGGGACCAAATTCCATCGCTTTCACATTTTCTTCCACCTGTTTTACCGTCTTGAAACCAGGGATGGGAACGGTGCGTTCATGGCGAGCCCAGTTCCAACCCAGGGCGGCCTGCGCCAAGGTACGTCCATCGCTGGTGAGGACATCGTGCACGGCCTCCAACTGTTTGAGCCTGCGCCCGCCGCGATCATATTCTTTCAGATTCCAGGCCTGGCGGATATCGTCTTCCGCGAAAGTCGAATCAGCGTTGAATTTTCCAGTGAGTAGGCCCATGAAGAGGGGGCTTTTATTGATGCTCCCAAGATCGAATTCATCGACGACATCAAGCATGGTGGGTATCTCGATGAAGACATTGAGGATATGCTGGATGGTGGTGCAGTGTTCCCCAGGGCCAAAAGCACGGGCACCCTCGGGGTTGTCGGTGCTCCAGCCATACCAGCGAATCTTGCCCTCCGCGACCAATTCTTCTAAGATCTCCATCACAGCGGGGGCCTTTTCAGGGGGGTAATCTCCGACGTGGAGCTGGAAGAGGTCGATGTAATCCATGTTTAGGCGGCGCAGGCTGTTCTCGCAATCTTTCCGGATGTTGCCAGGCACTGCCTCGTGGTCGTTACGAATAAACTTCTTTTTCTCATCCACCAGATAACCAAATTTGGTGGCAACGACCACCCGATCGCGTTTCCCGGCCAGGGCTTTTCCCAAGACCCCTTCGCTGTGCCCGGCCCCGTAATTGGCGGCGGTATCGAAGAAAGTGACCCCCAGATCGAGACCAGCGTGGATGGCACGGATTGATTCTTTATCGTCGATCTTTCCCCAGCCGGCTGGATAGGGATCGACTTCCCCATTATCATAGGTCCACGGACCGCCGATCGCCCAACAGCCCATACCCATGGCACTGACTTCTAACCCGGATTTCCCGAGTGTACGTTTCATATTCATCTCCTTTGTACTAATCCGTTGAATCGAAGGCTAATTCTTCTGTTTTCTCCGGAACCTTGAACTTCAACCAAATGGGGATAAGCGTGATCAGCGCTGCACCTGCAGTAATCGTAAAGGGCAGGCGGGGGCTGAAACGCTCCCACAACTGGGCGCCAATCCAAGGCGCAGGAAGAGAAATCAATCCGATGCTGCTGCGGAACAAGCCCATGAAAATCCCCAACATTTTTTGCGGGACGACTTTGGTCATCAATGAGTTATAGGCCGGACTGAGGAGACCGACGCCGGTGCCGAAGATCACCCAGGTGACGGCAAAACCCATGAAATTGGATGCTTGTAAAAAATACACGAAGGCGGCAAAGACCATGGCAAAGCCGAGGGTGATGGGCACTCTTTCTTCATATCTATCCACCAATTTACCGGACAGCATAGGCGTGAACATCATGGCAATGGAGAAAATAGCGCCGAGGATCCCAATCTGTTCTACAGAGATACCAGCGATTTGCTCGAGGTAGAGGGGCTGCAACTCACTGGACAAACGAAAGGCGGTATCCCGGATGCCGTCGGTGATGAATATCCAGGTAATCACACCTCCCCCGACCAGCATGCCAAACATTGTCTTGACGCTAGACTTGAAGGACGCAGCGGTAAGTTCCTGGGTGCTTTGCTCTCGCGGTGACTTCATGGTAGTTGCCATCCAGATACGTAATCCCGCCGCAAGGGTATAAAGAATGCCAGAGGTCAAAATCATGGCCTTGAACCCATAGGCCCCCACCAGCAAACCGCCAAGCGGAGGTCCTACGACGCCAGTAATCTGGTAGATGGTATCGGTGATGCCGAAGACCCGGCCGCGATTTTCTTCTTTGGAGTTCTCGGCGATGAAAGCCCCAAAGCTGGGGCCGACCAGGGCATAGGGGATCTGGTTGACCGAAAGGGCGACCAACATCCACTGCCAGGAAGGGGCAAGAATCATAAAGGTCCAACCGAGGATGCCACCGATACTGCCGATGGCAATAGCCCGCAAGCGCCCGATGGAATCGGACAGCCATCCGCCAAAGACCAGAAGGAAGAGAATAACGATCGAAGAGAGGGTAAAGACCATGCCGACCTGCTCAACGCTGGCGCCCAACTCTGTCAGATAGAGGGGGACGAACATGAGAGTCATGGACCCGGCGATATTCGCAAGGACCATGGCAAACATAAACCAGCGCAAGATAGGTGGGATCAGGGGTTGTTTTTCAGAACTATTCATGACTTCGATTTACTTGCACTATGTTTAGAATATTTCCACGTGGAAATATGTATTATCCGGTTCCTCTTTGCCCCCATCTTCATCCGGGTCGCCATCGGGTGTTATGAGGCTACAGGAATCCACGAAGGTGCAGCTTTTTAATTCTTCCTTACATTTACAACAGGCATACCAGAGGTATTTGGGGCTGTATTCTTTTTTGTCTTTATTGCTGAAACAAGTCACTTCTGTTATCTCCTTGTGCATGAATGTTTCATTCGATAGCTTTCAGATCATTCCAACATACCCTCTTTCTCTTTCTTGATTTTCTCAGCTACGGTTTCTTCAAGGCTTTCAGGCAGTTTCACGATAATTTCCAAGATATCATCTGAGCGGTCCACTTCCTTATGGGATATCGACTTCCGCACGACCTCAAGCTCGTCCCTGTCTTCGTGCTGAACGTTCTCTTGGTTTCCAACAATCAGGTTGATATGAACGCCACTCATCACTGAATCCCTTCTCTGAATACAATTAGATAGTCACCGAAATTAGGTTCTTGTCTTAGTTAGATTATTATCTAACAACATTATAGCGAGTTTTATCAACTGTGTCAAGTAATTTTCCACCTGATTCGGTTTTGAATTTGGTTTTCATTTCTAAGGATCAGATCGAGAGTATGGTTTCATGCCATTCATCACTGCAACCCTATCAATACGGAATGGATGTGAAAGTTGAACTGATATAGGAAACGACTGACAGGGAAGATCGAGTTTTACAAGTGGCTGTGATAACGCATTTTTCAGCCGGGTTTATGAGAATTATTATTGCCTTTTATCCAACTTGGTGAATCAAGGCAGCGCTTACATGTTACGTACGTATGGCAAGTGGAAACCCCAACCCCCTGACCCCCTTCCCCAGCCACGAACGTCGTTGGTGATCGGGTTAGTGGACTTCCCCCGATTTAGTTGACAAGAAAATGTCTCGAATGCTACTGTACCTACCCAAAGAAATTCAAATTGTAAGCTCTGGAACTGCCGAAATCAAGCAGGAATAGCACATTTAAAATCGAAGTTGAACAGCACGGCAGGTGAGGAACACATACACAATATGGTAAACCATAAAGGGATCATAAATCCGTCTATACTAGTCAATATTTGAGGGATATTTCTATAAAAATCTTCTCTACCCTCCAAGGAGCTAACTCTAGTGAATCAGTTGGAATATGTGGATAACTCGCGATAAACTGTGGATAACTCGCAAAAACTGGGGAGAACTATGGAAAAACCTATCGGTTATGTTTATAGTTAACCCCCATATATGGGGGTAGTACAATTGTATTAGACCATATCTTGAATGCTGAAAATACTCAAAGAAGAACTCATCAGGAAAGAAAAGTTATCCAGATTTAATCCGATTAAAGCTGTGGATAGCTTTCTATAAAATAACCCCTATAAATACGCCAGCGACAGCAGAGATACCCCATATATCAGGCTCGATTGGGCAAGTATTTAAGTTTTCCACATATCCCCATCCCCTACTACTATTACGATTAACTAATTATTTTAATTTGTTGATAGGATAATTATTTCATTCCACTTTTTCTACAAATCCTGGATTCATTACTCTTACTTTATTATCATCGGCAATGAAAATTATCATGCAGAATCTATGATACTATTTTAACGCAGTGATTATCGGTCTTTTGCGGGAGGAAGACATGGGATTGACCTACACATTCTATGGGCACGGTACCCACATGATCGAAACGGATGGGACAAAATTAATCGTGGATCCTTTCTTCACAGATAATCCTGCCACGCCGATCAGCGCAGACGAAGTTGAAGCAGACTACATCTTCATCAGCCACGGGCATGGCGACCATATCGGTGATACCGTAGACATCAGCAAACGCACCGGTGCGCTGGTCATCAGCAATTTCGAGATCGCCGGATGGCTGGAGATGCAAGGCGTGAAAACCCATGCCCAACACATCGGCGGTGGATATACTCACCCCTTTGGTTATCTAAAACTCACACTGGCGCTGCACGGCTCGGCCTTACCGGACGGCTCGAACGGCGGGAATCCAACCGGGATGCTGCTGACAACCCACCAGGGAGAAAAGGTCTACATGGCATGCGATACGGGTTTCTTTGGGGACATGAAGTATATCGGTGAAGAAGGATTGGACCTGGCTGTCCTGCCTATCGGGGATAATTTCACGATGGGTCCAGAGGATGCGCTCAAGGCCGTGAAGCTGCTCAAGCCGAAGCACGTCGTCCCCTGCCACTACAACACCTGGCCAGTAATCGAACAAGATGCAGGTGCGTGGGTAAAACGGGTCAAAGAAGAAACAGAGACCGAGGCGCACCTACTCGAACCGGGAGAAAATCTATCGTTGTAGGAGGGCGCAGCATGCTGCGCCTACATCCATTATTCGTAGGAGAACATTAATGTTTAAGGATATGCGTGATCGTAGAGAACAAGAAGAAAATATGCAAGCAGAGGGGCGGCTACCACCGGGCCAATCGCTGACGCAACGGTTCCCCGTCTTACATTACGGCCCCGTGCCGAAATTCAATCCAAGCACGTGGAACCTGCACGTATGGGGTGAGGTCGAGGAAGAGGTGCGGTGGAATTGGGATGAGTTCAACAAACTCCCGCGCAAGAAGGTGACGATGGATATCCACTGTGTGACCCGGTGGAGCAAGTTCGACACAGAATGGGAAGGGGTTTCACTGAAGACGTTGGTGGATGAAGGCTTCATCAAGCTGAAGCCTACGGCGAAATTCCTCATCCAACACGCTGAGTACGGCTACACGTCCAATTTACCGCTGGAGGTGGGTTTGGCCGATAATTTCCTCCTGGCGACCCATTTCAACGGCGAACCACTGGAACCGGACCACGGCTATCCTCTGCGGGGGATCGTCGGCGTGCTCCCAGGTGAAAAAGACCTGATGACCCCTTATTTTTGGAAAGGCGCTAAATGGCTGCGGGGGCTGGAATTTACAAGCGGCGATAAACCCGGATTCTGGGAACAAGCGGGCTATCACAATGAAGCCGATATCTGGAAAGAACAACGTTTCGGACGTTGAAGAATACGATAGGAGGAAGGAAAGCTGACAGGGGAAAACGAATAGATTATCCAGCATCCAGTGTACCTGCGTCGATTGTGAACATTGTGTTGAAACGTTCGCTTTTGTATTTGTATCTTTGCCTGGCCTTAGGTTTGGGTGCATGCGGCGCGGTCACCGGCGTTGAGGAGACTTTGAGCGTTGAAACAAAAACGCCATTTGTAACAATGCCTGCCCCGACTGCAACGGTCCCTAGCAACACAGCGACGAGCAGCCCGACCCCAACGACGTTATCCTGCTGGGGGGAAGGCGGCAGTATCGTCCAGGGAGAGATCGAGAGCGAGCTGGTGGTCAACCCTTTTGCATTCCTGGTCTATCTCCCACCGTGCTACGAGCAGGAGCAAGATCGGTATTATCCGGTGCTGTACCTCATTCACGGGCAGAGCTTCAACCAGGACCAATGGGACAGGCTGGGAGCAGATGAGGTCAGCGATGCCTTGATCGCCGACGGAGAGGTTCCCCCATTCATCATCGTTATGCCGCAGGTGGTCGATTGGGCCGAGCCACCAGAGGTGAAGTTTGGGCAGGCAGTGGTCGAAGAACTGGTACCCTACATCGACGCGACCTACCGCACGATCCCGGAGCGGGAATACCGGGCGGTGGGGGGGCTATCACGCGGGGCGGGATGGGCACTGCATTTAGGCTTACGCTATTGGGAGATGTTCAGCGCTTTTGGGGGACACAGCCTGCCGATATTTTGGAGCGATTCGAAGAAGGTGCGCGGCTGGCTGGCGGATATCCCAGAAGAGTCATTCCCGCGCATCTACGTCGACATAGCCACTCAAGACCTGGACGGAGTCAGAAGCTCGACGAACTGGTTCATCGGTGTGCTCGAGGGCGAGGGATATCCACACGAATTCTACGTGTTCCCGGGGATACACGATGAGGAATACTGGGGCGATCACGTGGAGGAATACATCCGATTCTACACGGAAGAATGGTGACGGCTCCAATGATTATGTCTATCGATAAAACCGATTTGATAGAATATTCTCGATGATGGAGGATCAATGCAATGAAATCACCCCCTAACAACGCTTTAGATGCTTTGGATTGGCCCTGGGAAAAGTACGAGCCTTACTTTGAAGAGTTAGCTGAAAGGAAACTGGATTCTGACAAGCTGAAGGACTGGATGCTGGATTGGAGCCACATGGAGAAGCTGCTCAACGAGGTAGAGCACAGACTGTGGGTGGCGACAACGGTGAACACGACCGATAAAAAAGCGGCGGAGATGTACCACACTTTTCTCGATAAGGTCTATCCACCCGCCAAAACCGCAGGACAGAAGCTGAAAGAGAAATTGCTGGACAGCGGTCTGGAACCGGAGAATTTCGCCGTGCAACTGCGGGAGATGCGCACACAAGCCGACCTGTACCGGGAGGAGAATTTGCCCCTACTCTCGGAAGATAAAAAAATGGATACGGTGTACGACAAGATCGTGGGAGACCAGACGGTCGAGTGGGAGGGGAAAGACATCACCCTGATAAAGCTGCATCTCGTCCAGCAGGACCAGGACAGGGAGAAGCGTGAAAAATCCTGGCGTTTGGCGATGGAACGGTGGCAGCAAGACCGCCAGGCTATCGACGAGCTGTGGGTCAAATTCATGAACGTGCGCGGGCAGATCGCCCGCAACGCGGGCTACGACAGCTACCGGGACTACCGGTGGCGGGAGATGCTGCGGCTAGACTTTACGCCGGAGGACTGCCTCAGGTTCGATGAGTCTATCGAAAAAGCGGCCGTGCCGGCAGCGTTGCGCGCCTACGAGAGACGAAAGGAGCGCCTCGGGTTGGACAGGCTGCGACCCTGGGACCTGTACGTGGATCCCCTCAAACGAGAACCGCTGCGCCCCTACAAGGAACTCACGGAGTTGATCGATAAATGTTCGACCATCCTTCACAAAGTCGACCCGGAATTGGGTGGGTATTTCGATATCATGCGAGAAGAGGGTTTATTGGACCTGGAGAACCGAAAGGGGAAAGGGCCAAGCGCTTACTGCATCGAATACCAATTAGCCAAACGCCCCTTCATTTTCATGAACGCCGTGGGCCTGCACGAAGACGTGCAAACACTCTTGCACGAATCCGGGCATGCGTTCCACGTATTCGAGGCCAGCCACCTGCCCTACTTCCACCAATTAATCTACGGCTTCGAGATCGCCGAAGTGGCTTCTACATCCATGGAGCTGCTGACCGCGCCTTATCTGTTAGAAGATGAAGGGGGATTCTACTCAATGAAAGAAGCCGCCCGGGCGCGCATCGAGCACCTAGAAGAGTATCTCTTGTTCTGGCCTTACATGGCGGTGGTGGATTCTTTCCAGCATTGGGTATACGAGAACCACGAAGCGGCCAGCGACCCGGCCAACTGCGATGCGCATTGGACCACGCTGTGGGACCGCTATATGAAAGGGGTGGACTGGAGCGGCCTTGAAGTGGAAAAGGCCAGCGGTTGGCACCGCAAGCTGCACATCTTCGAGGACCCCTTCTACTACGTTGACTACGGCCTGGCACAGTTGGGGGCCGTGCAGGTGTGGGCCAATTCATTGAGGGACCAGGCGGAAGCAGTCAGGAAATACCGGAGCGGGCTGGCACTTGGGGCCACCAGACCCTTGCCGGAGTTGTTCGAAGCGTGCGGCGCGAAGCTGGCTTTCGACGCCGAGACGCTTGGGGAAGTGGTCGGCTTGATCGAGCAGACGATCCAGGAATTGGAGATGATCTAAATCTGAGGGGAAATATCAAGGCTGCTTGTTCACATCCTGGTAAAATAGTGTTCCCGGAAAGGTACGGGCACAAATATGTTCCATGAAATCCCCCAACCTGTATTAAATCAAATGAAAGCCCTGGAAGAGATAGATGCCAAGGACAGGCAGGACGGCACCCCGCACCTGGAGCAGTTGAGACAGATCCCGCCGGAGACCGGCAAATTCCTGGCCATCCTGGCAGCGAACACGCCCAAGGGCGCCTGGCTGGAAATCGGCACCAGCGGGGGATATTCGGCTTTGTGGATCGCGCAGGCCGCTAATTTATGCGGGACGAAACTAATCACTTACGAGCTGCTGCCGGATAAGGCGTCGCTTGCCAAAAAGACTTTCAAGAAAGCCAAGGTCGACGAGTTGGTGGAGTTCGTCCATGGGGATGCACGCGGACACGTGAAAGATTACGGCGAAGTGGCTTTTTGCTTCCTCGATGCGGAAAGAGAAATGTTTCTCGAATTCTACGAACTCATTGTCCCAAACCTCGTGTCAGGCGGGATTCTGGCAGCAGATAACGTCGTCAGCCACAGAGAGGAACTTGCGGAATTCATCACCATGGCTGAAGAAGACGCCACGGTAGATTCGGTGATTGTCCCGATCGGCAAAGGGCTTTTGGTGTGCAGGAAATTGTGATCATTTAAGTTTATGTGCCGTTTCGAAGACATCCCTGATTAAGCTGGTTCAGGACGGCACACTCTGGAGAAGGCGTTGGCGAGAGAGACCCTAAAAATCATCATCCCCATGGCGGGATTCGGCACACGTTTACGACCCCTCACCTGGAGCAAACCAAAACCATTGATCAATGTGGCCGGGAAGACAGTACTCAGCCACGTGTTGAACGTCCTGTCTACAGCAACCGACATGGAGGACAGCGAGATTGTGTTCATCGTCGGCTACCTGGGCGACCAGGTGAGAGAGTATATGGCGGAGGAATATCCCCGGGTAAAGACTTCTTATTACATCCAGGAGGAGATGCTGGGGCAATCCCATGCTATCTCGCTGGCACGTGAACACCTCCAAGGCCAAACCTTGATCCTCTTCGTGGATACGATTGTCGATGAGGATATGTCTTTCTTGAAGGACGGGAAGGAAGATGCCGTGATCTGGGTGAAGCGCGTGGAAGACCCACGACGTTTCGGTGTGGTGGAGGTAGGAAAAGACGGCTACGTAAAGAGTCTGATCGAAAAACCCGAAACGATGGAGAACGATCTGGCTGTTGTGGGTATCTACTACTTTGCAGAGGGGGAAGATCTGCTGGCGGCCATCGATAAACAAATAAGCGAAGGCATCATTAAGAAGGGGGAATATTTCATCGCCGATGCTATCAGCATCATGCTGGGTGATGGGTTGAAGCTTTACCCCAAAGTGGTCGACGTTTGGCTGGATGCAGGCCTCCCTGAAACGGTTTTATCTACCAACAAATACCTGCTTGAAAACGGGCGGGACAACACAGAAGAGGTAAGCGGGTGGGAAGGCGTGCACATACACCCTCCCGTGTATATCCACGCCAGCGCCGAGATCGCCGATTCGGAAATCGGCCCACACGTTTCGATCGGGCCGGAATGTATCGTAGCGGGCAGCAGGATCGTCGATTCGGTCCTGGATATCGGCGCGCACGTAATCGATTCCGACCTGCGTGAATCGTTGATCGGCGCGTGCGCGAAAATTAGAGGTGTAAAGGGTATAATTAACGTTGGCGATGATTCCGAGGTTAGAGGAAGTGCCTGACGAAGCTGCGGCTGGGGTAGTGTGTTACTCCGGGCACAGGTATGCCCAGCGGCCGCTTGCTATCATATGGGGGGAAGAACGCCTCGAAGTTACAGCAGTCGAGGCTGAGTGGCACACAGTTGAAGGAAAAAGATTTTTGGTGAGAACCGCAGATGGGCGCAGATTCGCGCTGTCTTATTCCGCGGAGAAAGATGAATGGGGGGTAGAGACTCGCTAATTGACAAACCACGATAAGGAGAAACGTGAATGAAGGTTGGCGTACCCAAAGAGATCAAAGATAATGAATATCGAGTAGCTTTACCACCGGGCGCTGTGAATGCGCTGTCCATCCGGGGGCACCAGGTGTACGTGCAGGCCGGTGCGGGCATGGGGAGCGGGTTCCCAGACGAGGAATATAAAAGCTGCGGCGGGAAAATCCTGAGAACAGCCGCAGACGTGTGGGGTGAATCAGACATGATTGTAAAGGTAAAGGAGCCGCGGCCGAAGGAATATGAATTCCTGCGGGAAGACCAGATGCTTTTCACTTATCTGCACCTGGCTGCCGAGCCGGAGCTGACCCAAGAGTTGATCAAGCGTAAAGTCCCTTCGGTGGCGTACGAGACGGTGGAGCTGGCAGACGGCTCTTTACCTTTGCTGACTCCCATGAGTGAAGTCGCCGGCCGGATGTCCATCCAGGTGGGGGCGCATTATCTGGAACGAGCCAACGGGGGTGTGGGGAAGCTGCTCGGCGGCGTCCCTGGAGTCAGGCCAGCGCACGTCGTCATCGTCGGCGGGGGCGTGGTGGGCACGAACGCGGCCAAGATCGCCCTCGGGATGGGCGCGCAAGTGACGGTGTTGGACATCAACATCGAACGACTACGCTATCTGGACGACGTTCTGCACGGCCTGTTTTTCACCGTGGCATCCAACCCGGTGAATATCGCGGATGCGACCCGCGTGGCCGACGTCCTCATCGGTGCGGTCTTGATCCCCGGGGCGCGGGCCCCAAGACTGGTCGTACGGGAAATGATCAGCAACATGAAACCGGGCAGCGTGGTTGTGGACGTCGCCGTCGACCAGGGCGGTTGTGTCGAGACGATCAAGCCCACCTCACACAGCGACCCTATCTACATCGTGGACGACGTGGTCCATTATGGGGTGACGAATATGCCCGGAGCGGTGCCGCGCACGTCGACCTATGCATTATCCAACGCCACGCTACCCTACGCCATCCAGCTTGCCGATAAGGGGCTGGTCGAGGCTGCCAGAGGCGACCCAGCCCTGGCGCTGGGCGTCAACACCTATCAAGGCCACGTCACCTATCATGCCGTGGCCGAGGCGTTCGACCTCGATTGTTCAGATTTGAACTCGCTTCTTTAGCGTTTGAAAAGAAAGGTAAGAATTCTCAGGCTGGTCACCGACCAGCCTGAAACTTTCTGAACTGCAAGGAGAAACTCTTCTCTCCTTTTGATAGAATCAGATTGACCGACATGATGGTCGATGTCTTGAGAATCAGGTAACTAACCGTTTGTTTATAGAATTGAAATTAGCGCTATATTCGGTTAGTTAATCAGTGAATGTGCGAAGGGCGTGAAATGAAAAGTCAAAATATTTTCGCACATTCACATAGGATAATATCGGTGAAAATTTCATGGCCCGCGGTTGACCGGGAAGTGATTTTGGAGGTACATGATGAAAGAGTGGTCGAATACACGTAAATGGTTGACCTGTGGGGCCTTGGTGTTGGTATCAGGATGTATTGGCGCCGTGGTGGCGCTGGGCGGGGTGACGGCGCTGCTTGCCTATTTGGGGCTAACGATGGAGGAGACAGCCACCCCTGATACGGCTTATAACCCCCTCATCACCGACGCACCGGCTGTATCCATGGAACTGCCTGAGCCGCCCAGCGAGCAACCACTGTACCGAGCTGTGGTGCAGATCGTGACTTTTTATACTGAGAACAACGACCTGGAAATTGGATGGACAGGCTCCGGATCGATCATCACGCCAGATGGGTTTATCCTTACCAACGCCCACGTGGTCCTGCCAGATAAATATTTCCCCGTCGACGCGCTGGGCGTATCCATCACCGAAAGGGAAGACCAAGCCCCGGTACTAACGTATTATGCGGAAGTGGTTCAGGCGGAAGAGTCTTTGGATATCGCCGTCATCCGGATCACGAGAGACATCGACGGCAATCCGGTCGATCCCGCCAACCTCGATCTCCCTTACGTTGCCATGGGCGATGCGGATGAACTCCATCTGGGGGACTCCATTACCATCCTGGGATACCCGGGGATCGGAGGCGAAACGGTCACGCTGACACGGGGGGAGGTGAGCGGGTTCACCTCCGAGCAAGGACGGGGCGACAGGGCTTTCATCAAAACCTCGGCAACCATCGCAGGCGGGAACAGCGGCGGCTTAGCGGCGGATGGAGAGGGGAAACTCATCGGTATCCCCACCCAGTTGGGCTACGGCGGGGAAGACCAGTTCGTCGACTGCCGAACATTGGCCGACACCAACCGGGACGGTGTGGTGGACGACCGGGACAGCTGTGTCCCGACGGGCGGGTTCATCAACGCCCTGCGGCCGATCAACCTGGCCCTCCCCATGATCGAAGCAGCGAGACAAGGGCATGTATCTGTGGCGGAGAACCCGCCCGCGCTGCCGGACGAGGATATCCCCGACCAGGGATCGGTTCTGTATCAAGACGATTTCTCCAACCCGAACTCAGGCTGGCCAGAGGGTGAGGATGACGAAGTATCGCACGGATACGTTAGCGGAGAATATCATATCGAAGTAGATGTGAATGATACCTTTACCTGGGCTACTTCGTATGATTCTTACGGTGATGTCATCATAGACGTAGATACGCGCGTGGTCACATCCTCGGGAGATGGCGATTATGGGATCGTCTGCCGCTACCAAGACCGGGATAATTTCTATGGGCTGGAGGTTTCGGAAGACGATTACATCACCATCTGGAAGTTCGTGGAGGGCGAGTATTTCTCTTTGATAGATTGGGTGTATTCGGACTACATCGCCAAGATCGGAGAAGACCTGCACATCACGGCAGGCTGTGTCGGGGATAAACTTACCCTGGCAGTCAACGGCGCTCTCCTAGCGGAGGCGCGTGATTCCGATCTGTCAACCGGTGACGTTGGGATCGTGGTGGGGACTTATGAAAATCCCGGCGTTGTGGTTGGGTTCGACAACTTCAAGGTCAGCTCTCCCAGTCCTTAGCAGAAAGGGACATTTGACATGTGTTCAATGACACTTGACGGATGGTCTCATTTTGGTTATCGTATGGGATAGAATATAATAAACGAGACGGATATTATGAATGGGATGAAATGTCCCCAGTGTCAGGATATTTATTTGTCTTTACTAAGCGGGCACCGAACCGAGGTGCCCGTCTATTTTTTTAGGAAATCTAGTGGAGAAGGAAGCTTCTCCATTTTGATTTAAGAGAGAATAAAAAATCTCAAGAAATTTTAGTCATGGAGGATAAAATGACAAAAGATGTTTTAAATCCATTTGAGATGGCACAAGCCCAACTCGATGAAGCGGCCAAGCATCTCGAATTGGAACCGGCGGTACACCAGCTACTCAGGCTGCCACTGCGCGAGCTGCACGTCACCCTACCCGTGAAGATGGATGACGGAAGCACAAAAGTATTCCAGGGCTTCCGGGTGCAGTACAACGACGCCCGCGGGCCCACGAAAGGCGGTATCCGTTTCCACCCGGATGAGACCATCGATACCGTAAGAGCTTTAGCTGCCTGGATGACCTGGAAATGCGCCGTCGTCGACATCCCCTTGGGCGGCGGGAAAGGCGGCATCATTTGCGACCCGCGCAAGCTATCTCAAGGTGAGCTCGAACGCTTAAGCCGGGCCTACATCCGGCAGGTGGGACGAATTATCGGCCTTGAAAAAGACGTCCCTGCGCCGGATGTGTATACGACCCCACAGATCATGGCCTGGATGGCGGACGAGTTCGCTTTCATGAAGGGCTATAATGAGTTCGGTGTCATCACCGGGAAACCGCTGCCTCTGGGCGGCTCTGCAGGACGCGGCGACGCAACCGCACGCGGCGGGATGTATACCCTGCGCGAATGGGCTAAAGTGGCAAAGTTCGACCTCAAAGGCGCCACCGTAGCCATCCAGGGCTACGGCAACGCCGGAACCTTCGCCCACAAGTTATCGGAAGAGATGTTCGGGGTGAAGGTGGTAGCAGTCTCCGACTCGCGCGGCGGTATCTACAGTGAAAAAGGGATGAAGTTCGACGAGGTCTATAAACACAAGGTGGATACCGGCAAGGTGGGCGGCTTCAAAGGCACGAAGGAGATCAGCAACGAAGAACTGCTCGAGCTGGATGTGGACGTGCTGGTCCCTGCTGCACTAGAGGGTGTGATCAATAAAAACAACGCCGGGGACATCAAGGCCAAGGTCAGCGTGGAACTGGCGAACGGCCCAACGACCCCGGAGGCCGACCTCATCCTGCACAAGAAGGGATGTTACGTGATTCCAGACTTTTTGTGCAACGCCGGCGGCGTGACCGTCTCCTACTTCGAGATGGTGCAGAACGCCTACGATTATTATTGGGACGAGGATCTCGTCCACGAACGACTCGACAAGAAGATGACGGCCGCTTTCCACGCCGTACACGAGACCGCAGAGAAATACAAAGTCCACAACCGATTGGCAGCCTATCTGGTGTCTGTTGCCAGAGTGGCGGAGGCCGTCAAGCTGCGCGGCTGGGTATAAACAGAAAAAACGTAGATATGAAAACAGGTCTCGGGACTACGGGGCCTGTTTTTATTTGAGAGGGATTTCTGATATGACTGTCCTGCCTTGTATCCTAACGGCGGGGGGATTTATAATGGGTTACAGCATGCATAGAAATCTTGATTGAAAACCAACGGGAGTACTGGCCTAAAAATATTTGGATCTAATGCGTCAAATGGAGGGAAGATGAAACAAAACAAAGAGATTTACCAATGGTCGAAAAAGGACAAGGGGATGCATTTGCTGCCCGCAATTCCGCTAGCCATTTTCAATCTAGGGACCATTTACTTGTTGGGAATCCATTCGATCAGTCTCATGGGTATTTATTTGTTGTTGTGGGTTGGGACCAATATTGCGATCGTCGGTATTTGTGCCGGTTGTCCGTATCGGGGAGGCTACTGCCCGGGCGTCAGCCAGCTGTTCTTTGCGCCGTTTTTGGCGGCGTGGATCTATAAGGACAAAGATAGAAATCCTGGTGAAAGGTCGTTCAAAATCAATGTGGCGTTACTCGGCGTGTTTGGAGTAGGCAGCTATGTGTATGCTTTCTATTGGTTATATGTCTTGTATTGGAATGAGATTGCCTGGGTTATCGCGATTTTGTTGGTTTGTTTGCTGATCCACATGCCGCTCTCATTTTTCATTCTGTGCCCCAAGTGCGGTTACAATGACATTTGTCCGATGTCGAAAGTACAAAAGACATTCAAACCGGACGACGAAAAGGTTTTGTGAGGATAACAATATATTTGAGTCATTCCTGATGGCAAGAACCCTGTTTCATGGGTAACTGATTACCTGCGTATTTCCTATCGTATAATTGAGCCAGTTTCATAATTCTCAGGAGGATATGTGGATGAAGCGAGATCGATTCTTAATTGGCATCCTGGTGGGGATCGCCATATTGGTGGTGATCTCATTGGTGGTTTTCTTCAACCGACAGGATTCCCAAGGATATATCGCAGAGACGACACCTGACGGGGTCGTGCATAATTTCTTTTATGCTTACCAGCTAGGTGATTTCGAGCGCGCTTATAGCTATTTGGCAGTAGATAAGGAAGGTTATCCTAGTTTTTCACAATTCATGTCGTGGCGTTCTGAAGGGGTGGCACCAGGAGTAGGCGTACAGATCATGAGCTACGATATCGTTGAAAATGAAGATGGCGGTCGAGACGCAGTTGTTGACCTCGAAATCGTTTATCCAAACAGGGGACTTTTTGACACTGGCTATCGTTCATATGAAACTGCCACCTTATTGGAGCAAAACGAAGATTGGAAAATCCAAACGATGTCTTTTTGGTATTTCCGTAATTTGTATTCGCCAAAGGGGCCAGAAGGATAGATAATGGCTGAGAGGATCGGAGGCGTTCGATGAAGGCAGTACGAAGAATATACATCTATTTGGTCGCTTTTGTGAGCCTGGAGGTTGTGGCCTGGTCGGTCATCGGGTTGGGGCGTTCTGCTTTTGATCGACAAATCATCGGAGGCGGTGCAGACCAGCTTGCCGGCGCGCTGGCCTTTATTCTGGTCGGTCTGCCGGTTTTCCTGATTCACTGGTTATTAGCCCAACGAGATGCAGGTAAAGAATCTGAAGAGCGTTTCTCTGGGATGCGGGTCTTGTTCCTCTATGGGACCTGGCTGGTGCTGTTTATACCTGTCGTGCAGAACGTCACTGCCATGCTTAATCGCGCCCTGGCTTTGTGGTTGGCGAGCAACCCGAAAATGATTGCCATCGGTTCCGACCAGACCTGGAGTGATAATCTCGTAGGGATCGCCGTCAATGGGGTGTTGGCAGCCTACTTCTACACAGTCATCCGCGACAACTGGATGGATATGCCCAAAGGGAACTGGTTCCCTCTTATCCAGCGGATCGCCCGTTATCTACTCATGCTGTACGGGTTCGCGATGGCCTTTGCCGGAGTGCAGCAAGTCTTGTATTATTTATTCGAATTGGGCGATGCGATTGGGAGCGGGATTGTGGGAATCCTGGTAAACGGCCTGACTTTTCTCTTGATCGGCGTCCCGCTCTGGACCGTCTTATGGCGGTTGATCCAGCGTTCTCTTGAAGATAAGGAAGAAAGGGAATCCCTATTGCGGATGGGTGTACTCTACGGCCTGACCTTCCTGGCCGTGGTCATCACAATCGTCTCCGGGGGATCCGTCCTGAATGAGTTCTTTCGGGCGGCTTTTAGAGCAACCTCTTCCACCGGTAGTTTTATCGGCAGAGTAAGTGGAGAATTATCTGTGCTGATCCCTGCCCTGGTCTCCTGGGTATTCTACAACCAGGCTTTGAAGCGAGGGATGGAAGCGACCTCAGACATACAGCAGCGAGCCGGGATGCACCGGCTGTACGCCTACGTGTTGTCTTTGATGGGATTGGTGGCATCCTTCGTGGGCACGTATTTGTTAATCGAATTCACACTGGATTTACTAGAAAGCCCTCAGATAATCAGAGGAGAAACATGGCATTTACGAAACCTGGCCGAGGCTCTCTCCACGTTGCTGGTGGGGCTGCCGGTATGGGTATTGGCCTGGCGGCAGATGACAGCAGAAGCTTCCCAGAAGGGGGAGGCAGGTGACCACGCCAGGCGGTCGGTAATCCGTAAAGGATACCTGTATATCATTCTCTTTGCCGGCGTGATGGGGATCATGGGGACGACAGGTACACTCCTGTACAACATCCTCAAGTTGGTTCTGGGTGACGATGTACCAGATTTCACGCGGATGGTTTGGGACCTGTCAAGCTTATTAGTCCTTTTCGTCGTCCTGGCGGTCTACCATTGGCGGAGTTTACGCAGGGATAACCAGATAGCGGCAGATGCGTTGTCTGCCTTACATGCAAAGTTTTCTGTGTGTGTCTTCGACCAGGGGGATGATGAGTTTGCCAAGTCTGTCGTGACGGCTTTGGCGAATGAATGCCCTAATATGCCCGTTACCGTCCATCAGGTGGGAGAGGCCTTCGACAAAAGCCTAATGAACGCCGGGGCGGCCATCCTCCCGGCTAGTCTAGCGATCGACCAGCCGGAGCCCTTCCGTGAGTGGCTGGAGGAGTTCCCAGGCCATCGGCTGTTCGTCCCCACCGAAACCGAGGGGTGGAATTGGGTCGGGTTTTCGGGTACCTCACAGGAAGACCTGGCGCGGGAGGTTGCGAATACAGCCTGCCGGCTGGCTGAAGGGCAGAGGGGTACCGGATGGCGGGGAGTGTCTGGATGGAAGATTGCCGGGTACGTTTTCGCTTTTATCGTCGGCTTTTTCTTCCTGTTTTCGTTGATACTTGCCTTAATCGATCTGTTCTAAATTACGACTTTTGAATAAGCCTCTGGAAATTTAAGGCCGAACGTTGTATACTTTTACCATCAGATGAAAAAGGGAATGCAACCATGAAAGTATCCGTATTGCAAGAAAACCTGGCTTATGGCCTAAGTGTGGTATCACGTGCGGTCTCCCCGCGCAGTACGCTCCCGGTATTGGCGAACGTCTTAGTGGCAACCGACGAGGGACGATTGCGCCTATCGGCAACCAACCTGGAAATGGGCATCACCTGCTGGATTGGGGCCAAGATCGCCGAAGAAGGCTCTACGACGGTGCCAGCGCGCACCTTTGCAGACTTGGTCAACACGCTGCCTGAGGGTCAGGTAGACATGGAGCTGGAGGTGCGGACACAGACATTAAACGTCCACAGCGGTACGTCGAATACGGATATCAAGTGTATTGATTCCCAGGAGTTCCCCCCGATCGCCGTCCCTGATTTAGACGGTGGTGTGACCTTCGAAGTGGCGGACTTTAAAGAAATGATCCGACAGGTGGTTTTTGCTGCTTCGACGGACGAAGCCCGACCAGTGCTGACGGGTGTGTTGATGACGGTGGAAGAAAAATCGGTGACTTTGGCGGCGGCAGATGGTTTCCGGCTGTCTGTACGTACTATTGCGCTCCCCGAACCTGCCGGGCAGTCAATCAACGTTATCATCCCTGCACGCGCCTTGAACGAACTTGCCCGCATCATGGGTGATGGCGGTAAAGAGGTCACCATGGTCTTACCGCCGGGGCGCGGCCAGGTGGTCTTCAGCATGAAGGACGTAGAGCTGACCACACAGTTGATCGAAGGGGCCTTCCCCGAATTCCAACAGATTGTCCCGACAGGCTACAACACCAGAACGGTCATATCGAGGGATGCGTTCTTGAAGGCCTGCAAACAGGCTGAGATCTTTGCACGCGATGGGTCCCACATCGCTCGAATCAACATCTCCCCTAGCGACGGCAGTGAACCCGGCTCGGTGGAGATTTCTGCCCAATCGGAAGAGACAGGCTCGAGTGAGGCAGTCGTCGACGCCACCATCGAGGGCCAACCCATCCTTATCGCTTTCAATGTGCGTTTCTTGCGGGAGGTCTTGGACGTCGTCGATACGCCCAACGTAGCCCTAGAAACGACAGCAGCAGCGGCGCCGGGGATGATCCATTCCCTTGGCGACGATAATTTCCTGCACGTCATTATGCCGATGCATTTAGGGAATTGAACCAGTTCTGCTTCAATTCCCCAGCATTCTCGTAGTTATTAATTCTTACCGGTAAGTTTAGCTGTATTCTTTAGGTTTGGCCTGGAAAAGGACAAACTATTGATTGAATCTTTATTGATATGACACTGCCTTCCTCCTTTATCGATCCCCCTTACCGAATTTACATCGCCCTGGCGCAATACCCGATTTTGCAGGACCGCATCCGCGATCGAATGCGTGAGGAGATGTTTGGGCGGGGAGTCATCAGCGTGGAGGAGTTCAACAACCAAGTACGGGCCCAGTCGACCGAATCACAGGCCCGTGAGGCTATCGCTTTTCCTATCGGTGAAGAGCCGCCGGATGTGTGGCTCAAGCGCAAGGATCAGGTCAGGCAGTATCTCACCGACTTACATTTTGCCAACAACCTCTCTTTTGAATTGTTCGAAGAGATCGTCCACGAAGTGCTGGATGAAAGGGGGGCGGATAAGGAAGACTGGCTGACGACCTGGAACGCCGAGCTGGCGCCGATAGAACTACTCCTCGAACAGGCCCTCCGCATCGAGCGAATGAGGCCAGAGACGCGCAAGAAATACGAACCCCATTTAAAAGAGATCAAGGTCGTACTCATCCGGAATATGATAAGCGACCAACTGGCTTACATCCATATCGCCAGACAGTGGCTCACCATCGAGGATTTGTTGGATATCCGCCAAAGGAAGATTGGACGGGGGAAGATCGGCGGTAAGGCCGCCGGGATGCTTCTGGCCCAGCGGATCATCAAAGAGACAGGAGACGAGGATATCAGAGCACACGTCAAGATCCCGGAATCTTATTTCCTGGCTGCCGACGTTTTGTATTCTTTCATGGCGCACAACAACCTGCTCCATTGGAACGACCAGAAATATAAAACCGAAGAAGAGATTCGCTCGGAATATCCCAAACTTTGCCAGGAGTATTTAGAAGGAGAGTTCCCACCGGATATCGTGGAGGAATTGAGAAAAATCTTAGCGCGAACGAAAAACCGACCTTTGATCGTGCGATCGTCCAGTTTACTCGAAGACAGCTTTGGAACTTTATTTGCAGGAAAATATGCCAGCTTTTTCTGCCCTAACCAGTCCAGCCCGGAAGAGAACCTCAAAAGCCTGGTTGAGTCGATTACCAGGGTGTACGCCAGCGCCCTGCACGCCGACCCGCTTCTCTACCGGCGCAGCAAAGGGCTATTAGACTACGATGAGCGGATTGCCGTGCTGATCCAGACGGTGCAGGGCGAGCAGATGGGCGACTACTTCCTCCCCCATGCGGCCGGAGTGGCCTTCAGCCGCAACCTATACCGCTGGTCGCCGGAGATCGAACGAGATGCTGGGTTCCTCCGCCTGGTTTGGGGTTTGGGCACACGGGCCGTCGATCGCGTTTCGAGTGATTTCCCCCGGCTGGTGGCGCTGAGCCACCCCCAGCTACACACTCATTCAGATGTCAATATGATTCGCAAGTATTCCCAAAGCAAGGTCGACCTGATCGATCTGACGTTGAATGAATTCCGTACGCTGCCCGTTCGTGAAGCCCTAAGCCAGGATTATCCTGTCCTGCGGTATATTGCCCAGCTTTTCAAGGACGGATATTTCACATCGCTGCAGAGTCGTTTAATTGAAGACGGTGTGGAAGACCTGGTCATCACAATGGATGAACTCCTTCGCAGAACGCCGCTAGCTGGCCGGATGAAACGCATTTTACAGACTCTGGCGGAAAATTACCGTTCACCTGTCGATATGGAATTCACCGTGCAGATCGTAGATGTGGGTACGTCTTCTCCCGATGCGGTCATTTCTATATTGCAGTGCCGCCCCCAGAGTCATTTACGGGACGCAGATGTGCATATTCCCAAGGATGTACCCACAAAGGATATCATCTTCACCACGGATAAAATCTTACCCCATGGTCAGGTTTCTGATATCCGGTATGTACTCTTTGTCCCACACGAAGAATTTTTCAGCCTGCCGACCTCGGTCGAGCGGGTCGAGTTAGCCCGGGCTATTGGGCGGTTGAATGCTCAATTGGATGGAGAGAATTTCATCTGTGTTGGGCCAGGACGATGGGGGTCGAACAATCCAGACCTCGGTGTGAAAGTGGCCTACTCGGATATTTACCACACTCGCGCTCTGGTGGAGTATTCCGGTGAGGGGGTGGGCGGCGCCCCTGAACCTTCTCTAGGGACGCATTTCTTCCAGGACCTGATCGAGGCCGAGATCTATCCCCTGGCGATCTATCTGGATGAGGAGAACGTGATTTTCAACCGGGCTTTCTTTTACAAGACTCCCAACCATTTGGATGATTACCTGCCGAATGACAAGAACTTCTCGAAGGTACTACGGTTAATCATGGTGGAAGATTACCGCCGGGGCCACTCGATGAACCTGGTGATGGACAGCGACACAGGCCAGGCCATCGCTTATATGGTTAAAGACTTTGTTAAAAATTAGGAGTTGATATGAAAAAATACGTGGCTGTTGCTGGCAATATCGGCGTGGGAAAATCTACGCTGGTGAAAAAGCTGTGTGAGAAACTGGGGTGGGAACCGTATTATGAACCTGTGGCAGAGAACCCCTATTTGGAAGATTTCTACGAGGAAATGAATACCTGGGCTTTCCACTCTCAGGTCTACTTCCTCACTCACCGCCTACACTCGCACCGCGAACTGATGGAGTATCCTACATCAGTAGTGCAGGACCGGTCGGTGTATGAAGATGCTGAGATCTTTGCCAAGAACCTCTACCTACACGGCCACATCAACGAACGCGATTATGCCACGTACCGGAAACTGTTCGACCTGTTCATTACATTACTCCCGCATCCAGACCTCGTCGTCTACCTGCGGGCTTCGGTAGAGACCCTGCGGGCGCGCATCGACATGCGCGGCCGCCAAATCGAAAGCAATATCACCGGAGGTTACCTGGTCCAATTGAATGAGTTGTATGAGGAATGGATCGCGGATTTTTCACTCAGTCCCATCCTCATTGTCCCCGCTGATGAGATCGATTTCGTGGCGTATTCCGGGCATCTCGATTTGATCGTTGAAAAAGTGGAGGAAAAATTGAGGGGGAAGGAGGAGGTGATTTTTGCCCCCGAGGATATCGAACAGTTCTTATTTTGATGAAGGTAACTGCCTAATAGGATTGGCCCTCACTTCAGTAAAAAAAAATGAAGCTCTTGGGGAACAGGAGACACCAAGAGCTTTTATCTATTAAGTTGAAAGACTGACTTATACTTCTTCTTCAACCGGCACAGGGTGACGGAGTTCTACGGTTATTTTAATCGCCGTGCGAATTTTATCTTCGATTTCAACGTCGGTGAACTCAGGTGAAAAAACCACATCGTAACCATCTTCAGCCAGGTAACCTTTGGCTAAAACGATGGCTTTCACAGCCTGATTGACTGCCCCGGCACCAATCGCTTGGATTTCAGCACGTTTGTTTTCTCTGAAAACCCCTGCAATGGCCCCGGCTACTGCGGATGTACGGGAAGTCCCAGAAACCTTAATCACATCCATTATGACGCTCCTCGCAAAGATGGTGTGTTTTTCATTGTATGCGGAATAGGAAATTTAATCCCACCGCTTCTTATAATTCATTTTACAAGATTTTATATGTGGAATCAAGCGAGTTTTGGAATATTTCTGCCTGATTAGTGTAAATTTAGCGACCAAATTCTGCTTTTTAGGGTGGAAATACGGGAAAAAGGCAGAAGACATGCTGAGATTATCATCGAAAAGCTGTCGAATCTCATCCGCCGGGTGATCCACTTTTTTATTTTGGGGAGCGAATCCATCTGAAATTTTATATGGTACACTTCTCCGGCGATGGACGAAAAAACACTCAGGACCCTCGAATACGACCGCATCCTCGAACGGCTGGCGGACTATGCCGCCTTCGCCGTTTCGAAGGAAAAAGCTCTGGCACTCAAGCCGATAACAGATTTAGACACGGCCAGGCAGCTTCTGGCAGAGACCGGCGAAGCGCGCCTGCTGCTTGAGACAGAACCCTCGACCACGATTGGCGGGGCGCGGGATATCCGGACTCAGGTCGAAGGGGCCAACCGCGGTGTTGTTTTGGTACCGGGGGACCTGCTGGACGTCAAGTCTACGTTGATCTCATCGCGCAGATTAAAAAGACAGCTTGAGCGTTCCGCCTCCACCTACCCCTACTTGGCGGAGATTGCCTTGAACTTCCCCGGGCCATTGGGGCTGGTGGATGCCATCACCCGCACGGTCTCAGACCGGGGCGAGATATTGGACAGCGCCTCGCCTGAGTTGAAAAAAATCCGTGCCGAACTACAGGTGACCCACGAGCGCCTGCTGACACGCATGCAGCGTTTACTCAATAATAAAGAAATCGCTCCTTACCTGCAGGAAGCCCTGGTGACCCAGCGAGAGGGGCGCTATGTGATCCCCGTCCGGGCGGATGCCAAAGGGCGCGTCAAATCGGTCGTGCACGACGTCTCGGCTTCCGGCGCGACCCTGTTCGTCGAACCTCTGCAGGTCGTAGACATGAACAACACCTGGCGTGAACTCCAAGTGGCAGAAGAGGATGAGGAGCGGCGCATCCTCACAGAAATTTCAGATCAGATCGGCGAACATGCAGATGAGATCATCGGGGCGGTGGAAACCCTGGCGGAACTGGACTTACTCTTCTCCAAAGCGAAATACGCCGAGACTTTAAAAGCCAGCGAGCCAGCATTGAAGGCTTTCTCTCCGACGAAGAAAGACCTCAATCCAGGTATAACCATGCACCTATTGCAGGCCAGACACCCGCTCTTGGATCCTGAGACGGTCGTGCCGGTGGACGTCGACGTGGATGCGGATACTTACGTACTGCTCATCACCGGACCTAACACCGGGGGGAAGACGGTCACACTCAAGATGGTTGGCTTACTGGCCTGTATGGCCCAATCAGGGCTGCACATCCCTGCCCAGGCGGATTCCGAGATGAGTCTTTTCCAGGAAATATACGCCGACATCGGCGACGAACAATCCATCGAGCAGTCCCTATCCACTTTTTCAGGGCACATCACCAACATCGTCCACATCCTCGACAAGGCAGACAAACGCTCCCTGGTTATTTTGGACGAACTTGGTGCGGGCACAGACCCGGGAGAAGGGGCAGCCCTGGCCCAGGCCATCCTAACTTTTTTGATCGAAAACAGCATCCCTACCCTTGTGGCGACCCACTACCCGGAATTAAAGGCTTATGCGCACACCACAGCGGGTGTGGTCAACGCGAGCATGGAGTTCGACCTCGAGACCCTCCGCCCGACCTACCACCTCACCGTCGGTTTGCCAGGGCGCTCGAACGCCCTGGCCATCGCCCAACGTCTAGGGTTGAAGAAGGACATCGTGGAAGCGGCACGCAGCCGCATCGACCCTGCCGAACTGAAAGCCGAGGACTTGCTGGACGAAATTCACCGGCAACGAGACTTATCCCGCAGGGCACGTGAAGCCGCAGAAAATGCCCAGAAGGAAGCTGAAGGGCTACGGGCGGAACTCATCGAGCGGTTGGAGGGGATCGAAGACGAACGCCTGGAAGTGATTGCCGAAGCATATAAAGATGCGAAGATGGAAATCGAATCGCTGAAAGAGGAGATGCGCGATGCCCAAAAACAACTGGCGCAGGCACGCCAACCCCTGGAAGCCCTCCAGCAGGTCGAGGAGAAAATCAAGGCGGTCGAAAAGGAAGTCCAGGCGCCGGTAGAGCGGAAGCGGATTGTCGAAGAGCTGCCTCAGGTGCTCCGGCGCGCTGTACGGTTGGGCGACCGCGTGCGGCTGCGCACGTTGGGGAAGGAGGGTATCGTCACCTCGTTGGGGAAAGAAGACGCCGAGATCCAAATCGGCAACCTAAGGGTGCGTGTGGATCTATACGACCTGGATGTCGTGGGGGGGAAGGTGGAGGAAAAAGCCACCGAAACGGTGCGGGATACGATCAATTTCCAGGTGAAGTCGCCTGGACCGGAACTGTCTTTGCGGGGGATGGCCGTAGATGAGGCTTTGGAAGCCCTGGGCCACTACCTCGACCGGGCATACGTGGCCGGGCTGCCTTACGCGCGGATCGTACACGGTAAGGGGACGGGGAAATTAAGGAGCGCAGTGCGGAAGGAATTGGATAGGAATCCACAAGTCGAACGGCATGAAATGGGAGGCCCCACAGAAGGGGGCGACGGCGTCACGATTGCCTTTTTTAAACAGGATTAGTTACCCCACTTACTGGTGTGATTTTATATTACCTTCGATGCGGTGATTTGATCCCCACGCTGGTTGATGAGGGCGATCCCAATTACGATGAGGGCCATCCCACCGGCCATCCCCAACGTGATGGTTTCGTGTAAGATAAAGTAGCCACCGATGCTGGCAACGACGGGGATGACGTAAGCGGTCATAGCGGAGGCAGTGGCGCCGAAACGTTTGACGATATAGAAAGACACCATCATGGCAAGGAATGTCCCAGCTAGAGCTGCCCACGCCAGGGCCAAGACTCCCTGCTGGTTTACCTGGCTGAGATCGAAGCCGACAAACAAGACAGACAAGGGCAAGGCGATCAGGGCGGCAACCGTGAGGCGGGCGGTGGTGACCTGGACGGCATCCAGGTCGGCCATGTACTTACGGGCGTAAACGACAGATATACTGGAAGAGGTCATGGCGATGAAGACCAGCAGATATCCGGTGGGGCTGGTCTCGCTGACATCGGGCAAGCCGGTTTCCCCCAGCAGCACAAGCAGCAGCGCCCCACTCAATGCGATAACGATGCCAACGATTTTACGCTTATTGAGTGATTCTTCCTGGAGGAAGAAATGCGCCATGCTGACGGTGATGGCAGGGCCGAGTGTAATCAAGATCGAGGTCATGCCGCTGGATTGGTAATTCAAGGAGGCGACGATGCAGTTCATAGGGACGGCTGTGCCTAATATCCCCATAACTGATGCGTGCCGCCATAGGCTGCGACCCGCAGGCCATTTACTCCGCTGAGAGGGCAGTCTCGTCAGGATGAGATAGCCCAGGCTGGCGAGACTCAGCCGGAGGGCGATATACGTGCTGGGTTCAAACTGGTCAACGCTGAAGCGGGAGGCTATCAGGGTGGTGCCAAAGAATGTGCCCAAAAGTAAGATGTAGGGGATGGCTTGAATGGGCATCGGATTGTCCTTCGTGATTATATGCAGCTAATTTCCAATGATACTCGATAAAGTTTACTTGTGGTAGGGATAGGGAAAACTCAGCCAGTATATCGTATCCACACTTTAGGTCCCCTCGATTCCACGATTGGGCTATAATAATCGTACGTATCAGCATATCGCAACCTGCGTAAATCCAAAGCCATCGATGTGATAATTGAATAGTTCGTGAGGGAGCCGTTGAAAAGATTGAAGGGTGATTATCGGCGAGTTCACGAATTGAGAATTTAGCTTCCAGGGTAACGCTCTTGTTGGGTAATGTAAATCTCTCCTGAACGGTCTTGCCTTGGTAGGGAAGGAAATATAAAAATGAAAACATCAATATCCATCTTCAAAGAAAGGCAGCTCGTCGATGCTTATGAAGTAACTTACAGTGACGTTCAATGGCTTCGATTAGCATGCCCTGAATGTCTCGAACCTGTGATCCTGGTTGATAGAATTGACACTCGTTATTTCAGGCATTATGCCAAGACAGAGCACTCACCATTTTGTTCGTTGAGGGTATCGTCCAGTGGGAGATCTTCTTATTCAGAATACCAAAGAAGTGTTAATGACATATTCAAAGAGGAGGTTTTCCAAAAAGCAATCTCAAAAATATGTGTGGATTCATCACCGATTTCATTGGAAAAACCCTATCTACATATCGTTGAGAGCCTGATCAAATTGATGCACGAAATCATACAAAACGAGGACCGATTAATCCTGATCGAAGATTTGCCGGAGGTATCAGTTGAGTATAAAGGTGCCTGGACGACAACGGAGAAGTTAGTCAGAGAGAATTTTATTTTTCTTTCAACCTATTATCCTGAATGGATCTCAACTTATGAATCTCTGAGAACAGAAGGACATATTTTCACCGTTTTACTGCTCTGGAAACACCTTCATCTCGAACGCGTGGAAGATGATTTGCGATTTCTGCTACAAAAGGCGCTTGAAAGTTGTCTGCCGAAACCAAAATTCAATCTGCCAAACACTTACAGGGAAAACATAGTAGATGAAGCCAGGTCAGCGGTTATTTTTCATGCCTTGTCTATTCTCGCTACTGTGCCTTGGCGTGAACTGCCGGCTTTCTTGAAGTCGCTGATTGGGATGGAAGGGATACGTCCCCCAAAAACACCTGTACCCTTAAAGATTTGAGCCGATTGTATAGGGTCATGAGGACATTTTAGGGGCTAAGGGGCGCCGCGGCTCTCGCCATCAACGAGGGCACCGGCAATGAGGTGGGACACACGGATAGGTTCGGGGATGTGTCCGTGGACGGCAAAGCGCTCGATGACAGACTCCGCTTCTTCGAGGGAGATTCCCACCCGCTGCACGTATGCATTCCTCACAGCTTCCATGGGGCCGAGACGATCGATGACGGACCATTTCTTTTTCCCATCGGGGATCTGGGTGGTGAGTGCGTTCCGGATGGCTTCCATATCCGGCGAGCGGCGTGAGACCACCAGCACGGGGAGCTTCAGCGCTTCATGGAGTTGGAACACATCGACGACGTTGAAGCCCCCGAAGGCGATCCCCTGGAGCATGATGAGCTGGACGTGTTCGGCGAACTTGGATTCGGACACCAGTTTACGGAGGACTTCAGCCGAGTCGTACCCATCCTTTTCAATCTCCCCAACCAAAACCCCATCGAAGCGCAGACTGGCAAAGACCGCCCCTATGATGGCGACTACCCCTCGATGGTCGGGGGCGAAGGGGGAATCGTCGAAGCCGATGATATTCGAATAACGCTTGATGGACATGATTCAGTGTGGATTATATCTTAGAGTGATTTACTCCCCCACCACGCCATACATCTGGTCAGGCGTGAGAACCTCCGGGAAGCGTTCCCGCAGGGCAAGACGCATCTCATAGCATAAGTGGCAGGCATCGGCGTAGGCCTCTTCATGCGGTAGGTCGTAGCGCTTCACCAGCCCCACCGGCCCCTCATCAAGCAGCGGCCCCACGAGGGGGTGCGCTTCGGGATCATACTGCGTCGTAATGTCCCGTAAGGGGGTCTCGAACAGGTTGCCGATAGAAATCCCCTGGCAGATGTGCAGGTAACCCAATGGGTCGAGATGGATGCGGCCCGGCTCCACCAAATCTTCATAGGGGCATTCGGTGAACTGCTTCCAGGGGTGCTTATCCGCTTTTCTGGCCAGGGTGACCGCCGCCCGTCCGCGGTACATGATGCCAGATTCCCCTGGCGGGAGTGTGCCTACAACACTGGCGGCGTTGACGTCTTCGGGTTGGGCAATGCTGATGACCCCGATGGGGATATCCAATTCATCCGCCACCTTTTCGATGTGCTTGACGTTCTCGCCGAGTTCTTCGAACCAGTGATAGGTGTCACTGCTGATGGATAGATCCTGGACCAAACCCCTGAACGGTTCGAGGTAAGCCAGGGCGTCCTCCTCGCTTACAGCCCAATAGCCGTTGGTGACGATCCCCACGTCGAAACCCTTGGCGGCGGCTTCCTGGACGCCTTTCAACATGGCGGCATAATACAGCGTCGGTTCGCCCCCTTCGAAGTAAACCATGCCCACCGTGCCCAGGTCTTTGGCCTGCTGCAGGACGTTCCGGAGCTGCGGCAGGGTCATCGTGCCCGTTTGCCATTGGCTGCCCCACACGAAGCAGTGGTCGCACTCCAGGTTGCACTGGTAAGTGAGCAGTATATGGATGCCGGTGAGTTTCATGTTTGTCTCCTTAGGGGTAAACGCGCTTCAGGATCCTCAAGGCGAGGAAGGTGATCCAGGGGGAAGGCTCGCGTTTTTGCCCGAAGCTCCAGTCCCTCCACGCCTTCCATACAGACCCGGCTTTGAAACGGCCATCCTCGTCCTGGGAGGCGATGAGGATTTTCGTCATTTCTATCAGACGGGGGTCGCTGTGGACGGTGGGCAGGCGGCTGAGGACATCTAAAACGTGAAGGATATCGTACCAGATAAAGGGGTATTTGAGTCTACGGTAGGTCGTACCGATCCCGAACATGTAAATTTTCCGGTCGCGCTGGTTTTTCCAATGTTTCAGGAGCATCTCCGCGCCGATGTTTACCGCTTCGTTGTTTTCCTTTTCTTTATCTGCAAGCAATACTTTGGCAGCGATGAGGTTGGCGTAGGGGCAGGGATCATCTTTCCGTCCTGGCCCACGAAATTTGCCCAATGTAGAATCAGCCGCGCAAGGCCAGCCGTTCTCCCGGATGAGCCCAACGAGATGGATTTGCGCTTTTTGTACTGCGGGATTCTCCCCATATCCAAATTGGATGAGGGCATGCAGGATGGTAGGGGTATCGCATAACATCCAGCTTAAGCTGTCTTCATCGGTCCCCCCGAATACCTTGGGGATACGCACGAGCGTTTGGAAAGCGCCCTCTTCTGATTGGTGGGCTAAGAGTTTGTTGGCGATATCGGCGATACCGGGATCATCCTTGTTCAAGCCAAAATCTGCCAGGACGGTCAGTTTGTGGATGGGATGGTTGGCGTCGTTGTGGCGCGTGAGGGCATAGCCCGGCCACTCGTCCGCCCCCTCGATGAGTTCCACTACCTTTGGATGGGTGAGGAGTTCCTTCCGGGCTTTCGATACTTCCGGGTCATTTTCATCCCTATCTAGCAGGTCGACCAGGGTCCGGTATCTCACCCAGGGAGTCTCTTGCTCCAGTAGCCAGGGAATTGGATCGGTGTTGAGGTATTTCTTCCAGATGTCATCTTCACCTTTTATTTTTTCGGGGCGTGTTCTTTCAGGAATTTCAAGGCTGCGGGTTCGGTCTCTTCGATGTGGGTGAGGTAGCACAAATGGCTTCCGCCGGGGATTGGGAGGAAATCTGCATTGGGGATTCTATCGGCGCTGCGCTGGCCATGGCTGAAGGGGACCAGCCTGTCGGCATCCCCGTGGATGACCAATGTGGGCGCTTTGATCTTATTGAGGCGGAAGTCCTCTAAATTCTGGAGCTGTTTGGCGTCGTTCAATATCCCTTCTGTGCGCAGACTCACCGGGAAGATCGTATGGGCGGTGACGCGCAATCGTTCCAGGGCTTCGGGGGACATCTTCCGCTGTTCTTTAATCTTCGGACCGCCGAGGAGTGGGAGGAAGGGCGCTTTCAGAAACATCCACAAGGGGTAGTCTGCATGCGAGACGCCTTCGTAGGCGAGCTGTTCGTGTAAGGGTATGTAGGTGTAGGGGTGGTTAGCATTCACCGCTGAAATCAGGATCAGCCCCCAACAGCGCTTGGGGTAATCGAGGGCAAACTGGATGCTTGGCGGCCCACCGGCGGAAATCCCGGCGACAGCAACCGATTGGATGCCGAGTTCGTCCAACAGTGCCGCACAGGCATCTGCCTGCTCTTTGGGGGTCTCACCGGTCTCCAGGGGAGTACGTAAGTAGCCCGGACGGGAGATGGAAATGACCTGGAAGCCCTCATCGGCCAGTGGATCGGTGGCAATGAGACCCTGGTCGTAGCCTCCACCTGCGCCGTGGAGCACGAGCAGGGCCGGTCCTTCCCCCTGGATGGCGGCTTCCACCGGACCCCGGGCGGTGTCGATCAAGACACTGCCCTCCCCCAGATATTCGGCGATCTCACGTTTTTCACGCAGGTATTTGCTCACCGCCCAGGCGGATAGCCCTGCACCCAGGGCAGCCGCGGCAGTATAAATCCAGTTATTCTTTTTGGTCATGGTCAGCGGTAATCCTCTCTGACGGGGTAAAAGACATCGATGACCTTGCAAGCGGTCAGCGCCTTGCCGTTGTGGGGAACGTTGGAGGGGATGACGAAGACTTTCCCCGGTGTGAGTTTGTGCGCTTCGCCATCCACGACCAGTTCCAGCGTCCCTTCAAGCACGTTGGCGACCTGCTCGTGGGGATGGCTGTGGGCTGGCAGTGCAGCACCTTCTTCGATATCCCAGTAAGCGAGGGTCATGTTGTCGGTGTGCACCATGCGGGCGTGGAAGCCCGGAACGAGTTCTTTACTTTCTATGGATTCAAGGTCGATGAATGGCATGGGGTACTCCTTATCCTAATCCTTTATCAGTTCGATTTCTTCTGCTTTAATAATGACTTCTATCTTATTCCCATAACCGATATCGGGAACATATTGAGAGATGATTTCGAGAATGTGGTCATTTTGAAAATGATTTTTCTTCGTTTCCGGATGGGGATAGTAAATCCAGCCGTCGTAGGTTTTGTTGTCATAGGTGATTCTACATCTCGAAAAGGAAAAATGCTCCGGGGGATGCAGGTGTGTCCATTCGACATTCCGGAATGTGTATTCAGGATTTGTAACTGTAAAACGGAACGGGGTGATTGAAATATTGAGCGTTGCCGGATAATATTCTGTCAGGTCGAGTCCCAGCTCCTTGAAAAAAGGGATTTGCATGCGGATTGAACCATCCGGGTAAGGGCTGTCGTCCGCCTGCCCGGATGCCACGCCGTGGCCGCGTATGACGACGCCCATGACCTTTAACCATTTTTCTTTTGGTGTCACTTTTAATAACGCCTTATTATTGAGGTTGGCTTTTTGTGATATTTGATAATACCGTATCCTTTCCCTATATGATGCAATCATCCGGTTATGAGCTTTCCTTAATCTACTATTTTATGGTATTTTATTATAGATTCGCTAGGAATGAAATAATAGTTACAGTAATAAGAAATGAAGCAGGTTGGATTGAGGTCAAAGACTTGCAGCGAATAAATTTAATATGCAGAAAATGTGAAAAATAAAATATAATTAGAACGCATGTTCAGGTGCATTGTGGAACATAGTGAATTAAAAGAATTGCACTATATCACTTATATTAATAATGTCCCATCAATTTTAAAGCTTGGAATACTCAATTTTGAAAATGCGAAAAAAATTGAATCAAAGTCATTTGCAATGAATGTGATTCAGGAGAAACGCGAAAAGATTGTAGTGCCAAATGGATTGCCTCTTCATAAATATGCTAACTTATATATTCATGCAAGAAATGTAACACTTTATTCTAGAAGAGGTGAACATAAATCCCTTTGTGTTCTACAAGTAAGTACAGAGGTCTTAGACATATCAAGTGTTGTAATTGCAGATGGCAACGCTTCGAGTGATTATACAGCTTTCTACCCCTCGCCGTCGGGAATAAAAATGTTAGACCGTGAACTAGTTTTTGCAGAATTTTGGACTGATGATGATCCAATTGAAAAATGGAGGAAAAGACGTGCCCGATGTGCTGAAGTACTTGTTCCTGAACGGATTCCTCCCAAATATATTGTTGGTGCTTATGTATCGAATAAAGAAACTTCGGAGACCTTCAAAAACTTAGGGATATCTCTTCCCATAGTTGAGGATCCACATCTATTTTTCTTATAGTGATGAGGTAGTTGATATGAGTGTCAAAGTTTTAGTTGGCGACATTTTTGAGTCAGATGTTCAGACCCTTGTAAATACTGTAAATTGTGTTGGAGTAATGGGCAAAGGCATTGCGCTTGGGTTTAAAGAACGTTATCCTCAAATGTATAAAGATTATGTCGGTAAGTGTGATCGTGGAGAGGTAAAACTAGGCTACCCATATCTTTATAAATCTGTCGTTCCTCCTTGGATAATTAACTTCCCAACAAAGGATCATTGGAGGTCTTTGGCTAAAGTAGATGATATTATCAAAGGTTTAGAATATTTACTTGATTATTATAAAGATTGGGGAATTACTTCTCTTGCAGTTCCTCCCCTTGGAGCGGGATTAGGACAGCTTGAGTGGAGAATAATTGGACCGATTCTGTATGAATACCTCAACAAAATGGATATTCCTGTCGAATTATTCGCTCCATATGACACTCCTACCAATGAACTAGAGTTAAGTTTCCTGTCTTCAAAAAAACAGCTAACTTTGAGAGCACCATCTTCTGAATGGGTTAGTCCCGGGTGGGTTGCTTTGGTGGAAATAGTAAACCAGGTTCAAAAACAACCTTATCATTGGTCAATTGGTCGTACCAGTTTCCAAAAAATGGTGTATGTGTCCCAAACTGAAGGATTGCCTTTAGGTATTGAGTTTCAAAGGGGGAGTTATGGTCCATTTTCGCCTGAACTGAAAAAGAAAATGAGTCACCTAATTAACAATGGTCTTATCAGAGAAGAGCGTGAAGGGAGAATGTTTAAAATTCAACTGGGCCCTACTTATGAGACAGCATATCAATCATATCTAACAGATTTGAACCAATGGGATGAAATTATAAAGAAGGTATCAGATTTATTTATGAGAGTAAATACAAAACAGTCTGAAATTATCGCCACAGTGATTTATGTTACTGAAGAACTCCAAGAAAAAATGACCGATAAGCCATCTGAGATGGATGTTTTTAAGGAAGTAATAAATTGGAAACAAAGGCGAGAGATTAGTAAAAAAGAATTCGCTTCTACGATTCGAAATTTGGCAGCATTAGGATGGCTTGATGTAAAGGGGAGTAAGGAGTTACCAGTTAAAGAGACTCTCTAGAAGAAAAGCCACCCAGGCACCCAATCCCTGAGTGCCTGGGTGACTGGGTGACCGATTCCTATTCTTTCGGTACGAAATACACGTCGGTGGGTTTCAGTTTGCTGTTCCGCAGGAATTGGGGAACAACCTCCATCCCGATCCAATCCAGGCTGGCTTCCATCGGATCCAACCCCAGCACGCGTGTGAGTAACAAAGTGTTTATCCCCTCAAACTCAATTTGGGCGAGAACGAAGGGAGTCTCAGGCAGGAATTCCTCCGACCCGAAGTGGCACACCGTGAAAGCGTGGATCTTCGCCTTTCGCTCGGTGATGTCGATCCACACGGTCTCGTCCCCGGAATACATGTCGTGGCCGCGTGGGGTGGCGTAGGCGTAGTTCCCGCTCGGGTCCTGGTTTGCCAGGAGCCGTTTTTGGGTCAGGCCCGCGAACCAGGGGCTGTCTTGGGCGTAGGAGTGCAGGTAGGTGATGCTGTAGGGCTGCTCGATCTGGATGGGCGCCATCTTCTTCAAGAAGGCTAACGCTTCCGGATCGGTTTCTAACGGGAAGGGGATCCCGTGGACGATGTAGCCGCCCAGGGTTTCCTCTCGTTTGGTGGGTTGTTTAGCCATGTCTCACTCCTTCTCCAAAACGCTGACCGTCACGTAGGTGCCTGTACCGGCGTGCGAGTGTATCGCCCCGCGTTGGGCATCTTTGAGCTGCAAGGTGTCGTCTTTGAAGTGTTTTCCGATGCTGTTTTGCAGCTGCCAGATGGCGAACACAGCCTGCATCAGTCCGGTGGCGCCGACGGGGTGCCCGCAGGCGATCAAACCGCCGGAGGGATTGACCGCACACGCGGGTTTGTCTGTGAGCTTCAACCCGTAGTCGACGCCTGGCACGAACGCCTTCCCGGAGGCGGCGAAAGGGCCGCCTTCCCCGTAGCGGCACAGCCCCAGGTCTTCGTAGGTCTGGATTTCGCTGGAGGTGTAGGCATCGTGCAGTTCCACGAAGTCGAGGTCGTTGAGGGGATCTTCGATCCCGGCGTGCTTCCAGGCCATATTGCCTGCCGTTCGTCCAGCCCGGAAGGAGTGAACCCCCGGGTAGCGTGTGCCGTGATCCCACAGTTTCTTGTAATACTTGCGGGTCTCGTCCGAACCTTTTTCCTGCTCGGTGGCGTAGTCTTCCATGAAAGTATCGTAGTCCACGTGGGGGCGGTCGGCCATGCGCATGGCGTCGGTACCGCGCCCGATCCCGGTGACTTTCACCAGGGGGCGTGGGATTTTCGCTCCGGCATCTTCAAGTTCCTTCAACCCGTCCTCAGAGACGAGGATGGCTGCCGCAGCCCCATCCGACATCACGCAGATGTCCAGGCGGGTGAGCGGCCAGGCCACCATGGGTGAGCTGCGTACGTCCTCGATGGTGTAGCGGCTGCGCTTTTGTGCGTAGGCGTTGTAGTAGGCGTTGATGTGGTTCTTTACGCTCACGTGCGCCATCTGCTCTACCGTGGTGCCGAATTCCTTCATGTGGCGGGTGACCATCATGGCGTAGTACCCGGAATAAAAACCTCCGACGGGGTAATCGAACGATACGTCGGAGGCCAGGGCGATGAACTCGTTGCCTTTCCAGGTTTCCACGTGGCTCATCGTCTCGAAACCATAGGCCGCGCATATATCCATGTGGCCGCTGGCTATCGACTTCCAGGCTTCCTGGAAGCACAATCCGCCAGTGGCGCCGCCGCCCTCCACCCGGTGGCTGGGCTTGGGGCACAGACCCAGATAGTCCTGGGCCATAATGGCGGCCATCAGCTGGCGGGTGAAGTGGTCGGAGAAATAAGACGCAACCGAGCCATCGACGAGTTTGGTAAAGGTGGGGAAGTCCAGGCCGATGTCTGCGATGGCGTAATCGTAGGCCTCCTTGACGAGGGCCTGGTAGTTCTTATCGGGTCGTGATTTGGCAAATTTGGATACGCCGCCCGATATGGCGTAAACGGGTCTCATAGGCATTCCTCCTTTATTGAGAATGCCGAAGGCATTCTTCTTTACAATGAGCAGCACACTGCTCATTGCCATAGGGTGAGACATTTGGGTTAGGATAAAAATGGTTCTGCATCATTATAAAGGATAACGACGACGAGTTACAAGATAGGGGGATTTAGGTGGGGATGAGACAAGGGTATAATGAGAGTGGGAATCTACGAAATTATTTGGTTTGGGAGGGAAGAAATGGATAAGAACAGGTTAGAGAGAATTCGTCAAAAACATCCGCGAGCTTATGAAAAATGGACAGAAGAAGAAGAGAATCAGCTTGTACAAAATTACAATGAGGGGCTTGATGTTGAACAATTGGCAAATTTGTTGCAACGTCAACCTGGTGCAATTCAGTCTAAGCTGAAAAGTTTAGTAGGGTGGGAGAAGCCACCATCTGCTGGTTTCCATAAGGCTTATTTTATGCGGGTTTTACTACGATTTGATTGGCTCCCTGTTATGAGAATAGAGGATGAACCGTATTATTTCCCCGCATCCATTTCGGGTTTTATGAATCAAACCTATAGTGGAGCAACTGTTTATCGTTGGAATATATATCAAGAAGTCCCTGCCGATGTAAAGACGTTGTACATTGGGGAAGCTTTAAGTTTGTGCCCAAATAGACTGAATGGATATTTGAAACCAGATTCTACACAGATGACCAATCAAAGACTAAATTCAATGTTTTTAGATTATTTAAAAGAGGGCAAAAAAATATTATTAGAAGTATTGAGATTTGATAAACTCAATATAAATGGGATGGTTATTACTCCTGAAAAATTGAAAGATAAAAACTTTCGCATTATGATCGAAGCTATGTTAGTAACATATTACTCACAGAAAAATTATCATTTATTGAATCTGTAAGATGATATGGTTCAATGTCGGGGGGATTTCCTGCATAAAGAATGGGGAGGAAGCAATAAGGAAATTAGGTAGAATCGTAGGGACGGGTTTATCGATCTGAAGGATCGCAACCCGTCCCTACGTGGTTTTCTTTGAACGTTACTCTTTGATGGATTTCTTATCTTTCGGTTTTCGGACCTTACGGACTACCCACCAGCCGATCAAGAAGGGGGCAGCGATGAGGGCCAGAATGGGTATGAATACAACGACAACGTAGATGAGAAAGTTCACGAAGCCCTGGAAGAAATTCACCAGCGTTTGGGCGGCGTCCCGCAAGACAGCCAGGGGTTTCCAACCTTCCACCGTGACCGGTTCGATAGGTTCTTCTTCCTCGAACTGGGTCAGGGTCACGCTGATGGCAGAATAGGCGGCTGATTCTTCGTAGTAGTTGATCTGGCCGCGGATGACTTCTGCTTCTTCGTTCACTCTGGTAAGCTCATTGTAGACCCGCAGCACGTCTTCGGTCTTCCTGGCTTCATCCATGATCAGGCGGAGCTGTTCGGCTGCATCCTCCAGGTTGCGCAGTCGGGAATTCAAATCGGTGTATTCCTTGGTCACATCCTGCCCACTCTGGTTTTTGGACAGCACCTCCACCGCCAGCAGTTCGATCTCGTTCAGAGCTTGCTTCAGGCGGTCCGCAGGGACCCTGATAGTGATGGTGGCATAAGGGATATCGGTGCCTTTTTTCCCCATGACCTGGCGTAGGTTGGATGAAACCACAAAGCCCCTGTAGGTCTCTGCCATCGAGGCAATGGTGTCCATCGCTTCTGCCGGGTCCATGGCGACGATGGAGATGTCGGCGTTCATGATGACGAGGCGCTCTCCCGTTTGCGGGGGGCTAGCCTCATGATTTGCGGCGCTGTCGGTAAAATCTTCAGCCTCATCCCAAATTTCACCACCCGTGTCGCCAGGGGCTATAGATGCCTCGTAATTGAAGGCTTCATCTGCCGCGCTTGCACAGGCTGCCAGGCTGACCGAAAAAATTATCAAAACAATGCACAGGCAAGTAGATCTTAGTCTCTTCATGTCGTCTTCTTCTCCTCTTATGTATATATACCTTGAAGACGTTGGATTTTCTTTTTAAGTTCCCAGTCGTCGACAGAAAAGCAGGGGAAATTTCTTACCAACCACTCTCTAACCGGATGATGTGGCGTTCCGGCAGTTCATACTTACGCATGTCTTGTTGGACTTTGTCTATGTCATATTCCACCCGACGATATTCCCAGGTATTCGCCTCCGTCTCGAAGATGGCGAAGGCTGCGCGCGGGTCGCGATCGCGCGGCTGCCCGACTGACCCAGGGTTGACGATAACGCGCGGTTTCAATTCGGTGACTTTATTTACCGGCGGGATTGACAGCCGGGACATGTACTGGTTATTCTCGATATAAAACATCACCGGCAGGTGCGTGTGCCCGATAAAACAAAAATCTGTGTCGAAGTGCGTGAAATTCTCGGTAGCTGCCCGGGTATCTAAAATATACTCGAATACGGGGTGGCGGGGGCTGCCGTGGGCGAGGGTCACGTTCCCCTGGATAGAAACTTTTGGGCGTTCCTGTAAAAAGGCTGTACTTTCCTGGGTAAGGCGGTTGTGAGTCCATTCCACCGATTTACGCGCTTCCAGGTTAAACGTGCTGATATCCAGCATGTTGATGGCTGCGGCGTCGTGGTTTCCCAACAGGCAGATAATTTTAGGTTGTTCACTCAACAGGGTGATGCATTCGTTAGGGTACGGTCCGTATCCTACCACATCTCCCAAACACCACACGGCGTCTACATTCCCCGCGTCCTCAAGTACGGTTTCGAGGGCTGTGAGGTTTGAATGGATGTCGGTAAGCACAAGAACGCGCATAACTTATTTGTAGCAGAATTTTATTGAAAAGGGTTGTTTCTGCTACCCCGAAAAGATTCTACCATGTATGTGATTATTCCGCTTCCGATGGAGGGGCTTCGTCCGGCGGGTTGAGTTTTGCCCGTACTTTATGGACGCGCCGCTCATTCAATTCTTCTACGGTGAGTTGGACGTTAGCATTGGTGAGGGTTTCTCCCTTTGCAGGAACACGACCTATCAGGTTGAAGATTAATCCCCCCAGGGTATCGGCATTTGCCGTGGGTAATTCACTCCCTAGGATTTCGTTGATCTCATCCAAAAGCACCCGGCCGTTGAAGATATATTCGCCGGGCCCTACCAGTTCGTAAGGCTCTTCTTCCTCTTCATCATATTCATCCTGGATTTCGCCGAAGATTTCCTCAATGATATCCTCGAGGGTCACCAATCCGGCGATCCCCCCGAATTCATCGACGACGATAGCGATGTGGATGTGGGCAGCTTGCATCTCGTCCAGCAGTTCGTCCACTTTTTTCGTCTCAGGTACGAATTTGGCAGGTCGTAGCAACTCGCGTAAAGACCCTACTCCGTTACCGGCGCGCCAGGCTTTGAGCATGTCTTTGGTGTAGATTAAACCGATGACGTTGTCTTTCTGTCCGTCGTATACAGGGACCCGTGAAAAGCCCGACTCTAGGAGGATATCTGCCGCCTCTATTACGGGCGTTTTTACGTTCAGGCTGAGCATGTCTACCCTGGGGACCATGATGTCTCTGGCGATGGTATCGCCGAGTTGGAACACGGAGTGGATCATCTCGCTTTCGTCTTTTTCGATCTCCCCGGCCATCTGGCTGGCATCAACCAGGGTGATGAGTTCATCTTCCGTGATGGTCACGAAATAATGGCTTTCGAGACCGCGAGAGAAATGAAGCGGCAGCGCCAGAATCGGAGACAGCAGGTGGATGAGGAAATTGGCGATAGAGGTCAGCCGGACAGCCCATACTTCTGGATCCCGCATGATGCGGCGCTCGACGATGAATTCAGAAAGCCAGATGACGATGGCTATGGAGGCGAGAATGAGGAGCAGCCGGCCACCTGAAATGCCCGAAATAAAACCAGACAGCGCTAACCCGGCGATTAAAAAGCGGAGAATCGTTTGGGTCACTCTAAAAGTCGATCGTGATTTTGTGCGGTTGGTGAACAGCTCGACAGTCTTATCGACGCTTTTGTTCTCGCTTTCTCCCAACGAGATGAGGCGGGGATAACGGGCGTTCAACAGCCCTGCCCGGATGGCTGTCACCAGGAGGTTGAGCAGGATCAGCCCTATGAGGAGGGCTATTTGTATATCAGTCACTTCTCTTCTTCTTTCGGATCGCCCTGGCAGGGATGCCAACGACGACCATGTTTTCTTCTACGTCTTTATTCACCACCGATCCGGCGCCTGTGCTGGCGCCTTTCCCGATTTTCAAAGGAGCGATCAACATCGTATCGCTGCCGATGAAGACATTATCTTCGATGGTGGTATGGTGTTTTTGTTTTCCGTCGTAATTTGCCGTGATCGTCCCGGCGCCGATGTTCACATTTTTCCCGATGGTGGCGTCTCCAATGTAGGAGAAATGCCCCATTTTAACCCCCGGCCCGAGAGTCGCGTTCTTGACTTCACCGAAGTTGCCCATGTGGACGCCTTCTGCCAGATGCGCCCCTTTGCGGAGATGACCGAAGGGCCCGATGTCCACGTGATCTTCGATCTTGGCGGATTCAATCATCGAGGCGGTGATTTCACAATGGTTCCCCACCTGCGAATCCCGCAGGATGGCGTTGGGGCCAATGCGACAGTCTTCGCCGATATGGGTGTCGCCTTCGAGGAAAGTGTTCGGGTACAGGATAGTATCTTCCCCGATGCTTGCGTTCATACTGATGTACGTGGTATGGGGGTCGATGATCGTCACCCCGGCGAGCATCCACTTACTGTTGATACGCTCCCGTAGGATAGCTTCCGCTTCTGCCAGGTGGACGCGAGTATTGATACCCATGGCCTCGGCAGGGTCCTCCAGGACGTGCGCTTTGACAGGCTGCCCGGCAGAACTGGCCAGCCCGATAGTATCCGTGAGGAAGTACTCTTTATTTGAGGAAAGCGGGAGTTTTGGCAGATTTTCCCACAGCCAATCTGCCTGGAAGCAGTAGACGCCTACGTTGAGTTCTTTAATGGAAGCTTGTTCGGGCGTGCAATCCACTTCTTCCACGATCGCCGTCACATGTCCCGAATCATTTCGCAGGATACGGCCGAAGCCGCGTGGGTTATCGTTCATCACCGTCAGGAGGGTCAATGGGCCGGGGTTGTCTTTCTGGATGTCAAGGAGCCGCTGTAAGGTGTCCTTGGAAATCATGGGGAGATCGGCGTTCACCACGATGACGTAGTCCGATTTTCCCTCCAGCAATTCTTTAGCCTGCAAAACAGCGTGGCCTGTGCCGAGCTGTTCGACTTGGACGACGAATTGGGCTGCATCCCCCACGGTTTCTTTCACGGCTTCTGCGCCTTCTCCAACCACCACGACAGGGAGAGTGTCGGAAAATTCTTTAATCGCGCTGAGTGCGTGCCAGATGAGCGGCCTGCCTGCCAGAGGATGCAGTACCTTGGGCACTTTGGATCGCATCCGGGTGCCCTTACCGGCGGCTAATAAAACAACGGTTGTCTTCATTTTCCCACATCCTTACTGGGAATTAAAAACAACAGCCGCCGCGCCAGTTTGTTCACTGTGCGAGGCCTGTCGCTGCTTTGAGCGATATTTGGTTTATACTGATCAGACTCTTCTTCTGTCAAATCGATCCGTTCTTTTAGGGAAGAATTTTAGCCGGGGCGCCTGGATTCGAACCAGGATCAACGGATTCAAAGTCCGGTGTGCTGCCATTGCACCACGCCCCAAAAAAAGTACCCGGCTTTGCCGAGCAAATGATTAAAAAAATTGTATCACATGCGAAGGTGAATGTGGGGAAGAATTTTTAATAAAGTGTGAATATTTTTATCAATTATATTTGACATTTCAGTTGGGGCGGCAGCAAAGAATGGCAATCTAGAATGTGACAGAATTAATGCATTGCGATCTGTAAATTTTAGGTGTGCAGATCCCCCATTTAATATTGACAGCGATTAAAAGATCGCTAAAGGGTAAGGTCTGCTCCATACGACGTTAGACCTCAATAGGTTGATCTAGCTGTGTGGGTTTTGGTTAACTGCTTGCAGTCTTTTGTTCACTATGAGTGTCTATGTAATCTAGGAATTCCTGTAGTGTGCTTTCATTAGCGAAAGCCTTCTTGGGAATGACAAAAGCATTTATTGAGCTAACGTATAAGAAAACATATTGATCGTTTTGCAACACTTTGGTGATCGCTGACCAGCTAGTTTTCGATTCACTAGTTTGGGTTCTGACGAATATGCCCTCTGGTGACAATGATAATTCATGGTGACCAAGTACAGCCTTATTGTCCCCCTCTTTCAGTAATTTCCTTGCCTGGCGGGTATTAATCCATCGATAGAAAGGGAGATAAAAAACAAATATGATTAGTCCCCCAATGACGCTAGTAACAATCATACATAAATTTAGTTTGTTTGTGTCAATATAAAACATGAATAAGAACAAGATGAAACTGAGCACGCTGCCCCAGAATCGCGAAATCGATAACTGCCGTTGATAGTAAGGAGATTTGGACAAATGGAATAGGTTGAACTCTATTAAATTATCAATTGTCTGTTCATATTCGAGGTTCATTTCTTCATTCCCTTCTTTTTTTCAAGATCATGTTCTGGTGAGTTTCTTCTATACTAAGGTGGTTTTGATTGTTACGATAGTTGATGTTTCCTACCGCCTAACTCGTGATTCACAGGTATATAATTATTTTACTAGCGGTCCGTTTTTAATATGGCCCGTTTAGGAAAATAAAGAAGCAGGAATAATGAAGAGAGTATAGCATGAAAAACTTAGGTAGTTGACCTATGATGAAAAAAAGATTACAGAACCAACCAATTTAATATCAACCCTTATTCGACGCCTTTATTGATGAATGGACTAACAAGTAAAATATACATTTTTAACATCGTGGCTAGAAAATCGATTTCGAATATTATGGGGGATTACCACCACATCCGCCTCACCCAGGGTACAGCTTCATGCAAGACTTTGATAAACTCCTCGGTCTCGTAATGCCCAGGTCCATCAATCACCTTGAACTCGATAGGCGCCCCCTCATCCAACATCGAGTCGATCACTTTTTCAACCTGCTGTAAGGGAAAGACCTTATCTTGAAAACTGTGGATCACATACATCGGGGTCTTCCAGGGAATTCCCCTGGCCTCCTTGGGAAGAATGGCCGATAGGGCGATGCCGACCGAAAAGCGGTCTGGATGGCGGGCAGCCAGGTACCAGGCGCCGATCCCGCCAAGGCTGTAACCCAACACGGCCACCTTGCGTTCGTCGATGCGGTAATTTTCCTGGATGAAATCGAGGAGTTCCAGCAATTCTTGTTCAGCTATAGGGTTGGCCCAATCTTCCTGGGTGCGGTCTGGGGCTACCATAATTGCTCCTAACTTATACAGACCTGGTACCGCCAGACCAAGCAAGATCATTTCCCCGGTGTAAGGCATCACCGGCCCGGCCCAATGCAGCGCAAGAACCAGCGGTACTTTTTCCGCCAGGGCGTAATTCTCAGGGATACCGATGGTATAGCGGCGCCCACTGGGGGGCAAAAGTTGTTTGTGGATACCTTTCTCTTGAGCGAGGTCTTGTTTTTGAAGATCGGCCATGTCTCCTCATATTTTGGGGCATGTGAACCCAAGGGTGATTACGGTCCAATCAAATATACACTAAGATTAGGCGACTACGATTAAAACGAAGTGAGAACCGAGCAGCTGGTATTTTCACCAGACGCCTGCCAGCAGGGTTGTTTTACTTGGTGCGTATCTTGGTTTCGGTGATGAGTGTCTTGTGGACGGGGCAGCGGTTAGAAATCTCTTTTAACCTTTTCAACTGCTCTTCACTGAGGTCGCCCTCGAAAGAGATATCCACGTCAATGATATCTATCTTTCCTACGGCACCGCCATCGCAGTCTTCACAATCGTCCGCATGGATCTTGCTGTGTTGCAAAGTTAAAATGACTTTTTCCAGCAGCCAGCCTTTTCGGCGGGCATACATCTGCACGGTGATGGCCTTGCATCCTGCCAGGGCAGCCAGGAGGGTGTCGTAGGGAGTTGGTCCGGCATCGTCGCCACCTTTCGAGACGGGTTCGTCGATGATGAATTGATGACTGCCTGTATCGATTTCTATCTGGTATCCGGTGATGCTTTTAGCTGTAACTGTCATCTCGTCTCCTTATTTATAATCATCCTTATAATTCATAAGGTCTTCGATTAAGAATATAGCATAATATTTCAAGGCTGTTAGTATAACCCACCAAGTCTGGAATTTATTTCTCATTTATTCTATTTTGTGAAGAAATCAGGCAAAGGTTTCGTTATCTTTTATTATCCCCCTTAATGAGTTCGGCAGTGGGAGTTATTTATTTTTCGAAGTGGGTAAAACGACTGTGAATACGGATCCCATACCGATAGAAGAATCCACCCAAATCCGGCCACGATGGTTCTCTACAATCTGTTTTGTGATGGCCAACCCCAAGCCAGTCCCGGTCGATTCTTCGTCCACATTACTGGCGCGGTAGAAACGGTCGAATATTTTCGACTGGTCTTCCAAGGGAATGCCGCGGCCGTTATCCTCCACCTGGAGGATTACCTGCCCGTTCTCTTCCATACCACGTAGAACGATGCGCCCGCCTTCCGGTGTGTATTTGACGGCGTTGCCGACGAGGTTATCGAGCATCTGCCGGAGTTGGATAGGATCCCCATAAACCGCCGGGAGCTGTTCAGGTAATTCTAATACTAAGGTCTGTTTGCGCTCGCTGACGCGGGGTTGGATGCCGTTGAGAGAACTTTCCACAATGGGGGTCAACGAGACGGGTTCATACTCATCAGGCAATCCGACTTCGATACGGCCCAAATCAAGCAAATCGGAGATCAATCCTGTAATGTTGTGGACGCTGGTCTGGATGCGTTTGATGTATTCTTCTTGCTGTGACGTGACCTCACCGGCGCGTTTGATCAGTTCAACGTATCCTAAAATCGCAGTCAGGGGAGAACGAAGGTCGTGGGAGACGGTGTTGACGAAGTCGGTCTTGATCCGGTCGAGTTCTTTGAGATAGGTGATATCTTGTAAGGTGGTCACGATGCCGATGGTGGGAATCTTGGTCACCTGCGCCCGATAGGTGCGGCCGTCCACTGCTTTGATCTCTATCCGCTGGGGGTCGAGGGATTCCCATTTAATTGCCATGAGCAAGTCGCGGTCGTTGAAAACTTCGTCTAATTGTCTGCCGGTGAAATCTTCATCCCCCAGGTTGAAAGCTCGGCGGACGGTATGGTTGACGAGGAGCAGTTCGTTGTCATTACTTACTACGATGACCCCATCTTCGATCTGGGTGAGGATGTTTTCAAGCTTATTACGCTCGACATCGGACTGGGAATACAGTTTGGCATTCTCAATGGCGATAGCAGCGAAATCAGCCATGGCGGACAGCAAGGCGACATGGTGCTCTTCGAAGGCCTTTTCCGTCTGGCGGTGGTCGACCCCCAACACGCCGATCGTGCGACCATGCACGAGGAGGGGGACATAAATGAGGGACTGCACCAGGTAGGCCGTTTTAATTTTATGGGGAGAATTTGCGTGCAAGACAACCGGCTCCCCGCTCCTGACGACCTCGCCGGCATGGGTGTCTTCAACCGGTAAACGGAAAGTACGCACGAAGTCTTCCCGGAAGTTACGAGCGGCGCGTACGTACAACTCATCCGTTTCCTCGTCCACCAAGAGGATGCTGCCTTCTTCGGCAGAGGTAATCTCAACCGCAGCATCGACGACTTCTTTCAACACCCCATCGAGATCCAACTGCGCCGTTACCAAACGCCCAACCCTCGACAGGGTCTCTAATTCTTCCACTCGTTGGATGAGGGGGCCAGTATAGCGCTTCGTTGCCAATTTCAACCAATCTCCCCACTGCTTGCTGCGCTCTAAACCACGCTCGACAGCAGACCGCATCTCCTGGGATTTTATCGGTGGTGTAAGCCAATCGACCAACCCCAAACGGACAGCCTCTGGCGAGAGGACGGCGTTTTCATCACTCATCATCAGGATG
>JASFQL010000005.1:0-155361 GCA_050115475.1 Anaerolineales bacterium
TTATAAATACATTCACGGCTAAGTTTTCTGAAAACTCTAATAATTTATTTTTGTCTATATACATACTCTCACGTTCCAACCACGCATCGACCAAAATTGAATATAGTTGAGAAATATATATAATTTCAACCCCTGTATTTATTATATCTGGAATATATGCAAGAAGCATTGGCCTGACAGATAAAAAGGGGATTTTGTTTACAACTTCAAATGCCTTTCCCCTTTTTTCATACTCCCAGAAACGATACCTTTTCTTTAAATATTTTTTTACTTTGTCATCATCAAAAGGCGACATATATAATTTCCAAAAATGATATTCACCTTTGTCACCCAAGTGTGTGGGACCAAGCTTGATGATTCCTGTCTCTATAGGAATTTCTTCATCTTTGGAGAAAAATTGTGTTCTACATGTAACTATTATTTTCTTTGCATCAGCACATAAATTAGTAATATTTTTTAATCGCTCGTGTTGATTTGAAAATGCAATTGGATCTTCATCATATGCATCCAAAAAAAACACTTTATCTTTTTTATTTGGGATTTCTTTAATTAGAGTATCAGCATTATCCCTGCCAAGATATACCAAGGAGATATTATGTTTTTCCCTTCTACTTTTTCTCTCATTATATGAATAATAATTCAATAAAAATGAGGTTTTTCCCATACCAGAGTCAGCTAATAATATTAAATGCTTTTGTGATAAATTTCTTTCAAGAAATTCATCAATTTTTTCGAATAAATCTTCTCTTGTAGCAATTAATGCATGTCGGATTTCCATTTCTTGAGCCGGGTCAATATTTGAACAATCTGGACGAATATAATATTTCGTAGACTGTTCAATAATATATTTATCATATGGCCCAAGACTAAAATTATCTAACAATATTTTTCTGTCTAGCCACCTACGATAACTTTCATAAATCACTATCAATAGCTTGGATAACGATATTATTAAACCTAAAATACTAATAACTATAGCAATAAGGCTAAGGATTAGTTCAATCGTCATTAGTTGCTAAATTTCGGAAAAAAAATTTTATGTAAGATACTAGACATTGTAGCTAGAGTAATATCGAAGTAAAAACTATATTTACTGATAAAAGTCATCGAGTAGTTTTTCCCTTGCTTCTACGTAGAATTTCTGCAAGCTAATTGGATCGTTTGGATTATATCTATGTTCTTTAGCCTCTTCAATATCCGCCTGGAGATTGAAGCTTCCATCATACAAAGAGCCATCTGGCATTATTGTTCCTGCTAAACTTTTTACATTCCGCAAATGTTCAACATTTATCTTCGACCTATTTAAATTCGCACATAGCATATTAGTATTTATAAAAGAGGCATTAGTTAAATCAGAGTCAGAGAAATCAATACCAGGGGTATTTGCATTATCAAAAACCGCATTGGTCAAATCACATTCAACCATTCTGCTATATGGCATATGAGCTTTTGTGAACTTACAGTTTTTAAAATTTACATGTCGAAAATTCGTATTAGATAAATAAATACCACTTAAATCCGCATCAGAAAAGTTTGCTCCAAATAAATTCACAACTGCGTAAGGTGGTTTTTCAGTTCGGAAAATTAAGTTTGAATAATAAAGAAAATCCAGTACAAGTCTTCTTCTCTCGGGGTCTAATTTGTTAGTAATAGAGACAGTTTTAAACCAACCAACATTTTTTCCTGGTTCTGGTTTAATCTCATAACCATTCTCATCTTCAACTTCTTCTTCAAAAAATCCAAACTCATCAATGTTAGCCATAGCATCAAAGTAATCGTGTAGTAAGCTTTCTCTGAACTGGTCAAGTGAAATATCTCTAGAAATTTTTTCCTCCCTGTTTTCCAAACTCCAAATTAAATAAGTAATAGTCCCAGGAAAAAGGAGTAACTCTGTCCAATCCCAAAGAGTTTTTCCTTGAAAACCTGTACCATCAATGAAATTGAGAATAATCAAAATGCCCAAAAATATTAGAAAAATAATTTTCGAATTCATATTAAATTCCTTTTTAAGTAGAAGTTGATTTTTGCTTAAATTCTATGCTTTCTAACCCTTCCTCCAACCTTCCTTTTACCTAATTTATCAGATTGGTCATATAAAGACTCATAAATGTGGTATCCAACTGATTCTCTCTCAATTTAGTGACCCGTCTATATTATATCCGCGATTCTCCTACTATCGAAACTGTAAGCGCTTTGCCCCGGATGTCCTATTGCCAGGGGGCGGGGGACGCGATAGAATCATACCGACCGGTCGGTTTTATTAGAATTACTAAGACCTGACAGGTTTTGTGCAAGCATTCGCTCGGGCTCCCTGTCAGGTCTGACGAGAGAAATAAAAAACACCTTATGCAGCAGCGCAGTTTAGAAACCCGCACACGCATCATCGAAGCCGCCATGGAGCTGTTCGCCCAGAAGGGCTTCGAGGTCACCAGCGTGTCCGATATCTGTGAAGCGGCGGGGGTGAGCAAGGGGGCTTTCTACCACCACTTCCCCTCGAAGCAGGAAATCTTCAGGGAGGGCATGGAAACGTGGGTCGAGTCGATCGACCGGCAGCTGGCCCTCGTCCGGGAGTCGGGGGTGGACATCCCCGAAACGCTGGCCATGATGACGCAGATGCTGCCGGAAATCTACCAGGCGGCGATGGGCGGGCTGCCGATGTTCCTGGAGTTCCTGTCGCACTCCTACCGCGACCCGGAGATCCTGGAGGCAATCGCCTCGCCGCACCGCCGCTACCGGGAGTTCTTCACCGAGATGATCGAGGAGGAAATGGAGAAGGGTAAGCTGGGCGAGGTCGACCCGGACCTGGTGTCACGGGTGATCGTGGCGCTGGCCATCGGGCTGCTGGTGGAGGGATTGGTGTCCCCGGATGGGACCGACTGGGCGCGGGTGGCAGAAGAAGGGATCAAACTCCTCAATAATGGATTCAACTGGAGGTAAGATGTTACTGGTAACCGGCCCGACGGGCCACATTGGAAATGTGTTGGTACGGGAATTAGTGGAACGGGGGAAGAAGGTGCGGGCGCTGGTGCTGCCGCAGGACGACCTGACCCCGCTGATGGGATTGGATGTGGAGCTTGTATTGGGGGACGTGCTGCACCCCCACACGCTGGCGCGGGCTTTCACGGGGGTGGAAGAGGTCTACCACCTGGCGGGGATGATCTCGATCATGCCGAAGCGGGACGACCTGGTCCACCGGGTGAACGTGGAGGGGACGAAGAACGTGCTGGCGGCGGCGAAAGAGGCCGGGATCCGGCGGATGCTGTACACCAGCTCGATCCACGCGTTGAAGCGTATGCCGGATGGGATCACGATCGACGAATCAGTTCCCTTCGACCCGGAGGGGGTGCCGGGGCATTACGACCAATCCAAGGCGGAGGCATCGCTGGCGGTTCTGGAAGCTGCCCGGCAGGGAATGGATACGGTCATCGTTTGCCCGACGGGTGTGACGGGGCCATACGATTACAAACGCTCGGAGATCGGGCAGATCATCCTGGACTGCATCGAGGAGAAATTACAGTTCTACGTGGATGGGGCCTACGACTTCGTGGATGTGCGCGACGTGGCGCAGGGGATGATATTGGCGCAGGACAAGGGGCGCAGCGGGGAGACCTACATCCTCTCAGGGGAGCGAATTACGGTGAAAGGGTTGGTGGAGACGCTGTGGGAGTTGACGGGGAAACGCTTCATGCAGATGAAGGTGCCGAACGCACTGGCGAGTTTCGCGGCCAACTTCACCCCGAGCTATTACCGGCTGATGCGGAAGAAACCGCGCATCACGCCATATTCGATCGAGACGCTGGCGAGCAACTCGGTCATCACGCACGAGAAAGCCAGCCGGGAACTGGGCTACCAACCGCGCTTGCTGAAGGAATCGCTGGCGGATGCGGTACAGTGGTTCCTGGAGAACAAGCGGCTGGTATCTTCGGCCTCGAAGGGATAGACATGGACTGGCAGGGAAAGACGGCCCTCATCACGGGCGCATCGAGCGGGATCGGGGAGGCGACTGCCCGTAAGCTGGCCCAGGAAAAGCTGCGGGTGGTGGCAGTGGCGCGACGTTTGCTGCGTTTGGAGGCGTTAGCGGATGAAATCCAGGGGGAAGGGGGGCAGGTAGCGGTCATCCAGGCGGACCTGGGAGAGGAAGCGGAACGCAGGCGGGTGTTCGACTATATCAAGGATGCCTTCGGGGGGATCGACGTGTTAATCAACAACGCGGGGTTCGGGTGGTACGGGTACGGTGCAGAGATGCCCTGGGAGACGGCCAAGGACATGCTGCAGGTAAACGTGGCGGCGGTGGTGCATTTCTCGCTGCTGTTCCTGCGGGGGATGCTCAAGCGGGACAGCGGGCACATCATCAACGTGGGGTCGATCTCCGGGGTGTTGCCCAGCCAGGGGATCGCTCTATACGGGGCGACGAAGTCCTTCCTGGACAATTTCACCACGGCCCTGTACCGGGAGGTGAAGGGGACGCGGGTGCATTTGAGCGTGGTGCGGGCCGGGCCGGTAACCTCGGAATTCGGGCAGGCGGCCAAGGCGCGTCCAGGGGGGCTGCGGGTGCCGACTGAACGCATCGGAGTGACGACGCAAGCCGTGGCCGAGCGCATCTGGGGGTTGCTGCAGTCGCCGAAACGAGCGGTCTACATCCCGCGGTATCTGGCGGTCACGCCGTGGGTGGAGAACCTGTTCGGGTGGCTGATAGATAGGTTGGGGCCGCTGCTGCTGCGGAGGGAGCGGGGGAGTTAAGGGGAACCGGGCCTGGCATGCCGCAGTGAGGTTTTGATGAAGCCTCTATATTGAAAAATCAAAAAGTATAATTCCCATATTGGATTTACATTTTCAAACAGGTCAAGCGGGCGGCCACAAGGGCCGCCCCTACGATGATTTAATAGGGCGTATAGTTGCTATATTGGATTTTGTACCTACAAATGAGTTAAGTGGGCGGAGCATGCGCGGCAAGAATTTGCCGACGCCCCTACGGTAGTGAATCGGAAAGTATGTTTCCCTTATTGGATTTACATTTTCGAATGGGGCAAGCGGGGGGAGACAAGGCCGCCCCTACGATTTCAGGAACAAGGTTCTCGATTTGATTTTATAATAGAGAGGGAGATGTATCAACAATCTATCAGGTTCTCGAGTGGTCATCGGGCTGGGGAAGTCATAGTTATTGTAACCGTAAAAGAGAAATGAAAATAGTTGGAGGTTTCGCTGCAAAATGAATGAACAAAGCCATCGAATCAGATTAGAGAATATTGCTATTCGGGCTATGACCGATAGAGGGTTACTGGCAGAATTTTCCGAAGAAGAACTAAGTGAACTGGAAAAACTGAAAACCATCGATCCGCTGAATGGGTTCCAAGAGGGGGACGCGGCCGACGTCCGTGATCTGCGGGAACTCCTGTGGGCTTCCATCGACAATGATGATTCACGAGATATCGACCAACTCAGCACAGCAGAATTGCAGCCCAATGGCCAGGTCAAGATCCTGGTGGCGATTGCAGATGTAGACAGCCTGGTGAAGAAAGGCTCCGCAATCGACAAGCACGCTCGCCATAATACGACCTCTGTGTATACGGCAGCCAAGGTTTTCCCGATGCTTCCTGAGGCGCTTTCCACCGGCATGACATCATTGAATGTCGATAAAGACCGTCTGTCGATCGTCGTCGAAATGGTCATGAATACCGATGGCTCCACCCAAAGTTCGGATATTTACCGGGCTGTCGTCCGCAACCATGCGCAACTTGCGTATCACAGCGTTGCTGCCTGGTTGGGTGGGGGCAGCGACGCACCCGCTCCAATTACAGATGTAAAAGGATTGGCTGAGAATCTCCGGCTTCAGGATAAAGTCGCTCAAAGTATGAAGACTTACCGCCACGCCCATGGGGCACTCAGCCTTGTAACAATCGAGGCAAAGCCGCTTTTTATTAACGGCCAGCTCAAGAGTCTTGAGAGAGAAGAAAAGGACCGCGCCAAGGAAATCATCGAGGATTTCATGATCTCCGCAAATGGGGTGGTGGCAAGGTATTTGTGGTCGAGAAAATATCCTTCGATACGGCGCGTGGTACGTACGCCAAAACGCTGGGACCGGATCGTTGAACTTGCCAAGGAACATGGCGGTATACTCCCTGACGCCCCGGATTCGAACGCGTTGGAGGAATTTTTAAACCAGCAAAAAAACGATGACCCATTACGATTTCCCGACCTGTCACTCTCTGTCGTTAAATTATTAGGTCCGGGTGAATACTCAGCAGACCAATCAGGCAGGGGATATCCCGGTCACTTCGGGTTGGCCGTCAAGGACTACACCCATTCTACTGCTCCCAACCGCCGCTATACCGACCTGATCACACAACGTATACTAAAGGCTGCTCTTCAAAACCAAGAATCTCCATATAACCACGAGGAGCTGGGATACCTGGCAAGGCACTGCACGCAAGAGGAAGATGCTGCCAATAAGGTCGAAAGGCAAGTTGGGAAATCTGCTGCTGCACTCCTGCTGGAATCCAGGATTGGAGAACACTTCCACGCAATCGTCACCGGCGCGGCGGCAAAGGGAACCTGGGTCAGGCTTCTTAATCTGCCCGTCGAAGGGAAATTGGTGCGTGGGTATAAGGGCGTGGATGTGGGGAAGCGTATCTCTGTGAAATTGGTGGCGGTGGACGTCGAACGAGGGTATATCGATTTTATCAGGTCCGCCCGGTAGTTCCAGGCAAGTCGATATGACAAGCAATATATAGACACGGCCAATAACCTTGCTGGATAGGCCCAGCTGTTGTTTCTCAACTAGTTTATAATAATCTGTAAAAGTACAATTGTGTGGAAATAGGCCCCAAAGGAGGGTGAATATTGTGAAGAAAAGAAATTGCTTGCACATCAGCGTAATCATTTTTCTGTGTTTTATTTTAGCTGCATGTGAAAGTATGATGCCAGATGAGATATCACCCACACCGACCCCAACTTTAGCGCCCTTGAGCGCTTCAGAAATACTCGCAAAGATATCGCCCGTTGTTGTATTCATCGAATCATCAAACGGGTCAGGGAGTGGATTGCTTATCGAAGGCGGGTATATATTAACCAACGCACATGTCGTCTGGCCATTTGAAGATGTACGTGTGGTCTTCCCAGGTGGTGCTGAATTCGAGGATGTGCCTGTCGTCAACTGGGACCTGATTGCCGATTTAGCAATCGCCGGCCCCCTAGAAACAGACCTATCACCGGCGTCGCTCACCGATGGGGAAGCGCTTACCATTGGCAGCGACACTTATTTAATTGGATATCCGGGTGAAGTAGAGGAATTCCCAGAGCCGACGATCGTACGTGGGCTCCTATCTAGAATACGAGAGTGGGAATCGATCGGAATCACTTTTTTCCAGACGGATGCAAGCACTGCCGGTGGACAAAGCGGCGGCGTACTCGTAACTGAGAGAGGGGAAATTATTGGGATATCAGGAATCGCCTTTACCGAAGCCGGCTATGGAGTGGTTGCTTCTGCTGCCGACATCTTAGCAAGGATCGATGTGCTTGTTGAAGGCGAAGACGTCGCAGGTATTGGAAACAGACAGCTACCAAGACGAAGTAATGGGAAACTTGAACAAGACATTACACTTGTCAATATATTTGATGCTCGCACTTTTGTTATCAGAGAAGAAGATGGAGAAGATGTCGATATCCGCGTTGAGGGGGTGGAGAATGTCGTTTTCTCCGTTGTCGATGGGATGGGGAATGTTGTTACAAAAACTGACAAAACGCTTGCCGGAATCGAACAGGAGACAATATCTATTAAGAATGACAAACCTCTGTTCCTCACCGTGAATCAATATTCTGATAGAGGGGGCGATTTTCATCTCACAAGCAGTCATCTTTTATCGGAATATAAGGATGTTGACGATGGGATATCACTATCAATTGGTGAAACAAAGGCAGCCAATATCGATTTCCCATACGACTATGATTGGTATTTGATTGAATTAGAGGCAGGCGACCAAGTAAATATTAAGGCTGAATCTTTGTTAGTCGATCCGATCGTTGTCATTGACTATTTCGGCGCAAGAGATAAGCAAGTCATCACCGACGAAGATAGTGGGGGGGGATTATTTGGGAACGATGCTGAAGTTACCTATGAAGCACCACATACGGGCACTTATCGAATCATTGTTGCAGACCAATCCTCACGGGCTACAAAGGGAGGATATCTAATTTCGGTTGATGAACCGTATGAAGAAGCACCTACTGCCATGGCTCCCCAACCAACAGCTACGACAGTTGCCGGCCCTTATGGTCCATTATCTGTCTACAAGAGCGCTCAGATTGATTTTTCCATCCAATATCCGGCGCGCTTCACCAAATCCAACCCACGTAATGCCCTAGAAGGAATTATTTGTAAATTAGCTACTGCTTGTTTTTTAGGTACACCAGGAGAAGTATTAGCAATTGCTGAACTTGATTTAGACACAGTAGGACTTGGTGGAAGGTCGCTCGATGAGTATCTAAAAGGAGATTCAGAAAGTATATTAGGGAAAACAATATCTATAGACCGGATTGAGATTCAAGGGGAACCAGCAGCGATTGTGACACAATCTATGCAACCAGAATACGATTTCTTGCTTCAGAGGTTTACCTATATAAAAGATGACCGGTTTTTGATCACAGCCACGTACTTTGGCAGCACGAAGAACATGACGTACCTAGCACGTATAATCGATTATTCATTCAGCACTATACAGATTACAAATGATTCGTCTATGAATGCCACAACTGCTGCACAAATGGAAGCAACTTCAACGTCGGTGGCACAGGCAACTGCTACGGCAATCGCTCCCATTCAGGAAATTTTGGATATAACAAAGGATTGGAGAACTGTCGTTAAAGAAAGGTTCGACTCAAACAAGAACTACTTATGGTATACCGAAGACTTTGAAGATGAATGGGGAAAGGTAATTATTGATGTAAAGGAAGGCGTGTATATTTGGGACCTCATTGCGTATGATGATTTTTATAGATGGGAAAGATCTAGAGTAAGACCCGTCTCAAGTTTTCACCTTTCAGCAGATGTATACATGAAGAGAGGGAAAACTGCGAAGTATGGTGTTTTATTCCGCGAGAATGAGGGCGATTACTACGTATTCCGAATTACCGATAACCAGTATTTTAATGTGGCAAAAAGAGTAGACGGTGAATGGACAACACTTCTGGATTGGACGAAATCTTTTGTGATAAAACCCTATGAGGTTAACCGTCTATCAGTCATGGGTCAACAATCGCAATTTACCTTTTTCATCAATGACCAATTCGTCGCCCAGGTCGAGGATGATAGTATTCTCAGCGGACTTATCGGATTCTATGCAGGCTTGTATGAAGATGGCGACAGAGCAGTGATGGAGTTCGATAATGTTATACTGCTTGCTCCGTAACCTTCAGCATATGCAATTGGCGGTTTTCATTTTTCTCGATAAGGACTGTATGAATCAGGGCAATTATGGACAGGCTGTCAGGTCATGCCAGGGGTGGATATGTATCAGATTGGGACTGATGTTGAGGAATGAGATAAGAGGTTGATCGCATTATTGGGTTTTTGAGATTCAAGCCGATTAGACGGGGGCCACAAGGGTTGCCCATACGTTGATTTAGTAGGGTGTATAGTCGCCACATTGGATTTTGGATCTGCGAACGGATCAGGCGGGCGGAGCATGCTCCGCCCCTACATAGGTGAAAGGGAAGGTATATATCCCATATATGATTTATATTTTTGAATGGGGCGAGCGGGCGGCCACAAGGGCCGCTCCTACGTTGATTTAATGGGAAGTATAGTCGCTATATTGGAATTTGCATCTACGAATGAATTAGGCGGGCGGATCATGGGCGGCAAGGTTTTGCCGACACCCCAACAATAAATTTGGCAAGGTTCATCATTTGATTTTATAATAAGGACGGATAACACTATAAAATGAACCAGATTCTCGAATGGCTTTCGGGCAGGGATATCCGCTCAGATGGGATGGCAAACGAGGCGGCAGCCTTTGTCCTCAGCAACCCGGAAGTATATCCGGAACTGTATGAGGGCTTGAGTGTCGAGGATGACGTCATCCGCAGCCGGGCGTCGGACGCCCTGGAGAAGGTCGCCAGGGTGAAACCAGAACTACTCAAGGACAAGCTCCCCGAACTCATCGACATCGCAAAGACGGAAAGCGTACCGGCGGTGAAACTGCACCTGGCGATGATCTTCGGTCACCTGGCGGTCTACGAAGCGGAAAAAGAGGAACTCATCTCGATTTTAGTCCATCTACTTAGAGACACGAGTGTATTCGCAAAAGGCTGGGCCATCACCAGCCTATGCATCCTGGGGAGAAGATATCCGGAGGAGAGCCAGCGAATCCTCAACGAAATTTCCTCGTTGCAGAATGACAACAGCATCGCCGTGCGGTCGAAGGTCAGGAAGGCCATCGTTTTGCTTTCGGATGAAGATGCTCCCTTTGTGGATGGGTGGATCAAGAGCGAACATTTGCAGGACCTTTATGACTAACATGAAAGGAGACAGACTGGCGTGGTAGATCAAAGCATCAATTCAGATGAGGTGCGGTTTTTCAGCGGGAGTTCCCACCCGCAACTAGCCGCCGACATTGCTAAAATCCTGGGAATCCCGCTGGAGAAAACCAGGGTGGAATATTTCAGCAACAACAACCTGTACATCCAACTGGGGGCCAGCGTGCGTTCGCGGGTGGTGTTCATCCTGCAGTCACTGTCACCACCAGTCAACGACCATCTGGTGGAGTTACTCATGATGCTGGACATCGCCAAAGCGGCTGCGGCCAAGGAAGTCCACGCCATCATCCCCTATTTCTCGTTTTCACGCTCGGATAAAAAAGATGCTCCACGGATCTCGATCACGGCACGGTTGGTGGCCGATCTGCTGGAGACAGCAGGAGCCACCCACTTGATGACGATGATGCTGCACTCTGCACAGGTGCATGGATTCTTCAGCATGCCCACCGATCCCCTGAGCAGTCGCCCGGTTTTCCTGCATTATTTCATGAAAAAGGACCTTTCGGATGCCATCGTGGTGGCTGCGGACATGGGGCAGGCGAAGTCAGGGGCGCGCTTCGCCAGAGACCTGGGGCTGCCCTTTGCCGCCGGGAACAAGGAGCGACTTTCGGACACGGAAGTGGCCATCAGCGGTATGGTCGGGGAGCAGGTGAGAGGAAAAAAACGTGCACTGATCTACGATGATGAGATCGCCACGGGCGGCACGATCCTGGAAATCAGCAAGCTGTTATTAAAAGAGGGTATCGAAGAGATATGGCTGGCGTGCACACACGGTGTGTTCGTGAGAAACGCGTTGGAGCGCTTTGTCGAAATTCCAGAGATCACCGAAGTGGTGACTACAGATACGGTTCCCTTACCCCCAGAAAAACGCCACAAAAAGTTGAAAATACTTTCTGTGGCGCAGGTGTTCGCAGAAGCCATCCGCCGCAACTACCACCGACAGTCAATCGGCGACCTGTTTGTATTCGGCGAAGATAGTTGATAACCGCGATTCAGTGTCTAACATCTTGTTAGTTATAGAAAAGCAGAAATCAGGCTGCGAAGCTTTTTGTTTATCTCAATAACTCAACAATGCCGCGTTACCCTATCCCTGCTTTTAACTACATTGATTTGACAATCATCGTGCAATGCTAGATGCTATAAGAAAGCCAAGCAGGAATAAATTTATTAATAATCTGCCTGCTTCCTTCACAATTGGTGTCTATCCCACCAATTCTGTAATGTCAAGCATCGAGATAATTTGGCTGAAAACGTTGCCGATTTCTGGTCCTAATATCTGCAAGACGATGATGACGATAAGGGCGACAAGGACGAGAATCAAGGCATATTCAAGAAGACCTTGCCCCTTTTCAGATTGGCATTTTCTAACCATATGATGATTCCTTTTTAAATGAATGACAAAATAATATTGCCGCTGCCAAACGACAACACTCATCCCCTGTTTTCCCAATTACATCCCACTGACTGTAACGTCTTGTAAAAAGGGGGGATGTGTTAAAACGATATTTCATTCTCTCCATAATTGGAATAGGAAATAAGTACTACTAGGGCATGAGGGTAATTCTACTAGAGGTTTTGAGAAAATATAAGACTAAAAGGAATTGAAAAGCCGGGTACCTATGGATTTGTGCTTGAATCAGTAAACATTTTCAGGATCGCCAAGGTCTCCCGTTTGCTTCCAATGCCGTGTTCTCCTCCCGGCCCGACACATGATGGGCAGCCGTCGTGGCACTCACAGGCTTCGATGAGGGCGAGAGCACGCTGCATGATTTCGTCGTGCAGTTCATAAAGACGCTCGCTGAAACCGATCCCAGCGGGGACATGATCGTAGATAACGACGACGGGCTGACCATCCGCCAAACTGGACTGCGGGTCGGCGTGGATGCCCAGGTCGTGGGGGGCGCACATCAAGAACAAGGGAGCCAGGTGGCCGAGGGTGAAGGCCAGCCCGGAGAGACCGCTGTGCATGCGCACGAAGACCTCTGCCCGGCGGTGGCAGGTGGGACACAAGGTGGTCAGGTTCTCCAGGCGGTTGGCGTCTTCGGCCCGTTCGAAAGCCCGGAAGGGGACGAGGTGATGGACATCATGGGCGCGGTCCTCCTCTTTGGCGCCGCAGTTCTGGCAGGTGAACTTATCCCGCTCACGGGCGGCCTGTTTCTGGGCTTCCCATTGGGGGCCGTAGCGGTTGGGCGCATATTTCCAGAGCCCCTGGTCACTCAACTGCTCGATGGTCTCCTCACTCAAGGCGAGCCAATATCCGGTCGTCTGGAATTCATTTGGCGGCAGGTCGACCTCGCCAGCACCAAGGCGCTGATGAGTGTGCCATTGAATTTTATGGTAGCCCACCACCTGGCTGACAATGGACAGCTCCCCGAAGCCTTTCATCCCGCCTCTCACTTCACTTTGCGCCGTCGTCTCCAATAAGGTCACCTGGGAATCCTGGCGCGCCTGGGTGTAGTAATCCACTTCTGTCGGGCGCAGGGAAGCCAGGTGGTGGTTCAGGTCGAGTTCGTCTACCACGTAGCTCTGCCCCTCGTGGATGTAGACTGCTTCGGGGTGCACCATCCAATCAGCGCTGGCCGAATCGACTTCGCCAATCACCTGCCAACTATCCCCAAACTGGGCATGTAAGATGACCGTGTTGGGCGAGGCACTCCGCAGCGAGATGGATTGGGCGGGGTAGTCATCCGCCATCCAGAAGTATTTCCCCCCGGAGCTGTGCACCTCCTGCCCTTCTTCGAGGATGTGGAGGAACTCCCCGACCTCCTCGCCGCTTACCTCCCCAAAGCCCTCACCGACGTGGAAGGGGAGTTCGAAGGCGGCACAGCGGATGTGCCCCAGCAGAATGAGGAGGTTATTGGCGTTGATGAGGGCCTGCTCAGGGGAACTGGCGAAGAAGAAATCGGGATGCCTGGCGAGGAACTGGTCGAGGGGGTTGGCGGAGGTGACCAGGGCTGCCAGAGAGATGTCGCGGGTGCGGCCAGCCCGCCCGGTCTGCTGCCAGGTTCCGGATATCGTTCCGGGGTACCCAGCCAGGACAGCGGCGTCCATCCCGCCGATGTCGATCCCCAGTTCCAGGGCGGGGGTGGCGACAACGGCGCGCACTTCCCCACTGCGGAGTCCGCTTTCGATCTCGCGGCGCTGAGCGGGCAGGTAGCCGCTGCGGTAGCCGCGAACCCCCTGGGGGTCCGCGGATTTCTCACGGAGGTAGTTCAACATGACCTCCACCGTGCGGCGGGTGCGCCCGAATAAAATGGTCTGGATGTCGTAGACCAGGAGGTCTTCGGCCAGACGGACACTCTCCTGTAACACGCTGCGTCGGATGCCCAAGTCCTCGTTGACAACGGGTGGGTTGTAGATGAGAAAGTGCTTGGGCCCGCGGGGTGCACCATCATCATCGACGAGGGACACCTGACCCTCGATCAGGCCACCGGCGAGCTCCAGAGGGTTGGCGATGGTGGCGGAGGTGAGGATGAACCGGGGCGAAGCGCCGTAGAAGGTGGTGATGCGTTTCAGGCGGCGCAGTACGTTGGCAACGTGGGAACCGAACACCCCGCGGTAAATGTGCATTTCATCGACGACCACGTATTGAAGATTGGAGAAGAACTCCGCCCATCTGGTATGGTGGGGAAGGATACCGGTGTGGAGCATATCGGGGTTGCTGATGACGAGGCGGGCGTCCTTGCGGACCTTGGGCCGGGCGGACTGGGGGGTATCGCCGTCGTAGGTGGCTATAGGAAAACGTTCATCCTGCGGCAGGGCTTCCATCCAGGCATCGAGCTCAGCTTTCTGGTCTTGAGCGAGAGCCTTGGTGGGGAAGAGATACAGCCCACGCCCTTCCGGGAGACGCAGGAGGCGATCAAGGACAGGGAGGTTGTAAGCGAGGGTCTTCCCGCTGGCCGTGCCGGTGACCAAGACGACGTTTCTCCCAGCACGGGCGTGTTCCCAGGCAGCAGCCTGGTGGCAGTAGAGGGCCTGATAGCTGCGCTGCTCCAAGGCGGCACGGAGGGATGGGTGCAGGTCATCGGGGAAGGGGACAAAACGGGCTTCCCGCGCCGGGAGGGTCCGCCACTCGACAATGTTCCCGCCGATGGCCGGTTCAGCCCGCCAATGACTGAGGAGTTTCTCGAGAGCCATGGTGGTTGAATCATATCAGCAATCGGGGATTGTGGAAATGACCGATTTGGAGGTAAGAAATTTCACTCAAGAGAGTCTATATCCGGTTAGATAAAATCCACGTGCAAGTCACGATTATTCGGAGGTATATATGTACTTAGTTATTATAGCAATCACACTTATGGCTATATCCTGGTTCTCCCTGCTGGCATCGAAGGCAGAGAATAGGATATGGGTGAAGAGCCATTCCAATCTCTCACGATGGGAAATGCAGCAGCGCATCACCCGCGGGAAAGCGGGCCTGCGCTAACGGCTACCACTTGATGATACAATTCGCCTATCGAAAAAGGAGATAGGACGATGCGCATCGAACTCGAGGGGGTGAAACTGGCCATATTCGATATCGACGGTACGCTCACAGAGATCAAGCCGGAGATATTGGCGCGGAAACCGCGGATGGTCTCACCCAACAATTTCGGGGAACAGCAGCCCAAAGGCGGGGTGGTGGATAAACTGGCGGAACTCAAGAAGGAGGGGATCGACATCGCCCTGGCGACCAACCGCGGCGGGGTTGCCTGGGGCTTCAATACACTGGAGGAAGCCGAAGCCCTGGCACATGAGGCCGCCGAACTGTGCGGCGTCCCAGAGGCGCGCATCTACATCTGCCCCTACCACGCCAAGGCACGCGGCCCCAAGGTCGTGTGGAAATATGCTAAAGAGCATGAGTGCCGCAAGCCGAACCCTGGCATGCTGTTGGAGGCGATGGAAGATGCGGGAGTCTCGCCAGACGAGACCATCTTCGTGGGGGATTTCGAGACCGACGAGCAGGCGGCGGAGAATGCGGGGGTACGCTTCTACTGGACGGAAGATTTTTTTGGGGGATAGGGATCGGTAATTAGTAACCAGTAATTGGGATGTAAATGGTAAGGGGGTATTTCAAGACAACTTTTTATTCACCATCCACTCGTGATAGGTCGCCACTTTCGTAAAGCCAATGGCTTGGTAGGCCTTGATGGCGGGGGTATTGTCGCTGCGCACATTCAGGCCGATAGCGTCTACAGTTTGTAAGAGCTTTTTGCACAGTCCGGCCGTAACAGTCTTTCCCAGACCCTGGCCGCGCCTGTCCGGGAGAGTGGTGATGTTGCCCAGGGCAGCGATCTTATAAACAGGGGAATAGACGTGGATGCCCGCCACGCTGACCAATTCCCCACTCTCGCGGATACCCACGTACTGCCCCGTCTCCAGCATGCGGGCGTCGAACCAGTTGCCCGGGTAGCTTTCCCGGTATAGGGTCTTCATGTCTTCCAGGTTCTCCGTGGTCAGGGGCACGACGGCAGCGGTGTCGATTTCATCTAATTTAGCGGGATGGGTGAGGTTCATCTTGTAGTGCTCCCCTCGGTGGTCGAGGGTATATCCCTCTTCGAGAACCTGTTCCAGACCGGGGGAGAGGTGGGTGTAGAAGGTGGGGGGGAGCAGGGGCAGGCTTTGAATCAACAGGGCCTTCATCTCCTCGAGGTTGTCATTCACGATACCAAGCAGCACGGCCGGGTCGATACCCATGTAGAAGAGGTTGAGGGCTTTAATACCCCCATTTTCCTTGAGGGCGTACCAGGTGGTGAAGGGCCAGAAGAAATCGTCCAGGTCGCCGAGGTGATAGTAGTTCAGGTGGCGGTACTTGAGGAGGTAGGTCTCAAGTTCGTTTTTGTCGTGGAGGAAAATTAGAGTCATTTTTTATAATTATAGATATTGATATTCTATTGCGTATTTCGTATTGCGTAATGTTTTGATAACAGAATACGAAATACGCAATACGGAATATTGAATTATCAGCCCAAATACTTTCCGACAAACCACCAACGATCACCTGACTAACGACTATCAGACTACTCAACTACATAAAATGGCGCGAGTATCTCCTGCCCCAAATCGCCTTGCAGGCAGGCGACGAGCTGCCGGGCGATGCCCTGGGGTTCTTGGTCAGCTACAACCAGCACAGGCATCTCAATGCCCAGGTAGATCGTGGAAACGGCACTTGTATTCCAGGCTTTGGGTATATAGCCGATAGCGTCAGGGTTCCCTGTAACAGCCTCCAACATGGCGCTGGGGTGAGGGGAAAGGAAAGCGTTGGGTGTGACCAAGCCGCCCTGGAGGACTTCCTGCTGGAAGACCTGGCGGGTCTCGTCTGCTTTGAGGGGCACCCCCACCTTAATTTCCCGATCATCCCCGCCAATCTCCGACCAGCGGCGCATGCGCCCGCTGAAGATGTCGGCCACCTGGTCGAGGGTGAGGGAGGCGGACCGGTTGGCGGGATTGACGATGATGAGGAGTTCTTCTGCAGCGATCTGGGCGACGAAGGGGGGGAGGGGGTCAGGTTCCCCCAAGCGGAAGAAGAGGTCGGCGTCGATTTGACCGGGGTAGCTCTCCTCGAATTGAATCAGCGCATCGGGGATCTGGGCGGCGCAGGTGGATAGGGCCAACCGAACCGGCAAGACGTTCGGCGTAAAAGCCACCACGATCTCCCCGGATGCGGAAGGGCCAGCTGGTCCCGTACCACAGGCTGACAGCAGGAGCACTAATGCGAGGAGTAGTTTTTTCGCCGACACACCTTCACCCCAAAATTAAAGCCAGGAGACTGAAAATCACAAGGTAAATGGCGAAAACATAGAGGGTTTTCTCCGCCAGATAGCGAAGCAGCCAGCGGATGGCAAAGTATCCCACCACAGCCGCCGTAAGGAAACCGGCCAGCATCGGGAAAGCAAAGGTCGACAAGTCCGGGAGTTGGGCCATATCGAAGAGGGCCAAAACCCCAGCCCCAATCATCACGGGAACGGCCATCAAGAAAGAGAAACGGGCTGCCGCCGGGCGTTCGAGGTGATTGACCATGCCCCCGGTGATGGTCGAGCCGGAGCGGGAGACCCCTGGGAAGAGGGACAAGGCCTGGAAGACTCCGATCCACAAGGCGTTCAGCCATCCGATATCATCAAAGCCCCGGGTGCGTCTGCCAACACGTTCGGCGACGACGAGCAGCACAGCGGTGAAGAGCAGGAATAAGGCCGTGGCGGTGGGGTTTCCGAAGGCGGCCTCGACGGTATCCTTGAATAGGAAACCAACCACAACCGCGGGGATGGTAGCGATGATGATGTTGATCCCCAAGCGGACTTCAGGCTTTGAGAAAAAACCCGGCTTCCCGATGTTTTTCAGCGTCACGCTGATGATGGCCCACAGGTCTTTCCAGAAATACACGATGACGGCCACAAGCGTGCCCATCTGCACGAGCACATCGAAGACGAAGGCCTGCCCGGCGGGGATCTCCCATCCCAACAGGTGAGGGAGGATCACGAGGTGGCCGGAGCTGGAAATGGGCAGGAACTCCGTGACACCTTGTACAATACCAAGGATAAATGCCTGGAATGTAGTCATATCCGCTAAGTTTATTCTCCAATCGAAAAAACGTCAACTCGTTCGTTGATCCCCTTCGTCGTGCCATTGGGCGGCAAAGGTCTCGAATTCCCCGGCCAGGATGGACTCACGCATGTCTGCGGTCAACTGAATCAAGGTATGCAGATTATGGATGGAGAGGAGGGTGGCGGCAAGCATCTCCCTGGCGATGATGAGGTGGCGCAGGTAAGCCCGGCTGAAGTTCCGGCAGGTATAGCAGGCGCAATCCTCATCGATGGGTGTGGGGTCGTTGGCGAAGGGGGCGTTCTTGAGGGGCAAACGCTGACCACTGCGCAGGAAGACAGTCTTGTTGCGCCCCATACGGGTGGGGAGAACGCAATCGAACATGTCGATGCCTTTCCCCACACAGGCCACCAAATCCCCCGGGGTGCCGACCCCCATCAGGTAGCGGGGGCGGTCAGGCGGCAGGATGGGTTCGACCATGTCCAAGACCTGGTGCATCTCCTCCTTGCTCTCCCCGACCGACAATCCCCCGATGGCGACGCCGGGCAGCCCTTGCTCGGAGACGAAATGGGCAGAGCGTTCGCGCAGGTCGGGGAAGACTGCCCCCTGGACGATGCCGAAGAGGGCCTGGTCGTTCCGTTTCTTGGCAGCGATACAGCGTTCCAGCCAGGTGTGGGTGCGCTGCATGGCGCGTTCAGCGGTCTCACGGTCGTGGGGTTCGGCGCATTCGTCGAAGGCCATGATGATATCGGCGCCGAGGTTCTCCTGGATGGCAATGGATTTCTCAGGCGTGAAGCGGTGGGTGGAGCCGTCGATGTGGCTCTTGAAGGTCACCCCGTCGTCATCTATGCGACTGTTCTCGCCCTGGGAAAAGACCTGGAAGCCGCCCGAATCGGTAAGGATGGGGTGGGGCCAGGTCATGAACTCGTGCAGGCCGCCCAAATCGGCGATGACCTCGTCACCAGGGCGCAGGTAGAGGTGGTAGGCGTTGGCCAAGATTATGGAAGCCCCCATTTCGCTCAATTGGGCGGGGGTGATGGCTTTGACCGTGGCGGAGGTCCCCACGGGCATGAAGACGGGTGTGTGGAGATCGCCATGGGGGGTGGTGAACGTCCCGGCGCGGGCGCGACCGTCGTTGGTGTGGAGGGTGAAGTTAAAAGTCATCGTTTTTTATTGTAGCGGTGTCCCGTGGGGGGGAACCCGTGTCTCTTTTTTATTCATGCTAGGGGCGCAGCATGCTGCGCCCTTACAAGTAATTTTACGGCACCAGCGGCCAAAACACGGGCAGGGCCAGCATAGTGATGACGAGGGTGACAACCGCCAAGGGTAATCCTATCCAGAAGTAATCGCGGAATTTATAGCGTCCGGGTCCCATAATGATAACGGTGGTGGTATGGGCTACCGGGCTGAGGAAACTGTTGGAGGCAGCGATGGCGATGACCATCAAGAAGGCGTGGACCGAGTAACCCAGGTGACTTGCGGTGGTGAGGGCAATGGGAGCCATCAGAACAGCCACGACAGGATTAGGCATGAATTGAGAAGCCACCACGGTGAGGAGGAAAATGGTAATCAATAAAATTTCGACCCCATAGGGTTCCATCAGGGCGATAACACCTTCGGCGAGGTATTGAGCCGTCCCGCTGGTCTGCATGGCAGTGCCCAAGGGCAGCATACCCGCAATCAGGAAAACCGATTTCCAATCGATTGAACGGTAAGCTTCTGTCATGGATAAGCATCCGGTCAACACCATCAGGGCTGCACCGGTGACGGCGGCTACATCGATGGGAATCCAGCCCAATGCCACCGAGAGGACCACCCCTAGCATTAATAGCACTGAAATGAGGGCTTTCTTGGCGCGAGGGGGCGTGTGAGAACTTTCAGCCAGCACGAGGAAGTCTGGATCGTTTGCCAGTAATTTGAGTTTGTCACGTGCGCCAAAGACCATAAGGGCATCCCCAAAACGGAGGGGCATGTCCCGCAGGTTAGAGCGATGGGTGTGTCTGCCGCGGTAGACGGCCAGTACAGTCAGGCCGTATTTCTCACGGAAGTCGATCTGACGGAGGGTCTTCCCATCCAGGGAGGTTTGGGGGGAGAGGACGACCTGGAACGTGCCCGCTTCCTGGCTTTCCATCGCCTCGATCTTGGGCTCGGCTCCTTCGTCGATCTGCAACTCTTGAAAATCACGCAAAACCGAGACGTCTTCCTCTTTCCCTTTGACCAGCAAAGTGTCGCCAGCCATGAGAACTTCAGCAGGGTCAGGCATCAAATCGATCACTCCCTCCCGAACGATCCCCAAGACTCCCAAGCCAAAGCTATCTCCCAGACGGCTTTCAATCAAAGTCTTGCCGCAGAGGGAGGAGCCTTCGGGCAGTTTGATCAACATCAAACGTTCATCGAGCTGATAGCTATCACGGATACTCGTACGGTGGCTGCCAAACTCAGGCGAAGCAATCAATTCCCTCATTTGGTCTGTGGGTGCCTGGACCAGCAGGAGGTCATCTTCTCGTAAAGCAATCTCATCAAAATTGGTACGGATGGGGTGATTTTCCCGCCAGATAGCCAACACGAGGCCCCCGTATTTTTGACGGAAACTGGTTTCTTCCAGGGTCTTGCCGATCAAAGGCGAATCGGGGCTCAGACCGATCTCGGTAATCTGGATCTTATCGGTGATAAGATCCTTCACGGCTAGCTGTTGGTCTTCGATAATCAACTGCAGATTACGACCCAACTCTAGAAGTTTTTGGGGTTTACCGATGACCAAGAGACGGTCTTGATCATGCAGCAAGTCGTGGGGAGAAGGGGCGAGCTTGGTTTGTCCCTCACGGATGATCCCAATCACGTTCAGACCCAGAGCAGACCCCAGGCGACTCTCTATGAGGTTCTTCCCGGCCAGGTGGGAGTCGGCCGGGAGGGAAACGATAAATAAACGCTCTTGAACGGCAAAGGCTTCACTCATGTCGCGGTCGGGGCTACCCGACACTTCGGCACGTGCTGGAAGCAAGAAACGGCTGGAGAGCGCCAAGAAGAGGATGCCGCCAAGGGCGACAGGCAAACCCACGGGGGCGTAATCAAAGAAGGCAAAAGGTTCCTGACCGAAATCGACCAGGAATTGGCTCATGAGAATGTTCGGCGGTGTGCCGATAAGGGTGGTCATCCCGCCCAGTACAGAGCTGAAAGCAAGGGGGATGAGAAGTTTAGAGGGCGAAAGCTTCGTTCGGCGGGATATTTCCAACACGACCGGGAGGAACATAGCCGTGACCCCGACGTTGTTCATAAAAGCGGAGAGGAAAGCCGAAATGAACATGATGACCAGCATCAAGCGAATCTCGCCCCGCCCGCCCAAACGCAGGACCTGCCGCCCAATCCAACTTGTGACACCCGTGCGCGCCAAGCCGCCGCTGAGAATGAAGACTGCCCAAACGGTCACAACAGCTGTATTGCTGAAACCAGCGAGGGCTTCTTCGGGGGTGACTAAATTCGTGAGGGTGAGGGTAGAGAGAACAAGCAAGGCGACCAGATCGACCCCGATACGTTCGGTGACGAATAAAAGCACAGTGACGACAAGGATGACTAAGGTACGGCTGATCTCAGGGGTCATCGTGATTTTGATTATACCGTAGCACAGCGAACAGGTATTAGCAATGGATAGGAATCAGCGGTCCTCTTCATTTGGAAAACCAAGCAGTATCGGATATAGTTATGAATAGACAGCAATCACAATGGAGGTCAACTCGTGAATAGATTCCTGTGTTTCATCGCTAGTATATTCTTAACGGCCACTATCCAGGCCTGCAATCTACCCGTTCAAAATCCAAACGCACCACTGTCCGATTCTGTTGGGTCGCCAGAAACAACCTCTCCTCCAGGAAATGCCGGGGACGAGACTGCCCCTACAATCGATTACCTGCACATAGTAAATGTGGAAGATGGGGATACACTTCCAGCCAGCATCGATCCGGATAATGGGTTCCCCTCAATCGAATTATCGATTGAAATCGACGAGGCATTGAGTGAGAATCCTCTACTGGCCTTGGACGCAGATGGTTTGCAGGTCTTAATTCGAGAGATACCAGGCGCTTCGGCAGGGGAGCCTATCCCACTTTCCTGGACTGCCTGGCATGGAAACGGCACATATGAATTGGTCGTACATTTACTCGATAAAGACGGCAAGAGTTTCTTTTCTCTCCCCCTCAGCATACAAGTGAGTGATATCCCTGAAGGAACGCCCACCATCGCAGAACGATTCATCCGACTGTATAAAGAAAAATTCAACCTAATCTTTAGCGCGCCAGTATTCACGCATTATGGCGTTACATACGAACCAGCGGAAGAGGCAGAAAACCGCTGGATCAGTACCGCATATACGCAGGACACGCTTTACGTGATCCAACTATTCGATAACGGCACGGTCACGCATCTGTCCAAAGAGATGTACGGCGATAACCCACCCTATGGAATCTGCCGCCCACAAGGGGAATATAAAATCCTCACCATCGTTGTCGACTACGGCAACACGAGCCTAACAGAGGAAAAGGTGAGGGAAAACCTGGAAAAGGCGGTAACGGAAGCCAACCAGCATTGGGCGGACTACTCAGCGAGTATCAACCTGCCGGAGTCTATCCTGGAAATCGAAAACACGACTGCATTCATCGATGCGCCAGCTGACAGCAATGATTTCATCACTCTCGAGCAGGTTAAGACGTTTACAGGATACGACCCGATGCAATTCGACCTCTTAGCTGAAGTAAGTCTCGACAGTGAGAACCGCGTGATCCAAACACAAATAGGAGGTAACAGTGGGGGGATTTCCTTTCCAAACAGGTGCGAACCGGGGAGTAAGTGGAACGTCAATATGAGTGTAAACATCCGCAATCAAACCATCGCCAAACATGCCGGGCAGGCATTATTCGAACACGAATTGATGCACATGATGGGATGGAACCATTGGTGGCCGGTCGGTGATGGGAGCAGCAACCCAGGGTACAGTGATGGATTCATCTTACCCCACTACTTATATGGTTGGGCGGATACGGACGGTGACGGCATCATCGAGATCAACGATCCTACCCCCTATGGATTGATGCCATGAAAAGCATACCTAAAAAACATCCTCCCTGAAAGTAGGGGGGATGTTTTTTAGGAGGTTGTGTTTTCGTCCTCCTTCTTTTTCATTTTGACGGTCTGCTTCTCTAATTCTTGATAGATCGACTCTTTTCCACTCAAGAACATCAGGGGTACGTCCGCAACGAGAATCAAGTCCCCAGAGAAAATCTTACTCTGTTTAACCTTGACATTATTGACATAAGTCCCTCCTGTCGATTCAAGGTCAACGATCTCGAAAGTATCATTTATATAACGAACCTCGGCATGGACACGGGAAACCTGAGCGTTTTGGATGACAAGGTCGTTGCTGAAATCCCTGCCGATGGAGGTGAGGGGTTTGTCGATGGGAAATACCTGCGCATCCATGACAATAAAAGCTTTATAGGCTTTGGTTTGATTTTCGTGTTTTTCACTACTCATTGGATTACACCTAAAAACAACCGGATCAATAATATTTGGTGCTAATGAGTCGAATCTATGGCAACTTCTTTGTGGGGGGAATGAAATGGTATGTGTGTGTGTAGGAAGATACAACCATTAAGCTTTCACCTCATGATAATCTTAATTCGAAATCCACGCAAGCCAGACATTAATTTGAATTTCACTCAGGCCCTCAAAGGTGAGTCTTGGGGGCAGAGTAAAGTTCGATGTGGTTGATTATTATGAACCCGGTTATGGGGCAGATGCAAGCAGCCTTCCATCACCAACGGGATCGTTGTATTCTATGGTGGTGTCATCCAGCCAGCGAGGTTCGAATTCTTCCGCTTTGGAGACGGCAATTTCTTGAAGATTCTGCGTTGCCAGATCATAGATATAAAGGGTCACAGCCTCTCCACTGGCAACGAACTCATCATGCTGGTCAGCCGCAAAGAACATGGGCAGATCGCTGAAGACCACTTTAGCGGTATTCGGATTGAGTTCGTTTTCGGCGCGACCAATGGGGACCCCCGACAGGTCGAACACATTGACCTGCCAGGATGGGACCAACAGGCGGCCATAACTGGCGATGACGGGGCCATCGGTTTCCATCCACAAGGCGGTGCCATCGTCAGACCAATCGATAAGGCCGACCATTACAGGCATGTCCGCCGGCCCGGTGAGGACCTGGTCTGGCGTATATTCCTGCAACAGGCTGCCTTGATTATCCAGGATTACTAATTTTTCCCCTACGGTTTCATCCCCGCCCGAAACAGCCACATAAGCTTCGTCAGGCGAAACGCGGAAATCCAATCCTTTGATGGCGTATAACATCGTTCCTGATCTGAGTTCATCGTACTTCCAAAGCTCATCGTTCCAGGCATCTGTATCGATATCGCCTGTCCTCCTGACGATGTAAAGGCTGCCGTTGTGGTATTCGCTGCTGTGATAGTGTTGGACATACACGTCGGGAATCGTCGCAAATAATTCCATGGTTTTGGTATCCACATCCTGGATGTATACATCCGTATCATCGGTCTGAGGATTTTCCATGTACACGACTTCATATTGTGCACCATCTGCAGTCTCCCCCGTTGGGCCAGATGGCTGCTCTCCGGTTTGGGGTGGAACAGCTTCTGTAGCCGGGGAGAGCAGACCACAACCACTCGCTAAAAAGACCAGAGAGAGGGCAACACAAAAAAGCAGATAAAAACGTTTCATTGATACCTCCTCAATTTGGGCAATGTTCCCCCAGGTTGTATTACTCATTCTGTCTTATTATACCTATTTCTATGTGGAAATGGAAAAGACGCCGTTCAATATTGAACGACGTCTTCTTCTGTCTCAAGAGAGGCTATGTGTTTCTCAGCTGACCTTGGCTGCTTTCACCACCTCTGAAAAAGCTTTGGGATCGCGTACGGCCATATCCGCCAGCATTTTGCGGTTTATCTTTATATTGGCCTGCTTCATGCCATGGATCAGTTGACTGTATTTGGTCCCGTTCAGGCGGGCAGCGGCGTTTATGCGTGCGATCCACAATCGGCGCAAGTCGCGTTTGCGGTTGCGGCGGTCGCGGTAGGTATACCAAAGACTCTTCAAGCGGGCCTCATTGGCGCGGCGGTAGAGCTTCGAGCGGGTACCGTACTGCCCTTTGGTGAGTTTGAGAACTTTCTTATGTCGTTTCCGGCGAACAAAGCCGGTCTTTACACGTGCCATTATTTACCTCCTGCGTGCCCCGGGGCGCCGGCAGTACGAAACTGCCCGTTGCAAGCACCCAGCGGCCGCATGTGAATATGATTGATTATTTCGTCGTGCGCGCAGTCGGGCCGGTTTTATATTTCTTAATATAGGGGGACAACCGGCGGATGCGCTTCTGATAACCCTTCCCTTGAACAGGGACCATCTGGTCGAACAAGCGTTTGGTTCGTTTCGACTTGCGGCGGCGGAAGTGGCTCTTGCGGCCTTTTGTCCGCATCAATTTACCGGTGCCAGTCACTTTGAACCGTTTGGAGGTCGACTTATGAGTTTTCAGTTTAAATTTCTTGCCAGGTTTCTTCTTTCGTGGCATAACGAATACCTCTCATAGAAATTCCGCGCCCTGAATTTCGGCCGCGGAGTTTTTTACTCTCTTGGAATTCAGCGAAATCTACATATTTATTTTTTTCCCGTATCCGGCGCCAATACCATCAGGAGGGTGCGTCCTTCAAAGGCGGGTGCCTGCTCTATCATCGATACGTCTTGAAGCTCGTCTGCGATCTCTTTTAAATCTTCGATGGCGATTTCGGGATAATCCCGTTCACGCCCACGGAAGCGGATACGAACTCTTACTTTTTTGCCCTCTTCCAACCAGCGCCTTGCGTCCCTTACCTTGAAAGACCGGTGATGATCTGTGGTCTTGGGGCGCAAGCGAATCTCTTTGATCTCGATCTTCTTTTGCGCTCTCCGGGCTTCTTTTTCTTTTTTCGTCCGCTCGTAAATAAACTTACCGTAATCAATAATGCGGCAAACGGGCGGGTCTGCGTTTGGGGCGACTTCGACCAGGTCAAGATCGGCGTCAACTGCCTGGCGCTGCGCCTCTTCGATGGGAACAACACCGACGTTGTCACCCTCTGCATTGATCAAACGCACTTTGGGGGCTCTAATCCTCTCGTTAACTCGGAAGTTCGATGCGCTTATTGCGTTCTCCTTATTTTGTGAATCTTAATACAATTTGCTCTGCCTTCTGGCAAAGTCGAAAGGCATGATACCATAAATTTCCATGAATCGTCAACGGGTGTTTGCCAATTCACTGCGGTTTATGGTTTTCTTGAATGACAAAGACACGAGTATTTCTCTCATTCCTAAGGCTCATTCTGCTGGTGTAGGGGAATCGCGAAGGTAAAGGTACTCCCTTTACCCAGCTGGCTTTCAGCTTTGGCACTCCCCCCGTGACGTTCAGCAATGGATTTTACGATGGTCAATCCCAGACCACTGCCCTTGTGCTGGCCCGACCGCTGACCTGCCGATTTGAAAAAAGGTTCGAACACCCGGGGCAGGTCTACGGGTGAGATTCCGATCCCGGTATCCTGCACCACCCAAGCAATTTCCCCGGTCTTTTCTTTAATGGATACAGCTACCTTTCCCCCGCTGTTGGTGTATTTGATGGCATTGTCGACGAGGTTGTAGATAGCTTGGTGAAGCAAGGCCTGGTCGGCTTCTACCAAGCGTGAATTTTCGGAAGGAGACTCGAAGGTGAGGTCGATATGCTTTTGGACAGCCTGAAGGTGCAATCCTTCGATCACCTGGCGAGTCACCTCTTCGACCGGGACCATTTCAAGGTCCAAGCCGACGCCGGCTTCAATGCGACCGAGGTCGAGGAGGTTGTTTACCAGGAATGACATGCTTTCGATCCCGTTGACGATTTTATCGATGTAACCGGCCTGCTGTTCGTTGAGTTCACCGACCATCTGCAGCATGGTAGCGTAGCCCCGCATGAGAGTCAGGGGGGAGCGCAAGTCGTGACTGACGGTTGAAACGAATTCGGATTTGAGGGCGTCAAGAGTCTTAAAATGGGTGACATCGGTCAGCACACAGACACGCCCCATCATGTAGCCGTCGGCCAATACAGGGGAAGCGGTGGCGTGATAAGTGCGGTCGCCGGGGAAATCTACCTCGACAGAAATGGGCGTACCGCTGGTGGTGGGATCATACAGCAGGTCCAGCAATTCTTCCTGTTCGATGATGTCATCGATGGGCGTGCCGCTTGCGGGAGATTCTCCGTTCCCCAGCAGGGAGACTGCAGCCGGGTTGGCGACAAGCAAACGGTTTTGATGGTCGGTGACCAAAACGGGGTCGGGTGTGGATGTGAGGATGGCCTCGAAGCGCTGGCGCCCCAACTGTTCGGATAGGTATAAACGGGCATTGGAGGCTGCCAGGGCAGCCTGCCCAGCGACGGCAGACAAGAAGTGCACCTCATCCTGCGTGAAGGTGTGGAAGTGGTCGTAGGCGATCCACAACGTGCCGTATTGGACGTTTTCATGATAAAGGGCAATTGCCAACAAACCCGCGGGGATAGGCCCACCGTTCTCGGCTACCAAGCCGGCTGCTTGTGGGTTGGGCAAAACGATCTGGGGTTCACTTTCGGTCATAGCGAGGATCGTCGAATCGAGCCCTCGATACTTCTCAGCCGAGGGACCCAAACCGAATTGGGTTTGGACCTGGCGGTCGCTTTCAGGTAAAGCGGCAGGGGTGAGGATGATGCGGGCTGATGAAGCACCGGCAGCCAGAGCGCCTTTGAGGATCGGTTTCACAGCCAGATTCATTTCCAGAGAAGCTGCGGCTCCGCTACTGACGAAGAGTAAACGGTCAGCTTCGTCCATGCGGGTCTTCATTTTGACACGCATTTGATCCAAGGACTGCCCGAGCCGGCCAATCTCGTCTTGATTCTTGAAAACCATTTTATGATCAAGGTCGCCCATGGCGATCTTTGCGGATGCGGAGGCAAGCTTCTGGAGGGAAGAAGTAATATTGCGCAAGCCCAGACGGACGACGAGGTATCCAATCACAGCCACAAGGAGCATGAGAGTCAAGAGTGGGGCGGCGTTTTCCAAGGCAAGCTGCTGCACGTATTCCATGGGTATCATCGTAACGGTGAGCCACGATCGTCCGGGTATGGGGTGGACGTACATCATTTGCCTTGTGCCATCTGGAGCGGTGATATGGGGAATGAATTGGGGCTCATTTCCGGTTTCGACCTCCAGAAAATTGCCCACCTGGCTGCTATCTGGGTGGTAGATAATCATCCCCTCTTCGTCGACAATCATACCAATCCCCTGAAAATCGGAAAGGGTATGGAGGTTCTCGATGATGGGTCTGGTGAATGGATTTTCATTAAGCCTGGTATAGCCCAGGAGGACACCTTCAACCGGCGACTGATCGTTTTTTCGAACGGTGGTGATGAAAACGAGTTGAGCGGGGCTGCTGTCCCCACGGGGCGGCAAGCTGTACTGCTGGAATGCGACCCCTGCCATCGCCAGGTCAATCCCCAGGCGTTCGTCTGGGGTGGGGAGGATCATTGCGAAATCAACGTCGGGGTATCCAGCGAGGGGTTCGCCATCGGCATCCAGCAAGGTGAGCTGATTGAAGAAAGGCTCTTTTCTAAGATACTGCAATAAGGTATAGATAAGTTCATCCCGGCTGCTATCAATCAGGCGGTCGTCTTGGGCGACCTGGGCGATAAGGTTCTGACCGGTTTCGAGGAAGAAGGGCAGGGAATTGGCGGTGGTGATGGCCGTGGTTTCCATCTGATTTGCCAGCATCGTGCGGGTCGACTTGTTGGCAAGGACCCAATCGCCGACCATCATAATCACGACCAAAACGAATGCAAGGGGAACCAAGCCAAACACCAGACGAGACTCCAGGCTGCGTTCTGACGGCGAAGGCTCCAGGTTTTTACCACTATACCATGCACCCGGCCAGCCGATGGCTATGACCTCTGCAATGAGCGCCCCGACCAGTATCTGACCAGCAAAAGCTATTGCAGCCCCGAGGATGTGAGAGAGGGTGTAATCCAAACGGATAGGCAAGGTGCCGTCAACGACGAGAAGGGTGGTGAAGCCGAAGAGAAAAACGTACAAGATCGATAAGGCGATGGAGGCGACGAATGGACGGCTGATTATCCGGTAGAAGGGAGTGCGGAATCGCTGGCGGGTGGCAGCACTCAGAAGGATGCCAACCAGGGCATAGGATAGGGGCATAAAGAGGTTATGACCATTGAAGAAAGCAATGATTCCACCCGAAAGCCCGGCCAGTAAGCCAGTGGGGAATGTCCCCAAAAAACCAGCCGCCAGGATCCATGGTAGGGCCGAAAAAAGAACAATCATGGGACTTTCGGGAAGCAAGGGGGTACCAGGGAGAGGTAAAGCACTGCCTGGGGGGAGCTGAATCACATTGAGTAGGCTGGCGATCGGGGTGAGTATGACCAGGGAAATAAACAGCAGCCAACGAACAGTCGTGCGGGGGGGCGAGTAGTGACGGAAGCGCCAGGCGAGATAAAATAAGAGCAGACAGAATCCGCCAAATATCCCCCAGCCCAGAGTCGAGTTGGGGAAGTTCATATAGCCGTCGAAGATAAATAAACTCGATTCGAATGTCATATAGGCCGTCTTTTACCTGGGATGACATTGGCCAGCAGCTGGTCAGCATCACAGATAATTTTCCTGGCATCCTCGGGACCCAGGAGCAGCAAACTACTCACCGTCATTATAGCATCAGGCGAAAAAAGCAACAAAAGGGATTAAGGGGGGGAATAGGCTCGAAAAAGGGGATTTTCTCTGGATGGGGGCTTCCGATCAAGCCTGGTCTTCGTTCAACCCCTTGATATGAGAAATGGCAAAGGCGTAGACCTGATCGATATCCATGTCATCCGAATCGAGGGTAAAGGCGTCTTTGGCTTTCTGCAGGGGGGCGTATTCCCGGGTCGAATCGATTTTATCCCGCAGTTGCATGGCCTGGAAAACTGTATCGAAGGTCACAGGTTCGCCGCGATCGACACACTCTTTATACCGCCTTCGGGCACGCTCTTCCATCGAGGCGACGAGGTAAATCTTCAGGTCTGCCTCCGGCAAGACAACCGTACCGATATCTCGGCCGACCATGACAACGTTCCCGCGCAAACCAATAGCCCGCTGTTTTTCCGTGAGGGCTTTCCGGACCCCCTGGTAGGCCGAGACCTCAGATACATTCGCTTCCACTTCCGGCTGGCGGATGGCCCAGGTCTGGTCGACCCCATCGACGATGACATCATTGGGGCGTCCATCCCCGATAGAAGGCTGGCGGATATCGATGTGGATTTCCTCTGCCAGGGCGGTAACGGAGGTTTCGTCTTCGATGGGGATGCTTCTTTCGATGGCGGCCAGGGTCACAGCCCGGTACATCACGCCAGTATCGAAAAATAAAAAGCCGAGTTCATCGGAAAGTTTTTTACCAAGTGTGGTCTTGCCGGAGGATGCAGGGCCGTCAATTGCGATCATACTTATCATAAGAATGCCTGTCTCCTGCCCAGGGCCAATCAGGGGGTCTCTTCGAGGCCAGCTGAAGTATCATCCCCGGAGGGAATCAGCAATTCTCCCGGGAAAAGGTCTGTCCTGACCCACAAGATGAGTGGTTCTGAAAAAGTCGGTCCCTCCCGGTAGAGCAGCCAGCGGATAAAGTCCGGTGGGAGAGCCCCGTCCCAATAGCGGTGTACCCACCAGGATAGGCTCTGGCCGCGATAGGTAGTGACGATGTGGGGGGAATCGAGGGAAATCCTGGTGTTGATAATCATGGGGGGCAAATCCTCCGGCCCCAACTGGTTTTCATAACGGACGTTGGGTTTAAATCGCAAGGCCCAGGCGAGTGAATCGGATTCGACCTGGGTTACGACTTCCAGGGCATCACGGTCCCCAGTGTTCATATCTGAGAGATCCCCCAGGGTTTTTTCGAGGAGATGACCGGACCCAGCTACGGGGGTGAAGTTCCAGAGTTCGTTCGCAGCCCGGTCAGGCAAGTGCCCGGCACTCCAGGCGAAGGAGAAAGTATACAATCCCATGAAGATGCACAAACCCAAGACGGCCCCAGGCCGCGCCTCATTGAGCTGCCATCCACTGCCCACCAGCCAGACAGAAAAAACTGCAAATATGGGCACAGCAAAAGCCACGATTACTCGTACAACGTAAGTGCGTGCGGTGTTGTCGAGTTCATAGAAGTGGAAGATATTCCAATCTGGGGGGAAGGTGACCACCCCTATTTTGCTTAAGTTGGCAAGATTGAGCACGAAGAAGGTCAGGAAGACAAAGATGAGGATGGCCTGCCCCCAGAGAATAACCCGAGCCTGAGGAGGAACCGGCCGCAGGTAGCGAGCGAGTTCATGGCTGGCCAGCCCCCAGAGGGGGATAACGGCCCAGATGAGATCGGGCACCTGACGGGAAGGGTATACCAAGGTCAGAACAAAGGCGACGAAGAACCAGATGGCGAGGAAACGAACGATAGGGGAGTTATCCTTTCTCATACGGAATAGCGCCACAATGCCAAAGATGACCGCCAAGGCCTGGTAAACAAGGAGCGCGACAATCACCTGCCCCAGCGGTGCCCCACCGATGCTTATCCATCCCATGAAATATTCCGGGAAGGCCGACAAGGACGCCGATAGACCCTGTGGGAAGCGCAGTAGGAGTGTGCCAGCCAACAGTAAGGTTATGCCGGCGGCGATGCCCGCCTGTTGGAGGGCAGCTTTAGGAACGGAGAGGTTCTGCTTGAGGGTGGACGACCAGATGGCCCAGGCGGCAACAACCGCCACAATCCCGGTGAAGAAGGAGGACCCGGACATGAAGAGGAGGGCGGCACATATCCCAGCCGCTATCGGCCACTCGAGGAGCCAGGCGGCTGCCATCAATACTGCAAAACCCAGGGCAAGCATGGGACCTCCGGCGATCCTCGACACGGCGACCAGCCCAGGGTCGAAAGCAAGGCCAAAAGCGAAGATGACAGCAGTCATTTTCCCCAAACGACCCCGCAGCGCATAGGGTAGACAGATGACCAGCGACCCTGCCAGGGCAGGGAGGAAGCGAGCCACGGCATCGCTGCTTTTGAAGATGGCAAATAAAAACCCGGTGAGGAGCACATAGGCGGGCTGCCCGGAAATGGAGAGCGCTTCCCCCTGGGAGACCTGGAAGGCCTGGATGGCCCAGGAGGCTTCATATTCACTTAACGGCAAATCTCCCAGGCCGATGAGCCGCATTCCCATGGCGCAGAGGAAGGCGATGAGATATAAAAAGTGTTCGATTGTGAATTCTTTTTTATCCATATTCATTGGCCTATTATAGTTGAGAGATGGGCATCATGGCGATTCACCACTCAATTCTGGCACTTTATAAATAGCGACCTGCCCCTGTTGGAAAACTGGAGTCAGGTAGCGGATGAACTTAGCGTCGTTGACCTGGTAGGTGGAGCGTTCCAAGCTGCCGACGTAGATATAGCGGATGTCGTATTGGTCGATGATCCGTTGGGCCTCGGACCAACTGCCGGTGGAATACAACTGCTCGATGTCACCCGCGCGGGTGCCCATTTCTTCCCCGCCACCGCGCCACTGGCTCTCGTGCCCCGGCCAACCGAGCAGGTTGGGCTGGCCGCTATGGGTGGCGATACGGGCGTATTGACTGTAGCTCCCCCCAACAGCTTCGACGAGGGTGCCGAGGGGCGCATTTGCCAGCCAGGCAACGGCGGCTCTATCGTCTGCTGAGAGGAAAGCGGAGTGAGTGGTGCCGTCCAATTGGATGCTGTTTTCAGGGACTGCTCTAAAATTGGTTACCTGAGTCTGGACGGCCATAATGGGATAAGCCAACCCGATGGTGAGGGTGAGCACCAGGATGGGGCTGTATACCCACACCCAGGGAGAGCGGCGTGGTCTACTCAGAAGTACGGCAGTGCCATAAGCGGCAGCCAACCCCCACAGCAGCCAGGCCTGGAAATAGAATTTAAAGACAGTGTTCATGCGGTTGGGAAACTGGTCCCGCAGGTAAACAAACTCTGGAATGATGACCAGCAGTCCCCCGAAGAGTATGAGAACCAACACGAAGGTGGCGCTTGGAGAGAGAGTGATTTGTTTCCCGGATTCATGCTCTTCGTCGTCTTTTCTCGCCGGCCAGAGGGCACCCAATACCAGGCCGATGAGCAGGGTAAGGGTGAGAACGCCAGTGAGGGCTTCACCGCGACGAGTAAAACCAACCGATAATAGTTGTGCGAGGTTTTCGACGCCATATAGACCGAGGAAATGGTCGCCTGATGTGGCGTAGTCGGGGTTGATGGATCCAAATAGAGGAATCACGGCTGTTAAAACGTATGCCAGGAGGAGGGAGAAGCCGAAGAGAAGGAGCGTAAAGGCCAGGCCAGTAACGAGACCTTTTGCCAAAGAGCGCTGTCTTTTTCGGGAGCAGAGGGTGTATATCATAAAGAAGAACAGCGGCACGAAGAGGGTACCGAACATGACCCACAACTGCGATCCCTTGGAGGGATTGATGAGGTTAGGCAGGATGCCGCCCGCTTGGGATGAGAAGCCGATATAGAAGGGCAGGTAAGCCAAGCCGCCTACCAGGCCAAAGAGAATCCCCACACCGAGGAAGTCACCCAAACGCCCCCAAGCCCAACCGCGCGACGCCGCCTGTTTGAGCACGTAGACGGCGGCGAACAATCCCACCTGCCAGGGGAAGTCCCAGATGTTCAAGAAGGACAACCCCCCAAAGAGGACAGCGCCGAAGAGGAGAGTTTCCCGGCTGAACCCGAAATCGAACTTGAATATGCGGATTTGCCCTTCTTTCTTCGATAGAAAGAAGTTCAGCATCAGGGCAAGGGCCAGGAAAAGAAAAGGCATCGCCAGGACGTGAGGGTGCAGATCGGCGAGGAAATACGAGAAGAAGGGAAACTCGTCGATGACTTCCTGATCCGCTCCCATGAAATTGTAATCCTGGATGACGCGGGAAGCGCGCCACCACCACCAGAAACGGTGCTCGCCGGGGAGGGTGTTGCCAGGGGGTGGGTTGACGAGGTTCTCGATATCCAGCTTCGTCCAGAAAGTCGAGACCCACTGACCGTCCCCATCCTGACTCCAGCCCCATCCAAGGCCATGGATGTACTCGAGGAATCCTTCGACGTTGCTGACGATGAGTACGAACAGCGGCCCCAGAAGCGCAAACAGGGCGTTGCTTATCTTCTGACTGGGCTGGACCGCTGCCAGGAGGTTGTGCAAGATCCCATAGGTCCCGACCGCGGTCATGGCGAAAATCACAGATATGCCCAGATTGAAGGCCACGCCCCCACTCACGCCGGTAACCTGCGCCAGCATGGAGACCATGATGTAGCCGAAGTGGTAATAGGAGATGGCGTAACCGGCCAGCCAGGGGTCGTGGGGGGGCAGGGTGGGAGAGAGCAGGATAGCGTTGATGAAAGCCAACTCCATGGGCTTCTCGGTGCCAACGATGTCCGGGTAGAGACCTCTCAAGAGGACGATGCCGATGAAAGCGACGGCGAAGAGGATTTCAACCGTTAAAATAGTCCGCTTGTTGTCCTTGATCCAGCCCCACAGTTCACCGGGAGAGGTGCTTTTCAACCCCCAGTAGACCAGGGCCAATAAGATGATCAAACTAAAGAAGATACCGTTCGGATCGTTGGCAAGCAGGCCCAGCGACCCCAAGAGCCAAAAGGCATAAGCCCAGACCAACAGACCTAAAGCCCGGCTGAAAGCGTAGCCGCGGTCGTGGAGGGCAGGTAGGAGACGGTAGATGAGGGGGAAGGCCACCCACCCGAGGAGAGAGATGACCAGGTACCAGGAAAGGGAAGGGAAAATCAAGGCATCAGTCACTGCGCAAAGCCTCCGGTATCACCTGATAGATAGTATTGCCCCCCTCCTGGTAGACTTCACGCCATAGGACCCCTTCAAGCGTATCGAACTTCTCCAGTCCGGGGCCAGGGTAGAAGTTGCGCTCCAGGGTGCCGAGGATGATGTAGGAGACATCGTACTTGGCCAGGAAATCTTCAACAAAGGATACGTCGACAGTGTTGAAGAATTTGATGATGGCATCCCTCCGCTCCCCGATTTGGGACGTGGTGACAAAGCCGCGCTGCTGGATCTGGTGCCAATCCCAGCCGAGGACGCCAGGCAGGCCGGTGTAGATGGTCATGCGGGAGCTCCAATGGTAGAGCGGGGCTGGTCCCTCGACGATCACGGGGGAACCTTCAACATTTTGCTGCAGCCATTGGATGGCCTCGAGGTCCTCTCCCAGGGGAATAGGACCGCCTTCATCGATATATTCACTGGTTGGCATGAAGGCGGTTCCATCGAGGGTGGGGGGGGTGTCGGTGTTCATGCGGTCTTTCAGCTTCCCCGCCGTTCCCGTTACCGTGAAGAGAGCTGCGGTGCCGACCAAAAGCATGAGAACAGCCTGCCAGACAGCCCGCCAATTCATCGACCAGAACTTCATCTCCTGAACGATCCATCCCAAGGCGGCTGCACTGCAAACAGCGAACATGACCCAGACCTGGAGGTAGAACTTGAAGACGGTGTTCATGCGGCCGACGTCGCCTGCCAAGACGATGACTTCCACCATCATCGTCAAGAAGAGGCAGGTACCGATGAGGAAGAGCACGACCCGCTTCGGCTCGGAGAGACCGGGCTTCATCAGCAAGACAGCCGCCCAGACTGCCAGGGGCAGCGCCAGCCAGTGGATGCGGACACCCAGGAAGAACAAGCCGATGTAGACGATGAGAAAGGCGATTGCCAATACCTGGAGGAATGGGCGATGGGGGACCAGCTTACGGAGGTGGGACAATGGAGTGTTTGCCATCCACTGGCGGGTCTCCCAGAGGAGCCAGGAGGTGATGACGAACAGGAATAATCCCCAATGGGTGAGGTAATCCTGCGTGTGGGTTTTCCCACCCGCCCAATGCTGGATGTCGGTATAGGGCTGGTCGTACCAGGTGTCGTAGGGCAGGTAGAGGACTTTATAGGCCAGCACAATCAGGAACACCGACACCACGATAGCAAGCAGCCACTTCACCAGATTCTCGTCGGTGACATCAAGCCAGCGCCACCTGGGCGGCTTGAAATAGCGCAGGATCACATAGGTAGCGGCAACCACGCCCAGGGTGAGATAAGTCGGCAAGTCCCAGGTGTTGGTGGGGCGCAATGCACCGATGGTCAATGCGCCGAAGAGCAGAATAGCGCCAGCCTGCCACAGGCTGGCTTTGTTGATCCATGTCTTGCCCAGGGCAACCGACAGCAACCACCCCAAGGCCAGCACCGTAATCGGGAGGGCAATCATGTGGGCGTGCAGGTCGGCGTAGATGAAGGTGAACCAGGGGAACTCGGTGATCGGTTCAGGCTCGCCGGGCACGGCGGCGATGGCCCGGCTGGGCAGCCAGTACCAGTCGCCGTAACTGAAGGGCAGGGCGTTGCCAAAGAGATTCTCTATAATGCCCTGAATCGCCCAGGACCATTTCGTCAGGAAGCCAGCTTCAACATCATAGGCACCCATGGCCCCCAACTGCTGGAAGCCGCGGAAAATCATGCGGAGCGTCCCCAGGTTGCCGAGTATTCCGGCACCCAAAGCGGCACTGATCCCCACCCACCAGGAGGACCGGGCGGCTTCGTCCTTCCCTGCACGGACGAGGTTCCACCCGATGGAGAAAGCGCCGATGCTGAAGGTAGCGAAGAGGGTTGGGATGATGAGGTTGTAAGCCACCGCAGGGTCGATCCCCAACATCTTGACGAGGACGCCCACGAAGACGAAACCGTAATAATAATAATTGATGTAGCCGTCCGCATACCAGGGATCGTAGGGGGGGAAGGAGGTGCTTTTCAAGACGGCGTTGAGATAAGAGAAATCCATGGGTTTTTCCCCGCCCTTGAAGGGGTGCCACAGGTCGGGGTTGTAGTAGCGGACAAGGAGAGACAAGAGGAAGAAGCTCAGGAAGAGGATTTCCACCGAGAGGAAATATTTCCATTTCTTTCGCCATTCTTCTTTTAGTTCCTCTCGTTGCCGGTAAGCCTGCCACAGGCCCAGAAGGAGGATGAAGCCATAAACAGCCCAGATCAAGGGTTTATCGAAGGGGATTCTCGCCGACCCCGCTATCCAGCAGAAATACGCCAGAAGGAGCATACCGGCAGTGCGCGCCAACGGGTAACCTTTATCCGACAAGCCGGGCAGCACCCGCCGGAGGATAGGCACCATGGCGAGGCCCAAGACAGCTACGGCCAGGTACCAGACCACGACAGCCACAAACTGGGAACGGTTGATGAGCGCATCCACATCGAAGATTTCCGACCAGGTGCCCCCGGCGCGCTGCTCTTCCAGCCTGTCAGATGGGAGGAGCAGGCTTTTATATTTGCCCGCCTCTTTGGGCGTCAGGTGGATAACTGTATCCAGGTCGACGGCAGTGAGGATAGCGGTCGTGTTCTCGTGGTCGTAATCGGCACGCTTCTGGAAGATGAAGACTTTGGGGTGGTCGTATACGGTGAAGGCTTCTTCGGCGAACTGGTCGTTAATCTTGAAGCTGCCCAGGTTGGGATCAGACTGGTATACCTGGACGAGGTCGAAGCCCAGGTCTCCGCTGAAGGTATCCACATCGGCGACGTTGTAGCAGTACTCGATGGTCATCTCTGGCGGGCAGCCCAATAAATGACGGTAAAAGGTGACGTTCAGGGGGTAGCGCTCCGGGATGCGGGTGGTGCTGGCCCACTGGCGGCTGGAGGAGATGGCGAAATATTCCGAGATCTCCAATAAGTCCAAGAAATCATCCAGCTTTTCTGGGTTGTCATCGGCATAGAGGTTCAAATTGAGGTCGCTCTGGTAAATGCCGCCGTAACCATCGTAACCGCCTGTGCGGAGGGGCAGCCCATCGTCCCAGGGCGCCTCGACGAGGATGGCCGAACCCAACAGGGTCAACACTCCGCCTTCAGTCTCCATACTCACCCGCAGGTAGTAAACGCGGTCGGCTTCGAGCTGGACAGGACGATCGAGGGCGAAGCGCCCGCCTTCACTCGACCCATGAGTAAGGTCGAGGGTCACCTTCGACTTTGCCAGTTCCGTGCTGTAATCGGGCGTGTCGCTGAAGGTCAGTTGGAGAGTCTGATGGACTGGCCTCCCCTCGGGTTCTTGGATGGTCACCGACAGGCTGATATCCGTGAGGGTGGCCATATCTGGCAGGGTGAATACTTTCTCGAAAGGCGTCTCACAGGCGGCCACGTCCTGGTCGGTGGGCAGCGGGTGAGTTTCCTCCCCATCTGGCGAGAGGATATTTAAATTTATATCTTGAAGGAAGACCTCTTCTTCATCGAGGCCAACGTCGATTTGAAGGGCATAATTTATCTCAGGCGTGAAGAGCACCGGCGGATTGGAAGTTAAGGTGACCTCCTGGAGCCGGTTGGTTGGGTCAACCCCAAAATCCACGACAGAACTCGTTGACATCAGGGGATTTTCCGGTGAATCGAGGTCGATGACGACGAGGGAGATGTGGCGGGTCTCTTCGGGGGTGTTGGCGTATTTGAGGGCGATCTCGGAGAGCGTACCTCCAGCTTTGGCGGTGAAACTCGTCGTGAAGGGAGAATCGGGGCGTATCTCTAAATTATAGGGATACGAGAGGGGTTGATGATATATTCCATCGCCGGACTCGATGCTGAGGGTCAGCGGACCGGGGACGTTCTGGTAGATCCAATCGGAGGCAGCGATGCGTGTGACCGGGCGGGTGTAGATCTGGATGAAGGACGCAGCCCACAAGATGGTGCCCCCGAGCGCGGCGACGCCCAGGATGACGGAGGCTGGCCGCATCACTTTCCCCAGCCATGGTCTCGTTTCGACGAGTTTTTTCGAAGAATCCCATAAAGCAAAGACCGCCCAGGCGGCGAAGATGGCCAAGGGGGGGTAGATGGGGATTTCGTAGCGCATCGTGGGATTGAAAACGGAAGACTGCCAGATGAAGTAACCTGCCGTCCAGGCCCACAGCACGAAATGCCGCTGCCATTTGCTGCGCAGCATACGGAAGCCAACCCAGGCGAAGCCTGCCCAGGCTAAAAGGCCCATCGGCAGCCCCATCCCCCAGGTCACCATGTTCTGCCATGAGAACCACAGGGGACGGCGCGCCCACTGGATGGAGGGGGGCCAGTCCACATCTCCGACCTGCTGGGCGCGCAGGGAACGCAAGTTTTCGAGCCACTTCTCGTTGGGCAGCATCCCAAAGAAGCCCGGCCCGCTGAAGGCGTAGGGCTGGAATATCCGGAAGGTCAGGATGCTGATAAAGGCAGCCATGGAGAGGTAGCCCAAGGCCAACCATGCCTGTTCGTAGCGCTCCTCTTGTTTCAGCCTGGAGAAACGCACCAGAACGGCTACGGGCAAGGTCAGAGCCACAGGGACGGTGGTGACCTTTGAGGCCACAGCCATTCCCAGGACGATACCGAAGCAGACGAAGTTAGATATCTTCAAGGGGGGGCCGCCGGGCTTCCCCTCATCTGTGGCGACCCGGATAGCAAAAAATACAGAGAGGAAGGTGAAGAGAGTCAGGAAGGTGTCTACTGCGAAGTAGTGCGACAGCTGTATCTGTAAAACGGTGAAAGTGGAAAAAGCCGCCCCCAGGAGGCCGACCTTTCGCCCGTAGAGGTGCGTCCCGGCGAAATAGACGACCGCCACTACGAGGAGGTCGACCAGGGCGGATAACTGCCGCCCAACGAGGTTTATATCCCCCCACCCAGCATTCCCTGTCCATTCGGCCACATAGCGCACGGTGAAGATGGGCAGGGTACCGTAGACGAAGAAGCCGTATCCCTGGTTGTGGGGGTTGAGGGTCGAAGTGTCCGTGTCCCAGTAATCGCTGAGGGAATCGACAGGGACGAGGGCCGTCTCCACGCCGGTGAGGAAGCGCTCGTCCGGGTGAAGGTTTTGGTCGGCGTCCCAATCCAATCCCACCAGACGAAAATAAGCCCCCACCAATAAAAGGAAGACAAGCCCCAGGTCGTACAACCAGTGATAATTGGGGCGCGGTTTCTTTTCGGGTTGAGTGTTCGTCAGTTCAGCCATCGTTGCCTATGGGGTCGATCACTAGCGGCTCGTCTGCCGGGACAAAGTAAATGTAGAAGTCTTTATACAAGACATCCGATACATGCAAAGATGATGCCCCGTTGGGGTAGGTTTCCTGCAAGACTTCCAGGGCAACAGGGTCCTCCGGTTTCACCAGGAACAACTTCGGCCCGGGGATGTCCAGCGTGGTCTCGATCTCGTCCGGCCAGATGGCGTAGTCCTTCGTGGGGTAGCCGGCGTTGATCCCCACCAGGCGGGTATCCACCCAATGGGGGAAGGCCACCACCCAGGTGCGGTCCGGGTGCCCGACAGTGCGAGTGAAGTTCTCGATAACAGCGCCCAATTCAGAAGTGTTCCAGGCGTTGCCGAGATATTGGTCCCTGAACTTATCGAAGGTCAGACCGTGATTCTGGGCGGCGGCGATGAACACGAGTAAGCCTCCAATGACCCAAGCTGCCCGTTTTCCAGGGATCCCACCCATCGTCTGTTTGATTCCCCGGAGAAGGGTCTCTAAAGCTATAGCAGCAATGAGGAAGATGACCACTAAAGCGCCTCCCGACCGGTTGGGGGCCGGATTTTCCATCGGGTAAGCCAATGCCATGGTGGAAGGCAGCATGAGGATAGGCACGGTCAGGAGGAGGGTGATATCGCGCCAGTCCTTTTGTTGGATGTATCGCACGAATAGCAACCCCATGCCCAAGACGTACATAGCCCCGGAAACCAGGTCTACATTGGGCTGGTTGGTGACGGCCACCAACCAGATGTTCCCGCCGGACCAGATGGGCATGACCAGCCCGCCCCACAGATTTTTAAGGAACACCAGCAAGGCTGGATCGGGGAGCCCACCTTCAGGGGCCGTCATCCTGGAAAACAGGCGGTAGTTGAAGGTCGCCGGGTTCTCCATCCAATAGCGAAAGAGGGGCAGGAAGATGATCAATGCAGTCAGGGCGAGAAGCCCCAACCAGACAATTCCCCGCATGCGCGCCTGCGCCGACCGCTCGTGGAGCAGGTACAGGCCCACAGCCACGATAACCAGGAAGGGAACAATGCGGAAGGGCGTATAACCGTGCAGGCCCAGCCCGAGGAAAATACCCGCAGCGATAAAGTGATTGCGGTTTGCCGTGCGAATTCCCCGGAAGAGGTGGTAGAGGATAGGGGCGGTGAAGGCCGGATACAAGATGAAACGCAGCCCCACCCGGGCGAGGACGTTCGGCCAGAAGGCGATCCCGGCCAGCAGCATCGCCAGCAACCCCGTCCAGCGGTTACCGACCTCTTTCCCCAGCAGGTACATGTAAGGCAGCATGAAGAGACCTAGGGCAACGGTGCCGATTTTCATGCTGAGGAAGGAGATGCCGGTCTTGAAAAGTTTGATGGTCCCGGCGATCAAATACATCTGGAGCCCTTCCCGGCCCGTATTGCGGGGGAAGAAAATGGGCGTCTTCCCGTTCAAGACATCCATCACATCGTAGAGTTTTTCGAGGTGGTCACTGACCATCTCGGGGGCGACGGCCCCCAGATGACTCACGCGGAAGTAAATCACAATACCCAGGACAAGGACGAAGAGAACCGTCCAGCGGGTTATGCGCGGCTGCCAGGCTTCCTGTCGTAAGAAAGGAAGCAGCTTTTTGTACCAGGGCGTCGCTTCCGGATCAGGCAGCCACAACGCCCAGATGATGAGAATAATCCCGACTACCCAGAAAAGGACATTCATAGGCGTGAATCCGCCCTCGCCAAGCGTGATGAAGAAAAGCTCTTTACCGAAAGAGATGAAAGCAATTAGGGAAAGAAAAACCCCCACCAGCAAGGGGATAGCGCGGATGGTGAGTGCGTCATTTTTTTCTGTTCGTGCTTTATATTGGGGCAGCGACAGGTCCCCTTTCTTGACAGCCCACAGCGCCATGCCGAACGCGGCGACAAATAAAAATGCACCGATCAGGGGATTCTTGACGGGCGGTTGGAGAACGATTTGTGCGAAGAGAAGCAATCCCAACGAAGAGAGAGGACGCCAGGGAAGCTGCATGGGAATCATTTCTCCTCGATCCATACCGACAGCTTTTTGTGTGGGTGGTTTGAATGTAACAGACTCCGAGTCAGGGGGAAGCTCGGGGATGGGCGGGACGGGACGGCGTGATAAGACAGCTTTGAACCAATCCAATACGCTGGGTTCTTCTTGAGGGGAGGGGGTCGGGTCGCGGTCATTCATCGGGCTGTTTTTTTCATCCTAAGCATCGAGAATAAATCTTACATCATCCACATGACGCGTGCAAGTCTTAACCCTTGCGAGCGACGAAAAAGGTATAGGTGCCATCGGGCTGAGGCTCGTCCCCGGCGTAGGGCCGTACTAGACGTTCCGTCAGCCACAGGTTCCACCGGGTGGGGGCGACGATCCATCTTCCGAATAATTTCTTGGGCAGCAGTGTGGGGCCGCCGAAATAATGCCCCCATTCCAGGGCGCGCAGCGATGCGGGGGAGAAGTAATGCCACCAGCGCTCGAGCTTGAATCCGGCTTTTTCCAGGCGCGCCTCCCAGACCTCGGGCGTATCCGCATGGTGGGTGCGGGACATACGCCCGAACCAGTCTTCATAAGCCTGCCCCAGCCGCTTCAGCCCCAGCCTGCGGAGGACGGCGGGGACCGATAACTCGGCATAATAGCCCGGGTTGGGGCAGCAGAACAGGAAAGGGGCACCGGGCTTGAGTACCCGGGCGGTCTCGACCAGGACTTCGTCTATCTCGGGGATGTGCTCCAATACCGAATTACTCACCGCACTGGCGAAGTAATTTGACGGGAAGGGCATCTCGAAGCCGTTTCCCTGGATCAGGGCCTGGTAGGCATGATAGCGTTTCGATTCTTTCAGCGGGCCCCACCAGGGATCCAGGCCCACGTCGAGGGGGCGATCGAAGGCTAAACTGGCGAAATGCCCATCCCCGCTGCCCAGGTCGAGAACTGGCGAGGGCAGCTGGAAATCCTGGTAGTAGGTGGCTTCTACAGAACGCAGCAAGGCGCGGAAGTAGGGCAGGGACTGGAGGTGGAACCAGAGGAAATTCTTTTCTTCCCGGATGACCTGGGATTGAAGGGTCTCGTTGTCGTCATTGAATGTGAACCCCGCCGTGATTACTTTCCCGTATAGCAGGAGGGGGAGCCAATGAGCGGCATCCGCCCACATGTTCTGGTAAGGGATCGACTCCCGTGTGAACCAGGATGGCTCGATCTCCCGGCTCTCACGAGGTTCTCCTCGCCAATCTCGCACGAGGAAGACATACACGAAGCGGTCCCATTCCGGCCTAGCCGGGAAAGTGAAGGAGATGCGAGCAGCTTTACGTAGGTCTTTTTCCCGGACAATAATGTTCGTTTCTTCTTTCAACTCGCGAACAGCGGCCTGCCGGACCGTTTCACCAGCTTCGACCGTCCCCCCGATACCCACGAATTTCCCCTCGCCAAAACCTACTTTTTTGAATCCCAGCAGAATCTTCCGAACCGGCTCTCCCTCGACGGGGAGGCAAAGAGTATTGACCTGCATCAGGGCAGCAACTCCTTGAACAGGGCTTCGTATTCCCCAGCGATGGTCTCGGGTGAAAACCGCCTGGTGATCTCCGGGACGTCACCCCGGTATGCCTGCGGTTGGTTGAGGACCTGGGTGAGTGCGCTGGCGAGGGCGTCTGAATCCCCCATCGGGAAGGTCAGCCCCATTCCGGTCTGGAGGATGGGCTGGCGCATCCCCGGTAGATTGGAAGCTACGGCGGGGGTGCCGCAGGTCATCGCTTCAACCTGCACCATGCTGAAGGATTCGGTGCTGTTGGTACTCGGCACAGCCAGGACGTCGCAGATGTGGAAGAAAGCGGCCAGTTCGTCATCGGGGAGCAAGCCGAGGAACTTCCAGCGATCCCCCAACTCCTGGATGAGGGGGGCCAGCACGGCGGCGTAAGCCTCCTCGCCCATTACGTTCTCGTGCTGTCCAGCGTAGAGCACACGCGCCTGCGGGAACTTTTCCAGCACTTCCGGCAGTGCTCGAACCAGGTATTCGGCGCCCTTCTCGGCTGCCAGACGGGTGGCCATGCCGATGACCTTCTGCCCCGGTTCGACACCGAACTTTTTCCGGGTTTCTTCGATGAAATCCGTATCGACCTGGGCGAGTTTTACCGGCGGCGGGATGACCTGTATTTTATGCAGATAGCGTTTGAGGAAATTACTCTCTTGGGCGTAGTCGAGGGTGTTCGTCACGATAAGGTTGGCGAAAGAGGCGGAGATGCGGTTGGCGAGGTTCGAGGCCAGGTTTGCCAGGGCGTGGACGAAGCCGGTCGGCAGCTGCAGGTCGCAGTGGTAGGTGACGACGGTCGGTTTCCCCGTCAACCTGGAGAGCACGGCGATGGGAGCGGCGTCCAGTTGGGGCAGGTGTAAGTTGACGATGTCGGCCTGCTGGGCTTCCTGGCGAGCGCGATAGGGCATCCCCGGCATCACGACCCCTTTGCTGATTCGGAAGGCGACCGGTAGGCGCACTACGTGGACACCCTCTACGACCTCCTCACAGGGCAATTCTTTGGTGAACTGTGAGGTCACCACGGTGACGTGATGGCCGCGGGACGCCAGTGCTTTCGCCAGCCGTTCCGTATATATCGTCAGCCCGGAGTAATGCGGGCGGTAGTAGGTGAGTACGATTAGTATCCGCATGCGAAACAAGGGTTCTTCAAGAGTGCCTTTCGACATCCCTACGTGTGATTCATTACTACCCTTAACGAATTTATTCTAATCATCTGACAGGCATCAGGTACGGCGGTTGCGGAGCTGCTGGAAGATCTCTCCCAGGCTGAGGCCGTCTCGCGCCAGCCCAATTCCGCCAAAGATGGCGGTAAGGACGAAATAGGTCGAGTGGGCGACGACCGCATAGGCAAGGGCTGTGGAGTTTTCGATCCCAAATAATGACAGAGTGGAGACCTGTATGGCCTCATAGACGCCGATGTAAGATGGGGTGGAGGGAGCCGCAACCCCCAATGAGACCACACCCACGGCGAAGGTTGCCCACAGCAATTGAGCGTCTGGGACGAAAGCTCTCAAGAGAACGTAGTACCATAGGACGTTGGCGATCCAGGTGATTAACAACCAGAAAAAGACCCGGCCGAAACGAGGAAGGCTTCGCAATGCAGATATACCGTCGAGAAATGACTCGAGTTTATCCTGGCCGAATTCGGTCAGGCGAGGCCAAGGTTTGGTGAGGCGGGTGAAAAGAGTAACGGTCCTCCCTTTGTTACGGGCAATGACGTATAAAGCCACAAAACCAGCCACGACCAGACTCCCAGCGATAACAGCGGCTTCATAGGCCCAATCTGCACCGATGACGAAGGGAACAGTAAGCAACAGGAAACCAGCCATGAGGCCCACGTCGAAGATGCGTTCTACCATGATAGTGGACAGCACTTCCCAGAACGAGAGGGGAGTCGTACGGCTCAATAAAAATGCCCGCCCGATTTCCCCAAGCCGAAAAGGAAGTACGTTATTGAGTAAATAACCCTCATTCTCCGTGAGGAAAGCTTTCGTGAAGCTGATTTTTTCCTGGAGGATGGCACGCCAGCCAAGTGAACGGGCGCCAATCGTGATGAAAAAAACCACAGCCGTGGGGAAGAGGTAGCGGTAATCTGCCAACTGGATGGCTTCTTTTACATCCTCGAGGTCGACCAGCAGGAGGAGGACGGCCAAGGCAGCGAGACTGATGACCAGGCCGGGCAGCATCTTTTTCAACGTCGAGGAATTTTTATTGCTTTGAACGTTCTCTGATATATCCGACATAATCGGGGGAAGTATACCAGCATTCCAGGAGAACCCCGATTAGGAATTCGTCAGTCTGAGAGGGTTTATCGAAGGCTATACTATGGATGGTTTGACCTATAAGGATCTCAGTGGCGAATGGCGAAGAAATAATAAATCATGCCCAGGCTAACTTAGTGAAGATGATAGTATAGAATACATTTCTACTTAAAATACTATCTAGATGTGGGCATCCGACCGCGCCGGGGTGATGGTTGAATTTGAGATGGTTGGTTTTACAAAAGTAAACCGCAATTGAGTTTGACTTGATATCGAGACCAATTCGCAGGAGCAAGCCGCTAGGCAGGATCGACCGGCTGCCAGCCCCACCGTTCCTGCTCCTGTTTGACATATCCCAAACCAGGGAAGGGGAAATGGGCGCCAAAAACCAATAAATTTTCGGACACGCACATATCCATCAACTTTCTTTTTATCTCGAGCGCCTGGGCGGGGTTGGCGTCATAGGTCGAGTACCAATCGGTGTTTCCCATGAATAAGGGGTGCGCTAAGGCGTCAGAGATGTGCAGCAGCTGTTCCCCTGAAGAAGTCACTTTCACAACGCTGTGGTCATAGCGATGGCCCGGCGCCGGTATCAACTGAATCCCACTGATGAACTCCTCTTTTGGTTCGACGAAAAGCATCAAGTCTTGGATTTTCGAATAAGTCTCCCAGGCGAACTGCATTTTTTCTTCTGTCCACATATTTAGCTTTATCAGTTCAACACGCCCCTTTTCCGAAGACCATTGCGCCCACGAATCCTTCAACATCACATAGCGGGCATTTGGGAAGGCGATTTTGCCTTCTTCATCCAATATCCCCCCGATGTGGTCCCTGTCCGAGTGGGTGATCACGACCCAATCGATATCGCCAGGATCGATGGCCAGCTCCTCGAGACCTAAGCATAATTCGCCAATCGGTCTTCCGATCCCTGCATCCACCAGGATACTTTGTTTTCCTGACCTGAGTAGGAGGTTGTTGTACCCCACCGGAATTGCATCGATTATGAAGTCGAACTCATCCATCACCTTTTCGAGTTCTTCAACGACAGGATCGATGATCAAATCTTCGGCGGAGTGATCGTGAGAGTAATCGTAAAGTACAACTCCCTTATATTCACCGATGTCAAACGAATAGGTTCTTGTTATCACTCACTTCTCCTTCCAGCAGCTCAATGATTGTTTTCACAAACTGCTGCATCATACCACACAGCGTTATCAGTGCATTGACCTTGTATTGATCAATAATACCTCTCCCTCTGTATCTATCAATGATGGAATCCTCACATCGTGAAATCCTCTACCTCCTCCATCGCCAAGTGTTTTATCCATAGTCAAAACATATGTTCCGGTATAATTGAGTAATCACCCAAAGCGTGAAATTTATTTATGGTTTTTATGGGTGATTACGCTACTATCATAGTAATGAACCCGCTTGGAAGGATAGGAATATGGCCTTAGACTTTCAACAAGTACGACAGCAAATCATCACACTCGCCGACAAAGCCCCCGGTCGGGCAGAAGAACTCCGCAACCTGAGAGATACGGCGGAGAAACTGCTGTCGAAATACGCGCTCGATCTGGATTACCTTCGGGATAAAGTCGATCGCGCCGCCAATTTGAACAAGAACCTGCGCTGTGCCATCCCCACCGATGAAGCCTTTACCGACACCTTCCCGCTGCCCCCCTTACCAGATGAGGTCACCATCATCGCTGCCGATGGCTCCCAGATCAACCCCAACCGTCACTGGGCGCTGGAATACTGCCTGGTGAATGTGGGGGCGATCCGGTTGAAATTTGGTAAAGGTGAGGCACCGGAAGAAATCGTTGAGAGCCAACTGCTTTTCGAAGAGGATTTATACGCCGGAGTGGGAACAATCACCGATAGAATGGTGGCATTGATGCGGGATCAACGTGAGCGCGAGTTCCTGGCTGACCTGGCCGAAAAGGTTGAGGGTCCGGTCATTACCTTCACCGATGGGCCAGTCGAGTTATGGGGGCTTCGGGAGTTGAAAGACTCCCTGCGCTTCGAGCGGTATCTGATGGCGCTGTCGAAACTGCGCAAGATGGGCGCAATCACGGCGGGTTACGTCGATAAACCTCGTTCGACCCTGGTCATCCGTTTGCTGGAGCTGGCCGCCTTGCCGGAAAACGAAATGAAGGAAGCCGGGAAAAAGCCCTGGCTGTTGGGGATCTTCGACACGACTCTGTTCGAGCGTAAACTCGACCCAGGCGAACGCACGGCTTTATTCGGCATCCAATCCCCCTCTGCAAATCCCTATAAAGATGAGTTGGTCTTACACTTTTTCTACTTGAACGTGTCATTGAACGAGAAAACCCCCTACCTCGTGCGGGTGGAGGTGCCCGCATGGGTGGCAGAGGATAAGAAACTGCTCAACGACCTCCACGCCGTTTTGGTCAGCCAGTGCCAGGCCATCGAAAATCGCCCTTTTCCTTACCTCCTGCACAGAGCGCACGAGACGGCTGTGGTGACACGGGATGAGAAAGAACAGGTCGATACGATGATCTCCCTGGAACTAAGGAACCGGGGACTTAAACCGGGATTCAGATCCGGCAAGCAGTTCTATAAAGACCAACCTGGAAGGACGAGGATAGGAACATGAGTGAAATCCAAATCGGACGATTGTTACGGGCCAACACGACCAGCTTCGTCGCGGGCTGCCGGGTAAACCAGCTAGAAGCGCCCTCCTTCGGGGGCATGGTGCGCGTTCCCCTTGGGGAAGGCTACCAGATCTACGGCCTGATCTACGACATCCGCATCGACGACGATGGGCTTGTGCGCCAGTTGGTCACCGCCCAAGACGTGGATGAGGCCATCATCGCCGACAACCGGGTCAACCGCAACGTGCCGGTGGAAATGAGTGTCTTGACGGTGGGCTACCGGGAAAACGGCCCCATCCAGCATTTGCTTCCCCCGCGGCCTGCCCTCAGCCTGGACGTCATCTACCTGTGCACGGGGAAGGAACTGGTCGAGTTCACCAGCGCCGGACGTTTCGGCTATTTCCGCCACGTGCTGCGCGCCGAGGATATCCCGGTGGGCGAACTGCTGGCTGCGCACATCCAGCAGGCCAACGCTGCCCAGGTTGAGGGGGGGAATACCGAATGGAGCCGTGACGCGACACAAGAACTCATCACCCTCATGCGGGATGATTACCTCATGCTGATGGCGGTGTTGGGCGCTCTCGGAGATGCCGTTCCAGATGTAGGATAAGGGAGAGATATTATGAGCAATCAACAATCAACAATCAGCAATCAAAAATTCATCGGATATATCGTCGGCGGCGGGTTGAAAGAAAGCCTGCACGTTCGGCTGACCATCCCCGCAAAGGACGTGCAGGAAGGCGCTTTCCTGGTGACCGAAACCGATGACAAGGAATGGTTGTTTTACGGTCTGGTGACGGATTTACAGTTAGGCGCCACCGATCCCCGCTTCGCCGACGAACAAAGTGGGAACCGATTACCGCCGCATCTCGCCAATCTCCTCCACGGCCAAACGCTGTACACCAACCTGGTGATGCTCCCCGCCCTGATGATGGAGCGCGGCCCCGAGCCGGGTACGCCCGAATACAAGCAGTGGACCAAGGCCATCGACGCTGGCTTGAAAGACCAGCCCCGTCCCCTGCCGGTCAAGACTGTCCCGCCGCACCACTCTCCTGTCCGCCTGGCGGAACCGGGCGACATCGCAGAGATTTTCGGGAGCGCCGATGAGAAAGGCAACTTCGTCATCGGCTACACCCGCGAGCAGGGGCACCCCATTGTGATCGACATGGAGAAGTTCGTGCAGCGTTCATCCGGCGTGTTTGGGGCCACCGGCACAGGCAAGTCCTTCCTCACCCGCATGGTCCTGGCCGGGTTGGTGCATTACGGCGCCGCCTCCGTGCTGGTCTATGACATGCACAACGAATACGGCTTCGACGACACCGCCTCCGACACCCAGGAACTGGTCACCGGCCTGAAGACCAAGTTCCCCGCCAAAGTGCGGGTCGTCGGTTTGGGCGCTGGGGCGCAGATCCGCGGCCTGACCCCGGATTTCAACCTGGAGATCCCCTCCCACGACATCCAGCCGGAAGACATCGAGATGCTCACCCGCGAGCTGAACCTGCGCGAGACCACGCCCGTCACCCTGGAAGCCCTGGCCTCCTCATTCGGGCGCAAAGACTGGTACCGGGTCTTCCGCGAGATGAAGGTCGGGGCGACGGAAGAGGGTGAGGACGGCAAGAAAATCCCCTCACCTGAGAGCGTGGCTTTTTGGGCCAACGGCGTAGGGACCAACGTGATGGCCGCGGAAGGCCTGCACAACAAGCTGCGCCGGGTGTTCAACCTGGACTACATCGTCGACGAGCCTGCCGCCGATGGGATCTCCGAGATCGTCAAAGCCCTGAAAGCCGGGCAGCACGTGGTGCTGTCTTTTGGCAAGCATGAGAGCGACCTGGACTACATGCTGGTGAGCAACATCCTCACCCGCAAGATCAAACAGGAATGGGAGGACATGACCAACAAATTCCGCACGACCGGGGAAGGCGAGCCGCGGCCCCTGGTCATCGTGGTCGAGGAAGCCCACAAGCTGCTCAACCGCGAGATGGCCGCCCAAACGACCTTCAGCACGATTGCCCGTGAACTGCGCAAATACTACGTCACCCTCCTCATCATCGACCAGCGCCCCTCACAAATTTACGACGAGGTCATGTCTCAGTTGGGGACGCGCATCTCCGGCTGGTTGGGCGACGAGGACGACATCCGCGCCACCCTCTCCGGCCTGGCCGGGCGCGAAGCCCTGCGGGGCATGCTCGCTCGCTTGCAGCCCAAGGAAGAGGTCATGCTGATGGGCTGGGGGGTGCCCATGCCCCTCCCCGTGCGCTCCCGCCGCTACGACGAGACCTTCTGGGATGAACTGCTGGGGAAGAAGAAGGGTGGGAAGAAAAAGACGGCGGAGGAGAATATTAAGGAGTTGGGGTATGATTGAGGGGGGAGTTAACAGGGAGACAAGATGTGCGCAAAGAAAAAAATTCGCAGAAAAGTTTACGAAGAACTAATTTCTCTTTCTTCCTATGAGAATGTTTACACAAAGGAGGCATTTGACCATTTAGCCCTTTTAATCGATTTTTCTTTTGATTTACAGGAAAATGAGGGTTTAAGTAAGTCTCTTGCCTTTGCTAATGAACTCAGTGAAAGACAACTAAACTCAACACAAAAAGCCCTTCTATTTTATTATTTTGGAAATGCTTGGGGCAACATTCGAATTTTAAAAGCTCCCAAAAGCAGTAAAGAACATTGGAAATGGGAACAAGAAGAACTTGAAAATGAAATCTTTTATTTTAGGTCTTCTCTTATGGAACCTGGTTTTGAAAACTTGCCTCTTGAAATTAGATGCATGGTACTTACTAATCTTGCTAATATTATTGATACAATTGGTCGATTTATAGATGCAATTGAATTGTGGGATAAAGCATTAGATATCAATTCGGAATTTGGCATGGCGTTGGGAAATAAAGGAATGGGATTGCAAACATATGCTTCGGCAGTTTATGACCCAGGTCATCGAAATATGCTTATGAAACAATCTTACGTATACTTGACAAAAGCTCTAACTCAATCTGCAAACAAGTTGATTCATCCCTCTGCAAAAAAATCTTTTACGAAAATAAAAAACGATATGAAAAAGAATTATCCTTCTGAGTTTTTTGACCACGAATGTAATTTAACAGATTACTCTCTAGGAGATTCTTCAGAGGAACAAACTTATAGAAAATGGTGCTTAGAAAATAGACTTTTCCTAAATCCATTAAATGACCTTGGAGCATATCCAATATCTGCTCAAGACATAATAACTACCCCAAATATGGTGACTCCTTTAGATGTCGGTCCACGTTATCAAGGTTACTTCAATCAAATAAAACAAGAGTTTGTTTCAGCCAGATACCTTTTATATGAAGGCATCAATTCAAAAGAAGTTCATTTTTCTGACAAAAATGTTTTGTTATACAACACTTTAGATTATCCGGTTTACTCTTTTGCTATAGAAAGGGTTAAACTAGCTTTACGGTCAGCCTATTCCCTATTTGACAAATTCGCTTATTTTCTAAACGAGTATTTGGAAATTGGTATCCCTCAAAGAGAAGTTAATTTTAGAAACATTTGGTACAAAGATCCTAAAAAAAGAATTCTCCGCTCTCAATTTGAAAATAAAAAAAATTTACCTTTACGTGCCTTATTTTGGCTTAGTAAAGACCTTTTTGAGGATAAACCAGGATTTAAAGACCTTGTTGAACATGATGCACAAAACATAAATAAAATTAGAAATCATCTTGAACATAAATATTTAAAAGTTCATGAAATGGAATCTTATATTACAGCTAACATAACAAAAGGATTAGTTGATGATTTAGCTTTTTCAGTTTCAAAAAATGAATTTATAAGTAAAGCACTACGTACAATGAAGTTGGCTAGATCAGCATTAATTTACCTATCACTAGCAATTCAGGCTGAAGAGATTGAAAGAGAAAAGCAAAGAGATCCCAAAAAGATAATAATGCCAATAGTACAAGACACTTGGGATGATGACTGGAAAAGATAATTCATACTCATTAGAAACCATCTATATCATCGCCTTCGCCTACAAATAGACTTGCCCTCACTGCAAGCGCTTTACAAAAAAATCACTCGCTAGACCTAACGGGGAGAGCGACCGAAGACTCGCACAAGCCCCGTTATATCTTCAAGATATTTCGAGAAAAAGAGAAAAACCATGACAAACCAAGAAAACTTCAACATTGAAGATGACGAAGAAGAAACCGTAGAACTCATCGCCTCCGGCTATGAATGGACCTGCCCCCACTGCGACTATCTAAATAAAGAAATCGAGATTCCAGAGAAGGTAGTTTGTTCCAGGTGCAAGCGGGAATATGAGGTAGAAAACGCCGACCACGTCTGGGGGTGAATTGTGATTGGGGGATAGAAATATCAAGATAATCCAAGTCGTTTTTGAAGTGTGTGATTGAGCCAACTATGGGGCGACCCTTATGGCCGCCCCTTCTCTTTCTCTGGTATTACTTCCCCGTGTAATTGTCGATATAGGAGCTGACCAGATGCTGCCGGGAAAAGTGCCCCAGGGTGATGGCCTCGACCTGCATGAATCCACCGCAGACTTCCCAGACGATGGCTTTTTGCGGCCACCCCTTTTGGTGGAGGGAGATGACGCGACCGCCCAGGTCTTCGAGATAGGCGATTTTATCAGCTAGAGCTTCCGCGGGCTGCTGGCGCACACGCGCGCTGCCGGGGAAGAGTGTGTCGACAGGTAGGGAGGTGACCAGTTTAAGGGATGAGATGATCGCCCAGATGTCGCTCTCTTTGCGCAAAGCCCGGTCATATCCGCCCACGAACAGGTCGCCGCTGAACAGCCAGCCCTGCTCGGGTTCGTACAGGCACAGGTGGTCGGGGCTGTGGCCGGGAGTGTAGATGACCTGGAAAGTGTAATGCTCCGTTTCGATCCTCTCACCATCGGCGAGGGATTTCCCGGCGGAAGGTTGGGGCCAACCCCAGAAAAGCTTCCGGTAGGGGTGCAGCGGTTGGGTCTCCTTGGGGTTCTCCAGGACGGGCAGGGCCAGGGGGTGAGCGAGAATTTCCAGTCCCGCTCTATTCGTCTGTAAGGGGCCGTTCCCGCCGATGTGGTCTTCGTGGGAGTGGGTGTTGACAACCCGTGTGAGGGGTTTGTCTGCTAAAGCTTTGACGAGCTGGGCGGTTGTGTGGGCGCAGCCAGTATCCACCATCATACCGTCGACGTAATAGGCGATCGTCCAATACGACCCCCACAAGGGGAGGTTACGGGAGGACTCGAATCGCAAGACAGGGCCGTGGTGGCTGGTCTTTAACATGGCTTGGAAAATGATGCTTGGTATCACGGATTGTGTGAGTCTATTTTACCCCAGGGAGTGAGCAGGTAATGTTGTATGTGATCTCAATTGATCGTATAAATCTACGCCCATTGGTATAAAAATGATTAAGTAATTTGGGATTTCTGAGAGATAACGTATAATGTGTTCTTAAGGAGAATGATTGTTCTTTCGTGATGAATGATGAAACTGTTACTCTCTATCGCCCTACGGGACCGGATGAGTTAAAACTCATCGAAGAAAGCGGCTACCAAAAATGGCCTCCACGCTTACCGGAACAGCCGATATTCTATCCGGTGACCAACGAGGAATACGCCAAAGAAATCGCCATTAAGTGGAACGCGAAAGATTCGAGCGTAGGGTATGTAACGAAATTTGAAGTTAGAAAATCTTTCATATCAAGATATGAAATCCATCGAGTGGGTGCTTCCCACCATACCGAGTGGTGGATTCCTGCGAATGATCTTGATGAATTGAATAGAAATATCGTTGGCAAGATTGATGTCATCGGCGAGTATAGAAAATAGTAATAAGAATATAAATGTTATAAAAAAATCCCGCCTGATAAGCGGGATTTTTTATGTATGTATTGAATATGGAATTTATTTTCCGATCGATTGTACCGCCCCAAGGGTGTTTACCTGGAGATTCCAGACGCTGCCGATTTCTGCCTGCATGAAGAGGTCCACGTCGTCGGTCTCGTAGGTGTAGGTCTTGCCGTCTGCACTAAACACAATCGTGTAGCTCTCGCTTGGTTCACCCAATTGCTGTTCAACCGTGATGGAAGGAGAAGGCCACACCGGAGAGAGGTCGCTGCCGGAGAGTGTGACCGTATCCACCGGCGCCCACTCCAGGACCGTATAAGTGCAGTAATCGTCGTAGACGTGGTATTCGCAGTCCTGCACGACCTCGGCTGCACCACCGCCGGTATCCACCGTGTAAGGCTCTCCGCAGACTTCCTCGGAATTAGGCACCGGTTCGCTGACTACCTCACGCTCCCGAGAATCGCAGGAAACAATCTCGCCGTCGTTGGGAACTTCGTCCCACCAGTCTTCGTGTTCTACAGGTAAGAACTCCAGGATGGGGATGGAGCGCTCCCATCCAACTGATCGGACATCCCCGCTGACGGTGGTTGTTTTAATAAAGAGGAAGTACACTGCCGCACAGACAAGCAATAAGGCTGCCCCAATGCCGATCATCCCCCCCGTGGATAGTTTGGGTTTTGCTGCCTGCGGCTGAGATGCGGCTTTCTTTGCTTCTCGTTTCTGCTTAAGGCTGCCCCCGCATTGGGTGCAGCGTTTGTTTGTCTCCAGATTCTCGGCGCCGCAGTGGGGGCAGGCGATCTTCTGGGCCGGGCCGGATTTGAAAGCCCCGACCACACGCCCGGCTTTCCTTTTTGTACCTTGCGTCAGGTCGGCCTTGCATTGTGAACAATGCGTTGCCCCGGCAGGGTTGCGCGTGCCGCAGTAGGCGCAGTGGATGTCGGGCCCAGCTTTGGCTTTGACGAGTTTTTCTTTGTCGGTGATCAATTCCTGGCGTTCGGGTTGGTGGAATTCCACGTCCTCCGGTTGGGGAGCGCCGCAACCTTCACAAACCTTCACCAATCCCGGGTTGATGGTCTCGCATCTGGGACAGGTCCATTGCAGTTCTGTGTGACCTAAACTCTTTTTGGCCATCTCATCCTTCCTTTTTTTGAGCAAATCATAACATAATTCCATGCCATCCAGCGCAACCTTTTCAGGCGGAATACGTATAAGGAAGTGAAGTCTATATGAAAATAAACTCTCACAAAGGAGTGTGTAATGAGTGAATATAACCGCCTGTACCGTTCGCGCGACAACCGGATGATCGCCGGTGTGGCTTATGGATTAGGTGAATTCCTGGGGATCGACCCGACCGTTATCCGTTTATTATTCGTGTTCAGCATCTTTATCGGCGGCACCGGCGTTCTGGCTTATTTCGTCATGATGCTGGTCGTGCCCGAAGAGCCGTTGGATGGCGAGATCGAAGTGGTGGAAGCAACACCCAAACCAAAGACGACTACAAAAGCAAAGACGAAAACCAAGACAAAATCAGCACCTAAGACAACCACAAAATCAACAGCGAAAACAACGCCGCCAGAGGAATAACGATCCCCTAATTTCTTACAAGCCCCCAACATCTGTCAGGGGCTTTTTTTACCACAAAGACACCAAAACACGAAGGAGAAACTTCTCCTTCGTGTTTTTATTTAGCGTTTGGCTGTCAACTCAATTCAATTAAAAATCAATGCCAATATGAAATTCATTCCGGTGAAAAGGAAGTGAAGAGGGCCAATCCCAAAATGACCGCATTGATGATCAGTCCCCAGTAAAAGCGGGGGTGCCAGAATACGACCAGCACCAAAGAAGAAACACCTGCCCCGATGATCCACAGGGTGTGCCACCAGGCCTGCGGCACGATGAAACCAATAAAACTCAACCCGGCCAGCAAGAGAAGAAATGCCGCTATACCTGTAAAAACGTAAAGCAGGGTCTTGGCGGCGGTCCCTTCCCCGAACAGCCAGGATTTAGTCCACATGCTGCCTGCCGGGGCGTCTTCCACCTTATCATCGGGGATGACGGCTAAGAGCGGGTGGACCAAACCGTGGGCGATAATGAAAAACCCAATAAGGATACGAAGAAATGTGTTCATTATAAAGCCTCCTTGTATGAAATATTCATAAACCGTTCAATGAGGGAAATTATACAATAGACGATAAAAAGCGCATCATCTTTGAGCGTTGCCCCTCGAGCGTTAAATCTACTCCCCCTGTCTACGGCTCCGCTGAAATCTCCCATAAATAGATTTGAGAGTCATGACATCCGGCTGCCAGGAATTTCCTATCGGGCGAGAAAGCTACGCGCATCAATTGATCCTCGTGCGGCAAAGTGTGCAAGAGTTTTCCACTGGCGATGTCCCACAACCGAACGGCGTGTTCCTCCCCGCCCGTCGAGGCCAGGGTGGTACCGTCCGGGGAAAAGGCCACCCCCATCGCCGGATATCGAAGCCTGAAAGTATTGACCAGTTCTCCACTTGCCACATCCCACAGCTGCACGACGGGCGTCCTGCCAACGGCTGCTATCAGTCTGCCGTCCGGTGAAAAAGCCAGGTCGTGGATGTCGCTTTCACCGCTGTAGCCAAGACTATCGACAACCTCTCCGCTCTCAATATCCAAAAGCTTTACCGTACCATCTTTGACGCCCGCGGCCAGCAGCGTGCCGTCTGGTGAGAACTCGATGCGAACCGCTCTGTTATCCGACAATTTCTGAAAGGTACGCACCACCTGCCCGCTGTCCACATCCCAAAATTCGATCGGGTGCTCGAAAAGGGCCACGGCGATGATGGAGCCGTCCGGGGAGAAGGCGACCGAAGCAGGGAGTTGGTTGCTGCGCTCGAGTGTGTGGAGTTCCTGTTTGCTTTCCACGTCCCATAGGGCTTCGCCCGATGCCAGGGTACCTCCATTCGGTGAAAAAGCGATATCCATCATGTCGATATTCGTCATGGCGAAGGTATGGATTTCTTCCCCCGTTTTAACGTCCCACAATTTGATCTTCTTATCTTCGCCGGACGAGGCGATCAATGCACCGTCGGGGGAAAATAACACCCGCATCACCCTTCGGCTGTGGCCGCTGAGCGTTCGCAGCAGAACCACAGCCTCATTCCCGCCTGCGGGATTTGGGGCTGTCGCAGTTGTGCCGCCGGGTGGGGACGACACGCCGGTACCGGACAGCAGCTCTGCGGTGCGGCTTGTATCTGGACTGCAAGCGTTGAGGAATAGTATGACCATCATGGCGGTCAGCGCTAAAATTTTAGACGTTTTCATTGCCGGTCTCCTTTATCTCCCTTCTTCGCGGATTTCCAGCAACTCGACCGGGGCGCCGTTATCTACGATGAAGGCGACCATGATCCCTTCCGAGGGGCTGTTCGGCTCGATGAGGACCTCTTTTCCTTTGATTGCTTCGGCAAGATCATCGACTTCGAATGCAATGTGAGGGAAGGTCTTCACCAGTTCAGGCAGGGGGCAGTCAGGTTCGAACCGCATCCACTCGATGTTGTAGGGACTGTTTCCATAGCCGGAAACGTACATCTTGAACTCAGGGAGATATTCTTCATCTTCCCTTGGTTCATCGGTTGGGATGCCGAGATGGTGGTATTTCATCGTTTACTCCAAACTAATATCGTCTTGTTGCAAGCGTGATAAGGTCGACGCGCTCTCTTGATTATGTTCACTAAGAAAACGCCTGATATGGGGAAGTGCCAACTCACTGCGTTTGAATCCACCGAAATGGTCCATGCCTACAATAGTGACGAACTCCCCATTAGGGATTTTTGGAAAACACTTCTTCGCCAAAGAATACACGCTGTCTTTCTCGCCAACGATCAACATACACGGCATGGTCATCGTTGGCAAAACGTCTTCCAGGCTCTCCCGATCCTGCGCCACTGCCATGAGTGCACCGAAATCGAACTGCATCAAACGCGCTCTCTGCTCACTCGTCAGTATCCAGGATTCCCTTTCCCAGGTTTCGACGAAAACCTCGTGCCCGTTGTCGATCCCGTTTCGAACGATGTCGCGCAGGAGCTGCAGGTCTTGCGCGTAGGGGTGCTGTCCGCCGATGATGAGACTCCGGAAGCGGTCTGGGACGTACTTCGCCGCCCCAAACCCGATCCATCCACCCATCGAATATCCGTAAAAATGGGCGCTGGCGATCCCAAGGTCATCCAGGATAGCGGTGACGTCGCTCACCCGGTACTCGAGCCGGTATGACTCCGAGTCGTGCGGTTTATCGCTCTTACCGTGACCGCGAGCATCCAATATGACCAGTTGGTAATCCTTTTTCAGGTCGTCCACATAGCCGTAGTCATACCAATCGTCGAGCGTGCCGAACGACCAGTGGTGCAGCACGACCGGCGGTCCATCCCCTTCTACCTGATAGTGGATTTTTATACCGTCATTGTTTATATAGGGCATAGAGGGTTACCTCGTGTTGTTAACCTTACAATGACAGGCACGCATCCGCGCACAGCCAAAATAAATTCTCGCGAACATCATCCCTGGACCGCCACCCCCTCCTGTCCCAGGTATCGCCGCCCAAGCTGTCCCCGCCGTATAAGATTTGGCCGAAGAGGACGTCGCGGAACTGGGCGACCGCCATCAACCCCGCCGCTTCCATCTCGACGACCAGGCAGCCTTCCTCCCGCCTTTTGGCGATTTTCTTGGGTGTCTCACGGTAAGGCGCATCGGTCGTCCAGGCTTTCCCCACCCGATAGGGGATATTCTGCGCCTGTAAGGTTTCTTCAATCGCATCGACGACTCCCGCTTGTGCGGTGACCTCACGGCTGGGCGGTAGGTAATGATAAGAAGCCCCTTCATCACGTACGGCCGCTGACACGACGATCAAATTCCCGACAGCGATATCCTTTTCCAACACGCCGCAACCGCCGCCAGCGATGAACTTCTTCACTCCAAAGGCGATAACTTCCTCAAAGAGGGCTGTAGACATGGCCGAACCAATCCCCGGATGGAAGAAAGCCAGGCGCTTGCCTCGATGTTCGATTTCGTAGAACGGGTGAGGACCGTCTTCCCATACATTTTCTACGAGTATTTTTGCTTTATGCTCCCTGACAACTTTTTCAATGACTTCGTGGAAAAAACATATCACGCAGTGTTCGGGGACATCGCGGGATTCGATGACTTTTGAAGGTTCGATAAATGCTTCTCGGTTTGGATCGTACTCTAGTATGGGATATTTCATCTTCAAACCTGTTCTGGAGTCTAGGGGGAGTGGGTGGTGGATAAGTTGGAAAGAACCTCATTTGGTTAATTATACAAAGAAAACGAGGTGCGATCTGCTCTCTTTTCCACTTCCCAAGCAACAAACAGCCCTCAGTATTAATTTATACAGTTTATGGGGAGAACTTGTATTGTTCTCCCCGTGGACCCTTCTTATAATACTTTTTTAAGGTAGTAACGCTGGTGGCCTGTGGGGAAATCCGGTAGTTCGCCGAAGACCTGATAGCCAAATTTTTTATAGAAGCCAGGTGCCTGAAAGCTGAAGGTGTCTAAGTAGGCGTTCTTTGCGCCGCGCTGACGGGCTTCGTCTTCGGCGAGGGTCAAGAGGCGTTTCCCGTGCCCCTGGCCGCGCAACTCTTCTTTTATCCACATGAGGTTAATGTAGAACCAATCCCAATGGGTCTCGCCAATCAAGCCACCGACGATTTTCTGGTCGGGACCTTGAAGCACAAAACACAGGCCTTTATCCCCACCATCGCCAGCCTGCTCGATATTGAAATTGTGAATGCCTCCGCCGATGACAGACCAGGCGGGTTCATCCGTGTAAACGATCTTATATTCTTCATTCATGTGTTTTGTCGATTCCTCCGGCACACAATATACCCTAGAATCCAACAGCGTTCAACCCCCCCGAAAATGAGTGGTATACCCTGGTGATTGAAAGACTAGTTTTTTGGGCAGAAAAAAAGCCCCATAGTTCAAAGCTATGAGGCTCGATTCGTAATCAGGTGTGTAAACTCAAGCTGTCTCGGCCACCAACTTCCGGGCGAGTTCAGCGCCCTTGTCCATAGCCTCGTAGTTCATCGGCAAGGTGTGTTTATGGCGTTCAGCGATATGATCGCCCAGGGCTTTCTTGGCTGCTTCCATGGGGATGACGGGAATCACCTCCAGCATGGCACCAAGCATGACCATATTGAGCATGCGCCTTTCGCCGATCTCCTCGGCCATTTCCTGTGCGGGTACAAACACACTCGTGAAGTCGTCCCGTTCAAGATCGCGGTCGATGAGAGATTGATTGGCAATCATCAAGCCGCCTGGTTTCAGCAGCGGCTCTAGAAAATCCAACGAGGGGAGGTTGAGAACCACGGCGATGTCCGGCCTGAGGACCAGCGGTGAGCCGATGTCTTCATCGGATATGATAACCGTGCAGCGAGCCGTACCGCCGCGCATTTCCGGGCCGTACGAGGGAATCCAGGTGGTGTTCTTGCCCTCGTCCATGGCTCCATAAGTAAGCACCTGCCCGGCGAAGAGAGCGCCCTGCCCGCCAAAACCAGAGAATATGATGCTGGTTTCCATTCAAGTGCCTCCTTATACTTTCAGTTTCGCCATTTCGGGATGGACTTTGAAATCGTCGATTGGGTAGACCGGTATCATCTGCTCTTCCACGAAGCCCAATGCTTCTTGGGGAGACATCTTCCAGTTCGTTGGGCAGGTCGAAAGTAGTTCGACCATTGCGAATCCCAAGCCGTGCTCCTGGGTCTCGAAAGCCATGCGGATAGCTTTCTTGGCCTGGCGGATGTTCGTGGGGTTGTGGAGGCTGCGGCGCACGATGTAGCCAGCCCCATCCATCTTCGACAATATCTCTGCCATGCGGATGGGATAGCCCATAAACTCGACATCGCGGCCCAAAGGAGAGGAAGTCGTCTTCATGCCGGGGAGGGTCGTAGGCGCCATTTGCCCGCCTGTCATTCCATAAATGGCGTTGTTGATGAAGATGACCGTGATGTTCTCACCGCGGGCTGCGGCGTGCATGATTTCTGCCATGCCGATGGAGGCTAAATCGCCATCTCCCTGGTAGGTGAAGACCGTGTTTTGCGGCAGCATGCGTTTGATCCCTGTTGCCATGGCGGGTGCGCGCCCGTGGGCAGCTTCGACGAAATCGGTATTCATATAACGGTACATGAACACCGAACAGCCTACCGGTGCGACCCCGATGGTCTTTTCACGGATGCCCATCTCATCGAGTACTTCAGCGACGAGGCGGTGGGCCACGCCGTGCGTGCAGCCCGGGCAGTAATGCGTGTGGGTAGGGGTAAAGGATTCCGGCCGTGAATATACCAATACAGCTTCTTCTGTTTTAATACCCATGGTTCTCTCCTGCAACGATCTTCTCTAAGCGCTCGATCCATTCTTTTCGTTCGTGGCGCTGTGTCTCTTTGGGTGGATTTTTGCTAATCCGGTGGATCTCATCCAGGATTTCATCGGGAAAGGGTGTGACCCCGCCCAGACGTCCGTAGAACTCAACCGGTATCCGCCCCTTGACCGCCAGCTTGACGTCGTCGAGCATCATGCCGGTGTTCATCTCGACGACGAGAATCGATTTGGCCTTGCCAGCGATCTCTTCGATCTGTTGGGAGGGGAAGGGCGCCAGGGTAACCGGTCGGAACAAGCCGACTTTGATGCCTTCTTCCCGCGCCGTCCTCACCGCCGAAGAGGCCACCCGTCCCGCCGTACCAAAAGCGATGATGGCGATCTCTGCATCATCCATATGGAGGGTTTTGTAGCGTACTTCGTTGGCCTCGACCTTCAACCAGCGTTTATATAACCTAATATTGGTGACTTCTTCTTCAACTGGGTTGATGTAGATTGAGGATAATGTATTTGGTTCACGCCCCTTCGCCCCAGAAACTGCCCACTTCGGTGGTTCTTTGGGAAGTTCCCGCATGGGGGGCAGTTCAGCGGGTTCCATCATCTGGCCGATGTTGCCGTCAACGACGACAAAGGTGAGGGAGCGGTATTTCTCCGCCAGGTCGAATGCCAGGCCGATATAATCGATGGCTTCCTGTACGCTGGCAGGCGCCAGCACGATGGGGAAATAATCCCCATGCCCACCGCCTTTGACCATCTGGTTGTAATCGCCCTGGGAGGGTGCGATGTTGCCCAGACCGGGCCCCCCGCGGATGACGTTGACGATGACTGCCGGGACTTCGGTGCCGGCGATGTAAGACATCCCTTCCATCATCAGGCTGATGCCCGGGCTGGAGGAGGCGGTCATGACGCGTTTGCCGGTGCAGGCAGCGCCGTAGACCATGTTAATAGCCGCTACTTCACTCTCTGCCTGAACATAGGCGCGCCCCAATTCGGGCATACGTTTCGACATGTACTCTAAGAATTCGGTCGAGGGGGTGATCGGGTAGCCAAAAAATCCTTCCAAGCCAGCCCGTACTGCGGCTTCTGCGAACGCATGGTTACCTTTCAATAATTCTTTTACCACGATATCCCTCCTACGTTGCCGCTTTCGCTTTGGCGGGCTGTTTCTTCTTGGCTTCCCGGTATACGGTCAGGGCAGCATCTGGGCACACGACCGCGCAGATGGCGCATCCGGTACAGCCTTCGGCAACCAGATGAACGGGATGGTAGCCTTTGGGCGTCAGCCGGGCCATATCCAATGCCAGGACTTCTTGCGGGCAAGCGCTGACACATAAGCCACAACCTTTGCAATGGTCATCGCTGACTTCTATCCAACCTTTTACGGCCATACATTTATCTCCTTAAGTAGGGTTTAAGGGGGTTTAACTTTTGTTGGTGAGTTGAATCTAGGTTTACGAATGGATGCCCCCCATTCCTTTGATGTATCCTCTGCTCCCTCGTTTCGGGAACAAGTGAACTTGAAACCGGTATTGATATCAAAGCTTCTATATGATACCGCAAATCGGAGTAGATTTGTTAAAATTCGTATAAGAATGGTCGAAATTACTCCTGGTTTAGGGAAATCCATTTACGCCAGGAATAACACTGCCACACCTCCCATGGTTACGAGAGTCCCTACGATCGCCCGCAGGCTGATGCGTTCTTTGAAGACGAAGTAGCCGATGGGAATGAGGAAGACCGGCGGCAGGGCCATCAGGGTACTGGCAACACCCAAACTGGTGTGCTGGATAGACACCAGCGAAAACCACACTCCGACAGCCGGGCCGATGAAAGAGGCCAACAAGATATATCTAACTGCCTTCGGTTGGCTGAAGAACTTTTCTACAGTGGCTTTAACCTGGCGGCTGACCAGTGCCATCAGCCAGATGGCGACCATGGCTGCCAACATGCGGATGATCTGCCCTGAAAGTGCGGGGAAATCGCCATACAAGCCCAGTTTGGCAGTGAATATTCCCCCGGCCTGTCCGGCGGCAGCAATCATCCCTAGGAACAATCCCCACCCATAGTCTCGTTTGGATAGCGTTTCCTTGTCCCGGTTCTCTCTCTCGGCCACCACCCAGGCGACCCCGCTAAGGGTAATTGCCATACCGAGTATTTGGAGCGGCGTGAGTGTCTCTTCCAGGAAAAACCAGGCGAGTAAGGCGCTGATGACAGGGGAAATGGCAAAGACCAACATGGTCAGGCGGGTGCCGATAGTGATGAAAGCCTGGAAGAGGGCGGCATCGCCGAGGACGAAGCCGACCACACCAGAGAGGGATAACCAAAACCAGCGGTCTGGTTCCGCATCGAAAGGAAGGGGTATACCATAGAGGATCGTATGGGCAATAGTAAGGTAGATGAAGGCCACCACCAAACGGGTGCGGTTGACCACCACGGACCCGACGAGATGGCCGGCGATGGTGAAATAAGTGGGGCCGATGGAGAAACATATAGACGTGGCAACGGCAGCCAATTCGCCAATGAAAGGCATATATCATCCTTTGTAAAATAGGAAACTTCGCCAAGTATATCAGCGAAGCCAAGATGGTACAATTGGCATTCTCGAAAGACCAACAGAATGGAGAATTATTGATGAAATCAAGAGACAAACTATTTCTACTTATTATCGTTGTATTCCTCACCGCCCTGGCTTGCGGCCCTTTTAACGACAACACGGCAACCCAAGCACCCGATGAGGATGCTGTCGCCACAAGTGTGTCGGCCACCCAGACAGCGGATGCTCAGGGAAGCCCACCGGAGACCCAGGCACCACCCGGAGCGACTCAACCACCAATCGCCCCCGGCGTCTTGCGAATTGCTTTCAACGACGGGAACAACCTCAAGCTGTGGACGGATGGGGTGGGTCAGACCACTCTCTATACCGGAGACCGGGTCGAGAAACTGATCCTCTCAGATGATGGGCATGTGGTCGCTTTCACCACCTCCTCAACGGATTGGCAGTTCACCGGATTGTGGGCGGCCCAGACTGACGGGAGTTCGGTACAGCAGCTCGTGGATGCCCCCACCATGAACGCCTTCAACACCCATCCGACTGCTCTGGGGGCGGCGCCCAGCCAGTTGGCCTTCATCCCCGGTACGCACACGCTGGCCTTCAACACCCGCCTGACCTTCGAAGGGCCTGGATTGATCCTCCAGGACGACCTGCGTTTACTCGATGCCGATACAGGGGTATTGTCCACATTTTTGGATGTCGGCCAGGCGGGGATGTTCTACTACTCGCCAGACGGAAGCCAGATTGCCCTGACCACTCCAACAAACATCAGCCTCATCGACGTTGATGGCAGCAACCGTCGGGACGACGTTTTGACCTACCCGGCGGTCATCACCTACAGCGAATACCAGTGGTACTCGCTGCCGCGTTGGTGGTCGGATAGCAGCCAACTCAGCGTGGTGATCCCCTCGGAAGATCCCATGGCGCGTAACGCTTCCATGACTATATGGAACATCCCCACAGACGGTACGCCGTCCACCTCTCTAGGAACCTATACCACCGACTTGGCCTTGTTCGATTCCGACTCACTCATCTCCACCGACATGAGCATGGTCGCTTATGCCCAACGAGTAGGCATACCCCAGGACAACACCTGGGACTTACACATCGCCGAACTGAACGGGGCCAGCGACGTGGTCTTCGCCACAGGCAACCTGCGCTTCGTGAGCTGGTCGCCGGATTCGAACTGGTTCGTCTATACGGAAGATCAGGAATATAAGGTTGCTCAGGTTGGGGATGGCGTGTGGCCGTTGGCCGATCACCCACCTGCCCGGGATATGGAATGGATCGACGAGAACCGCTTCATCTACATCAGCGGCAGCACCGGTTCGTGGGACCTGCGGATGGGTAGCTTCAGTTGGGCAAGCATCCAAATCGGCACCTCGACCTCCGATTATCTCCCGGCCTTCGATTTTTCGAATTAGACCCCTAATAAGCTCATATTGTAAGGGAGGGTGAGGAAACTCTGTTTCCATAGACCCTCCCCTTTATTTATACATGGTGTAGGGACAGGTTTCTAAACCTGTCCCTATAGTGTACCTAAAAATTTGGAACCAAGCAGAGAATCCGTCTTAGAGTTATGCCGATGCCGCCATAATTTGGCGAAATTATTCACAGGGGACAGGTTTGATCCTCGCCAGCACGACATGATGGTCGGAGAGGGGGACGTTTTCGGGTTGGAGGTGAGCGGCTTGCAAGACCTGCCAATGTTGTCCTTTAGGTCGGAGAAAAATGTAATCCAGACGCGCTCGGCGCACTATCCTTCCACCGGGAATCTTGAGTTCGTGGGTGGTGCCGTCCTTGCCTGGGTGCAAACAGCGGAAAGTATCCAGCCAGGAATCCTTGGTTTCGATGATTTGTGCGGAGGTCTCGCGGGCGTTGAAATCCCCACCGATCAAGACAGTTTCCTTTTGGGTAGTGGTATTTACCCACTGCCGTAAATGCTTCAATTGTTTTCTGTTTTGCCACTGACCTAGCCCTAGATGCGTGCAGAATGCCCGTAGTTCCCCAAAGGGCGTCTCGAGATGGACGCTGAGCGCCATCCGATGTGTGAAACGGTTGATGGGTTTGCCCAATTCCTTTACTTGGGGATCGGTGAGGGGGAAACGGCTGAGGATCGCCAACCCTTCTTCGAAGTCGATGGCCTCCTCATCCCCATTGGCGCGAATGTAGAAATAAGCCATTCCTAACTTATGGGCTAACCACTCGTCCACCCGAATCCCCGGGATTCGGGCAACTTCCTGCAAAAGGATAATATCGGCTGTTTTCTCTTCTGCCATCCGAACGAAGGACTTCAAACGATCGAGCATCCGGCGGTGGAGGGGCCAATCGTGCCACAGGTTGGCGCTTAATACGGTGAGGTATTCTTTTTGCGGCGCCCCACCTTTTTTGGGGTAGTGCTGCCCGATGAGGCGTGCTGGTGGCAGCGTGAGTGAGAGGGTTCGCACGATCCAGGGTTTGAGTTGTTTCAAGAGGGGGAACTGAAAGATTTTTCTACCAAACACTTTGAGGGAAGAAAGCCATGGTGAGTCCATTAATGGCAGATTTGTAGGATAAAAAACTTTTTGAGTGAAAGCCAACGAAAAGCTCCGTTTGAAATTGACAATCAAACGGGCTTTATACCATGGATGTGGGGCGTTGGCGTAAGAACCGGGTTAACAAATCAGCAAGGAACAAAACAGGGTAAGTATGTTTGTCAATGAAAGCGTTGGAGGACCTTCTTCATCCCATCCAGAAATCCGGGGACGACTTCCCGGGGGAAACGCGGCCAGGTAATCAGAGCGATGGCCGCCGGATAGACCAAGAGCCAGTAACCCGGATCAGGGGCTTCGGTCATGGCGATCCAAATAAAGAAGCTGTAAACCGGCGCCTGCACGAGCATGCCCATCGAGCGGGGAACGCCGAAGCGCAAGAAATACAATCCCCACACGCATATGTAAACGAGGCCAAAGATGGGAACGAGATATCCGGATAGGATCAGGTAGATCAACAATCCAATTGAAACGGTCATATCGACACCCAGGTCGTTGTCTCCCAACCAGGTATGGTATTGGCGGCTGCTTCGCCGGGCGAGGGCGCCATCCAATGCGTCTGTGATCCAACTGAGTAATAGCGTCCAGATGGCAAGAGTGAGGGCGTCTTCCCCGAATAAAACCCCCACGACTGGGAAAGTAAAGGCCAAAGCAACGCGTAATCCGGTCAATAAGTCAGCAACTTGCTTGGCGACAATCATCGCAAACTCCTGAAATAGATTAAACGGATCAATATTTTGATTATAACATCACACTGCCGCCGGAAGCATCTTATTTACTATGACACCAAAATATTTGGTGGTAATACCAAAAATATTGACTCTTTTATCAAAATATGCTATAAAATGGCTATATGGAGCAAAAAATGACGAAAATGCCGACAAAATGCCCCAGTTGTCAGTCCGATATGCTCGTAACGCAGTTGAGCTGTACAAGCTGCGATACTTCGATCGTCGGTCAATACCCGCTAAGTGGCTTCGATAGGCTCTCTGAAGAAAGCCTTCACTTCCTAGAAATCTTCGTCCGCAACCGGGGAAACGTCAAAGAGATGGAGCGAGAGATGGACCAATCATATTGGACCATCCGCAACCGCCTGGACAAGGTCATTGCTGAGATGGGATTCGATGTCCCTCCCGATGAAGACACACTTTCGGAGCGGCGAAAAGAGATCCTATCCAAGTTGAATGAAGGGGAAATCGACGTGAAAGAAGCCACCCGCCTGTTAGCTGACCTGGGGAGTTGATGCCGGAAAAGCAAAGAAAGGAGCTGATGATGTCGCTGCGAGAAGAAAAAAGAATGGTGTATACCATGTTGTCTGAAGGCAAAATCACTGTTGATGAGGCAGAAGCCTTGGTAGCCGCATTGGAAGAGAGCGCCTTCAATCCCAATGAAATCAGCGTGGAGGGGTTCGTGTTCGAGCTTGAGGACAGGAGGGAATCGTGACGCTGAATGAAGAACGAAACATGGTCTTGGAGATGCTCTCGAATGGAAAGATTACGGTCGAAGAAAGTGAAACGCTTTTGAACGCTTTGGAAGAAAGCCAGCCGAAGCCGAAAGCGAAACACGGATTTAGAGCCGCTCCGGCTATCCCGGTCATCTCGCGAGTTTCCCCTGTTTCCCCCGTTTTGCCAGTTCCTCCCGCTCCAATAGCCCCGAGAGTATTTGGGGTTGGGGCAGAAGATAAGTATTTGAAATTTTTGAAGCTTTTGGAAGATACCGATTACGAAGATCTTACTTTTGATGAATATTACCAACTCCGCATGCAGGGGGTCACTCCGCGGTACATCAAAGAAATGACCAAAGCCTGGCAAGAAACCCTGGAGGTCGACCAGTTAATTCAACTGCGTATGCATTCCTTGTCCCCGGCATACGTGGATGCGATGGTAGATTCTTCTGTAGATGTGGATATCGACCGGTTAATTCAGTTTAAAAATTTCAATATCAGTCCAGCTCTCCTGCAGGAATTGAGGGAAGCAAACCTGGAGGATTTAGAAGCTGACGAGATCGTCCAGCTCGGGATCCACAATATCAAGCCCCAATTCGTTAAAGAATTGAGGGAGGCGGGATTTAGTGAGTTCTCCATCGACGATTTAGTTCGATTAGGTGTTCACAACATTCGAGCCCAATTCATCAAACAACTCTCTGAATTAGATCTTGAGGACTTGGAAATTGATGACATTGTCCAGCTTGGGATACACAACATCAATCCTCAATTTGTCCATGAGTTAAGAGAGGTGGGATTTGATGAATTGTCCATTGATGATTTAACTCAATTAGGCATTCATAACATTCGCCCTCAATTCGTCAAGCAGCTCTATGATCTCGGCTTAGACGATCTCGAATTGGACGACATCATCAGGTTAGGCAACCACCAAATCAGACCTGAATACATCAATCTATTCCAGGAACTGGGGGTCGATGGTATCGATCTGGATGACATCATCAGGTTGAGTGACCATCAGATCAGGCCTGAATATATCAGAGGATACCAGGAGCTAGGATTTGCCGATCTCGATGTGGATACCATGATCGAGTTGGGTATTCGTCATGTCAGACCAGAGTACATCCATCAAATCCAGGAACTTGGATTTGATAACCTGAAATTTGATGACATCATAGAACTGATCGATCGTGGGGTGTCTGTCAGGTTTTTAGAGGCTGTTCGTGAAGCGGGTCTTGATAACATTACACCGGATGATATCGTTGAAATGGTCGACCATGGCTTATCGGGAAGAATGGTGCGGGACTTCACAAGCATCTGGAGGGGAAAGCTTTCTCCTGATGAGCTTGTTGAAATGGTGGGGAGCGGTGTGAGTGTCAACTTCCTCCGTAGCCTACTGGATGTGTGGGAAAAGAAAATCACGGTTGACGATGTCGTGGAAATGGCAGGGCAGGGCATTTCCGTGAACTACATGCGTGAGATGATGACGTCCGGTCTGCGGGATTTCTGTATCGATGATCTCATCACTTTAAGGAGATTGGGTGTAACTTCGAAGACAGTGAAAAGATTGGTTGAGAAAGGGAATACTTCCCCAAGTGCGGACGACGTCATAGACTTTTATGAAGGAGAATCATAGGGTTTATAATTAGTAGTGCAAACAGGTGAACAGACCGGGATGCCCCGGTCTGTTTGTTAATCCAATCTTACCTGAATGTGTGTATTATTTGTATCCTTATGATCCTTATGTGTTTACCGAGATTATAAATTAATAGCGTAAGAATTTTAAATCTAGAAATATAGGGTTCGTTAACAAAATCGGGGAGCATGTTATAATCCCTCGGTTCAATCCATAACCGAGTTCTTTTGGAGATAATCATGACCAAAGAAGATAAACCCGTAAAGGTTGCGGATGACTTAGTGGTAACGATAGATTACACTTTGACGGTCGACGACGAAGTGTTGGATTCTTCAGAGGAAGAAGGCCCGCTGGGATATTTACAAGGACACGATAACATCATCTCAGGCCTGGAGAGCGAGCTTTCTGGGATGAAGATTGGGGAGAAAAAGACGGTGACTGTCTCCCCGGTTGATGGCTACGGGGAAGTCGAAGAGGAAGCCATCGTGGACGTGCCGCTGAGTGAGTTTCCCGAAGAGTTGCCTTTGCAGGCAGGCCTTGAGCTGGAAGTCACCGATAAAGATGAAAACATCATGTTGGCGACGATCCTTGAGGTGGGCGACGATACCGTCACGCTTGATACGAACCACCCACTAGCGGGAAAAACCCTGAATTTCGAAGTTTCAATAGTCGATCTGCGTTACCCCACCGAGGAAGAACTGGCGCATGGACACGTCCACAGCCAGGAATATCCCCAGGAAGAATAACAATGAAGGTCTTTTCACTCATTGATTGTCAGATTTTTCTATCTGGGCAGTATAATTAAGTAATCGCCGAAAGGTAGCTTTTAAATAAAAATGATCATTTGGCGATTACTTTTAATAAATTGCGGACTGACTGCAAAGGGAAAATGTGTTCCGGGTACGAATAAATCTGAGTGATACTTCAAGATTCTTTCCGCAATTTACATAAGCAAACCTGAGGAGGTTTGCGGCATAATCGCTGAGGGAGCCAAAAAAATGAATGACTCTATGAAAAAAATCGAGGAATCCCCGTTGAACCCAATACCCCGTGCTGTGGTGGTTGGTGCCTCTTCGGGGATCGGGGAAGCGCTGGCTCGAAAATTCGCAGATGAAGGCTATCAGGTTGCCCTCCTCGCACGCAGGAAGGAAGCCCTTGACTCTATCTGCGCCGACATCAACCAACGTAAAGGGGACAATTACGCCCGCGCTTACTCCCATGACGTCACCCAATTCGATACAATCCCAGCCGTATTCCAGCAGGTACTGGGTGACCTGAAGAGTATCGACGTGTTCGTATACGTCGCTGGTGTGCAGTACAGCCTGGGGTTCTCGGAGTATGATTTTAAAAAAGATCGGGAGATGGTCGAAGTCAATCTGCTAGGTGCTATGGCCTGGTTAGGACAGGCAGCTATCCTATTTGAGCGGATGGGGAGGGGACATCTGGTCGGTATCTCGTCCGTAGCGGGAGATCGGGGGCGAGTGGGCAACCCGGCATACAATACCTCCAAAGCCGGGCTGAGTACATACCTGGAAGCTCTCCGAAACCGACTTACCCGCAGCGGAGTACACGTCCTGACGGTCAAACCCGGTTTCGTTCAAACCGAATTACTCAAACATGCTGCGACTACTTTCGGGGTCATTTCCCCTGAAAAACTAGCGGGTGATGTCTGGCGGGCGATCCGCAGACGAAAGCAGGTCATCTACTCGCCGAAGTGGTGGCGATTGATGATGCTTATCATACAACACATACCATCATTTATCTTCCGGAGAATGTCATTTTGATAAAGAACAACCTCTCTACGATCCTTCCAGCTGAACGCCTGACCCGGCAGGAAAGTTTCGGGCACTCGATCAGCAGTCCTGTTTATCTCTACCGTCCCGTTCTCAAAGAACAAGTTGCTGAATTGTTCGAACAGGCCAGAAAGGGGGGCTTTACTATCGGCCTCCGAGGGGCAGGACGCAGTTATGGGGATGCCGCCTTGAACAGCGGAGGGGTGCTGCTTGATTTCCAGCGGATGAACCGCATCCTTGAGTGGAACCCGGAGAGCGGTGTCATCACTGTTGAACCGGGTGTAACGATCGAACAATTATGGCGCCACACCCTGGACGATGGCTGGTGGTCTCCGGTCATGCCGGGGACCATGTTCCCCACATTGGGTGGGTGCTTGGGTGCCAACGTCCATGGGAAGAACAACTGGAAGGCGGGGACGATGGGAGAGCATGTCTTGCAGTTCGATGCCCTGCTGCCCGATGGACGCGAAAAAACCTGCACACCGCAGAAGAACAAGGAACTTTTTTACGCCATCATCAGCGGTATGGGGTTGTTGGGCGTGTTCACCTCGATCACTTTACAAATGAAAAAGGTCTATTCTGGTAATCTAGATGTGTATGCCTGGGCCGAACCCAACCTTAAGGGAGTCTTGGAAGCCACCGACCGGGAAAAAGAGAACGATTATATCGTTGGGTGGGTGGACTTTACATCGGGGGGACGGGGATTGGGCCGCGGTCAAATGCACCTGGCAAATTACCTGAAACCAGGCGAGGACCCTTATCCCGCCCAAACCTTGAACGCAGACGCTCAGGATCTCCCTAATAATATCCTCGGTATCGTCCCCAAGTCGATGGTGTGGCAGTTCTTGCGGTTGGGGGTAAATAATCCGGGTGCGAGGCTGGCGAACACCGCCAAATACTTGATGAACCGCACGATTGGGCATAAGAAGCGCTATCCGCAGTCTTTGGTAGAATTTACTTTCTTATTGGACTATGTTCCCAATTGGGAATACGCCTACGGGAAAGGCGGTTTGATTCAATACCAGAGTTTCTTGCCCAAAGAAACTGCCCTGGATGTGTATACAGACATGATTAAATTATGCCAGCGGCGAAGGCTGCCCTCTTACCTGGGTGTGAGTAAACGCCACCGGCCGGATCCTTTCTTATTCAGCCACGCGCTGGATGGATTCTCGTTGGCGATGGATTTCAAGGTGCCGCCGCGTAAGCGTACCAAACTCATCCAACTGACCCATGACCTAAACAAATTGGTGTTAGAGGGTGGAGGACGTTTCTATTTCGCCAAAGACAGTGCGCTCACTCCCGAAGTAGTGGAAGGCTATCTCGGCGAAGCGACCGTGAAGAAGTTCAAGAAACTGAAATCTCAGGTCGATCCTGAAGGGATTCTGCAAACCGACCTCTACCAGCGGTGTTTTGGAGAGTAGTAAATTTGTACCGTTATAGGAAAGATGGAAGAGAAAAGTGTGGTTAATTTTCTATAAAAACTCGATTTAAAGGGTATCATTAGGTCAGGTGATTTATTGACAGTGATACTTAAAATCTGTACACTAAATGCAAAATAAGTATGAGGTAGGAGAATAGCTATGGCACAATATCAATTGGTCATGAAGCAGGGGCCGGTACCGGGAAAGACCTTCGAGTTATCTCGCAATGAACTCACCATCGGCCGGGACATCAACAATGAAATCGTTATCAACGATGCTGAAGTCTCGCGCCGCCACTGCCGTCTGCTTCTACAAGGCGATGGGTATGTCGTTGAAGACCTAGGATCGACCAACGGCACCTTTGTGAACGAACAGCGTGTCTCCGGACAGCGCGCCCTGCGCTCTGGCGAGACTCTTCGAGTCGGTGACAATGTCACCCTGATCTATGAGATCGCAGGTGTGGATGCCGATGCGACGATTGCCTCCAGGGGCGCCAAACCAGCACCTGCCCCAGCAGCACCACCCCCACAACCCCGCAAGCAGCCCCAACAATATGCCGGACAGGTTCCTGCAAGCCCAGCACCTGCGGCAGATTCGAAGTTGAAAAACCGGGGAGTGATGATTGGATGCGGTGTCTTACTTGTGATTGGGATATGTGTGGTTGCCGGTGGGCTTTATTATATCGACGTGAATTACTTATGGTGTGATGTTTTCGGGTTCTTGATCCCGGGATGTAAATAATTCACTCCGACTGTTAGGTACCCTGATTTAGTAAAATTACAAGTGGAATTAAATTCGGCCCGGTCTGTGTTGCCTGGATATGGGCCGAATTTGAATTTAACCGAATCTGTTGTGGCTGGTAGCCAGATTTTACAAGAAAAGAAACGATTTCATAATAGCGTTCAGATATAGGCGATACTGAAAAGGGGTGGGCGTAATTGCTTTCCAAGGAATCCAGTGAAGAGTTGACCGCTACTAAGATCTCTCTTGTAGTTTCAAAATCTTTTTCCAGAAGTGCATCCTGCGCCGAGATTAACAGGGTCTCTATTGTCAGATTCTCTAGCTGGCTGGGGTGGCGAAGGTAATCGGCAGCGATGTCTTGCGACTGAAGGTCGTCTAGCGTGATCAACCAGGCGGTCAGGAAATGGGCTGAAGGGTCGAGGATCAGTTGGTATCGACGGATGGTATCGTACAACTCTACGGTTAAGACGACGTCTTCCCGCAGACCAGTATCGCTCGGGTAAGATTGCAGGGTTGAAAAGAATTCCTGGGATAGATCGGCGAAGGAGATTCTCAAGTGACTCTGGAGGGCGTCGTCGATGGCGTCTCTATCTTTTTCTCCCTCGCTATTATAGATATCCCGGTAAAAATCATCGAAAACTTCATATCCCCATTGGTCGATCAAGTATTCGATCAACGCCCCGGCTTCCAGATATCCGATCTCGTGCTGGTGGGAATAAAAATCTTCAACCAATTCCTCCAATGGGATGTACCAGCCTAATTCAAGAAGGGCAGCGGCGCGAGGAAGCAGCGGTTCGGTCTTATAGTGTCCCCCGGTTTGATAAACAGCCAATCCTTCCATGAGGAGTCTTGGGCGGGTGTCTGCATCCAAACTCAGGTCGATAATGTGGATCATCTCGTGATGTATGGCAGTCTCAAAATTGTCTCCGGCGTAGTTCCGGTCAAGGTATGAGACGTAAACTTCCCCGCTGGCAAATCCGCCATGGCCTAATACACGCGGCAGTAAGACAATGTGGAGATCATCCATATGGTCTGCTGCCATCTCGTCGAGGCATTGGGCAGCTTCCTCATCCACAATCTGGATAATTTCCTCAATGTCGCGTGCTGCCGCCGTCCCAGTGAGGTAAGTAATCTGGCAGCATTGTGACTCTGTTGTGATCCAATCGGCGTCGAGCGCGTGGGGAGGCAAAGCATCCTGCGGGAAGAGGGTAATGATTTCGACCCATTCAGGACCTTCGGGGAGGATGCGGAAGGTCAGATCGTAATCGCCGGGATCGAGATCTGACGTGTCCCAAACCCAGTTGAAAGTGGCTTGCTGTCTTTCCCCGATGCCGTATGAGTGGAAGTACTCCTGTCCCAGGATGACCGGTTCCGGCTCTTGGCGTTGGAGTTCGACTTCTACTGAAGTATCTTGGTCGATTTGGGTTTCTGCATCACGGGAAATGACCTCGAAACTGACCAGGTCGCCAACGTAAAGCCCATCTTCCGGGTGGATGTGGACATCAAAAAAAACTGACCCCGAAGTTTTGTGTGAGGTTGTTGCAGTTGGAAATTCTGGTGTGGGGGAGATTAGTTGTATCGTATGAATAGGCGTAAACAACTGGCAGGAAATCAAGAATAGAGAAATGAAGATGAGTAGAAATCGCTGGCGCATAATGCAATTATAAAGGTTGGCGGAAAAATCTGTTAAACGAATCTGCAGCCACACAAAATGTGTATGGCCGCAGACCTATAAACCTAAGGAGACTATGAAGGATTTTCGAAAACTATTCGTCCTCGCCTTCAACTTCGCTGGGTGACTCGCGCTTTCCTAATTCTCGATCTAACATCAATATTGCGGTGCTGTTGTCTTTGATCAATTTTAGCGAGTCAACGATCGCTCCAGCGTTAGCCTCCTCTTCCACCTGTTCTTCGATGAACCAGTGGAGGAGGGGACGGCTGGCGTAGTCTTTCTCTTCGATGGCAAGCGAATACAGGTCGTTGATGTGCCCGGTGACTTTCTTTTCGTGGGCCAGAGATTTTTCGAATACTTCCAGAGGGGATTTGAAATCTACGGGCGGTTGGTTGATAGGCTGAAGGCTGACTTTGCCGCCGCGGTCGATGATGAAGTCGTAGAATTTCACGGCGTGGGCCTGTTCTTCCTGGAACTGGATTTTCATCCACTTTGCAAAACCGGGAAGGTTCATGGCGTCGAAATAGGCTGCCATCGAAAGATAGATATATGCAGACTCCATTTCGCGTTGGATTTGATCGTTCATTTCTTGTAGCATTTTCTTACTCATTTTTGTCCTTTCTACTAATAATGAAAATAGTTATCGTTTCTGGCATTGTGGGCAGATACCGAAGAAGTTCGCCTGGAATTTCGTGATTTCAAAGCCGGTGCTTTTTTCCATATCCTTTGAGAGGTTACTCAGGTCGTGCTCTTCTATATCAATGACGGTCCCGCATTCCGTGCAGATCAAATGGGGATGGGAAGATATCCTATGGCCATCATAATGTTTACAGCCGGTATGCAGGTCTAATTCCAATATTTCTCCCATTTCCTTCAGCATGCTGAGGGTCTTATAGACGGTAGCGAGGCTGATCATCGGGAAATCCGGCTTGACACGCTTGTAGATCTGCTCAGCGGTGAGGTGTTCCTCATTACCGATGATTACTTTAAGCACAGCCATACGTTGAGGAGTCATACGGTCTCCCCTCGATCGCAGTCTTGCTGTCAGGTCTTCTATGCGGGTCACTTGTTCGGTCATCGTTTTCCATAATCCAATTAATAATAATAATTATTAACTAATAATCATTATCAATAATTATATAGGAAAAAAAGTTATTTGTCAAGCGGCTGCTATAGGAAATTTAAATAAAATGTGGTAAAGTGGATATAAGTTCGTTTACTTATTCACAATTTAGTAATTATTTTCACAACGCGACTAAATTGTACATAATTACTCTAAATTGTGCAAATAGGGACATATGCCCCAGGGATTATAGGACATATGTAACTGAGAGGAATAGACACCCTCAATTTTAATAGGGTTGACCTCTTGATTAGACGTGGGCTTTAAGGAGTGAAACGTAATGCCAAAAATCCAAAGCGAATTTCTTGAAATCGATCGCAAGGCACGTGCACGGGTTCCATCGCTAGAGGTGGAAATTCGCGAACCTGCTTTAAGAATCTGTGATTTTGAGGAAGTTGTCATCCCCTTTACCCCCGAACAAGCAATGTTTGAGGCTACACGCTGTATCGAATGCCCCGAACCGGCCGCCTGTGTGCGCGCTTGTCCGGTGCATAACGATATTCCTTCGGCTATGTGGTTCATTTCTCAGGGCGAATTCTTGGAGGCTGCTAAAGTGTACCGGCAGACCAGCTCTATGCCGGAGATCTGCGGCCGGGTTTGCCCGCACGATCAACTTTGCCAGGCTTCCTGTGTACAGGGAAAACACGCCGAACCTGTGGCCACAGGCGCATTGGAAGCATTTGTCGCAGATTATGAAAGGCGGAATGGGCAGATTGATCTATCTGTTGCAGAACCAAATGGTCATAAAGTTGCCGTTGTCGGCGCAGGGCCTTCTGGCCTGTCTTGCGCAGAACAGCTTGCCAAAAAAGGTTATGATGTCACCATCTTCGACGCCCAACCGCAACCTGGCGGCCTTCTCGTATACGGCATCCCCAATTTCAAACTTGACAAGAATGTCGTTATGGATCGGATCGAAGACTTCATGAAGATGGGGGTTAAATTCGTAGGCAACACCTTTATCGGGAAAGACAAGAAAGTGGATGATCTCTTCGATGAAGGTTTTGAAGCAGTCTACATTGCTGTGGGGACCTGGGTAGACTCGACGATGAACGTCCCCGGAGAAGATATCCCCGGCGTTTATAAGGGAACCGAATACCTTATCCGCAACAATGTTTGTGCAGATATCCTCCCACTTAATATGACCGAAGAGAACGTCAAGGGTAAGAAAGTCGTCGTCATCGGTGGCGGCGATACCGCTTCCGATTGCTTGCGCACGGCCATACGTATGGAAGCGGAAGAGATTACCTGCATCTACCGCCGTACCGAAAACGAAATGCCCGGCAGTTCTAAAGACCGCAAGCTGGCCCGGGAGGAAGGCGCTCAATATCAATTCCTCACCCAACCGGTGAGATTCATCGCCGGTGAGGACGGCAGCCTGGCTGCGATTGAATGTGTCCGTATGGAATTGGGTGAGCCGGATGAAAGCGGTCGTCGCCGCCCAGTGCCGATCGAGGGTTCAGAATTCACCATCGAGGCAGACCTTGCAACGCTCGCCATCGGCTACTGGCCCGACAACACCATCGGGGAGACTACTCCTGATTTGGAAACCCACAAATGGGGGTTGATTGTGACCCAATCTGAGAACGGCGATACGACCCGAGAGGGTGTTTTCGCCGGCGGTGATGCCGTTACCGGCCCCAGCCTGGTCGTCCACGCAATGGTTGCAGGACGCAACGCAGCTGCTGCTATCGATGAATATATCAAGGAAAAAGTAAGCTAACCTTCATTGTTGAATAAGATCAGAGGCGGCTCTGGGTGTTCCGGAGCCGTTTTTTTTTATCCTTACTACATATCTATTGTCAACCACCTTTCTCTCGGCTACAATATGTCCATGATAGAGAACTGGGGTATGATTGGTCATGAATGGGCCGTCGAGTTACTTAAGGGTCATCTTACTCGAGGTGTGCCGCGCCACGCTTACCTTTTCACCGGTCCGCGCGGAATCGGCCGTCGTACCCTGGCGCTGCGATTTGCCCAGGCTATCAATGCCGAAGATCCGCCTGCTCCCGGAGTATTCGACCCCCAGAACAGAACCAGCCAACAGTTCGAACGCATGCAGCACCCCGACCTCTCCATTATCCAAAGGCAAGAGGGAGACCGGGTTATTAAGATCGGAGCCGTTCGTGAACTCCAAAAAATGCTGGCCTTATCCCCCTACATCGCCAGGTACCGAATTGCCTTGTTCCTCAACTTCGAAGAAGCCAGCAACAGCGCCGCCAACGCTCTGCTCAAGACTTTAGAAGAACCGGCCAACCCGGTCGTCTTGATGCTTACTGCTGAAAGCACCGAGGTGCTCCTACCAACGATCACCTCACGTTGTGAGGTCATCCGTCTAAGACCGCCATCAATGGATCTCGTTGTTGAAGGCCTGCAGAAAGCGTGGAATATCCCTAGAGAAGAAGCCGAAACACTGGCACACATATCCGGGGGGCGGCCGGGCTATGCTCTTTATTTACATCGAAACCCTGAAGCCGTAGAACAACGAACCCAACGTCTGGATGAACAGCAGAAACTGCTTTGGAGTAACCGCCTGGCACGTTTCTCTTATGCCGCAGATTTAGGAAAAGATAAAGAGGATTTCCAAGAAACCCTCAAGGTGTGGCTGTCTTATTGGCGGGATGTGATGATACAGGCTGCCGGGAGTAAGACTCCGCTGATGAACCTGGACCGGAAAGAGGAGATCGATACGCTTGCCAACCAGCTGAATCTCTCGGTTATTCAGAATGTTGTGAATGCCTTGAATAGGACCTTGTGGCATTTAGGTACAAACGTCAATACACGCCTGGCTGCAGAGGTTTTGTTACTAGATATGCCATATATTTAGCAATATAATCAAGACATACAAAATATATTGAAATATTACCTTTTATTTGTGAAGTGCTTAAAAATAATATTTTATTGGATAGAATTCTATGACCAGCGAAAATGGTAATTCCGGTTTGACCTATTCTTCCCTCAGGCTACTCTATGATATCAGCCGAGAACTGGCGACGGCTTTAGATTTACGGGTTGTATTACAGCAGGTCCTTTCAATGTCCTTGAGTACTGTACGGGGCAACGGCGGCAGCATTATTGTCTTGGATGAAAATAGTGAACCGGTCGATTCGGCCATTATCCATGAGGGAGTTGTCTTTGATGGCACGACCGAACGGCTCAGGGCGACGCTGGAGAGTGGGCTGGCGGGTTGGGTCATTCAAAACCGTAAAGCTGCCTTGGTACAGGATACCAGTAAAGATGACCGCTGGATTGTTCGGGCCTACCCGGAGGATGATAACGTTGGGCCAAAATCCTCGGTGAGTGCGCCTTTGTTGGTGCGAGATCGCCTCGTTGGCGTCATGACCCTCAGCAATCCTAATCCGAACTACTTTACGCAAGAACACCTTGATTTGGTCCAATCTATCGCCGACCAGGCCGGTATTGCCGTGCAGAATGCGCGCCTCTTCGAAGCCAGCCAGCGGCGGGCGAGAGTGATGGAGGCCATTGCCAACAGTGCAGCCTCCATTAACGCTTCTCTCGATCTGGAAGACGTCCTCAACCGCATCATGGAAGAGACAACGAAGGCTTTGAATACCGATGTCGTCTCATTGGTCTTGGTTGATAGAGAGACAAACGAAGTAGAATTCAAGGCCTCGACAGGTAAATACCGGGATAAGATCGTGGGTCTGCGGTTGAAGTTGGGTCAGGGCTTAGCGGGCTGGGTCTCTCAAGAAGGGGTGGACGTGATCGTGCCTGATGCGTACAAGGATCCACGATTTGACAGCACGATCGATGAGATTACCGGATACACTACGAAAGCGATAGCCTGTGCACCTATCCTGGCAGAGGGGATAATCATTGGTGCATTGGAAGCATTGAATCCTGTGGCCCCTTTTACCAAAAACGATTTGACAATCCTAAGCGGCATCGGCAATCTGGCCGGAACGGCAATCGAACACGCCCGATTATTCAATGAACTTCAGATTGCCCATCGACGGTATTTAGAGTTGTTTGAAGACAGCGTCGATCCCATCGTTATTACTGATTTAAACGGGCAGATATTAGAAGCAAACAGGCAGGCAGCTTCATTCACCGGATTTGGCGAGCAGGCCTTGTTGGGGATGAATATTCACCATTTCCACCACGTTGATTGGGAGGTCGTCGGGGAGAAATTTGCCGACCTGTCGAACGGAGTAACAAAATCTTACGAGTCACGCTTGCAACCGAAAGCGGGGGAAAAATTCTTTGTGATGGTGTATGTCCGCAAGTTAATCATTGAAGGGGAACTTCGCCTGCAGTGGATCTTCCAAGATATCACAGAAATGAAAGAACTGGATAAACTCCGTGAAGATCTGATATCGATGATTTACCACGACCTGCGCTCCCCTCTGGCGAATGTTGTCTCAGGTATTGATTTGATTAAATCGATGGCGCCAGACGATCCTTCGATCTCATCGGTTGCCGACATCGCCATGCGCTCGACGGAACGCGTTCAAAGGTTGGCAAATTCTCTGTTGGATACCATCCGCATGGAAGCCGGGCAGCGTATCGGTTCGATACAATCTGTTCCACTTAAAGAAATAGTGGACTATGTAGTTGAAGTTATCACACCATCGCTTGAAGCGAATAATTTCACATTGGAAGTGAATCTCCCCCCTTCGGTGCCAAACGTGATGGTGGATGTTGAATTGATAAAGCGGGTGTTGATTAACTTGTTGGAGAATGCCATCAAATTCTCAAGTTTGGAAGCCAAGATCAGCCTTGGGGCTGTTCGGAAGGAAGGGTGGATGGAAGTATGGGTAGAAGATGAGGGTGGGGGGATCCAACCAGATTTCCTGGATCAAATCTTCGATAAGTTCACCAGCGGTTCCTCAGAGGCTGGAAGACCCCGGGGATTGGGATTGGGGCTGGCATTTTGTAAATTAGTGATAGAAGACCATGGCGGGAAGATATGGGTGGAGAGTGAGGTGGGGGTGGGGTCGAAGTTCTCGTTCACCATCCCTATTGCTGAGTGACCAGGCGTCGTCATTTGTAGTTTGTCCAACGTTCACGTTATAATTACGCTGTCAATTAATCGAGGGAAGCAGGAGAACAATGAAGAAAGTTTCGATAGGGGTCTATATAGAAAACGCATACCAAGGAGTGACGCTGGGCGCCTTGGTTTTCGATGAGGGCATCGTGATGATCGATGCGCCGATTTCCCCAGAAGATAGCCGCTCATGGCAGCAAGCCCTCAGAGAACTTGATAGTGGTACGGGGCGTTTACTCGTCAACCTGGACCCTCATCCTGACCGCACCCTTGGCGCTCGCGCCATGGAAAGTTTTGTTCTGGCTCATGAAGCCTCGGCGGCTTCTTTTGCCCAGCGTTCGATGGTCTTCAAGGCGCAGAGTGCAGAAAGCGGCGCAGAGTGGGAAAATGCGAAGGGATTAAGCGGTATCCGCTGGCAGCCTCCTAACCTGGTCTTTACAGATCGAGCGTATATCCATTGGGATAATAAAGAGGTCTTGATTGAACACCATCCAGGCCCGAACAAAGGCGCTTGCTGGGTGATTTTGCCTGATAAGAAAGTAGTCTTTGTGGGGGATGCAGTCGTATCCAAACAACCTCCTTTCCTGGCAGAAGCTCATCTTGAACAATGGGGGGAGGCACTCGACCTTCTTCTTTCTGAATATAAAGGCTATAAAATCATCGGCGGGCGGGGCGGCCGGGTCAATGAGAAAGATATCCGCAGTCTAGCACGTTTCATCAAGACCATCGATAAACAGCTGACTCGAATTTCGAAGCGTAAAGCATCCCCACAGGCCACAGAAAAATTAGTAGAAAAACTTTATCCAACCCTTGAGTCGCCAGCCAAATACCGGAAATTCTATACCCAGCGGCTGCAGTACGGTCTGTATCATTGCTATGCCCGCAACTACTATGCCGGATCATCAAAATAAACATTCCTCTCTCATGTCTGAGACTCCTTACGAACCCATTTACACCCTCACACGCGGTAGTTGTGTTGAATCCATCCATTACGGCGCTGTTGCCGTCGTTAACGTTAAAGGTGAACTGATTTCCTCTTATGGGGACCCTTACGGGTCTTCTTTCCTGCGCTCAACGGCTAAACCCTTCCAGGCCTTACCCTTCATCGAGGCTGGCGGTGCCGATCATTTCGGTCTATCACCCAGGGAGATCGCCTTGATATGCGCTTCCCATTCAGGGACGGATGAACAAGTCAGCGCCGTGGAAGGAATCCAGGCTAAAGTAGGGATTACAGAAGCGGACTTGAGATGCGGTACACATCCACCTATCCATAAAGAAACCGCTGATGCCATGCGTCTGCGTGGAGAGGAGCCTACCCCTAACCGGGATAACTGCTCTGGGAAACATTCTGGGATGCTTGCATACGCCAAAATGAAAGAAGCTACTTTGGAAGGCTACCTGGAATTCGATCATCCTGTACAGCAGTCGATTCTCAGTACCTTTGCCGAGATGTGTGAGGTTGAGAAAGAAAGTGTCGGATTGGGAATTGACGGGTGTTCGGCTCCTAATTTTTCTGTCCCCTTCTACAAGGCTGCCTGGGGTTGGGCGCGCCTGGCCGATCCTGTCGACCTCGCACCCGAACGGGCGGCTGCCTGTCGGACGATCGTCTCCGCCATGATGGCTCATCCTGACATGGTCGGTGGTCCGGAGCGCTTCGATACCCGGTTGATGGAAGTCGCGTCAGGACGTATCGTGGTCAAGAGCGGTGCTGAAAGCTATATGGGATTGGCTGTCATGCCGGAGGGGATGGGCGCGAATTCTCCTGCTCTGGGTATTACAATGAAAATCTCGGACGGGGATGGGCGCGGCCGCGCACGTCCGGCGGTATGTATGGAGATATTACGCCAGTTAGGTGCTCTATCGCCTGAAGAACTCAAAGCTTTGGAACCTTTTGGCCCCACGTTGGACATCCGCAACCGGCGTGGTGACCTCGTTGTGGGGGAAGGAAGCCCTACTTTTATCCTCAAAGATTATCGATGATGGACCTCTCTGATCTGGCCCTGGCCGTCCACGAGAGGTTGATGAAGTTCTATGGATCGCCAAAATGGCGTAATCCCCTGCCGCCCATTGACGAGCTGGTTTCTACCATTCTCTCCCAAAACACGAACGATACCAACCGCGATAGGGGGTTCAATACGCTGAAAGAGCGCTTTTCCACCTGGGAGGAAGTACGGGATGCAGACCCGGAAGAGGTCATTGATGCCATCCGGGTTGCCGGGCTGGCGAACCAAAAAGGCCCGCGCATCCAAAATGTGTTGAAGCAAATCACCGAAATGCGCGGTGAATTGGACCTCGACTTTTTACGGGATTACACAAGAGAGAAAGCAGCCGAATGGCTGACCCAGTTCAAAGGGGTTGGTCCCAAGACGGCTGCTATCGTACTGCAGTTCTCGCTTGACAAGCCTGCTTTTCCAGTGGATACTCATATTTATCGCATCACCGGCCGAATTGGGCTGCGCCCACAGAAGATGAGTGTGGAGAAGACCCACACCCACATGGAAGCTCTCCTGCCGTCTGAAGCATATTATCCTGCCCACCTCAACATCATCCGTTTGGGGCGGGAGATTTGCCAGGCACGACAGCCGCACTGTCCTGAGTGCCCGCTGCAAGACCTGTGTGAATTCCGCGCTAACCATCCAGAATATTAAAGAAAACGATTATGACGAATATACAATCCACCGAGCGAAATGTGAAAGCCTTGCAAACTTCCCTGAAGAGTTTGCAGGGAGAAAAACTCCCCCAAAAAGTACTCGCAGAAATCGATAAGACTCTATCGAATCTGGAAGTCATCTCCCAGGTGCTCTCAACCGGAGAGGAACAATCCCGGCTGGCGGCGCTCTACCGCGTCTCTCAAGCTTTGGGCACTTCCTTGAACCTGGACGAGGTTCTCAATCAGGTGATGGACGCGGTCATTGGATTGACCGGCGCTGAACGCGGTTTTCTCATGCTTGTGGAAGGGGAAAGCGACGAGATTGTCGTCAGGATGGGGCGCAATATGGAACAGGAAACTCTCCAAAAAGAGGAAATGAAGTTCAGTCGCACAGTTATCCGCACCGTGCTCGATACCGGAGAAGGCGTGGTGACCACCAATGCCCAGACTGATCCGCGCTTTTCGGGGGAGGATTCGGTCATCGCCCTTGCCCTGCGTGCAATTTTGTGCGCGCCGCTGCGGTTGCGGGGTGAAATCATTGGCGTCATCTACGTGGATAACCGCGCCCAGACTGGTTTGTTCACACAAGGGGATCTGGAAATGCTCAACGCCTTCGCTTCCCAGGCAGCCGCGGCAATCGAGAACGCTCGAGTGTACACCCGCACCGACCGGGATCTATCGGATCGTTTGGAAGAGTTGGAGAGCCTGACGCGCTTTGCCAGGCAGGTCAACCGCCACGAAAACCTCGATGAGGTCTTGGAATCGACCCGCTCGTGGGTGCTGGAAGGTACGAGTGCATCGAATGTCTGGATTGCTTTACTCGACCGGAATGCAGGAGGGATAAGTATAAACGTGGCGCTTGGACCTGATAAGGGGGAAAATCTTTCTCCACAACATCCCTTACTGCAGCCCGTGCTGGAAGGGAACACACCGCACTTCTTTGAACCCCAGGATGGCGAGCCTGCCCGGCTGGCTGTTCCGATTATGGGGGCCAAGGCGGCTCTTGGTGTCTTGGTGGCTGAGGCAGAAAACCTTTTCTCCAATGAGGATTTGCAGTTCATCGTCCGCCTTGCCAACCAGGTTGCGATTGCCATCGACAAAGTAAACTTGTACGACCAGGTGTCCGGCTCCAATCTGGAAAAAGCCAATTTCGTTTCTATCGTTTCCCACGAACTGCGCACGCCCATGACCTCGATCAGGGGATATACCGACCTTCTGCGACAGGGAGGGCTCGGCGAAGTCAACGAAAAACAGATGGAATTCCTATCGGTCATCCGCAAAAACGTCGTGCGTATGTCTGCCCTGATCTCGGATTTATCGGATATCTACAAAGTCGAAAGCGGCAGGCTGAATCTGAAACCGATGGCCTTGCCCATGCGGGCGATGGCGGAAAGGACTCTCGAATCCCTCCCGGAGGAGCTGGCCAGCAAGAATCAAACCATCACGATCAATGTCCCCGAAGACCTGCCCAAGGTGTATGCAGATCCCAACCGGGTCGAGCAAATCTTGAACTGCCTGGTCGACAACGCCGCCCGCTACTCCCCTGCGAACAGCGAGATCGAGATCGATGGAGAGTTGGTTGGAGAATTTGTGCGTATTGCCATCAAGGACTATGGGATTGGCATCAGCGAAGCAGACCAAAGCCAGCTCTACACCCAATTCTTCCGCTCAGAACGAACCGAGGTGCGGGAGGAGCAGGGTTGGGGATTGGGATTAAGTGTGGTAAAAACCCTCGTCGAACTGATGGGCGGCGAGGTGGGCTTCGATAGCCAGCTCGATCGGGGCAGCACCTTCTGGTTTACCCTTCCGACGGAATAGAATACTGCGCTTGTGGATTAGTTCACTCTATCCAAATACCCCATAACCAACCGAACCAACGCATCCCTCTCATGGGGGATGTTTTCACTTAACCGCCCTGCTGTCACCGGGAGCAGCCAGGGGTAAAGCTCTTTTTCCTCGTAAGGACTTTGCTTGAAGTAGTGCTCGATGTAAGTGTGGTGGAATAATCTGCCGAAGAGAGCCATTAATCGCTCCACCGCGTTGCTGGGCGATGCGCTGCTGACCCGCGCCAGTAAGGAGGTGCGCGTCACGTCCGCTAGGGGATGCCCCGCGGTGGCGTCGATCCAATCGATGATCACCGGCCCATTCGGTGTGAGCAGGATGTTCCCGGGGTGGAAATCCCCGTGGAGGAGCTTATCGTCTCTAGGAAGTCTATCCAGATGGTTGAGGACTCTTTCTTTGGTTTCTTCGTCCAACGGAGAAGCGTGGTTGATCTTATAGGTAAGCACGTCGTGTGCCTTGGGGAGGTTAGCCGCCTTTCTCGAATGCATGTCTAGGTGAAGGGCGGCCAGTTGGCGGGTGAGTGGGAAGAGTCTCCAGGGCATCTTCTGAATAGCTTCCATCATGGTGATGCCTTCCATCCGCTGGTAAGTGATTCCTGCCCTGCCCTCGATGGTGACCATCTCACCCACCAGGGGGACAGCGAAACCTGTTTCCTGGCTGGCGAGGGCTTTGTTGTATTCATATTCAGCGTCTCGGGTTGGAAAGCCGGGGCGGTAGAGTTTAACGACCTGGTCTTCCCCCCAGGCGTAGATTTCTGCTGTCCGGCCTTCGGCAAGTAAGGGACCTTTGCACATGTCGGGGATTCTATCAGGATTTCAATTCATCCAACCATTGGGCGATCTGACCTGCCAATCGTTCCCCGATTCCAGGCAGTTCCTGCAGCCCTTTCTTCCCACGTTCCTGGTAGATGCCGGCGATATTCTCTGGCAGTTCATCCACTGTCCAGGCCGCCTTGCGGTAAGCCCAGATACGGAAATCCTTGGCTTGCTCCAGCTCCAGGTCGTAGGTTTTGAAAAAGAGTCGCTCTGCAATCCGTTTGTTGATTAACAGCGGTCCGGGGAGGACGTAGCGCGGCATCCGGTCCAGAAGGCCGTGTTTGTCGCATAACTCACGGATGAGGAGTCCCAGGTGGGCGCTGTACTCTCCGGTCGGGCTGTAGCTGGGTTTTCCGGATCCATCGATCTTATACATCTCCCGCCAGCGTTTTTCCAACGCTGGGTCGAATCGCCGTGCGGCTTCCAGGGTACGCTTGGCCTGGTAGCCGTCCATCGTCAATCCTCCGCCGACCACGAACTGACCGCCGTGGTCTTTGACGGCCATGACGGCATCTTCCAGGTGTTTCTCATCGTCACCGACGATGGGCAATACTGGCATCAACGCCGCCCCCGCCGAGATACCTGCCAGGGCAAGCTGTTCGATGGCTTTCAAGCGCCGTTTGACCCCCGGGCTGTGTGGTTCGAAGGTGCGCTTGAGGGCTGGATCCACGTTGCTCATGCTGTACTGTACCCCCACCCAGGTCTTTTCGTTGATCTCCGTTAACAGGTCGATGTCACGGGTAAGTAGGGGGGAGCGCTCGACGATGAACAGCGGGAAGCTGTATTCGTTGACGATCTCCAGCATCCCCCGGGAGAGCCGGTAGCGGGTTTCGGCCGGCTGCTGCCAATCCCCCACCGTGATGATGTCTTTTTCAAGTTTGGGCAGTTCTACCCCCAGGCGTTCTACTGCGTTGGTCTTCACCTTGATGTGGGTATCGAAGACCTCAGGGTCGCGCTTGCCCAGGTAATGGCTCCCCCGGCAGTAGCAGAACTCACACCCGCTGCGGCAGCCGATGTAGGGATGGGCAGTGTACTTCCCCCAAAACCAGGGGCCGTCCACGTGCTTGTGGATGTTGACGATCTTCCTGACCTTATACTCCTCGAAGGTCAGTTTCATGGGATCACACTTCCTGTGGCGCGTGCCCGTTGTTCGGCGGTGAGGAACTTGAGTGCCTTCTGCAGCATGATGGCCCGGTATTTGCGTTCCGCCGGGACGATTTCATTCGCCAGGAAATCAGTAAGCAGGTCGGGATAATATCGCCCCATCGTCTTAAATCCCCAGCCGATCCCTTTGACAGCATCGATCTCCCACTCGGTAAATAGGGGTGCCGATAGGTTAAGCAGTTGCTTCGCCTGGCTGACCATCTCTGGCTTACCCTTGGCGCGTTTCGTCCAGAAGTGAGTGGCGACCCCAACCATCCGGCGCACCCACCGGTTCTCGTCTTCCCGCCAGGACTTGAGAATGTTGTAGACTGGATCGAAATCCATCAGCAAACCCGGGCCGGGCACCCGTTCTGCCAGGATATCGGCGCAGTACCATATATCCCCCTCGATGGCGAATCCCCGGCATCGTTCCATTGCCCCTGCCAGGTCTCGCCCAAGTTGGGCGTTCAACGCCATCCCGATGATGGGCCAGCCGCCCTCTGCTTCTATCGCTGCGATATGAGGGAGGAAGGCATTTGTGGTCCCTAGGGGGCCTTCGCCGATCTTTTTCCCGATTTCTCCCAGGAGGGTGAACTTGACCCGCTGGGCGAGGATGGGCGAGAGAAGGCCCATGGCTTGCTTCGTTTTTTCCTCACGGACGAGTGAGGCTACCTGGTCGCCAAGCTCTCGTGCCTCTTGCAGGTTCATCGTGGATTTTTCCATCGGATTGTTCCCTAAATGATGTCAGTTGCCCTTGTTTCCAGAGATTATATCATCAGGACATTGCGGCCTCGGAAATTGGCTTTAGTGGAAAAGGATACAGGAAAAACGCATATTGTGCACCGAACAAATCAATGATTCCAGCTTTACCGATTCATTATTAGAGAAAGGCGTTTGTTTACTTGGGGAGGAGCGCGTTATACCACCAGAATTAAGTAAATGCACAAAACTTCGACACCCGCTGCCACTAAATTGGAAATATTCAAGATTTAATGCCAGTTTGGGAAAATCCATTGACATGGTTCTATAAATTTGTTACCATGATTGTGAGCGGTCACGGAACCGTTCACGGAACCGCTCACATCCCAAAATACCCTATCGAGTATTTCAAGGCCTTACCTGTGATCTCAAAAAGGAAGACAACCATTAACGAAGTCGCCCAGGCAGCGGGCGTATCCAGACAGACGGTATCGCGCGTCCTCAACAATCGCCCAGACGTTTCACCGAAAACACGGAAACGCGTCAAAGAAATCATCAATCAATTGGATTACCAACCCAGCGCCATCGCTCGCAGTTTGAGTCTTAATAAAACCTATACCTTTGGTGTGGTCACAGCGGGGTTGAAATATATCGGCCCTTCGAGAACATTAAGTGGGATAACCAGGGAAGCAGATGAGTTGGGCTACGGCTTGCTGCTCAAAGAACTCGACAGCTACAGCGCAAATAACGTCTATCCCCTTCTGCAGTGGTTCCAATCCCATCATGTGGACGGCGTTATCTGGGCTGCGCCTGAAATCGGGGACAACCGCAATTGGCTAAAGGAAGCGCCTGCTGAAATCGATATCCCCATCATCTTTTTGACAATGGAGGTAAAAGAGGACATCCCCATTGTCGCCATCGATAATTTCTCAGGCGGGCGAATGGCAACAGAACATCTGCTCGATCTGGGTAGGAAGAATATCTGCCACATCCCTGGGCCACTCGATTGGTGGGAAGCCAGGGAAAGGAAACGCGGCTGGGAAGAGGCCCTGTCTGCTGCAGGCATCCACCCCAGGGATCAAATGTGGGTCGAGGGGAACTGGTCTTCCAAGAGCGGCAAGCAGGCCATGCGCGACCTGATGGAGAAATACCCGGGGATGGATGCAATCTTTGTGGGCAACGATCAGATGGCGTTGAGTGTTTTGCAAACCGCATGGGAACAAGGCATCAAGGTTCCCGCTGATTTGGCTGTGATCGGATTCGATGGAATTCCGGAAGCGGAATTCTATTCTCCCCCGCTGTCGACCATCTACCAAAACCAGAACCAGGTCGGGCGTACTGCCGTTCAGGAATTAATCCGGCTGGTGGAGGAAAGATTGGATGACGAGAAAGAAATCAAGCCAAGGCACATCACCATCGAACCGGAGCTGATCGTCAGGCAAAGTACAAGACGTGAAATATCTACTTCAAATCCTGGGAGGAGCAAATGAATCGAAACGATATCCAAAAAGCCATTAAGAGCGGTAAGACGACTCTTGGTATCGAACTCGGCTCGACACGCATCAAAGCAGTATTGATCGGCGCTGATTTCAAACCCATCGCTTCGGGAAGCCATGAATGGGAATATCGATACGAGAACGGTATCTGGACATATCATCTCGAAGATGTTTGGACTGGCTTGCAGGACAGCTACCGAAATCTTTGCGATGAGGTACTTGAGAGGTATGACACTCCTCTCAAGACGGTTGGCGCCATCGGCTTCAGCGCCATGATGCACGGCTACATGGCATTCGATAAGGATGGAAATCTACTCATCCCCTTTCGTACATGGCGAAACACCATTACCGGACAGGCATCGGAGGAACTCACAGACCTATTCCAATTCAACATCCCCCAGCGTTGGAGCATCGCACACCTCTATCAGGCGATTATAAATAAGGAAGCTCACATTATGGATATCAACCACCTGACCACGCTGGCAGGCTATGTCCATTGGAAGCTGACGGGGCAGAAAGTATTGGGTGTTGGCGAAGCGTCAGGCATGTTCCCCATCGACAGCAAGACCAACGATTACGATGGGCGCATGGTCGTTTTGTTCAACGAAAGACTCGAAGCGGTAAATACCCCCTGGAAGCTCGAGGACATCCTGCCCAAAGTGCTAATAGCGGGAGATGCCGCAGGCGTTCTCAGCGAAGAAGGCGTAAAGCTGCTCGATCCAACGGGGCAGCTGCAAGCAGGTATCCCACTCTGCCCGCCCGAGGGCGACGCGGGCACCGGCATGGTCGCGACCAACAGCGTTGCAGCGCGAACGGGCAATGTCTCCGCAGGGACATCCATCTTCGCCATGATTGTTTTAGATAAGGCGCTATCGAAGGTATACCCAGAGATCGACATGGTGACAACGCCCACAGGCAAACCTGTGGCCATGGTGCACAGCAACAACTGCACCTCCGACCTCAATGCATGGGTCGATCTGTTCGAGGAATTCAGCGATATGCTTGGGGTAGAGATTGATCAATCCAAGCTGTTCGAAATGCTGTATCAGAAGGCACTCACGGGGGATGCGGATGGCGGCGGACTCCTTGCCTTCAATTATCTTTCGGGCGAGCACATCACAAGCATCGAAGAGGGACGCCCAATGTTTATCCGTACGCCCGAAAGCCGATTCACATTATCCAATTTCATGCGCGTGCACCTTTTCTCGGCGCTGGGTGCATTGAAGATCGGGTTGGACATTCTCTTCGAACAGGAGCAGGTGAAGATCGACCAGGTTCTCGGTCACGGCGGCTTCTTCAAAACAAAGGAAGTGGGACAAAAAATGATGGCCGCGGCGATGAATGTCCCCGTTTCCGTGATGGAAACCGCAGGTGAGGGCGGTGCCTGGGGGATCGCCTTGCTTGCTTCTTTTATGCTCCAAAAGGCAAAGGATGAACCCCTGGAGATTTTTCTCTCCGATAAGGTTTTTGCAGGGGAAAAAGGCACGGCGATAAACCCTGATCAAGGGGACGTCGACGGTTTTGCGGCGTTCATGGAACGCTACAAAAAGGGGCTGGTCATTGAGAGGACCGCCGTGGATGCGTTGAGGTAGAAAATGTTAGAGGAAATAAAGGAACAGGTACTTCAAGCAAATTTATTGCTTCCCAAGCACAAGCTCGTCACTTTCACCTGGGGGAATGTGTCCGGGGTTGACAGAGAGAAGGGGCTTATGGTGATTAAACCATCAGGTGTTCCCTATGAGGATATGAAGGCCGAAGATATGGTGATCGTGGAATTAGAAACGGGAAAAGTCTTAGAGGGAAGGTTAAAACCTTCTTCCGACTCGGCGACACATATTGAGCTGTATAAGGCATTTGCGAACACCGGTGGCATCGTACACACCCACAGCCGTTGGGCAACGATCTTCGCACAGGCTGGGTACGGGATTACGGCACTGGGCACAACACACGCTGACTATTTCTATGGAGAGATCCCCTGTACTCGAAAGATGACAAAAGACGAGATTCAGGGTGAATATGAAAAGGAGACAGGTCTCGTGATTATCGAGACCTTCCAGGGGAGGGATCCAGATGCTATCCCCGCTGTTCTTGTGAACGGCCACGGCCCATTTACGTGGGGCGCAGATCCTTTAGAGGCGGTCCACAATGCTGTTGTGTTAGAGGAAGTTGCCTTCATGACCTTCCACACCCTATTGCTCAATGGAAATATTCCCCCTATACAGAGTGAATTGCTAAACAAGCACTTTTTGAGAAAACACGGCACAAACGCCTATTATGGGCAAACAAAAAAAGATAACAAGGAGACAACACAGTGATTGACATAAAAGGGTATGAAGTTTGGTTTGTAACGGGAAGTCAACATTTATACGGTCCAGAAACATTGGAACAGGTTGCTAAAAACTCAAAGATGATTGCAGCATCCTTTAACGAGAAGTTGCCCGTCAAAGTTGTGTTCAAACCGGAGTTGACCACAGCAGACGCTATTCGCAGCCTGTGCCTGGAAGCGAACGCTGCGCCGGATTGCGTTGGTCTCATCACCTGGATGCACACCTTTTCTCCGGCAAAGATGTGGATCGCTGGCCTCTCCATGCTTAAGAAACCATTTGTGCACTTACACACCCAATTCAATGCCGAAATTCCCTGGGCCGAGATCGATATGGATTTCATGAATCTGAACCAGTCCGCGCACGGCGACCGCGAATTCGGCTTTATCGGCAGCCGCATGCGCCTGAACCGCAAGGTGGTTGTCGGCCACTGGCAAGATCCTGAAGTGCAGGATCAATTGGATGTGTGGGTGCGCGCAGCCTGCGCCTGGCACGACTGGCAGGGTATGAAAGTCGCCCGTTTTGGCGACAATATGCGTGACGTGGCTGTTACCGAAGGAGACAAAGTCGAAGCCCAGATACAGCTTGGCTACGGCGTGTATGGGTATGGGGTGGGGGATCTGGCCGCAGTGGTCAATAAAGTCCCAGATGCCGAAGTCGATAAGTTGGTGAAAGAGTATCTGGACCTGTACGACATCGTCCCTGACCTGCAGCCGGACGGTGAGCGGCATCAATCGCTGCGGGAAGGTGCGCAAATCGAACTGGGCCTGCGGCATTTCTTGGAGAGCGGAAATTTCAGCGCTTTCACCACCACCTTCGAAGATTTACATGGGCTGCCGCAGTTGCCAGGTCTGGCCGTTCAGCGCTTGATGGCAGACGGCTACGGCTTCGGCGCTGAGGGCGACTGGAAAACATCGGCCCTGGTGCGTGCCATGAAAGTCATGAATGCCGGTCTGGAACATGGCACCAGCTTCATGGAAGATTACACTTATCACTTCAGCGCTTCCGGCGATAAAGTATTGGGCGCACACATGCTCGAAATCTGCGCGTCGATTGCCGCCACCAAACCCAGGCTGGATATCCTGCCCCTTTCGATTGGCGGCAAAGCCGACCCGGTCCGGCTGATCTTCGATGCCCAAACCGGTCCTGCCGTTGTTGCATCCATCGTGGATATGGGGAAACGATTCCGCCTGATCACCAATGAGATAGAGGTCGTGCCGACCGAAGCACCTCTTCCCAAGCTGCCTGTTGCTCGGGCATTATGGACGCCGAAACCGAATCTCAAGATTGCCGCAGCTGCCTGGATTTTAGCCGGGGGCGCGCACCACACCGGTTTCAGTTATGACGTCACGTCACAACACCTGCAGGATTTTGCGGACATTGCCGGCATTGAAATGCTTTTGATCGATGAAAACACGGACCTGAACGAATTCAAGAAGGAATTGCGCTGGAACGATCTATATTACAGACTTGTAAATGGCCTCTGATATCCATTATCATATGTGGGTGTATCTTCACTCAGGACGAATATTGATGCATTCACAAGATTTACCGAAGGGGTGCTGATAGCGAATGCTGGATTCAAACCATCCTTATGCAATTATCTGGGATATGGATGGGGTGTTAGTTAATACTGGAGAGGTTCATTACCAGGCCTGGAAGAAAGCACTCGATGAGTTGAATATACCTTTCACAAAAGAACAATTTAGGGGAACATTTGGTATGAACAATGCGGGGATCTTTAAAGCGATTTTTGGTCAGAAATTACCTCCAGACCAAGAACAAACAATCAGCGAGCAAAAAGAGGAATATTTTCGCGAGGCTATCAAAGGACAGGCGAAGTTATTGCCTGGTGTTTTGAGCACGCTGGAAAATTTCTCGAAATGGAATCTGAAACAGGCAATTGCTTCTTCAGCGCCGCCTATGAATATTGAAGTATTGGTCAAAGAATTAAAAATTAGTAAATTCTTCGACGCAATCGTTTCAGGCTATGATATCCCCGGCAAGCCTGACCCTTCTGTATATTTAAAAGCTGCTCATCAATTGAATGTTCCTGCTGAGAATTGTGTTGTCATAGAAGATGCTGTTGTCGGTGTAGAAGGCGCAAAGAATGCGGGGATGATGTGTATTGCGGTCACCACGACAAATCCGACTGAAGCATTATCCAAAGCCGATCTTGTATTCGACAGTCTGAAAGATTTACAACAATCCCACCTCACAGCACTATTTGAAAATCCAACTGCGCCATAAGGATAGATTTAAATGAGTTACAAGGTTTTTTTGGTTGAAGATGAAATCGTAACCAGAGAGGGGATACGTAATAACGTGGATTGGGAAGCTGCTGGTTTTGAGTTTTGCGGTGAGGCTCCCGATGGAGAGATCGCTCTCCCATTGATTGAAGAAACCAGACCCGATGTGCTCATCACCGATATAAAGATGCCGTTCATGGATGGCCTGCAGTTGAGTAAAATTATCCGTGAGCATATGCCCTGGGTAAAAATCATCATTCTAAGCGGACATAATGAATTTGAATACGCACAATCTGCTGTGAAACTGGGTGTAACAGAATATCTTTTGAAACCTGTTAGTGCTAAAGATTTGCACCAGGTTATGGAGGGGTTATTCATAACCCTCGAGCGAGATAAACAAGAACGTGAGGAACTAAAACGCCTACAGGAAAAATTTGTAGATAATTTGGTCATCAGCCGAGAAAGGTTCTTGCTTAAGCTGGTCATGGGTGGAGTATCTTCTGCAGATGCGATTGAACAAAGTCAGCAGTTGGGTCTGGATATTGTTGCCCGAAATTACCTTGTTGTGTTGATTCGAATAGAACTATGTGAACATTCCCAGCCTTTTGATTATGATGAATACCAACGAGTAGAACAGATTGTATCGGATATTGCTGGGAATAACCCAGATGTTTTTCTTACGAAAAAAGATCTCGAAGAACTTGTCTTGCTTATCAAAGGTGATAGTCTTGAGCAGTTGGTTCAAGAAGGGAGTTTTTTAGCTGGGTTGATAAAAGATGAAGTTGAAAAGCAGAGCTCTTGCAATATCGTGATTGAAATCGGTAGGCCCCAAGACCGCTTGGGAAACATTCACCACTCCTTTTCTGAAGCCCTGGTGAAAAGTAAGTCTGCAGAATCCGTCCAGGTGAAATCCCGGGCAGATCAAGATCATGCTGATTTGATTATGATGGATCACGAAGCCATTGAGAATTATATAAAATTCGGCTCCATCAATGATTTTGATGAATTCTTTACTTCAACGCTTCGACCCATCGGTGAGATGGCCCTGCACTCCTATTTAATGAAACATTATTTGTTCGTGGATATCATCCTGACCACCAAACAATTTATGAGTAATTTTGGTGGTGGAGACGAAAAATTGGTGTCCGCGGTTCAAGATATTGAAAATATCCTCAGCGAGATAAAAGATATTGAACATATCAAAGGAGAAATGAGAAAGATATTCACTGCGGTACTCGCTTTTCGAAACAACCAGGCGAATCACGAACGCTTATTGATTCTTCAGCAGGCAAAGGCTTTCCTTGATGAAAATTTTACCGATCCGGATTTGAAAATGAGTCGTGTTGCCCAAGAGTTCAATATCAGTCCCAGTCACTTCAGCACAATTTTTCGGCAAGAATTAGGCATAACCTACCGGGACTATATCAGTCAATTAAAAATCAATTACGCTAAACAGCTTCTACGTACTACCAATTTAAAATGTTCCGAAATTGCCTATCGATGTGGCTTTACTGATTCACATTATTTCAGCGTGGTTTTCAAGAAAAAGACAGGTTTCACCCCTCGACAATTTCGGGCCCAATCGCAAGAAGATACTATTGTGGAGCAATAGCCATGGATATTGGAATAACAGCTGATAGATCGACCTCCAGGTATATGGGCAAGTTTATCGATATGTTTAGCCGTATCAACATTTCCCTGCGTTCGAAGATAATGATTTCATTTTTTACGGTGATTATTTTGTTGACGGTCATAAATACAGTAATGATCTTGGAGGTATTGCGAATCAACCGGGTCTACGACGACATGATTACCAATATCACAACAGCCAATAATATCAATGGATTTATCAAGCCCGCCATAGATACTGAGATGTGGAACATTGTGGCGGGGAAAAAAGAGTTCAATGACGGCAACCAATACGAGATTATTGGGCAAGTTAACGATCAAATCGATACATTGATAGCCAACGCTACCTCCGATAAATCCAGGATTAAACTCGAAGTCATCCGCAGGACCCTGGCTACGCTTACGAGTTATGTCGATAAAATGGGGGATCAAATCGAACAAGGCAGCCGTGTGGCTGAAAACGAATTGGTTCTGGAGAATATTCGGGGGGTGTCTGACGTCGTCGAAGAAACGGTTCAGGATTATATGCTTTTTGAGGTAGAACAAGCCGAACAACAACATATTGCCAATCAAAACCGTTTCAATCGTTGGCTCATCGTATATTTCATTTTATTGCCCTGTGTTATTGGATTCTCTGTTGCGGCAGCCTGGGTTATTTCAGAGAGCATCTACATTCCGATTAAGAAATTACAAGACCTGACAACGACGATTACCAAGAACGACCTTCAAGCCCTGGTATCCCGTACCAACGTAGACGAAATTACCGAGCTGGGCCTCAGCTTCAATATCATGACCAGCAAAATCCGGGAGCTATTGGATGCCAAAGTGAGAGAACAGGAAAATCTGAAAAAGGCAGAATTGAGAGCATTGCAGGCCCAGATCAACCCGCATTTTCTCTATAACACACTCGATACGATTGTATGGATGGCTGAAGCAAATATGAATAAACAGGTGATTAAGATAGTCCATTCCTTATCGAGTTTCTTCAGAATCGCCCTGAGTAAAGGGATGGACTGGATTCCGATTCGGCAGGAGATCGAACACGTCCGCAGCTATCTCCAGATTCAAAAGATTCGCTACCGGGATATCTTGGATTATAGAATTGAAGTCGATGATGATTTATTGGATGGGACCATCCTCAAACTTACACTCCAGCCGCTTGCAGAAAACGCACTCTATCATGGTATTAAAAATAAACGGAATGGGGGCACGATTATCGTCCGGGCAAAACGGGGGGAAGATAATCAAGCCACCCTCGAGGTCGAGGATGACGGGGTTGGGTTCACCCCTTATAAATTGTCGCAAGTCCGTTCAGCCCTGGATAGCGACTTCAACGAGGTCACTTCGAGGGATGGCGGTTTTGGATTAGAGAATGTCAATAAACGAGTCAAATTGTATTATGGTAAGGAATACAACTTATCGATTGATAGCCAATATCTTACGGGCACGAAAGTGACTTTACATATCCCACTTCGAGAGGATTCAAGATCGTAAAGAATGTCGAGGACATTAATGAAAAGAGTAAAAAAAGCTTTCACGCAAATTGTTTTATGTAATTTGCTGATCTGGATGGTTGCATGTGGATCTGGTTCTGATTTGGATTTACCGTCGTCGACCTCTGAATCCACAGGTAAAAAAGACTACTCGGATTTGGTGGTTGGTTATTCCCAAATCGGAGCAGAGAGTGAATGGCGAACCGGGAATACAGCCTCAATAAAGGAAGAAGCTGAACGTCTGGGAGTGGAACTGATCTTCTCGGATGCCCAGCAAAAACAAGAGAACCAGATCAAAGCCATCCGCACTTTTATCGCCCAGCAGGTAGACGTGATTGGGGTTTCTCCGATCGTTGAAACGGGTTGGGAATCCGTTTTTCAAGAAGCCAAAGAGGCAGGAATCCCCATTATCCTGGTTGATCGACGAGCAGATGTGTCCGAAGATATGTATGCAACGTATATGGGGTCGGACTTTCTCGAAGAAGGTATGAATGCAGCCAGGGTGATGGCAGAACTGCTTGATGGAAAAGGGAATATCGTCGAATTGGTAGGCACGTTGGGTTCTGCACCTGCCAATGATCGCTATGTCGGTTTTCGTGAAGTATTGGCAGATTACCCAGAAATGGAAATCATTGCTTCTGAATCGGCCGATTTTACCCGCGCCAAAGGCAAAGAAGTTATGGAGAGGTTTTTAGAACTGTATGGCGATCGAATAGATGCCTTATACGCGCATAACGATGATAGTGCTATCGGTGCGATCAAAGCCATTGAAGAATACGGGTTAAAGCCCGGACAGGATATCATCATCGTTTCCATCGATGCGATTCGCGATGCTTTCCAGGCCATGATCGATGGAAAATTGAACGCAACAGTAGAGTGCAATCCTCTATTGGGGCCGACGTTCTTTAGAATTGCCCTGCAAGTGGTGAATGGTGAGCAGGTTCCAAAATGGATTCCCTCTCAGGAAAGTGTTTATTTCCCTGATAATGCCGCCGAAATCTTTCCAACACGCAAGTATTGATTTAAAAAAAGTTTTTCGTTTGGGGTGAACGTAAAATACCTAACCTTTTTCCCCGAAAAACAAACCTTTTGAATAGCGGGTTTGTTTTAGTCTTCATAAGACCAAATCGTTCTTAACAAAATCCATTAACTTACCTATTAAGTTTGATGCAGATTTTTGTTATGCTGAAATACAATCAACGTTTCACTTATTTTTCCGATCCATTAAGGAGAAAATTGCAGCGGACTTACGCTGGTGGAATTGATGGAGAATAGGAGGTGAACCACGGAGAGATATACCCAAGTCTTTAACTAGAGAAGTGCTTGCTCAGTGATTGAGGTCCCTAAACAAGCACTTCCGGTCGAGCGATGTAGCGCTTGATTATCAAGGGCGTCATCGCACAATCCAATTATATCGTAAACATCTCCAAGAGGAGAACCAATCCATTTGTATTGTTAGGAGAGAAATTCATGTCTAACTTTAAAAAAATCGTCTTTTTGTTTGCCGTTGCGACAATGATTCTGGTAGCCTGCCAGGCTGAAACGCCGACTGAGGTAGCAGCACCTGAAGAAACTACAGCACCTGAAGAAACAACACCACCCGAAGAGGAGGAGATGGGACTGCCCACGCTCGACTGTGCGCCCAACTGTGAGTATTCCGATTTGGTGGTTGGCTTCCTTCAGACCGGTTCTGAGGGTGGCTGGCGTGCAGCCAATACCGCTTCCTTTAAGGAAACTGCAGAGCAGTTAGGTCTCGAGTTGAAGTTTTATGATTCGCAAAACGATCTGGCAAAACAGGTTGCTGGTTTCCACCAGTTCAACCAGGATCCTGAAGTAAATGTCATCGTCTTAGCCGCTCTCGAGACAACCGGCTGGGATGAGGTACTGCAAGAAGCCATGGATGCCGGCAAGGTCGTCGTCATCGAAGATCGCCGTATCGACGCTTCTGAAGACCTGTATGTCACGTACATTGGCTCTGACTTCGCACTCGAAGGGCGCAAAGGTGCTGAAGAAATGTGCGATCTGCTCGAAGATCACGATACCAAGATCGTTTGGGAACTGGTCGGTAACGTAGGCTCATCCGCTGCGAAAGACCGCGGCCAGGGCTTCCGTGAGGAGATGGGGGCATGCGGTATCGAGATTACCAACAGCCAGACCGGTGACTGGAGCGCCAGTTTAGGCAAACAGGTCGTTGAAGCCTGGCTGAAGGAGAGCACTGAAGTCGACGGCATCTTTGCCCAGAACGACGAAATGGGTTTTGGCGCTATTGAAGCGCTCAAAGAGGCCGGTCTGACACCTGGCGTGGATGTAAAGATTCTTACGTTTGACGCCACCGGCAACGCTTTTAAAGCCATGCTTGAAGGCGATCTGAACGTAACCGTGGAATGCAACCCTCTGCTTGCTCCCCAGGTCTATGAGGCCGCATTGAAAGCCGCCAATGGCGAAGAACTGCCCAAGTGGGTTCCCTCGCAGGAAGGCGTATTCCGCTGGGACGATCCGAACCTCGAAGATATCGCTGCTGGTCGAACATACTAACAGCTTGATGGCCCCTAATTCTTCTCCTTTATGAAAAGAATAAACTGGGTCGAAAACTAGAAATTGGGAAGCGGTGGTTCTGGAACACACCGCTTCCCAGCCCTCAAAAAAACCGAAAGGGTAGGCAGCATGTCCAAAGCGAACGATTTCATACTGACTATGGAAGGCATCAGTAAAGCTTTTCCAGGCGTACAAGCCCTTGATAATGTAGACTTTAGGTTGAAAAGAGGAGAGGTTCACTGTCTTGTGGGGGAGAACGGCGCTGGAAAGTCTACCCTCATCAAGGTATTGACCGGGGTAGATCAACCGGATGCAGGCAAGATTATGTTAAATGGTCGTGAAATCCAGACCAAATCTCCTCTCCATGCTCAAACCTTAGGCATCAGCACCGTTTATCAAGAGATAAATTTATGCTTGAACCTCACTGTTGCGGAAAACATCCTCATCGGTCGGGAACCTCAAAAACTAGGTCGCATCGATTGGACCCGGATGAATATTGAAGCTGCTGAAATCCTCAAACGTTTCCTGGATATTGATATCGATGTCACCAAAGCCTTGGGTACGTACACGGTTGCCATTCAGCAGATGGTGGCGATTGCAAGAGCACTCGAGAGCACATCTGCAAAGATCTTGATTCTGGATGAACCTACATCCAGCCTGGATGCAAATGAAACACAACAACTTTTTAAGGTGATGCGAAACCTTAAAAATGATGGGGTCGGAATTATCTTCATTACACATTTTATTGGACAAGTCTATGAAATCTCAGATAGAGTTACGGTTTTAAGAAATGGAAAACTGGTGGGCACTTTTGATACTGCTTCGATACCCCGTGTAGAGTTGATCGCCAAGATGATTGGCCGCAGCTTAGCAGATCTCGATGAGATGTCGAGCATCAAACTGGAAAGCAGCAAACACATTGCTGCCGATGCCGTCCTGAAAGCGAAAGGGCTGGGTCGCGAGGGTGCAATTATGCCATTTGATCTCGAACTGCATGCTGGCGAGGTGGTTGGTCTGGCGGGTCTGTTAGGATCCGGACGCACGGAGATAGCCAGCCTGTTATTTGGCACAGATAAACCGGATACAGGATCGATCGAATTCAACAATTCAACGGTAATAGATTACTCCCCACTCGGAGCGATCAAACGTGGGACAGCTCTCTGCCCTGAAGACCGCAAAGCAGAAGGAATTGTGGATGATCTTACCGTTAGAGAAAATATTATTCTAGCCATTCAAGCGAACAAAGGCTGGTTCAAACATTTGAGCCAACAGGAACAATATGAGATTGCTAACAAATTCATCGAGATATTGAGCATTGCTACACCTTCACCGGATCAACCCGTCAAGAATCTGAGTGGCGGTAACCAGCAAAAAGTAATCCTCGCAAGGTGGCTGGCCACCAACCCACAGGTCCTCATCATGGATGAGCCCACACGCGGGATTGATGTGGGAACCAAAGCCGAGATCCAAAAACTGGTGCTGGAGCTTGCCGATGAGGGTAAAGCCTGTGTATTTATCTCTTCTGAACTCGAAGAAGTACTGCGTACATGCCACCGGGTGGCGGTATTGCGGGAAAGAGAGAAAGTGGCTGAGTTTACTGGAGAAGTTGACGAACATACCATCATGCAAGCGATTGCCGGGAGTGAAGTATGAGAAAGACTATTTCATCTTTCAATTGGAGGAATATCACAGGGAGCACTCTCTTTTTCCCAGTTGTTGCCTTTGTGCTCGTCCTGCTGATTGATTTGATCCTTTTCCCCGGTTTTTTCAGGATTGAGATTAGAGATGGAAACCTGTACGGGAATCTGATCGATGTGCTGCGGAACGGTTCAGTGGTCGCACTGCTGGCGATTGGCATGACCTTGGTCATTGCTACGGGGGGTGTGGATCTCTCGGTAGGCGCTGTCATGGCGATTGCTGCATCGGTGGCAGCTTTGATGATGAACCCCTGGGTCGTTGGAAAAGAGCTGACTGTTGAACTTCAGAAATTGGTTATGGATCCGACATACACTTATTCGCCGCTCTGGTTGGTGATTGTCGTAACTTTGCTTGTCGCCTCCATTTGCGGACTATGGAATGGTCTCCTTGTTGCTTACGTGCAGATCCAACCAATGGTTGCTACCCTGATTCTGATGACTGCCGGGCGCGGGATTGCCCAACTAATCACAAATGGCGTGAGAATCCAGATATTCTACGAGCCCTATGCTTTTATCGGGCAGGGGTGGATCGTCCTACCGTTTGCCTTGTACCTGGTAGCGATAATCTTCGTACTCACCTGGCTCTTTACACGCAGAACAGCGATCGGTATGTTTATCGAATCGGTGGGCATCAATTCTCGATCCAGCTTTTTCAGTGGGATCAATGAAAGAAAGATCAAGTTGCTGGCCTATACCTTCTGCGGGCTTTGTGCCGGGATTGCCGGTTTGGTTGCCAGCGCGAACATCAAAACATCAGATGCCAACAACATCGGCCTGACCCTCGAACTGGACGCCATCCTCGCCGTGGTGATTGGTGGTACCTCTATGATGGGCGGGCGTTTCTCCATCTTTGCCAGCATCATCGGTGCTATGGTTATGCAGGCTGTCAATACATCCATGTATGCCATTGGTGTTCCAGCAACCGCTCTCCAGGCAATCAAAGGAGTCGTCGTCATCCTGGTCATCCTTCTCTATTCGGAACAGGTCAGAAGTTTATTCCAGAAAACCGCTGCCGACCGGAAAGGGACTTAGCATGGTAAAAAACATACGCACTTTCATAACGAAGAACCGGAGATTTATTCCAGTTACGGCAACAGCCGTGTTGGTCCTTGCTGCCTATATCATCGGAGCGGTTTTCTATCCCGGTATGCGCAACCCACAGGTTTTCTTCAATCTTTTTCGAAATAATACTTATTTACTGATTTCTGCTGTTGGGATGACCTTCGTTATTCTTACCGCCGGTATCGATCTTTCGGTGAGCGGTGTGATTGCCCTGACAACGGTCGCCGCTGCGGCTTTACTACGGGAAGGGTGGGATGCCTGGCTGGTTATTCTGGTCATGCTGGTCATGGGGACAGCCCTGGGTTCCATCATGGGCAGTTTTATCGCCTATTTGAAAGTTCAGCCATTTATCGCCACTTTGGCGGGTCTGTGGTTTGCCCGTGGGATGTGCTTTTTCATTAGTGATGACGCCATTCCTATCGATAACCGTATCTATAAAATCCTTGGGCAGACCAAACTTCTGATTCCAGGTTGGACCGAATTGGCCGAAAAGGGTGGGAATCCTGCGCCCTTTGTTTCGATTCTAGTCGTGTTATCGTTGGTGATCTTTGTAGCCGCTATTTTTATCGCCCAATACACCCGTTTCGGTCGCACGATATACGCTATTGGTGGCAACGAGCAATCTGCCCGTTTGATGGGCTTGCCGGTAGAAAGAACGATCGTTTTAGTGTATGCATTCAGCGGGTTTTGTTCCGCACTGGCCGGCATCTGCCTGAGTGTGTTCGTGGCTTCTGGGCACGGATTTTATGCCAATGGCTTTGAATTGGACGTGATCGCTGCAGTGGTCATTGGGGGAACAATGCTGAGCGGAGGTTCGGGTTACGTATTTGGCACATTGTTCGGTGTTCTGGTTCTTGCTGTCACCCAAGTTCTGGTTCAGTTCATCGGGGCGCTCAGTTCCTGGTGGACGAAGATTGTCATCGGAATCTTGATGCTTATCTTTATTGGGGTACAGAGCATCCTGGCTTCCCAGGAAGGGGGGCGCGCTCGGACGAAAGACCCTCAGGCCTTGGCAGCCGCGCGTATTCGACGCCGGAAGCAAATACTCATGGGAGGTGGACTTGTAGTTGTGTTTGCGCTGGCCCTCATCTTTATCCCCCGAATGGGTAATGGAAATGGGGTTGAGACCGCTGTTGTTACGACTTGCGAAATTGCCCCATTCCGTGAGGAAGAAGCCGCAGAGTTGATCCAAGATGGTGCAGTGATTGTTTACAATCGAACGGCTGGTACTGGCTGTGTTGATGAATTATATGCTGTCTATCCGGATGGACGAATTGTCGCTAATAATGGTAAAGGAAATGAGCCTATCGAGACGCAGGTGGATCCCGCTGAAGTGGAACGTATCCTCATAGCAGCCAGTGATGAATACAGATGGTTTACAGACTATATGTATAGCACTTACCATAATCCCTGCCGGCAGTGTTATGCGCACTACCTCACCATATCCTACAACGGTCAGATCAAGGGCATTACCGCTGTAGACGGCGGCGTAGATATGCAGCCTGAGTATGGGTATACCCTTTCAATTATCAGGCCAATTCTCCCGAAATTTTCTATGATCTCCCAATAAAATATGAAGAGAGGAAACGATGAAAACTAGAAAGGTGTTAATTCTAATCCTCCTGGCCAATCTCCTAATTTCATTTGCATGTAAATATATCGTATTACCGCAAGGGATAGAGCTTGAGGAGATCAATGTGGAAAAAACGGGATGGAGTGCCTTCGTGACGGATGTAGGCGTTTCTGAGGAGGGAGACTTGCACATTGACATCGCCATCCAAAACAACACTGGCGACTGGAGTGCAATGAAAGCCACAGAGGGAAAACCAGTTGTGATTACCAGCGGCGGTCAGACTTCAAACTGTGATACTGTCTTTGTCAGTACGGGCGGTCACCGCCTGGCTCCAGGTTTCCAAATGCGAGGATATTTTACGGGCACCAAATGGGAGCCTGTGCTTCAGTATATTTATGTGGAGTGTGCTGATGTTGAGGTTCAGCCTGGTTCGACATTATCCATCCCCTACTTCTACGTTACAGGGCAATACAATTATTATGAACAAGATAAGAACAAGGTCGACGACAAACTCGAATTGAACCTTGATGAGATTGTAACGGATTTGGTGTATCCCGTGGCAGAACCAGTCGAAGGATTGGTTCAAAGTCCTGCGGTTGAGATTATTGCGCTTAACAAAGTGGTTCTTACTCTTCTGGATGTACAAAGGGTCGATGAAAAATTTCAGTTTTCCTGGCAGACTGCCAATCCTGGGGAGTATCAGACCTATGTACACATTGGGAATCCGCCAGTTATCGGCGATGACGGAATCTTATATGGATTTTACGAAACACCAGACATCGTGGACACACCAATCACACCCGCCGGTGGTATCGCTGAATGGACGAATGAAGTAGCAGTCCCAGAGGATGTGAAAGGTTTCTATATTATGTTGAGTGTAGAGTCAGGAAAAGCCCGGCTATTCGCAAACTATGCGATTGACATCACCGATTATTGATGAATTACTGCAACATTAAGATTTCATTTTGAATAGTTAATTTAGATTCTTGTAATATAAAGGAATATTTACTTTTTGTCCGATAAGTAGGTAGTCTTTAGATTCCCCTTGTTGTAGTGTTTTTTTTGCTATTTAGAATATTGATGCGTAACTAACACCTCATTTAGTCATATTTATGATTGAATAAACTTCAGTCTTCAAATTTCCTCAGAAATATTTCGAGAAACTGGATGAAAATCCTGCCTTGAAAGTTGCGTTTGAGGGAATTACAACAGGAAGGCATAACGGATGCATTCTTCATTTTTCCCAACCCAATCAATCCAAAACTTGGGAGTCGAGGCTTGGAAAATATTCACATTAGATTCTCAATAGCACGGGGTTAAATAATAAGTAAATATAATGATTGTTATTCAAATGAAATATTTAACCATTAGAATATCGAAGTGAATTGGTTTTGTTCAATTCTTTTCAATTTAGGAAGAATATAAAAAGGCCTATCTGTGATATTTCGAGATAGGCCTTTTGACTGCTAAACTGCTATACTGAGAGTCTAGAGGGAAGCAACATGCTTTCCACAGATCCTGCCGAAGGTTGCACTTCTACCTGCATTGGTACCTGCGCCAAAATTCGGATAAGTCTTTAGGTAATATTTACCGCTGTCATTTCCTACAATGAACAATCCGGGGATCAATTTATCATCCACACTGATTGCCTGACCTTTGGTGTCAATTTGGATACCATCCATGGTGCATAGCATTAATCCGCCAATTTTTGCTCCATAGAACGGGGGACTGTCCAGAGAAGACATACGGAAGGAATCTTTACCAAAGTCTACATCTTCGCCCATGTCATATAGTTCATTGTACCGTTCAACAGTATCAACCAAGTTAGCTGCATCAACATCTAACTTTTCAGCCAATTCCACTATGGTATCCGCTTTGAAGACCAAATTTGCTTCAATATAACCATTGATCGTTTCTTCGACTCCATCCAACCCTTCAGGGTGATGGTTACCTCCCTCCCAAGCTATCAACGTTGAACAACCAATCGTATGGAAACGGGTTACATCTTCGCGCCAATCTGAGTCAAAAATCTGGTACCAAGCTTTTCCTTCATAATTCGCTGCTGCGTGAACGATGAAGTCGTACGGCGAGGATTCGTTGCAAATTCGTTTTCCTGCTTTATTCACTTTCAAGAACGGCTGGGTGGCAAAGTGGTAATATGGCATACCGCCATTCCAGGGGTCACCGAGTTCTTTGTCAGGTGCAACAACGCCGCGATCGAATATCATGCAGGAGTGGCTGTCATCAAACTTTGCACCAGCCCAAATAGCAGCTTTAATCCCATCTCCAGTGGCGCCAACGAAAGCCAGTAAACCAGCCAAACTTTTCTTGGTTTCTCCTTGAAGTGCTGTATACATCTCTTCATTGCGGGCATATCCGCCAGTTGCGATGATCACGCCCTTGGAAGCATTTATGCGAATGTATTCACCGGCAGAGTTCGTTGCATAAATACCAACGGCAGCGTCACCTTCCATAATAATTTTCTCAAGTTTGGTTTCAGTGAGATACTCACAACCATCAAAACCTAAGACATAATCAATCATGTCATTGGTGACCAATGTCTCTGCATTTTCTTCACTCAAGGATTTTGTCCCATGCCCTGTCGGCCACATCTTATAACGGGTCTCCCCTTCAGGCATCGCATGCTCTAGTATAATCTCACATTTTCCGCGCTCATTGACAAAATCAATATACCAATCGATGGCTTCTGCGCTGTAATCTGCCCATGTTTTCACCAGGTTCATATCGTTGTAATTCAACGCATACTGGCACAAATCGTTGATGATATCGGTTTTATCAATATCCACTCCAGCAGCTTTCTGCATCTTTGTTCCAATTGCCCCAATCGCCGAACTACGAATGCCGTTGGCTATTGCCAATTTTTCGATGATCAAGGTTTTGGCACCAGCTTCGGCTGCCGCACAAGCCGCAAACATACCAGCACATCCTGCCCCCACAACCAATACATCGGTGTCGATTGTTTCTACGCAATCTGAATCACTGATCTCAGGAGGTGTTCCAAGCCAATCTTCTGTTAGGTTGGTTTCGGTAGTTTGCCCGTCGACAGGTCCTTCCACGGGCAGTTCTTTTGGCTTGCAACCAGAAAGTAAGGTGCCCCCACCGATTGCTGCAAGACCGACTGCAGAACTTTTCAAGAATTCTCGACGACTAATTTTCGGTTTTTTCTTATCAGAACACATCTTCTTTTCTCCTAGTTTGAATTAAGTGAAATGTTTCACTATGGTTGCATATATAAATATTATCAATAGGATGGGTGAGATGTCGTCATCCTTTCGGATGACGTAAAATAATAGATCATCTTCTGAAATAAATAATCCCTATTTTTTCAAAAAACTTACTAAGTTATTAATTGAAAGGAAGTCTAAAAGCTTGATTTATATGTGCACAGCGATAATAAAAATACCCCAGGGAAAAACTCTCCTACTTGCCGGCGAAATAGTTTGATTTTAAATCTTAGATAATTCCTAGGATTTTTCCTTTATGAACGGCCTGAGTTCGATTGCTCACCGCGAGTTTTCGGTATATATGTCGAGCGTGGGTTTTAATCGTATGGACAGTGAGTTCTAACTCTTTGGCAATTTCTTTGTTTGATAATCCTATGGACATCATCTGTAAAACCTTTTGTTCTCTCTCTGTTAATGGATCGATCAGGTTTTTTTTATCAATATCCGGTGTTCGCACTTGTATTTGGGAAGAAGGTTTAGCAGATTGCCCAAGGAAAGCATCAATGATAAGCCTGAGATATTCTAAATCAATTTGCAGATTAGTAACTTTGCTGAATTTATTTAACACCCAAACCAAAATTTCAAGGATGGGCTCTCCTTGATCTACGAAAGTCCGAATATATGTCCCCTGTTGCCCAATTTCCAAAGCCAGGTTTATTAATTCAATTGCTCGATCTCGATGTTGCAGAGTTAATTGGGCAGATGCTTCAAGTACGAGCATCTTTATTCTTCTCCCATTCCTCTCACCTTCTTCCATACATTTACTCAATTTTGAAGCTAAATCAATCGACGACAGCATATCTCCCGAATAATAAAAGTGATAAGCTAATGCCATACACTCAATTTCTTGATAAAAATCAACCAGGCAATCACATTGAATAGAACGCTCATTTATTATCCTCTTTGCTTCGAGGAGATTATTAGTCTTTGATAGAAAATGCAGTTTGACAGCAGCAAGATGCGATTCAAGGTAAGGGAAAAAAGACTTCCATTGTGTAACTGCCTCAATTTCTTTAAGGTATTCAGCAGCTTTTTCGATTTCTCCTAGAGTTAAATAGGAACTTACCAAGTTTATCCCAATTTCCACTTGTGAAGGCCCCCCGATTATCTTGGAAAGCTTATATCCCCGCACTAAATTATCAAACGCTTCCTCTAAACGATTCCACTCGTACAGAATTAATCCAATTTCCGAGATTGATTTACTGAAGAACGGCAGATTGTCTTGATCTTGGGATTCATCAAATGTCAGGGTTTCACGATACATTTTGTTAGCTTTATGAAGTTTTCCTTGTATTCTCAAAATATCACCGGCCATATTTTGGGAATCGATGGCTCCAACTAAATTCTTTCGTTTACGGAGTTCGGATACAGACTGTAAATATTCTTCTAAGGCAGAATCCAAATCAAAGTTACTTTGTGCACTTGTTCCTATTGCCTTATGAACCAAACCACGCACATTAGTAGCCTGCTCTGGCAATAACGTTAATGCCTTTTCGGCAAGTTGTATGGTTTTCTCTCGGTCTCCGACCATCGAAGCTTGGATCACCTCGATAGCAATAATATTCCCCATCAACTCATTTTCATCTGCAATTTCTTCCCCCATGCTTTTTATTCGTTTAATGCCATCTTCGGCTAATCCCAACCATGTTTGAACCGATTGCGAATCGTAAATTGCTGAACACCAAGCACGATAGACACTTAGCCAAGGCCACCTTAAAACCACTTCTCTTGGCAAACTATTGGTCAAATCTATAAAGATTGGCCTTTGGAATTCCCCAAGCATTTTTGGTCCATTTCTAATCAACATCATGGCCGCTTCATCAGCCCCTTTAGCAGAAATCCAATGCTTGAAACTCGATTCAATTTCCCCATGCTCCTCCAACCAGATGGCAGCCCTCGTATGGATTTCCTGCAGTTCTTCCAAATCCAATTTCTTTTGCTGATTGACCAACACTTCTTTAAACATTCGGTGATACCGGTATCTGCTTTTTTGATCATCCGATGAGATGATGAATTGATTATTGTCCACCAACTCTTCAAGGATAATCTGACTTTTAGACTGACCTAACACCGCATCACATAGAGAGTGATGCATTTCCTCTAAAATTGATGTTTTTACGAGGAAATTTTGAATTTCCTTTGGCTGATTCTCCAACACCTCATGAACAAAATAATCAATAATTAAATTATTTACGATACTAACATCCTGATCCAACGGAACATTTTTCGACTGTTCTCTGTTTTCCAAGAAAACTGTTGTCATCCTTAACCCTGAAATCCACCCTTCACTTTTTTCAACCAGTGATGAAATTTCATCTTCAGTCAAAGTTAATGGGGCTATTTGTTTAAGAAATTGTGCTGATTCCTCCGCAGACAGTTGAAGTTCCTTCATCGATATTTCGTCTACGATTCCATCTAAACGCCATTTGGGTAACGGGAACGGAGGTTTTGAACGACTGAGAATTACAGGATGACATCCCGTCCAACTATCAGATTTGGATTTGTTTATTGGAATCAAGTTCAGTAGGAAGAATTCCATAAACTTATGAATCTCGGGATTTTTAATTTCCTGGTAATTATCAAAAACGAAGACAAAACCATCTAGAATTTGTTTCAACTCTTGTATGAGATAGAGGAGAAAATCAATGGAGTAAGTTTCACCTTTGAACTGGTTGATAGCCGTCTCAAGTTTCTCCATTTCTTGAGGCTTAACCCGACTGACTGCAGAATAAAGATATGAGATAAAGCTGACGATGGAATTGTCATCTTCATCCAGGGAAATCCATACCGTTGGAATTTGTTGCTCTTTAAGCCAGGATGTAACGTATGTGGTTTTGCCATATCCAGCTGGAGCTGTAACTATAGTAAAAAGCAATCCAAGCCCCTCGTTCAAACGGTGGTCCATTCTCTTGAGGTAAAAACTATCTGATCGCAAGAGAGGAAAACTAATCTTTGCTGAAGAGATGGCTTTTAGCATTTAATTACCTTTACAAAAAAACTAAACTTAAAAAAACATTAAAGAAACAAGTAGGTAGCGGATAATAAAGAATCCTCCACGCAGTAAGCGAAAGGGTATCCATCATTTTTCCGACCTAAATAGAATTTTTGAAATTAACGAAAATCCACAAGATACATATAGTGAAATATCAACATCGACATATTATGGGTCTACCTTACCAACTTTCCTGTTTTTAATATTTTGCTTGCCTTCTTGTTGAAAGTTGAGAGAAGTGCCTTTCTTGAATTATAGACTATCTCACACTTGGACACAAATCTGCAATTGGTTTGTTTGTCATATATTGAAAGAATAACTTCCCCTTTTTCAAATTTCCCACTAAAGTGGTGGCGATGGTACTACTCATCTGGATACAAAAAATACCAACTTTATGATGATCTTGATTAGTGGAGAGGGTAATTTCGGAACAGCCAACTTTCACCCATTGGGGCAAATTCTTTTCACATATGGCTGCTGTTGAAACACGAAAGCACGTAAGATACTCCCATCAAACGCTGTTGTTGATCATGTAAGGGATATATAGTATTTTGGATTACTAATCTATGAACAATTTCCAGAAAAAATAGGCGGCTGGTTGTACCCTCGCCGCCTAATAATTGTGGCATTATCAAAAATCGGATCGCGAAAATTATTTACTCGTTTTTTCACTCGTTTCGGTTTTTAATTTAAACCCAGCTAAACAAAGTTAGAGCGAATCGCCAAGCTATTCGCGGGATGTTACCCACCCAGGTGAATCTGTCACTGGGTTATGACATTCAGCACAATAATCAAATGAGTCTCTGTGCATATTATGGCACTCACTGCACTCTAATTCTCCCCAATGACCTGCATGTGGGTTGCGTTCTTCTCCGGTAATATCAGGATCAGTCAATGTAATTATTGACTCATAACTCTCGTGGCAATTAAAACAAACCTCCATTGAAAGTTCAGTTTCCGGAAGTGGATGATAGTAATTGCCAATAACGAAATTGACTGTTTCTGTGATGCCGTCGCCCAAACTGCGATTATGGCAGGTCTGGCAGCTGATTCCCTGTTTCGCATGGGCGTGTGCTAAGGAATACTCAGCATCTGGATTTTCCCAATCTGAGTAATATGGATCCTCATGACAAGTAGCACAATAGCTTGAACTATGGAGACTATCCTTGATATGTACCACTCCCATCGTCGGGATCATCATCAATACTAATACAATCGCAATGGCTAATTTTGTTCGATTCTTCATCATCTCTCCCTTATTTTTTCTTCTTTCTTCTATCGGTTTTGGATTTCTTAGCTGTCTTTTCCGTAAAAACTTCTTCGACAGGAGAATTTATTGCCCGCTCGTAATCAAGGGGGTGCTCTTCTATCATCCGTTCAACGCTTATCTTTCCTGTGAAGATCGTTGTATCTAGCGGATAGATACCTTCCGCAAAATGTGCATTGTACATATGCCAGGAGATAATTGAAGCTACAGCAAGCAATGCTTCCAGGCCATGCGCAGCCTTGGCTGCATAAACCACTACTCCAGGTAGCACTTTAGTAACAGCCACAGGGAACATTAGCACTAGCCCGGTAATTCCCATTAGAATCGCCCCCCAGATCAAAGCCCAATACTCCAACTTCTGCCGGAAGTCATACCGGTCATATTTCGGGGCTTCGGTCGTTTTTCCCAGTAAATACATCACTGACTGCCAGGCATCTTTGACATCTTGTTTTTTTGGGAGCATCAGGCGTGGGTAGCGTTTTTTGACCATATCGCCGATAACTACGATCACGTGGTAAATAAATAAGAATGCCATCAGCACGGCAAAGAAATGGTGCACCTTACGCACACCTGCTATCCCTCCAAATAGGTCCATCCACCCTCGTGCCCAAGCGGTTTGCGAAAACGATTGCGGCAAACCGGTTAGTCCAAGCATCGAAAAGGAAATGATCAGGAGTATATGTTGTATCCGTTGACTGATATCAAAACGGGTTAGCATTGTTTCATTTAGAGCCGTTGTTTTAGTTGTCATTATGATTCCTTGCTTTTACTTATTACTCTGTGGCGAATATCCAGCGCTATGTAACCTAACATCCCACCTAGGGTAACCGGAGTTAGTACTTGATAAAATAACTTGACAATGAACACAATCGTATCATCCGATGAAGATACTGGTGATTGAATTGGGCGGTAATGACCATATGCACTGGTGAATGCAGCTTCTGCGCCTGAATGACAATTTTGACAGGTGTACACCAAATTCGCCTCGGCGACCGTTGAGCGTTCATCTTCCGCTGGATAGATAGCATGGCTGCCGTGGCAGTCGCTGCATACAGCTTCGTCGCGCAGCGCTTCTGGGTCAGTTGCGTGATAGTAAGCAATGGTAGTGCCATGGAAGTCTGCCAGGTAAGTTTCAACAACATCATCTGCGATCTCGTATTCGGCCATCAGTTCACTATCATCATGGCAGCGGGCGCAGCGTGAAGGAACATCCAGGCGGAAGTCAGCTGCCAAGATATCCTCAGAAAGAGGATCATCATGACAGTCGTTGCAGGTGGCGGCATTGCTATCACCACTCAAGTATTTTTGGCCATGTATAGAAGCTGCCCATTCGTCGAATTGAAAAGGATATGCCTCTTCCCAGCCAACCAAATTTATTTCATCTAAATTCGGCTGATATGTTGAAGATAGAGTTGTACTGCTGCTACAACCGGAGAAAAATATCGCCAAACAGATAATTGGCGCTAACATAATCCTACGTGATATTGGAAACATTGATAGTTGGGTAGCTTTTCTCATCGATACGAAATTTCCTTTCAATAATTGAATAACCAACAATTACTGTATGTCAACATGATATTACGTTGTAGACATTCCTCATGAAGGAATAGTTAAAACAAATATTATTATGTGAAAGGGTGAGATGTCATCACCCTTTCGAATGATCCAGTTGTTTTTAAAATATTGGGGGTACTTTTATAAGTATCCCTACAGAGATCACTTTTTTTAAACTTATTTCTGATTTGATCGTTTTCTAATAATTTTATACTTACTATTTCTTATCTTTTGACCCCCACCGCAGCTCGAATGCAGGTCTTTGCATTGCGGAAACAGCGCTCTATTGAGTGTTTATATCCCAAAAGTAAATACCCCCACTGCGACTCGAACGCAGGTCTTTGCCTCCGGAGGGCAACGCTCTATCCACTGAGCTATGGGGGCCTTATTTGCAGGTCGATTCTATCACGAATTCATCTCGAAACTTTCATTTGCCTTCCCCTTCAATAGAGTAAGCCTAAAGTACATGCATCAATTTTTCACTAAAAAGTCAATCCGTTGGCCAGCAACCAGGTCACCAGTCAGCTATCGAAATATTCAACTAAGAACGATATAACTAATCAACTGCCTTTACGCTTTAGGGCACCTTTCCGACCACTGCAGCGTACAGGGTGAACTCATCCTCGCCATCCACTCCAAGCGCACGGTCCATTTTCTCCTGGTCGATCATCCCCATGGCGCAGGCGCCCGCGCCAATCGCCCCACAGGCCAGGTACAGGTTCTGGCAGATGTGCCCGGCGTCGATGGCGATCATACGGTGCGATACCGCTCCGTAGCGCCATTCCGTCCGGTAAGGGATCGTCGTCCAGATGAAAGCAGCCGCACACTCGCGCGTATAAATGTGAGGCTTCCCATCAATATCTTTTGACTGGTTCTTCAAACCCGAGCTGATTTTGTCCGGGATACCCGCTTCTACCCGCACCGGCAGCAGTTTGTGTTCGATTGGCAGGTAGCGGTACAGACCTGTCTCGATCCCATCCACCCGGTGAACGCTGACGTAAGTCTCGATGGAATGCCGGTTGCCGCCAGAGGGGACATTGCGGTAGTACCGTTCCCCATCCGGGCTGGCCTCCCGGATTCCCTGTGTAGCCCACAGCAGGAAGGATAATTCCTCCAGGGTGAGGGGATCACCTTTGAAAAACCGGTGGCTTTTCCTTTCGCTGATGACGTCTTTTAGAGTATCCCCTCCCAAGGATATCTTGTCGATGGGGATGAGATCGATCAATTCCGCGTCTTTCGGGTAAGGTTTCTCGACAGGCGGGCGAGGTTTCCCTTTCCGTTGGCCCGTTTCCATCTGATCGTAATCTTTCCACGCATTGCTTTTTAGAAATTTCCTGTTCTCTTTCATGGTTCTCCTTTTATTGTAATCAAAAGAGTGCAGATTTCTGCATCCGAAATATATTTCTCAACCATCTGAAACGAGGTCCCTACTCAATAACATCTGATGATTAATTTACATCCTGACTGTGCTGCTCAAGTTGCCTGCCTAGCTGCATGGTCCAACCAATACACCATCCTGACCTAGAACGATGTGGGGAAAAAATTTAAAAGGAATGCAGCAACAACAGCCCTCTTCGCCTTCCTCGATAACATGAATTGGCTTCAGTTGTTAGTATACAACAGAACCAGGATGGATTTTAGGGAATTCGAAATCACTCGATCCTAATCGTTCTTGAGATTCCGCTGCCAGATGCGCTGCATTTCCTCACTATTCTCCAGCAATTCATCCAACCGCCCCTCCGCTTCCACTCGCCCCTCTTTCAAGACCACGATGTGGTCCGCTCGCTGCAGAACTGTGCGGCGGTGTGAGACCACCAAACAGGTCGCATCTTTCTGCTCGAAGACACGTTCCCACAGCGTGCGCTCGGTCTCTACATCCAGGGCGCTGGAGAGGTCGTCGAACACCAGCAGTTCCGGCTTCCGGATGAACATCCGGGCCGCTGCTGTCCGCTGGATCTGCCCACCGGAGAGCTTGACCCCCTTCGGCCCCACCATCGTATCCAGGCCCTTCTCGAACTCGTTGAGGTCGTATTCCATCACCGCCAGGCTGATGGCTTCTAGGATTTCCTCATCCGTTTTATCCAACCCCATCAGGATATTATCCCGCAGCGTATCTGAAAACAGTCTGGGGACTTGCCCCGTGTATGCCGCCCTGGGGAAGATGAAGAAATCCGCTGGACTTTTCACCGGTTCACCGTTCCACCATATCTCGCCTTCATCCATCGGCAGCAATCCCAGCAGGACTCGCAGCAGGGTTGTCTTCCCGGACCCCACCCGTCCTGTGACGACGGTGAAGTCTCCCTGCTTCAAATTCAGGCTGACTCTCTCGATGCCGTTTTCCGTGCCGGGGAACCGGAAGCTCAGCCGTTTCGCTTCCAAGGTGTGTAGACGGTCGCTCTCCGTCCGGGGAAGGTATACCACCTCCGGAAACTTTCCGTCTTGATACACCTCGCTGAAGGCTGTCAGTGCGTCCCGTGGCGCTCCTTCCATCAACCGCCCCATCCGCTCGACAGATATCCCGATCTGTCGGTAGCGTGCCACCAGCAGGCCGAAGAACGCCGTCAGGTCGGTGATGAACCCCAGGTAATACACGAACAAAGCAAAGTCACCGACGGTGAACTCACCCGTCACCATGGACTGCCCGGCCAGGACGAGGATGATGCCCGTGCCGATTTGGGCCGTGTTCACAAACAGGGAATGCAAGATCTCGTTGAACAGCCTGTCTTTGATGGAAAGTTTGCGGCGTTCGTCGTTCAATTCATTGAACCGCTCGATCACGCTCTCTTCTGCCGCCGCCACCTTGACCGCCTGCACCGAGCCGAAGAACTCCCCGATAAAGCCTGTCACGATTCCCGTCGCCCGTCGGCTGGCTCGTCGGTACTGGTCGATCCGGTTGGTCGACGCGCCTGCGATCAGACCCACGAACAAAAAGGGAACCATCGCCAGTATCGTAATTTGCCGGTTGATATTGATCATAATGGCGAAAGCGATCGCACTGTAAACTAGGCTGCCGCTGAGATCGTTGAGCCACAAGGCGAATAAAGGGATTTCGAACACGTCGCCCCTGAAACGGCTGATGGCCTCGCCGGGTGAATCGGGCAGGGCGGAGGCGCCCGGCCGCTTGAGGATGTTCATCAGCAGGTTTTTACGCACTAGGGTCAGGGTGTCCCCAAAGAAGGGGACGTTGGTGCTGAACAGGCCGTACAGCCCTACCACACGCCCCACCTCTGCGGCGAACAAGAATCCCACCAGTGTCCATACGCCGAAATCCACAGTCGCCTCCCCGCTGAGGAGGTCGAAGAACCAGCGCAGGGCCAGCGCCGGTAGCTGGAAGGACAACATCAGGACAATCATGGCCCCCAGGTTCCCCAGCCACAAGCCTTTTCGGAAGCGGATCATATCCACGATCACCCGCCAGGCGGGCAGGGTATTGGATCGGTCTCTTTTGTCACTGGCATGGGTATCCGCAGCCGTCGTCATACCAACACCTCCTCCAATCCCGCCTGCAGTAAGTTGTAGAACCGTGAGGAAGGGTTTGCCGCTAACTCCAGGCGTTTGCCGTGTTCTACCAGATTTCCACTTTCCAGGATGAGGATATCATCCGCCCGTTCCACCGTGCCCAGGCGGTGGGCGATGATGATAGCAGTGCGGTCCTTCAAGAGTTTATCGACGGCACGCTCGATTAACTGCTCGGTGGCGGGGTCGAGTCGTGAGGAGGCTTCGTCCAGGATCACCAAACCGGGGTCCCGTAGGAACACCCGCGTAAAAGCCAGCAGCTGCCCCTCCCCGGCAGATAAACTCCGGCCGCTTGTCTCCAGCTTTGTATCCAGCCCTTTGGGGAGGGCATTGAACCATTCCGATAGTTCTAACTCTTCGATGACCCTGAGGATCTCGTCGTCCGGGATACCGCGGTCGAAGAAGGTCAGGTTGTCCCGCACCGTTGCCTGGAAGAGCTGCACGTCCTGGGTCACGATGGCGACCCGTTCCCGAAGTTCCCGTATTTTCGCTTTCTGGATATTCACGTCCCCCAGGTTGATTTCCCCCTCCGTGAGATCGTACAGCCGGAACACCAATCGCGCCAGCGTGGTTTTCCCGCTGCCGGTACGCCCCAACAGCCCCAGGACTGAGCCGGGTGATAACGTGAAAGTGAGACTGTCTAAGACGCGCTCTTCTTCCACGTATCCAAAAGAGACCTGCTTGAAGTCCAGCGATAAGGCTCCCGGTGGGATATACGCGCCGTGGCCGTCGGCGAGTTTACTCTCGATCCCCCGCAGTTCGATCAACCGCTCTGTGGCCGCGCCGATGTTCTGCATGTTCTCTACCTGCTGCGTCAGCTCACGGATGGGCCGCCGCAGGAAGTTGATGTAGTGCACGATGAGATAGGCTGTGCCGATGGTGATGGTGCCGCCGGTGAAGAGATAGTAGCTTGACACGAACGCCCCGCCAGACCCAATGGCATACAAACCAACAGTTGAAGCGATGACCACCAGGATCATCATCATGGCCTTCCGCCAGTGCTTCATCATATTGTGCATCAGCTTGTACAATCCCAATAAAACGAAATCCACCGCCCCGCTCGACCGGATGTCTTCCGTACCCGCCAATCGCTCTTCCAGGTAGCCGAACAAATCCGCAGAAGCCTCTCGTACGGCTTTCTGGTGGGGGATGGCGACTGCCCGCACGCGGTTTAAAACTGCCAGTGTGATTCCCACAAATATGCTGAAAGCCAGCCCCAAGAGCCAGTCTTCCCAAAAGAGGGCCAACAAGACCCCACCGATCAGGAGCAGGTTGCCGACCACCCTGATAACGAGTTGGGAAAAAAAGTTGGATAGCTCCGAGACATCTCCATCGACCCGTTCGATCAGTTCGCCGGGGCTGATGTCGTTGTGGAAGCTCATGTCCAGGCGCAAACAGTGTTGGGCCAATTCAGCACGCAGGGCGTTTGTGGCTGTCCATGCCACGTTCTCACCCACGTAAGCCGCCCCTACACCGACCACCTGTTGCGCCAGGGCCACCGCGATGAAAATCAGGGCTGCTTCTGTCAGCTTTGCTGTGGCTTCTCCCAGTTGGGCTGTATCGATGAAATAACGCATGATTTGGGGGTTGACCACTTGGAGCCCGATGCTGCACAGCAACAGCACGGCAAGCAGGGTGAAACGCCCCTTTTGGCTGCGGATATGTTTAGCGAGTAACTCCCAGTAATCTTGGAACGGTAGCTTGATCATGGTCCCTGTTTACCTGTTATAAGCACAAGACTATTATTATACCGTAACCGGTTAATTCCAAAAACTTCACCCGGGTGCGCCACTCTGTTCTCCCTTACACTTTTCCAACGCGTGGCGATTGCGGACGATACGAAGTATCGGACAATCGTCGAATCAAACAGGGCGTTTTTCCCTGTTTGATCACTGTAGGGACGGAGCTTGTTGGTAACGAAGTTGGCCGATAAGGGGGGTATCCCAAATAGCCCGCTAACAAGTTTATTATTATCCTGTTATTCTGGATGAAGCGAAATAACTGGCTTACCCATCACCCCGAAGAGTCTGACTGAAGAATCCGTTCCAATTCCCCCTCCGCTAATTTTCGTTTCGGCCTCATCCCAAACAAAAACCGTAACGCGTTGAATCGCCGCACCAACAGCTCATACACAGCGAAAGTGCCGATGTACCCCATAATCGTCACGGCTATATATTTTGCCAGGATCCCCGCCTTCCATCCCACCACGTAGAATCCAATCGCCACGATGATCGACTGGTGCAGGATGTACACCGGATAAGACGCTTCCCCAAAATACAGCAAGAATCTACTTGGTTTGTTCAAATACCGCTTCCCATATCCCCACACCGCCAGGATCGTCAGCCAGGGAAAGGTGCCGCGGTAAAACAGGTGCAGGATCAACTGCTGTGGCAGGTTGGGGATCAACCCTGCAGCTTGCATCCCCCTCACGACGATGAAGAGCAGGGGGCCAAAGACCAATGCTGCTCCCCTGACCCGGTCGATGCTCTCTTCATACCGCCGGTCGGTCATCAGGATATAGCCGAAAATAAAAAAGGTCAGGTAAAACAAGAAGAAGAATGCAAGCTCAGACAGGGAACTCCAGTTGAAGTCGAGGAGGCGGTCCATGCCGATGAGGGGGATGGCGAGGAGGAAGATCCTGTATGAAGGGGTGAAGAAATCGGCCAGACGTTTCGCCAATTGCTTTCCCTTATCGCTCCTGAAATAAAAGAACAGCGGCAGAGCGATCAGCGAGATCAAAAACAGGAAAATGATGAACCACAGATGCGCCACGGTGAAACCACCTGTGTAGCCCTCTGGGGTTTCGGGCATGGTGAAGAAAGAAGGATAGAATTCGAAATACGAGATGTTCTTCCCTGTGCTCAACCTCATCCCATAATAAGGCTGTAAGGGGACGATGACGAGTACGCCGAAGATGAACGGCAGGATCAACCGCAAACTGCGTTCTTTCAGGTATTGTTTGACGCTCCGGAAGTTCAAGGCGAACCACGTGGTCGAGCCTGCTAGCAGGAAGAGTAACTGCATCCCCTGTGCGTGCCCGATGAACATCCACCAGAAAGTGAGTCCTTCGCTCAAGACCTTATTCTGGACGTAGAAGGCTTCGGTGGTATCGAACAGGCGTCCCGCGTGGAAAGGGATCAATAGCAGCACCACCAGGGTGCGTAGCCAGTCGAAATCGAAACGCCGTTCTGGTCGCTGTAATTGAGCTGGGCCTGTCGCCATGTCGAACCTCCTCCATCCAGATTGCTGGCAAACAACTCACCGCGTTATCATTCTAAATCCATTTAGTGAGTTAAGAGTCCCTATTCAGTTGTTATAACCGTAGATGCCATAAAAAGATATGAGTTTTTGATAGCAGAGATAAGTTACTCGACCAATCAGAAGAAAGTCACAGACCTGACCACTGATTCCTGATTGACCAATTCCTGATTACGATTTATCCGTCCTGTTCCTTGCCAATTTCACAAAATAATGGCAGCCTGAGGTAAACAGGCTCGCACCCAGGCCAATGTACAGGATCGCCAGCCACGGTTTCGGGATCGGCGAATATTTCCGCAAGCCGATACCCATTGCCACCATCACCGCAACCAACGGGTAGCTGGTCCATTTCTGGAAGGCAAAAATACACAGTTTCTCTTTTTCGTGATCCCCGATGCGGTCGATGTTCTTATCGGCGAGTTTTGAAAACCCAAAACGGTAGATGATGGCAGCCAGAGCCAGTCCGGCCAATACCCGCCAAACGACCTCCCCCAAGTCGACTGGCGTCAGCCAGCCGTACGCCAGACTGCATAGCATCACACCCACGCCCGACCACATCAACCCGGCAAGGAGATAATGCCAGCCTTTATCGGCGGCGGGAGTGATAGCTTGGATTTGTTCTTTGGATATCATCGTCTACTCCAGTGTTGTGAGTAAATTATCAAAACCCGGCACATCTGTCTTTAACTTCAGGCAGCATCATCCTTCACACCATATGTGGTTTCATATCGCTGTCAACCCAGCTGTTACCGCACTGGCTGGTCTAAACGATGCTCCCTTTTTGACAAGACAAAATCTATTATATCCCCAAACGTTGAAGCAATTACTAGCTAGTATCCGAGAATTAACTTTTACTCTGCTGCGCCCAGTTTTCCGCCCGCACGAAGAGGTCTTTCAGTGGCTTCAATCCACTGGCGGGGATGGCAATCACATCTTCATCCAAACAGGGATCGCTGGCTGCGTGTAGCTTATCTGGCATTCCCTCCACCTGTCGGTTGAAATCCCCCTGGCTGATGTATCCCATCAAGAAAATCCGCATCCCGTACACCCACACATTCCCCCACTTATAAGGAGATACAATAAGTGTCTCCTTTAATTTTGGGCTGAATATCCCTACAGGCCCATCAGGCAGTGTCGATACCGTGACTACATTCAACGTATGGAAATCCTCCATCACCTGTATGCGTTGGCGAGAGGGCAGTTCCACAGCCGTCTGGACGAAACCCCGGTGCTGGTCCTGACCGGAGAGGGTGAGGCTGACTGGTGAGGTGATGTCCCCTTTCAGCGCTATCGGCCCCAGGTCCTCCCACTTTCCTGGAGTCCCCCAGGCTTCTGGCATGGGGAAGAGGAGATGGGCAGGTTGGGACGCGTTCAAGGCTTTCTGCAGGTCCTGGCGGCCGCGTGTGATCAATCCGGTGAGAAAGGCGAAGATATACAGGTCGACGTCCCGGTGAGCGCTGGATCGGCGGGTTTCACGCAGGAAGATGTTCCCCTTAGCGAGAGCCCCCGGATTTTTATGGATTCGGTTGATCTCCTCCCGTTGGCAGATTAAAGTCCCAGAGATGATACATCGCCTGCCGCCGAAGGCCACCTCGCTGTGGTCGGGTTGTGAGAAGGCCAGCGATTCGATTAAATCGTGGGGAATCTTTTCCTCCGCTAGTAGTCGCCGGAAAGAGAGTTCGACAGCCGTATCCACCACTTCGGCGCGTAGGGAATCGAATGCGGGGTCTATGGAGTGGCTGCTTGGGTGCACCAGGCTGTGCGTCACCTGTGCCGCCCCTGCCTGGATCAAATCTTTAGAACAGCTCAATTGGATGATATCTTCTGGGTTGAGCATGGTCATGCAATCTCGTAGGGCTTATCCTTACACTGGATAGGATTAGGGGTTTAGCGATTGGATGACAAGGTCGCTGAAATTGACCGACACGGGCGTTTCTCCTGCCGTACGGATAAACACACCGATGTTGCCTTTCATCAAAGCAGTATCGACGATGCTGAAGAGGTATTCACCGTTGACGAAAAAACGGATGTCCTGTCCGTTAGCCCATACCGCCAGGCGGCTGCTGCTCGGTGCCAGGGAGGGGACGACAGCGCTTTTTGTCCAGGGGATGATGACCCTGGCGCTGTTGTGCGAGACGCGGGTCACCTTGGCCTTGCCGTCGCATGACAGGGCCAGACGGTAATGCGTCAGGGCTTGCGTGGTGCGTACCATCAGGCCGTATTCATCTTCGCCGCCGCACAGGTTGGGGCTGGCGGTGATCTCCGCATAGAAATCACTCAGGATAGGTCCGCGCCGGGTCGAATAGATGAACCGCTCCGGACGTGAAAGGACCAACGTCAGGTGTCTATTGACAATCGCGATGTTGTAGCCCTCGGCGGTCGACAGGATCCACGACTCCTCGGATGTAAAGTCATCCTCAACGAGGATCTCGCCGATATCTGGGCGGAAGTTGGGTGTGGGTGTGCGCGTCAGGGTGGGGCGAGGCGTGGGTGTATCGGTGACCGGGAACCAATCAGTGGTTGTCGTTGCCGTTGGGATGGGTGTAGGGGATAGGGTTGGGAGTGGTGTGGGCGTCTGGATGTCACAGGACACCAGCAGGAAATGCAGCAAGATTAACAGTATGAACCAACGAGTGATACGCATGAGGCCAGTATATCAGGTTCGGGTGGGGTCGAGAAGCGTTTTTAGGTTTTTATGCTATACTTTGGGTTTAATTTTAGGCGACCTGAAATCCAGGCTATTTTCTACCCAAAAGTTCAAGAGGGATGAAAGCGTCTGAATCACATTTTTGCCCTCCAAAATCAAGTGGAGAGATAGTGTCTATCTTGTTTAAAAGTGAAGTCCCGAATCCAAAAGAATTATTCGTTCGTGATCCGCAGCCAGAGCTTTGTACCTGGCAGGGGCGAAAAGCTCTCCATCTGAGTGGTCAAGGCCCCAGTCTTGTGCTTATACCAGACCTGTTCCTTTCGGAAGGGTGGGTCGAGGTAGACCTTGGTTCTGACGGTGCGGCCTATCCAGGGATCGCATTCCGTGTTCTCGATACCCTCAATTATGAATTGGCCTATATCCAACCACACACCAGCGGCCAATGGGATGCACTTCAATATGATCCAGTATTTCACGGATCGAATACCTGGCAGTTGTACTATGGAAGCGAAGCGCAGAAAAATGTTGATGTACCTGTGCAAACCTGGCACCACTTACGCATTGATTTCCAGGATCAAAAAGCACGGATCCAGGTGGGCGGCTGCGATCCGCTAATCGTCAATCACCTGGCCTATAACCACAAGAATGGATTATTGGGGTTGTGGACTTACCTTCCGGCTTACTTTTCCAATTTGCGAGTTGGCGATGATCCCTGTGACTTTGGGGCAAGTTTAGAGGGAGAATCACAAATTGAGACCTTTCCTGGAATGGTGAGTGAATGGTTCGTGGATGGGGTTTGGCGTGGTCGATACGGAAACGAACGGGATCCTGAATCTCAACCGCTACCTGCCGGTATCTGCAGATGAGGTGAAGTTGATTCGGGAGATCGACGTACAAAAAGCTGGAGAATTCGTCTTCAGCGTTGGGTTCAGCGATCGACTCGTTTTCCAGGTCGATGACGAAGATGTATTTTCAGGTGAGAATCTTTTCCATAATTCTCCTAAATGGGAAGAGCGCGGCTACGTGAGGCCAGACGAGAAGATCACCCATCATCTGAGTGTGGGAAAGCATCGGTTGATCGCAGTTTTGCAGGCAAAGGAATATTTTGGTTTCGGATTGGCTGTAAATATAGAAGGCACTGGATACGAGTTTTTGCCTGCTCATCTTTGTCATTAAGCTGAATAAATTTAAGGAAATATCATGGCGAATCATATAAAGAGTGTGACCTTAATTCACGAGAAATATCCCACCGGGGATCATTACCCCTTCAAACTGCCCATTTTCAATTCGACAAAGCGCTTGGAGTTCGACACGCCCGTGACCCTTTTCGTCGGAGAGAATGGCACGGGAAAATCCACTTTGTTGGAAGCCATGGCGCGTGGCAGTGATATTCACATCTGGAGTAAACCTGATGGCGTCCGTTATAAATTCAACCGCTATGAAAAAGAGTTGGCCAATTGCCTGTCCCTGGAATGGTCCAATGGGACGATCCCGGGCGCATTTTTCGGGTCGGATATTTTCAGGGATTTCACCAGATTCCTGGATGAGTGGGCTGCATCCGACCCGGGTCAGTTGAAATACTTTGGCGGTGAATCCTTAGTGACGCAATCACATGGTCAATCTATGATGTCTTATTTCCGTGCTCGCTATCAGATCAAGGGCATCTATTTCCTCGATGAACCTGAAACAGCTCTATCCCCCCGCAGTCAATTGGAGTTCCTTGAGATTATTGGAGAGAACAGCCGGGCAGGCCATGCCCAGTTCATTATTGCCACCCACTCCCCCATTCTTTTGGCCTGTGAAGGTGCCAAAATCTTCAGTTTCGATCACGTACCTGTACGTGTGGTTGACTACGAACAGACCGAACATTATCAAATATACAAGCGTTTTCTTATCGACCAGACGAAACATCAGTAGAGGGGCGGGGAATCAGCTCTTTGATTAATTCATATGAATTAGAGACAAAGAGGTCATTTCGTTTAGGTTGCTGATGGTGCAAATCCAAAATGACGCTTATACTCCCGGCTGAATTGCGCTGGGCTTTTGTAGCCGACGAGATAGCCCGCTTCATTGGCTTTTTTCCCCTCCCTGATCAGGAGTTGGGCGTGATGTAATTTGACGGATTTCGCATATTGCAAGGGGGATAGGTGCATGATCTTCTTGAAATTCTCATAAAAAGAAGTTTGTCCCATATGAACCATTTCCGCCAACGATTCCACGGATATAGGTTGGTCTACATTTTCATGGATGTATTCTACTGCTTTGGAAATGCGCTGGATTTCGCCGCGTTGCTGTAAGAGATAGCGTAGCCCGCAGCCCCGTTCGTTGTTCAACAAACGAAAATAGATTTCATCGATGATTGCTTCGCCTAAAAAGGCGGCTTCTTTGGGATCATTCAACACCGTAAAAAGTCGAATGAAAGGTTCCAGCAGATTATCACGCAAAGGGACTGAAAAAATCCCAGAGGGATCACTGATAACCGGTTTTGGAACGGCCTTGTCGATTCGGTCGAGCCGTAGTAACACGTCGGCCAGACGCCCAAGATCGATGAATACCGATGCCATCAGATAGGGGTTTTCAGGGCTGACACTCACAATTTCAGATTCCAACGCCATCGGGAAAAACAAGATCACCACATCTCCGGCCTTGAATTCATATTTTTGATTCCCGATGTAGCAGGTTTTCCGCCCTTGGACGACGAGCCAAATCGCAGGTTGGTCGATGATTGGATTTTTATTGATGGGTGTGGAAACTTTGTAGTACCACACACGCTCCAGACTGGAAGAGTTTGAACCTTCTTGTGGTGTGTGCCGGGCAATCAAGCTGGTAAGCTGATCGAATTTTTCGGGGGTGTAGTTCATACATTTCATCCAAATTTTATTCAATGGATAGTATATCGATTTTATCAGTTAATTAATTAAAAAACCGGGTTTCCGAAGGATTGTGCAAGTTATTTGGAGAAAAATGTATTCGCTTTTTCTCGTCCATCAAATATCATATAGCACCAATGACAGATATGTGTTTTAGAATATGATCAAAGTATAAAGTGAGAATTTTAATATGGAGAATTTTCAGTTTTCTGTAGGAACCAATATTTTATTTGGCAAAGGTCAGTTGGAGCAGCTTCCATCCATCATTGGCCAGTTCGGAAAGAAAGTGCTGTTAACTTACGGTAGCGGCAGCATCAAGAAGATGGGGTTGTACGACCAGGTGATAGCTTTGTTGGATGATTTTGAATTGTTTGAATTGTCCGGTATTGATCCAAATCCGAGAGTAGAGAGCGTGGAAGCTGGAGCAAAAATCTGCCGGGAGAATCAGGTAGACGTGATCCTGGCGGTTGGCGGTGGTAGCACAATTGACTGCTCCAAAGGTATCGCAGCGGCAGCCTACTACGACGGGAGTGCCTGGGAGATGATTATGAAAACCTCTATCCCGTCAAAGGGGCATAAGGTAATCACGAAGGCGCTTCCTCTTGTTACCGTTTTGACTCTGGCGGCTACTGGTAGTGAAATGAACTCCGGAGCAGTGGTTTCAAATATGCAGACGAAAGAGAAAGTTGGCTTTTTTAGCCCATTGATGCTGCCGAAATGCTCCATCCTGGATCCGGAGAATACCTATTCAGTCCCGCCGAATCAAACCGCGGCCGGCTCCGCCGATATCATGTCCCATGTGTTGGAATTATATTTCAACACCAGCCGGGCATTCATTGCCGATAGGTTCGTTGAAAGTTTGCTAAAGGCGGTCATTAAGTACGCCCCGATTGCGATGAAAGAACCGCAAAACTACGAAGCAAGGGCAAACCTGATGTGGGCAAGCACCCTGGCGCTCAACGGCATTTGCGCCGCAGGCAGGAAGCCGCAGGCATGGACAGCCCACCCCATTGAGCATGAACTCTCTGCCTACTATGACATCACCCATGGCGTCGGCCTGGCCATCCTCACCCCCAGATGGATGCGTTATGTATTGAGTGATTCAACTGTGAGTTTGTTCGCTGAGTACGGTGTCAACGTGTGGGACATTGATGCAAGTCTGGATAAATTTGAAATCGCCAATAAATCGATTGATGCCACCGAAGAATTCCTGGCTGACCTTGACATTCCGATGACTCTGTCAGAAATCGGTATTGGGGAAGAATACTTTGAAGCCATGGCAGCACACGCTGTAAAGTTAGGCGGGTTGGAGCATGCTTATGTGCCCTTGAACCAACAGGATGTAGTCGCAATTCTGAAGATGTGCTTGTGAATAAAGGAGTTCATCAAGAATTACCGTCATTTCGAAAAATCTGGTCCTAAAGGCAGTGAAATTTCTTTCGGTTCTTGGGTAGCTCTTAATATTCAGGATGTAAAAATCAGCGCTGCAAGCGTGGAAGGTATTGGGGGGGTGGGGTTTAGTGTTCGCCGCCTGACCCACTGTTTGCTTTGGCGAACACTATGCGGTTCCTGCTACCCTGAGAAGGGAAGAAGAGTTTTGAATTTATCGACGGGAGCTATTTCTCAGCTTCGAGGAAAGCAGGGTAATCGTCCGTAACGGTCTCTTCGGGGGAAGCGCCTAGAACAGAAATTAAATCGGCCACCATTTCGGCCTTTTGTTCCGCATCTCGACGGCTCCACGTGCGGCTCTTGATTTCCAGGAAGCGTCCCAGTTCAGGCTTCTGCACCTCGTCGATGTTCAGGTAGAATTCCGTATCTTTGTAGCGCAGCAGCCAGCGCAGCCGGTCTTTCTCGATCTCCAACTCGTGGTCGGGTTGGAAGTATTCCCGCAGGAAACGCAGGCTCTGTGTAGCGGGCGCCAGGAAGCGGCTGCGAGACAGCAGTACTTTCCGGGGGAACTCCTCTTCCCGCGCCGGGCCGACGTGGGTCAGGCGGGCACGCATATATTCCACTTCACCATCTTTGCTGATGAACTCGTCCTCCCTGTGGCGTACCAACCCCTGCTCGGGATCGTCGAATACGAAATACGTGTCGTACTCGTGGTAGTGGCGGTCATACACGATCTCGATCTCGGGTTTTTCAAGATTGGCGATGATGGCTTCGGGATCGCTGATCTTCACTTTCGCTTGCACTTCGAAGCTCTCTCCCTCTGTAGCCCCGCCAATGGCGATAAGCTTCGCCAGAACGGATTGCTCTCGCTCGATCAAGAAGTTATCCACCTCTTTAGCGTATTCTTGGGCAGCTTCAAGCAGTTCGGCCTCATTGATGTTCTTCAACTGGTGGTCTTGCATCACCCATTTTCCGTTGACCATCACGTCGGTCACGTCTGTGGATTTCCCCGCATAGACCAGTTGGGCGTAGATTCCGTTGGGGTCTCGTTTGAAGCGCGGAGAGTTGTGCAGGGTGTTGATATCCACCAGGATCAGGTCGGCCCGTTTCCCAACTTCCAGGGATCCGGTCAGGTGTCCGATGTGGAGGGCGTCTGCGCCCATCCGGGTCGCCATCATCAGGGCGGTTTTAGCCGGGAGGGAGGTGGGTTCGTTGGTGGCGTATTTTGCGATGAAGGCTGCTAGCCGGACCTCCTCGAACATGTCCAGGTCGTTGTTGGAAGCGGGGCCATCCGTGCCGATGCCGACGTTCAATCCCTCCTCCAGCATTTCAACCACAGGCGCTATCCCGGAAGCCAGTTTCAGGTTGGACGAGGGGTTATGGGCCACGCCAGCGCCGTGGTGTTTGAGGGTGATGATTTCCCCGAAATCGACGTGCACGCAGTGCGCTGCGATGACCTTGGCGTCGAAAAGGTTCTGTTTTTTAACGTAGGGGATCACAGGCATATCTTCTTGTTCCCGCATGTTCTCGACTTCGATGGCGGTTTCCGCTAAGTGAGTATGTAGGGGGACGTCGAATTCAGCTGCCAGATTGGCGCAGGCCTGTAGGATGTCCGCTGTGCAGGTGAAGGGGGCGTGGGGGGCCACCGCAGGGATGATGAGGTCGTGGTCTTTCCACCCGACAATGAACTCACGGGCGGCATCCAATGAATCTTCGTATGAGACCGCATCGGGCGATGGGAATTTAAGCACAGTCTGTCCCAACACACCGCGCAGCCCCGCCTCTACGGTTGCTTTGGCGACGTCTTCTTCGTAATAATACATGTCGGCGAAGGAGGTGATGCCCGTTCGGATGTATTCGGCGCAGCCGATCAGCGTGCCCAGGCGCACGAAATCGGGGGAAACGAATTCGCGTTCGACTGGCATGAGGTAGCCCAGGAGCCATACGTCGAGGCGCAGGTCGTCGGCCAGGCCGCGCAGCAGGGTCATAGGCACGTGGGTGTGCGCGTTGATAAGGCCCGGCATGAGGACCTTGCCGCCGCAGTCGATAGTCTTGTCTGCTGTGTAAGTTTCTTTGAGTTCAACCTCAGGTCCAACAGCGGCGATGCTGTCGCTTTTGACGGCAACGGCACCGGGTTCGTATTGATTGAATTCTTTATCCATCGTCAGTACGATGGCGTTTGTAAGGAGGATGTCTACTTTCTTGCTCATAAATCTCCTGATGAGTTCTGGTGGGGGAGCTGAGTAATTAAGTTGTTGTCTAGGCAACTGCCCCATTTTAATTTTGCGTAAATTAAGAGACTATTTTACCCCATTTTGACGATGTGGGACATTGTGATTTTACGAAAGCAGAGTTTTCGCCATACGCTTGAGGAGTGAACTTTCAGAAGGTGCGTTGAAAAATCTATCTCTCATATTCATACACAAGCAAATCCCCCCACACCTCAACACTAACGAAGTTCAGGTTTTCATCCAGCCATTCCAGGTGCGGATGATTGGGCTCGCCCAGGATATGATATTCGTCGATGGCCTTCGAAAAGATAATCAGCCAGACACTCTCCGAATCTCCAACCGCCTCTTCGATCGAAGATGAGGCATATAATCCCAACACCTCTTGGGTGGCCAATGCTAAAGTATCCGCCCCACTCCCTGGGACGTCGCCGACGTAAGCCTGGGGCAGGTCCCTGAAGAAATACACCATCGGAAGGTGGCTTAGTTTATTGGAGTGGACGATGACGGAGTCGATAGAAACCTGCTCTTCTAGGGTTTCGCCTATTTCCTCGTATCGGCCGTAGGGGAAACCCTCATAAGTGAGGTGTTGGTATTGGCCGATGATAGACCCGGTTAGCAGCAACCCAACAATGATGAAATCCATGGCTTTTTGTAAACCTGTCTGCGCCACTACCCAGGCGAGCCAAAGGGAGAACATCACGCTTGCCGGGAGGAGGGCGCGCTCGATGAAGATCGGCTGCCATTGAGACAGGGCCCACAGCAGCATTGGTGTTGCCAAGGCCAGATAAGCCAGCCACAAACCGCGCCTGCTTGTCTCTTCGCCCTGTCTAAATGCACGAATTGTTTGCATAACGGCAATCGTAATAATTAAGAGGCTGATGAACAATGCGATCGGAAAAATAGTTTCGGACAGGTGCAGGTCGGTCGTGTAGGTTAAAAGTGTCGTGAAGGCTTTATCAATACTGGGGTGGGAAATCCAGTAGCCTCCCTGTAGCTTCGAAAATTGATTGGGGAGGTGGATGAGCCAGGGAGAATACAGGATGATAGCCCCTAGGCCTGCCAGGACTGTGTTCCGCAGGGAATGCCAGTCTTTCTTGAATAGCGGTGTGGTTGCCACTGGAACCAGGAAGATGAAAGCCAGGTTGTGGGTGTACTGCCCTAGGGCAGCCATAAAGGAAAATAAAACCCACCAACGCCAATTTTGCGAATACATTCCCTTCCAAAGAGCGTAGGTAGCAGTCACCAGCGCTAGGGCCAGCAGACTGTACATCCGGATTTCCTGGGAGTAGTGGATGTGGAAAGGGGACAATGCCACGAATAACGCCCCCACCAACGCTGTTTTCTCACCGAACAATTCCTCTGCCAGCAAGTATGCCATGTAGAGGGTTCCCATGCTTATCAAGATGGACAAAGCACGGACACTAACCAAGGACTGCCCAAAAAGGCGCATCCATCCCCACAGCAGTGTGTAATACAGCAGGGGGTGGACGTCTGGTGCAGCGCCGCTCCCATCTGTCCCCAGCGTGCCCACGATCATCGCCGGGAGCCCTTTTTCAGAGAAGAGCACCGCGAAGGCCTCATCGTACCAGATGGGACGCGAGGCGAACGCCAGCAGGCGTAGTATCAATCCAAATAGGAGGATCAACCAGAGTTTTTTATCGCGCATACATGATCCTGGTGAGGCAAGAAGTAAAAGGTACTAATGGATTTTAACATCAAAAGTCAAATGAGAAAAAATGTATTATTCACCTAACAGTATGTAAACGAAATGCTTTGAGAAAAATATTCATGATTGAGTGTATTGGAAATGTTCTTACTAGTATGGACTCGCGAGTGGGGTAGTGTTGCAGGGAATAAGTAATATTCCTTGTTATTAAATTCTCTCCATAATTTGGGTGTTTTTGGGCAGTAGAGCCGCCCAAAAACACCCTGCTTATTTTTTCCCCCCTTCCTGGGTGTATAGACCGGACAGATGGGTAACACCCGTTCGGACAGATAGGTAACACATTTTGTAGCAAAATAGGTATGTCAACATGATGGAAAAGGTGGTTGGAAAGTGTTAAGTGAAATCGACAAAAATCGGCGATATACTATACATGATCAATGTAAGGGCGTCAGCAAAGCCTTGTCGCACATGTCTTTGCCCAGTACCACAATTGATAAAATGTAGGGGCGGAGCATGCTCCGCCCGGTTCCACAGTTGATACAATGATAATGAGTAAGAAAAGCTCAAAGGTCCAGAATGCCAGAGGTGTTCTCGACCAAATCCTATGACACATACCCAAAGGAGGAAGCATGTCAAAACCCAAGTATGCCACGATGGGACAGCAGTTCGGACGGAGATCCTGGGCCGAACCCTGGAAGATCAAGATGGTCGAACCAATCAAAATGATTAGCGCCGAAGGGCGTCGTAAAGCCGCAGACGAAGCCGGATATAATACCTTTCTGCTCCGCTCGGAAGACGTCTACATTGATCTCTTGACCGACAGCGGCACCAGCGCCATGAGCGACCGGCAGTGGGCTGGGATCATGATGGGGGATGAGGCTTACGCTGGCAGCCGGAATTTCTACAACCTGGAGCACGCCGTCCAGCAATATTACGGCTATACCTACGTCGTCCCCACACACCAGGGGCGCGGTGCTGAACACCTCATCAGCAAGGCCCTCATCACTCAAGGCGACTATATCCCCGGCAATATGTATTTCACCACCACTCGCCTCCACCAGGAGCTGGCCGGAGGGACCTTCATCGATGTCATCATCGACGAAGCCCACGACCCGGCCGATCAGCACTCCTTCAAGGGGGATGTGGATCTCGACAAGCTGCAGGCCCTCGTCGATAAAGTTGGTGCTCAAAACATTCCCTATGTGAGTCTCGCCGGGACGGTCAACATGGCTGGTGGGCAGCCCGTCAGCATGGCCAATGTCAAATCCTTGCGGAAGTTCTGCGATAAGCACGGGATCGCCATCTACCTGGACGCTACCCGCATGTATGAAAACGCTTTCTTCATCCAGGAGCGTGAGGAGGGCTATGCAGACAAGAGCATCGCCGAGATACTCAAAGAGTTCTGCAGCTATACGGATGGGGCTTGGATGAGTGCCAAGAAAGATAACCTGGTCAACATCGGCGGATGGCTCGCCGTCAACGACGCCAAAGTAGCGGAGAAAGCCCGTAACATGGTCGTGGTCTATGAAGGCCTGCACACCTACGGCGGTATGGCCGGGCGCGATATGGAGGCCTTGGCTATCGGCATTGCAGAGGGGGTCGAAGACGACCAGATTGCCGCTCGTGTCCGTCAGGTGCGTTACTTGGGTAAATTGTTGTTGGATTGGGATATCCCCATCGTGGAACCCATCGGCGGGCATGCCATCTTCCTGGATGCCAAACGTTTCTACGATCACCTCCCCCAGGACGTCTTCCCCTCCCAGACTCTGGCGGCCGAGCTTTACATGGATTCGGGCGTGCGCTCCATGGAGCGCGGCATCGTTAGTGCCGGGCGCGACCCCGAGACGGGTGACCACCGCTACCCTGCCCTGGAATTGACCCGTCTCACCATTCCTCGGCGGGTCTACACGCAGGCGCACATGGACGTCGTCGCCGAGAGCGTCAAGGCCATTTATGATGTGCGCGAGGAGGTCAAAGGGCTGAAGATGGTCTATGAGCCGGAGTATTTGCGTTTCTTCCAGGCGCGCTTTGAATTGATCGAGTGAGGGGCCCGAAAAGTTCTATAATCATATTCGGATAACCGAATCACAGCGAGTCTCTTGCTGTGCATTGTAAACATTACCTCACTGCATTTGGTTTCAAGGATTTGGGGAGTGGGTCAGCGATGCTGGTCTCGGAGAATCTAAAGTTAACCCTGATAACCCGTTCTCCGACTATCACTTCAAGTTCGCCCACCCCCATAAATATTCAATCTATCCACAATACCCCGCCCACCCTTTCCTTGTCTATAAAAGCAATAACTATATCCCAAGAAAAAAAAGTTTGTCCTGCAGTGATAAAGAGATTTATTTACCCACGCGATCGAATAACTAACGACCCAACTATCAACTACCCCACTTACGACCAATGACTATCGACTAAAGACTAAAGACTATCCAACTACCCAACTAATTCCTTCTTCTCATTTAAAATAAAATAATGTACAATTGTTCTGAATTTAACCGTAAGTGAATAAAAACCGAATACTGGACGGTGGACGTTCAGAATGAAACCCAGCCACTTACCGGAAAGGAGCCCCTCCTTTGATATATAGAGAATATCGGCTGATATCTAGACTAGGGATAGGTCTATACATCTGTCCCTATACTGGTTTTGTTAAAATAATCTGGAAACTGAGGATGAAAGGACGGCGAACATGAGCTATCAAAAATTGATTATTGTAGGTAATCTGGGTCGGGATCCTGAGATGCGCTACCTGCAGAACGGGCAGGCTGTTACCAACTTCAACGTCGCCACCAACCGTCAATACACCGCCTCCACCGGTGAGCGCGTCAAAGAGACTGTCTGGTTCCGCGTTTCTGCTTGGGGGCGGCAGGCCGAGACCTGCAACCAATACCTCAAACAGGGCAGCCGGGTCTTGGTTGAAGGCCGCCTCAATCCCGACAAAGAGACTGGTTCTCCCAGGGTCTACGAGCGCAAGGATGGCACCATTGGCTCCTCCTACGAGATGACCGCCGACCGGGTCGTTTTCGTCTCTACCCGGGATGAACAGGGCGCCTACCAATCCGATCAACCAGGTGGTGATGATATCGAGGATGATGACATTCCCTTCTAGAAGAAGCCTATCTGCCTGCAACTATCCATCCATAGGAGATCACTATGGCAAAAAGTAAAGCCGAATCCCCACAACCGAGGCGGCGCCCTCAGATACATCTGCCCCCAGACCTTGAGACGGTTTATGCCAATCTTGTCCGCATTGCCCATACGCCTTCTGAGATTATGGTCGATTTCGCCCGTCTCTTGCCGGGAGACCTGTCCGCGCCCATCGTCTCGCGAGTGCTCATGTCTCCCTTGAGTACCAAACTTTTTCTGAATGCGCTGGATGAAAACTTGGCCAAATATGAGGCCGCCTATGGTGAGATTACTGTTCCCAAAAAGCAGTCGCTGGCGGATTTTCTATTCAAACCCCCGGAGTCCCCCGATGAACCCAAACAGGAAGACGACTAATGGATAACTTAGAGAAAATCGCCGAACAGGCCCGCGAGGAATTCGACGCCCTCACCGCTGCCCGCGATAAAGCCCTGGCCCAGGCGCGCACCCTGACGCGGCATTGCTCCCGTGCTATTCGTGCCATCCATCGTGATGAACGCGAGGTCGCTGCCCAGGAGTTGTCCGCTGCTCGAAAACTGACAGCCGCGCTGCATGAGGATTTGGATGAATACCCCTGCCTCAATTATGCTGGCTACACCCGGGATGCCCTTAAGGAATTTGCCGAAGCCACACTCCTCATCGCTCTCTTGGATGATGGAGACCTCCCCACACCGCAAGAGCTCGACCTCGATGTGGCTACCTACCTTAGGGGATTGGCAGAGACGGTGGGGGAGTTGCGCCGCCACACCCTGGATATCCTCCGCGGCGGCCACTCCAGTGAGGCTGAGCGTTTCTTACAGTGCATGGATGAGATTTTTTCTGTCCTCGTAACCATGGATTACCCCGATGCCGTTACCCACGGCCTGCGCAGGCTCACCGATATCAGCCGCAGCATCATCGAGAGAACCCGCGGCGATATCACCTTGAGCCTCCGCCAGGAACGTCTCGAGCGCGCCCTTCGTGAAGCACAGAATCACGTCGGGGATTAAGCTGACTCGAGTGATTGACGGGCGTAGATAGGCATGCAGACCATAAAGGCTTCTGAGATTGCTTCTTTTGTCTATTGCCGGCGGGCCTGGTGGTACGACCGGCAGGGTGTCGCTTCACAGAACGTCGCTGACATGGCCGCCGGGACGGAGATCCACTATCGCCACGGTCGCACAGTCATACTCAGTGGCTGTTTGCGTGCCCTCGCCGTGCTTTCCCTCTTGGGCGCTGTGCTGCTCTTGGTGATGCATTTTGTAGACCAGATGGTGTGAGACCATGCAGTATCTTGCTGTCATACTTTTCCTCCTTGCTCTCTTTCTCTTTTGGCAGTCTGGGCGTACGCGCAAAACTGCCGGATTGCCGGGCGGTCGCGTCGTCTACTCCGATACGAATGAATGGGGCCGGGTCGAGGCCCCCCTCTTCGATCCCGTCACCCATCTGGTGGGGCGGCCCGATTACCTCATCCGCCGGAAAGACGCTGTTATCCCCGTGGAAGTGAAATCTGGACGTGTGCCGGATTCCCCCTACGATTCGCATATCTATCAATTGGCAGCTTACTGCCTCCTCGTTGAGCGTGAGTTTGGGGTGCGTCCCCCATACGGGGCCATCCATTACGGCAGGCGTACCTTTGCGATCGATTACACCCAGGAATTAGAGACTGCTCTCCTCGACCTCATGGCCGAGATGCGTGTAGCCGAACGTAAGAAGAGCGTTGACCGTTCACACGATAGCCCTCCCCGCTGCCGCGGTTGTGGCTTTGCTTATACCTGTGAACAGGCCTTATAAACGATGCATACCATCGGCACAAGGATTAACGTATAAGCTCGGGAGAACAGATGAAATCAATGCAAATTTATTATAAGGACTATTACTTATTCAGCATTTTCTAAAAAACTACTTGGCCATTTGCCGGTTTTTATCGATCATGATGAATGAACAGAAAATATATCGATCGCTTCCCTCCTTGGAAATCGGGTGTTTTAGGGCAGTTTTACCGCCCCAAAACACCCACCGCTTTTCCCCCCTTCCTGGGAAGGGGGGTGAGGGGAGATGGGATCCAATCTCCCAAGATTTCCTTGGAGATTGGATGTGATAGGTAGCTGGAGAATAAAAAGCTGCTGTTAAAATTACTATGGAAAAATCCTTATCCGAACCAAGGTTATAATATCGGTATGGAAGCGACAAAAGAGCCTTTTGAGAATATAGCCGTCCTCGCCCACCCGCAGATTCCCGCGGCCATGGCCAAAGTGTCGGAGGTTACCCGTTATCTGGAGAGTCACGGCGCAAAAACTGCCGGCGGAGCACTCAACGATGAGGCGCTTCGTCAACAGGTCCAGGAGGAGGTCTTCGACCTCGTCCTCGTCTTGGGCGGCGATGGCACCGTCCTCCGGGCAGGCCATTTGTGCGCGCCCTACAATATCCCCATCTTGGCGATTAACATGGGCAGTTTTGGATTCCTCATCGAAGTAGCTGAGGACGCCTGTAAGCAGTATATAGACCAGTTGATGCGTGGAGAATACTGGTTTGAATGTCGCATGATGTTGAATACTAAAATTTGGCGGGGGGAAGACTGCCTCGGGGATTGGGAAGTGCTGAACGATACCGTCATCGCCCGCGGGGATGAACTCCGCCCTGTTCACCTCTCTGCCAGCCTCGATGGCCAGGCCGTCACCACCTACGTCGCCGATGCCCTCATCGTCGCCACACCTACCGGCTCCACAGCCTATTCCTTGGCCGCAGGTGGGCCCATCCTCCCGCCGGAACTCCGCAATATCCTCTTGATGCCGGTTGCCCCCCACCTCTCCATAGACCGTGGCATCGTCCTCGCTGAAGGCTCCACTGTCGTCGTCACCGTATTGTCCGACCGCCAGGTCGTCGCCAGCGGCGACGGGCAGTTCCACCTCACCCTCGAGCGGGGAGACCGAGTCGAGGTCAAAGCGAGTAAATACACCTTGTCTTTTGTCCGCTTCCAGGAAGTGGGCTATTTCTACCGTACTCTTGTTTCTTTGATGGACCAGCATCCCTCTGTAGGAGTAATAAAATGACATCGACGGCTTCCCCCAACACCTGCTATAGGCACCCCAATCGCGAGACCAACCTCCGCTGCAACCGCTGCGACAGATATATCTGTCCTGCTTGTGCAAAACGCACCCCCACGGGCTACCGCTGCCCGGATTGTATCAAAGAACAGCAGAAGGTCTTCGATACCGCCCGGCCGCAGGATTATATCTTGGCCTTTATCGTCGCTGCTGTACTTTCATATATTGGCAGTCTCATCGTGCAGGCTGTCGGTTTTTTCCTGATTTATCTTGTTATCCTTGTTGGTCCTAGCGCTGGCTTCATCATCGCCGAGGCAGTGCGCAGAGTAGTTAGCCGCCGTCGTTCGAAAATTCTTTTCCAGATTGCCACCCTGGGTGTCGTTCTGGGCGGCTCTATTGTCATGCTTGATGATTTATATTATTTCATTACTTTCCACGACCTGTCTTTCTTATATGGTTTACTCTGGCCGGGAATATACATTGTCCTGGCGGCAGGCTCGACCTATGCCGGGCTGTCAGGAATTCGATTCAGGTAGCTGCTTATGCTTGTAGAACTTCGGATTGAAAATTTCGCCATTATCGATAAACTCGACCTCGAATTCGGCGCTGGTCTCATCATCTTCACTGGTGAGACCGGGGCGGGCAAGTCCATCATCATCGATGCCGTCGAGACCCTCCTCGGTGTTCGCGCTGACGTTACCCACATACGCTCCGGGGTGACTCGTTCCAGCGTTGAGGGCACCTTTCGCATCATGCCCGGGGTTAGGAAGGCTGTTCATGATATTCTAAAGGAAGAAGATCTCCTTGACGATGAAGATTACGTCACGCTGCGTCGTGAGTTCAAACGCGCTGGGCGCAACGTCGCCCGCGTCAACGGCCGCACCGTCAACCTCTCCTTGCTCCGCACCATCGGCGAATTGCTCATCGACCTCCACGGTCAATCCGAACACCTTTCCCTCCTCCGCGTCAAGAACCACCTCGACCTTCTCGATAGATTCTCAGAAGTGGAGATCGAACTCAGCGATTACCGCCGTAGCCATGCCGCCCTGATAGAAGTGCGCAGGGAGCTCAATGCTCTTCGCCAGGCCGAGAAAGATGCCGTTCAACGGGCCGAACTCCTCAGCTTCCAGGTAGAAGAGATTACCATGGCAAACCTCCAACCCGGTGAGGAGGAGAAGTTGAAGGAGGAGCGCACCCGTCTGGCCAATGCGGAGACTCTTGCCACCCATGCCACCGCTGCCATGTCTGCCCTGGATGAAGCCGACATTGATTCCCCTTCCGCTACTGACCGTCTGGGCGCAGCTGTCCAGGCCCTTGAATCCCTCGCCAAAGTGGACGGGACCCGCGCCGGGTACAGCGACCAGGCCCAGGGTTTGTTCGACGGAGTCACTGAACTCGCCCGCGAGTTGGGGAATTATCTCGAAGAGATTGAATATAACCCCACCCGCCTTGAAGAGGTCGAAGAGCGTGTGAACCTCATTCACAATCTCAAACGCAAATACGGTGAGACCATCCCCGAAATTATCGCCTTCGGTGAGAAAGCCCAGCAGGATTTGGATGCCATCACCCATGCCGAGGAGCGTATGGCAGAATTGATAAGCCAGGAGGGAGAAATGCTTCGAGGAGTGGCGGAAAAAGCCTTGGTTCTATCCCGCAAGCGCCATGAAGGAGCCGAAAAAATGGCCCGCATGATTGAGACCGAATTGGACGACCTCCGCATGGAAGCAGCCAGTTTCGAAGTCCAGTTCGGCACACGTGAAGACCCCAAAGGGCTTGAGATTCCCGACAAAGGCCGGGTGGCTTTCGACTCCAACGGCTTCGAAAATGTCGAGTTCTTTGTCGCCCCCAACCCTGGTGAAGGCATGAAGCCCCTCGTCAAGATCGCCTCTGGTGGTGAGACCGCCCGCCTCATGCTCGCATTGAAGAACGTCCTTGCCAAGGCGGATGTCACTCCCACCCTCATCTTCGACGAGATCGATCAGGGCATCGGTGGACGTGTTGGGGCAGTCGTCGGCCAGAAATTATGGAACCTGGGCCGACAGCATCAGGTGCTTTGCATCACCCACCTCGCTCAGTTGGCCGGTTACGGCGAGCAGCACGTCAAAGTCGATAAGAAGGTCGATGGGGGTCGCACCACCACCACGGTGAAAGTCCTGAAAGAAAAAGACCGCCTGATGGAATTGGCCCAGATGTTGGGCGAAGTCAGCGAAGGCACCCTCCAGTCTGCCAACGAGATCTTGCAGTCCGTCTCCCAATCCACCACTACCATAAACTGAAAATCTGCAAAGATATTCCTATCTATAAATAACAAAACAATAGTGAAACTGTCCTCAAGTTAGGCAGTATCATAGCTTTTACAAATTGCCTTCCACAATCCTTCCTTTCGGCCAATCAGCCTACACACCTTGCTATAAACCACAAAATAAAACCCCGCCCCTATGTCTTTGATCGCAGGGTTCGGGGAGTCGCACTCCCGGCAGTCAGGTGAATGGGTTTAATCAGCTCTACTGACCTGTTCTTTTTATTCCTTAGCGAAGGTATAACCTTTGCAAAATCAAATGGAGAAATGCATCTCCATTTGACCAGATGCTCTTTAAGAACAATCTATCAATACACTCAAAACGCACTGCAGCACATCCAACAAATACACATCGCAGTTCATTGAGGGGGTCTGGGGGAAACAGTTTCCTCCCAGCAGCGGGGTTTGGGGGATGCTGCCATCCCCCAAAAATAAGATCTGAATAATAAAAAATACTCAACCGTCTCCACATCAAACACAATCAACCAACAATCTTGAATCCACTCTATGGACCGCCCATCCGACAAATACACATTGCAGTTAATCAAGGGGGCCGGGGAGGGTTCCTCCTCCGGCGGTGGGGTGCGGGGGATTGGTTAGCTTTGCTAACCCGTTCTCCTGTAGTACATGGAGAATACCAGAGGCATTCTCCCAAATATTGAGCCGTTTCCGGCTCAATGTTCTCATCACACACCAACAACCAACAATCTTGAATCCACTCCATAAACCCCACAACTCCTGGCAAATTTACTCATAGGCTGGTGTATAATCCCCCACTATATGGAGGCCCTCCAGGACATTGAAAACAAAACTACAACACTGGTTGCGCGACTTCTTCACCCTCACACCTGAAGATACACCCAACCCCAAAATAAAAAAACACTTCCGTCGCAATTTCTTCGTTAACATCGGCGACATCATCTCGTGGAACTTCGGCGACAGCTTCGTCTCTGCAGATACCATCTTGCCTGTATTTGTCAGCACCCTCACTTCCTCCCCCGTTCTCATCGGCATGGTCCGCGCCCTATGGCAGGCCGGATGGTACCTGCCTCAATTGTTCCTCGCTCCCCTCGTCGAAAAAAGGAAAAGACAGCTTCCCCTCGTCCTCGTATTGGCGTTGCTTGAACGCCTCCCCTATCTCATCATCGGCCTGGCTGTCCTCTGGTTCCCGAAGATCGGAGCGGATACGACTGTCATTGTCTTCCTGCTCCTTTACTCCTGGAAGTCTATTGCCTCTGGATTCACGGCTTTACCCTGGCAGGAAATGATAGCCAAGGTCATCCCTGTAACCCGGCGGGGCCGCCTCATCGGGATCGGATATTTCATCGGGCGGCTGGTGGGAGTTTTTGGGGGTATCCTGGCAGGGATCGTTCTCGACCGGATCGTCTACCCCAGCAACTATGCTGCCCTCTTTTTCATCTCCTTTGTTTTTGTGATGGTCTCGTGGGTGTTCCTCTCAAGCAATAAAGAACCAGTGACCCAGGTCCAGGCCCCTCCGCAAGAGGGACGGCCGCCGCCTTTCAAGCGCATGGTTAAGATCCTGCGAGAACACAAGAACTTCCGCAATTACCTCATCAGCCGGGTATTCGCCTATATCGGTAGTATGGCCTATGGTTTTGTGGCCGTCTACGTCATCCAGATTTACGGCCTTCCCGATACTTACGCAGCCGTCTTCACCACGGTCCTCTTCGCCAGCGGGACAATCGGATTTATCTTCTGGGGGAATCTGGGTGATCGAATCGGCCACAAAAGGGTCATTATTTCTTCGACCTTGGTCTGGGTTGCAGGGATAGCCCTCCTCATTCTCATGCCTTCCTTCACCTGGGTATATTTCGTTTTCGTTTTAATGAGTATTTCTTCCACTGGGGGTATGGTAGGGGATTTCAACATTGCCATGGAGTTCGGTTCAGAACCTGAACGCCCCACCTATATCGGCCTGTCTAAGACGTTAACTGCGCCGGTGGTATTGGCGGTGCCGCTGCTGGCGGGATTGATCGTCAATGCTTGGGGTTACCCGGCCATGTTTGTCGTTTCCCTGGCATTCTCGGTCCTGGCCGTGATCGTGTTAGGGATTAACGTCAAAGACCCCCGGCACCCGGCAGTCGGCGATACACGCATCCGCTGATCCATCGTTCAATCACATCAACACACCCTCCAGCATCCGATATATCCTCCTGCCAGATCAAACCGAGATGCCTTTCTCCATTAAACCTAGTGGCGAATGCACTGCATTCGCCTGACAAAATGCAAGGCACTTTCAACAATCGGAGTGCTTTTCCCCGTTTGATACAGCCAGGGCATAACTTTCACCACAAGCCTGGAGAACCTCTGTGATCAAGGGCATAGAGGGCTTGTGGGTAAAAGGGCAGCAAAGATGAGGAGTGTAATAAATGGATTAGGTTATTTTATAACGGCGGCGAAGCCGAGGCCGTTGACGCCCACGTGTGTGCCGATGACGGTGGTTACATTGCAGATGTAGGGTTGGTGGGCGAGGTCCAGTGAAAGGCCGGCGCGGAAAGCTTGGATATCCTCCTCGGCGTTGGTGTGGAGGAGGGCCAACCGTTCCAGCGGCCCCAACTCTTCTAACCTATCCCCCAACTGGGCAATGCCCTTCTTGCGCGTACGGGTCTGCCCCAACCTTAAAACTTCCCCACCCCTGACCTCAACAAAAAGTTTGATCTTGAAAAAATCACCCAGGCCAGCGCGCGCCCACGAAACCCTGCCGCTGCGTTTGAGCTGTGTCATTGTATCCAGCATGGCCATGACACGCACACGCCGCTGGACGTCTTTTACGGCAGCCAATACCTGCTTCAGGTTCCCCCCCGAAGCGGCTTCTTCTGCTCCGGCAATAGCCTGGAAGCCCAGGCCCAGAGAAAGAGACCCGCTGTCGATCACGGTCACGCGACCGCCAAAGTCCTGCGCTCCAACCCTGGCAGCATTGACCACACCGCTGAGGGTAGAGGCCACGTGAATGGAAACCACGTGATCGTGTCCCTGGCTGAGTTTCGTCTCGTAGGCTTCGGCAAAAGTTCCGGCAGAGGGGGCTGAAGTGGTGGGAGGAGGATTGAGTTCAGGCAGGAGACGGTAATAGTCTTCCCGTGTGATCCCCTCGCCATCGAGGTATTCCTTTCCGTCGACAATCAAAATGGTAGGGATGACGCGGATTTGGTATCGGTCTGCTTGTTGGGGGGAAATATCCGAGGTGCTGTCGGTGACGATGGCCGTTGGCATGTGAAACTCTATTCACTCTGGAGGGCAAACATCCCCAGGCTGTGTGGGCCGATGATGCCAGCCAACTCGGGGCTGATGGTATGTTCGCTGATGGGTGTGTTTTCGAAATCCAAGAGGAGACGCTCCCGCAAAGCCCGGGTTTCGGTTTCAAAGGGAGGGACGCCCTGGAGGAGAGCGATGTGGTCGAGGTAGGTGAACTCACTCAGGAATTCGTGGAGGAGATCCACCAGGTGGCGGTTGTTGCGGGCTTTGAGGGTGGGGATGAGCCTCCCGGATTCGAGGATGAAAATGGGGAGGATGTCAAGGAACTCGCCGACAATGGCCTGGGCCTCCGACAGATAGCCGCTGCGATGTAAATAACTCAAGCCTTGAATACAAAAAACGGAATACATACGGGGGAGCAAACTGCGGATCATATCATCGATCTCAGGGCCGCCGATTCCCTCTTTAGCTGCGGCAGCGGCCGCCTGGACGACCAATCCCAGGCCCGTAGCAGTAGTGAGGGCGTCGATGACAATGATCTTCATTTTCCCTTTGACGAGAGCGGCTGCCTCAAGGGCGTTTTGGTAAGTTTTCGTCAGATTGGAAGTATGGAGGATCACAACGATCTCTTCATAGAACTGCCCCAGGTGAGTATAGATATCTTGGAATTCATCCAAACTGGGGGGAAGCACCTTGACTCCAGCAACCCTTTGAGCACTTGGGGGAAAGGCAGCCGCTTTTATGCCTTCACTTTTATGATATAGGGTGTCGTTCAGATGGACATGCAGGGGGATGACATTGACAAGCTTACGGCCTGCGAAGGCGGGGGTGGGAAATTGGGCTGTACTATCAGTGAGAATGCAAACCTGGGACATATTGTCGGTGACTGGTGTTATTCGATAGCAATAATAAACTGGTAATGGGGTTGGCCGCCGTCTTGTATCTCGATTTCGTGCTTCGGGTAGGTCTCCTGCAGCTTCGCGGTGATCTCTTCTACCTCTTGTTTATCTATATCGATCCCACAAAACAGCGTAATCAACTCAAACTCATCCATTTCGAGTTCTTTCAATAAACCCAAACAGCCCTTCAAGAGAGACTTTTCAGAAAGGATGAGCTTCCCGTTAAGCAGGGCGATAATCTGACCCGTTTTTACCTTGACGCCGTCGATCTCTACATCCCGAGTGGCGGTCGTAATCTCGCCGGTGTGGACTTCGTCAAGGGCGCTTTCCATATCTTGGGTGACTTTATCGAAGTCTCCTTCAGGGGAGAGGCGCATCATGGCGGAAAGCCCTTGCGGGACGGTGCGGCTCTTGATGACCTTGACTTTTTTAACGGTGAGATCGGCGGCAGCTTCGGCGGCCATGATGATATTTTTATTGTTTGGGAGGATGATGACGTGGTTGGTGGGAAGGTTTTCAAAAGCAGCCAAGATGTCGGCCGTGCTGGGGTTCATGGTCTGCCCCCCTTCGACGATAGCAGCAACGCCCAGGCTGGCGAACACGCGGGAGATGCCGTTCCCTGGAGAGACAGCGACCACGGCAATTTGGTTGGGCTCTAAAGGGGCAAGCTCGATGTTCTTCTGGGCGGCGGCTTCGATGGCCTCCATTTGGGCGACGAGGTTTTCCATGGCCACGTTGGTGACCGTGCCGACATCCATGAGGTAATCGATGGGTTTGTAGCGATTTTCGAGGGGCACGTGGATGTGCATACGGTAGATCCCATCCCCTTCGCCAAGCTGGATGGAGGTGCCCATCTTTTCGAGTTTTCCGTATACCTTTTCAAAATCGAGGACAGCGTTTGTCTTAAAATCGACGACCACCTCGAAGTCCTGGCCTTCTTCCACGGCGTCCATGGTGGTCTCCAGATCGAGGGCAGAAAGAGGCATGACCCCAGAAACAGGGGCATCCAAAGATTCGCCATTGACCCAACGGGTCATACCTTCGATGAGGAACAATAATCCCATCCCACCAGAGTCTACGACCCCAGCCTCTTTGAGTACGGGGAGCAGTTCGGGGGTGCTGTCCACCGATTTACGCCCAGCTTCAACAGCGATATCCAACAGCTCAACGGGATCATCGGTCTTTTTGAGGCCATCTTTCGTGGCGGTGGCGATATCTTTGATCACGGTGAGGATGGTGCCTTCGACGGGGCGCACCACACCCCGGTAAGCCGTATCGCGGGCACTGGAAAAAGCCCCGGCCAGGCCTTCCGCTGAGATATCCTTTTCATTTTCGAGTGCCTTGGCAAAGCCGCGCCAGATCTGCGAGAGAATAACGCCGGAGTTGCCCCTGGCTCCCATCAAGGCTCCCTGGGCAACCTTGGCGAGCATCCTGCCGGCGTGGTTTTCAGGGGAGTTCTCGATCTCATCGAAAGCCGACTGCATGGTCAGCATCATATTGGTGCCCGTATCGCCATCGGGTACGGGGAAGACGTTCAAGGCATTGACGGTCTGCTTATTGGTATTCAGCCAGGTCATGCCGGCGGCGGTGAGTTTTTTGACAGCCTGCCCATCGATAGGCAGGGATTGCAAATAAGAGCGCCTGCTAAATCGAGATGATTTCGAGTCTTTGCTCATGAATGCTCCGAGGAAGTTTTATTCGCTCACGGCATGCCTGCTTTGACGGGGAGCCATTTGCAGATGATAAAGGATGTGGGGCCGGAGGTCAGTCAGGGCCGTTGATGCGCATCCCCTGGACGTGGACATTGACGTCGTTGATGGGCAGCCCAAGGGCTTTTTCGACATTGAAGCGAACGGTGTTGACGACGCTGTTGGCAACGGATTTGATCCGAGTGCCGTACTGGACGATGACGTAGAGATCGATGTCGATGTGGTCTTCTTCGTAATGGACTTCGATGCCGTGGGTGGGGTCTTTGACAATCAGGTTGGCGAGGCCATCCATGATGTTCTTGGGTGCCAGGCCGACCACGCCGTAAGACTTGATGGTGGCCTGGTATGCGATGGTGGCAATCGCTCGAGCGGATATGTCTATGCTGCCGTAGGGGTTGATATCTTCACTCATGTTCAATCCTCTAAAGAATTAACCCAGTCGGGTTGAAAAAGGATACGTTATGTGGTAGACTTTGTCGGTTATACGTAAGGATTATACCCGGTTTTACGAAGGATTAAGCCATGGCGAAATGTTCTGTATGTGGAAAGAAAACAACCTTCGGGGTCAACCGGCCCTGGTCGAAGAAGGCAACGAACCGTAAGTACAAGCCGAACCTGCAGAAGGTGACGGTGTATGAGAACGGGCGGAAGGTGAAAAAGGTGATGTGCACGCGCTGTATCCGGACGATGGTGAAGACACCGGCGTGATTTTTGCTTTTCCTAAGATCGTGAAAATCACGGCTCAAGCCGTGGTTTTTTGATTCTGGGTGGGGATTTTTGCAGCGTTGTATTTAAATCCTGAATTGTTTGTTTAATTAATTATTTTACTAATAAGACGTAAGTGATGCCATCGGGCTGGGGGATGATAGACACAGACAGCATGCCCCCCTCTTTCGTACAAACCAACAGCACTGCATCGGTTGTGCCCTGCCCAACTGCTAAGACATACCACCCCATTCTTGTTAATTCGGTCTCGTAGAATTCCACAATCAGATCAGGTGAAGCGTCAACCGTGAAAGAATATCCCTTGTCGTCTCCTTCTCCTGCGATGGCATTGGGCATCACAGGAATATCTTGCCACTCACTTAGTGGCTTCCCCGATGGCATTTGCAAAACCGGCGCTGAAGGTGTTTTACTTGGCGGAACAGGGGTCTTAGTAGAGGTATTGGTTGGCTTTGTTGTATTGGTGGAAGTTGGCAAGCTTGTTTGTGTGGGCGTAGACGTCGGTGTCGGTTCAGGGACAAGAGAACTACAAGACATTAATACCGCTGTCAGAACAGATAGATAGATCGTTTTGGGGATGGTTTTCATGATTTCCCTCATTTCGTATTTGTCAAAGAACGGGTTGTCAAAAATATTATCCGTTCAGTTTATTGGTGCTTTTTGAATAGGGCGGATACTTTTTCAACAACCGGATCGACGAACTGCGGTTTGTAGTAGAGATCGAAGTGAGTAGCATTCTCAAAGACGAGCAGTTCTTTATCATCGACGTGAATCTCATCGTAAAACTTCTGCAGCATGTCCGGTCTCTGACCGCCGTCCGCATAGGCCATGAAGAAGGCTTTGTTCTGGAATTTAGCGGTCCACTCAAAAGGATTGTAATCTAATGCGGGTACTTCACCCTTGAATATGTTGACTCGATTCTTCCAGTTGCCATGGTCTCCCGGTTTTCCTGGCCCATAATACTGCAGCGCAGCGACGAGTAAAGGCATTCGGGCAAACAACTTCTGATATCCCTTGATCGGCGCCAAAGGAAAATAAAGCTCGATCCCAATCAGGCCCAATAGAAAAACGACTGGTTTCATAATAGTGAGAAAGGCGCGCAATATGAACCTTCCGCCAAAGGATTTGGGATATTCGATGTGGTTCGAGAGGGCAGGGCTGATGATGGCAGTCCCCTTGATGCGGTCATCTTCTGCGCCGGCTGTCGAGGCGTAACCGGCCCCATAGCAGATTCCGGCATTGAAGACCTTGTTGGGATCGACCTGCGGCAGGGACTGCAGATAGGTTACGGCGTTCTTCGTATCGGAGATAATGGAGAAGCAGTCTTCGACCTGCGGCCGCCCTTCACTTTCACCGTATCCTTTAGGGTCAAATGCCAGGGTCACAAATCCTGTCTGGCTGAATTTCTGGGCGTAGAGACCGGCGGTCTGTTCTTTCACACCGCTGGCAGGGCGGGTCACCACAATGGCAGGCCTTTTTTCTCCTTCTCGATAATCTGGGGGGACGAACAGCAATCCGGCTAATTTCATCCCGTCACTTTGAAAGAACACTTTGTTTTCTCCCGGTTTTATTTGCGTATCCATTGTGGATTAGCTCCTTTAGGCATAATTGAAGGTTTAAGAGTCGAAATATAAGTTCAAAAAGCTTCAGCACGTTTACATGAAGGATATTATAAATGGATGAATGAGGAAACGGTTAATAATATTTGTTTGATTGGTTCAATATTTTAGGGGATGCTGCTATCCCCCGCAGATAAAATATTCATCACTAAACTGACTCGGTTGTCTCCCCACCACACACCAATAACCAACAATCTTGAATCTCCTCAATGAACCACTCATCCAACATACACACACCGCAGATAATCGAGGGGTCCGGGGGATTGACCAGCTTTACTGAACTTGTAGAGCCTCTGCATTTCCAGGCCTGTTGCAAAGGCTATGCCCTGGTTGCATCAAACGGGATGCTTTTCCCCGTTTGCCAGATGATCTTTAAGAATTTTCTACCCACTCCCCTAAGACACACTGCCGCGCATCCATCAAATACACACCGCAGTTCATTGAGGGGGTCTGGGGGAAACAGTTTCCTCCCAGCAGTGGGGTGCGGGGGATGCTGCCATCCCCCGCAAATACGATCTGAATAATAAAAAAACTCAACCGTCTCCTCATCAAACACAAACAACCAACAATCTTGAATCCACTCCATAAACCACTAATTTCGCCAAAAAATCTCGCTAACCGATAAAACATTACCAACCGCTTTCACATCATACACCATCGACCACGCCTCGCACACCTTGCCTTCCACACACCATCTTTGCGGCCGCTTGGCTTACAAACCACGTTATAAACCAAAAAATAAAACCACGCCTGTATGCCTTTGATCGAGGGGTCCGGGGAGTCGCACTCCCGGCAGTGGGGTGCGGGGGATGCTGCCATCCCCCGCAGATAAAATATTCATCACTAAACTGACTCGGTTGTCTCCCCATTAAACACAAACAACCAACAATCTTGAATCTACTCTATGGACCGCACATCTCTCCATCATTCCCAATCAAATCGAACAATACCAACCCTTGCCTTCGCTTCAAGAACGCCCAAGCTTACACTCATGTCATCCCGCCCCCCATCTTTGCGGCCGCTTGGCTTACAAACCACGTTATAAACCACAAAATAAAACCACGCCTGTATGCCTTTGATCGAGGGGTCCGGGGAGGGTTCCTCCTCCGGCGGCGGGGTGCGGGGGATGCCGCCATCCCCCGCAGATTAAATATTTAGTTCTAAACATACTCGGCTGTCTCCCCATCAAACACAAACAACCAACAATCTTGAATCTCCTCAATGAACCACTCATCCAACATACACACACCGCAGTTCATCACCGGGGTCCAGAAAGTCGCACTCCCGGCAGCAGGGTTTGGGGGCTTGGTCAGCGCAGCTGCCCCGTCCTTTTTATTCCTTGGCGAAGGTATAGCCTTTGTAAAATCAAATGGAGATGCACTACTCCATTTGACCAGATGCTCTTTAAGACCAATCTATCAATACTCTCAAAACGCACTACCGCACATCCATCAAATACACATTGAGCCCATCACCCCCCCCACCCTCACAAAATTAAATAACCCCCTAACTCTCCACCGGGACGAAAGCTTTTTCAACCGCCCCATAACTCCACCCATCGATATTGGGTGGAATCACCCCCAACGCAGTGAGCATACTCTTGATCTGCTCGCGGTGTTCCGTGGCATGGTTGATCACCTGCAGCAGCACGACCCAAGGCGCAATCGAGTGGGTATTCGTCGTTACCAGTTTCTCCGCTAGGTGTTCGCCTGACCTGTTCTTCACCAGGGTCAGCAAACCTTCACCACTGGCTGTCAAGGAATCCTCCAACTCATCGAAGCTTGGCGCAGGGAGGGGTCGCTCTTCCACAGGCAATGTCAGAAGCGCCAGATAGTGCTGCTGCGAAGTGACGAAATGTTTCAGCGTGCCACGGATGCTGCCAACCGTGGCCGATTGAGGTTCAGCGTCGAGTTGCTCGTCGGATAGGGATCCGCAAACCTCTAAAATCTGGCGGTTCGCCCAGTTGTTGTGTTCGAACAATCTAACAAGTAAATCCTCGGTCATAAAACGCCATCCTTTTATCGCATATCGCAGGTCGCTGAGATCTGCGCCCCACTATACCCCAAAACCCAGATGCGAACAAGCCTTACATATATTTGTGCCCTGGTTTCTTTGTGGTGAAATAAAAATGATATTCCCATCAACAGAGTCAATCTTGGCTTGACCGCTCTCCCCCAAGCAGGAGGGAAGTGTGAACCCTGGCTCGCACCAACGCCCAACCCTTGATACAATAGGGGCACAAATGAAACCGAAACCCTCATTAGAAAAACTGCAAAAATTCTTCAAACACGAAGCCAACCGCGGCTACGACAACAAAGCCGTCATGGGTGGCCTCTCCGAAATGGTCTCCACCTGGGAAGCCGAAGCCCGCCACGACGGCGTCTCCGAAGATGTCATCCAGGCTGTCGGCGAACGTCTACGCGACTACGAAAACCTCAGCCCAGCCTCCAGGGAAGAAGTCCTCAAAGGTATCTGGAAACGTATCCGGATAGAGGAAGGCCACCCGGATGAGGAAGAAACACCGCCAGAAACCGGACCGGAACCTCAGCCGCCTGACCATAAAAAAGAACCACTCGAAGAGGCAAAGCCCCCTCGCAAAAAAGCGACCAGGAAACCGAAACGCAAGAAGCGTCCGAAACCCGAAGGTCCCCCGGCTGCCCTGGATGCCTCCGTGACCGTCCTGGACGGGGTCGGGCCAAAGAACGCCGAAAAATTCGCCAAGCTGGGTATTGAGAACCTCGGCGACATGCTCTACCACTTCCCCCGCCGTTATGATGATTATTCGCAGCTCAAACCAATCAATCGTTTGAAATACGGTGAAGAAGTGACCGTCATCGGGACGGTGCAGAGCGCCACCTCCCGGCCGATACGCGGCGGCAAGTCGAAGCTTGTGGAAGTCATCATCAGTGATGGGACTGCTAGCCTGCGGATCAACTGGTTCAACCAGCCTTGGATGCTGAAAACACTCAAAGAAGGCACCCAGGTCGTGTTGGCCGGGAAGATCGACCAGTACCTCGGCCGCTTGCTCCTCACCAACCCCGAATGGGAGCTGCTGGACGAAGAGAACCTGCATACCAACCGTATCGTGCCGGTTTACCCCCTGACCGCCAAACTGACCCAACGCTGGCTGCGCGACCAGATGCACAAGGTCGTTAACTACTGGGCGCTGCGGGTGGAAGAGACCCTGCCGAATAAGGTGCTCAAATCCGCCGAATTGATGGAACTGCCCGAAGCCCTCCTGCAAGTCCACTTCCCTGATTCGTGGGAGGAACTGAAAGAAGCCCAACACCGCCTGGCCTTCGATGAAATCTTTTATTTGCAGTTGGGCGTCTTACGGCAAAAACAGCGCTGGGCCGAACTAACTGGCCAGGTATTCGAAACCATGGATGAGTGGCTGGATGGGCAGGTATCCCGCCTGCCGTTCGAACTCACCGGCGCACAGCAGAAAGCCCTGGTAGATGTAAGAGCCGACTTGGTAAGCGGCCACCCCATGAACCGCCTCATCCAGGGGGATGTCGGTTCGGGGAAGACGGTGGTCGCCGCGCTTGGCGCGGGGATGGTCGTGCAGCACGACGGGCAAGCCGCCATCATGGCGCCGACGAGCATCCTGGCGGAACAGCATTACAAGACCTTCAGCGAGTTGATGGCCGGAGAGGGGGGTGTTTTAGCGGAAGAGCAAATCCGCCTGATGATTGGAGCCACTCCGGAAGCGGAAAAGGAAGAGATCCGGGAAGGGCTGGCGAACAACGGGATCAAGGTGATCGTGGGCACCCACGCCCTTTTGGAGGATCCGGTCAAATTCCATAATTTCCAATTCGCCGTCATCGACGAACAGCACCGTTTCGGCGTGGAACAGCGCGCCAGGCTGCGCGCCAAGGGCGAGAATCCCCACCTGCTGGTGATGACCGCCACGCCGATCCCGCGTTCGCTGGCATTGACCATCTACGGCGACCTTGACCTGACCGTGATCGACGAGAAGCCCCCGGGCCGCGAACCCGTAGCCACCTACATCCTGTACCCGCGAGAAAGAGAACGAGCTTACAGCCTGATCCGTAAGGAGGTCGAGGCGGGGAGGCAGGCCTTCATTATCTTCCCGCTGGTGGAAGAAAGCGAGAAGAGCGAGGCCAAGGCCGCAGTGGAAGAACACGAGCACCTCCAAGAAGAAGTCTTTCCACGCTTGCGCTTGAGCCTGCTGCACGGGCGGATGAAGGGCGACGAGAAAGAAAAGGTGATGGCGGATTTCCGTGACGGGAAAAGCGACATCCTCGTATCGACGACGGTGGTGGAAGTGGGGGTGGACATCGCCAACGCTTCGGTGATGATGATCGAGGGGGCCAACCGCTTTGGCCTGGCGCAGCTGCACCAACTGCGGGGGCGGGTCGGGCGGGGTGGTGACCAGGCTTACTGCTTGCTGCTCCCCGAGGAGGAGAACAGCGGGGAGAATGAACGGCTGAAGGCGATGACGGAGACGAACGACGGCTTCGTCCTGGCCGAGCGCGACCTGGAGCAGCGTGGCCCCGGACAATTCCTGGGGACACGTCAGGCCGGCTTCTCGGAGATGCACATGGCTTCCCTTACCGACGTGCGCTTGATCGAGAAGGCCCGGAAGCAGGCCCACGCCCTCATATCTGATGACCCGGAGCTCAGCAAAGCAGAACACCAGAGTTTATCTGAGGTATTGGAAAATCTTTGGAAAAATGGACAAGGAGATATCAGCTGATATGACCAAAGCTTTATTCCCGGCAGCATTCGACCCGATCCACAACGGGCACATCGACATCGTGCAGCGAGCGGCCAAGCTGTTCGGTGGTGTGATCGTGGCCGTGTATGAACGCCCGTTGAAGAAATTATTGTTTTCCCCCGAAGAGCGTATGTCCCTCGTGCGGGAGGCTTTCAAAGACGAACCGGAAATCACCGTGATGGGATATAACTGCCTGACGGTCGAGTTCTGTCAGGAGATCGGCGCGCAGGTCATCGTGCGTGGCTTGCGGGTGTTCTCGGATTTCGAGTTCGAGTTCCGCATGGCGCTTGCCAACCACCAGCTGGCGCCGGAGGTGGAAACGGTCTCCCTGATAACCAGCATGGAGCACACTTTCCTGTCGTCTACGACGGTGCGGGAGATCGCATCGCTTTCGGGGGACGTGAGCAGTATGGTGCCGCCCCACGTGGATAAGGCGCTTAAAAAGAAGTTTTCTGAAATGAAAGATGAAAACTCGAGTTTTGCCACGAATTCTCTCAGGGATTAGGGTAGTGAAAGTTTAGACTTAGGGCAATTGTAAATTTTATGGTCATTTATTTTTAACCACAGAAACACAAAGACACGAAGATAATCAGGTATTTAATTGCAAGTACTCAGGGATCAGGTAACTGTGTTCCTATATAACTACGTATTCGTTTAGGCGGCTTTGTGGTTGTAAAAATCCTGGGTTTTTTCGACAAATTAATTCCCATAAATCGACTGGAAAGGTGAGTTGACGAAATACAGGTTTGCGTGTAGGCTTAATTCTTGCAACTAAAACAAATTAGTTTGCGAGGATTTGTAAAGGTTGAAATGGATATTCTACATCTAGTAGACCGTTTAGAAGAATTGTTCAACGAAAGCCGCCCGATCCCGTTCACGAACAACGTGGTGGTGGACGAAGACCGCATGCTGGACCTGATCGACCAGATGCGGGTGGCGATCCCCGACCAGGTCAAGAAGGCCCAAAAGTTGATCGCCGAGCGGGACCGCACCCTTGCCCAAGCGCAGGAAGAGGCGAACCGCACGCTGAAGCTCGCCCGAGAACGGAGCGAGGGGCTGATGGAACGGGATACGATCGTGGAAGCAGCCCAGGCACGGGCGGATCAAGTCATCCAGCAGGCGCAGTTGGACGCCGAAGCCACGCGCCAGGAAGCGGACCAGTACGTGTTGGAGGCGCTCACGAACCTGGAAATCGAGTTGGAGCGAATCGTGAACCAGGTGCGGAATGGGATCCGGGCGCTGCAGGAGACGCAAAGGACAGAGGTTCCAAAGGGGAAGGAGAGGAAGGAACCGCCGATGGAGCGGCCGTTGAAGGAATAGGATTGTTAGTTTGAATGTTGAAGCCCTGAGAGATTCTCGGGGCTTTTTATTTTCGGCAGATGGGTTTGCCATGCAGATCGAGGAGATGGTTGGGGATGGTTTGGTGATAGATTCTTTATTTGCGGGGGTGGCGTCAGGGATATTTGTGGGGTTGTAACCTGTAAACGTTATTCGGTGGGGTATTTTTTACAGGTCTTACAGGTGTTTACAGGTGCTTACAGGTGGTTACAGGTAGGGTACGGGGCGGCGGCGGGATTTTTACAGGTTGTTACAGGTCTTTACAGGTTGTGGGGAATTTATATTAGGAACCGCGGATGAATGACGATCTATGATCGTTTAGATCGATGCAGATTTTGTTTATGTATGGGTATTAACCACTAAGGCACAGCCGCAAGCCAAGGGCTTGTTGAAAATGCTTCGCAGTTTCTTCGGAGAATGCGTGAAACTTCGTTTCGCCCGCATTCTCCAGATGCGCCTGGAGAACGGGTTAGCAGAGCTAACCTTGGGTTCTCCAAGGTCAGCAGTGCTGACCAATCCACCGCACCCCCCTGCCGGGAGTGCGACTCCCCGGACCCCTCGATCAAAGGCATACAGGCGTGGTTTTATTTTGTGGTTTATAACGGGGATTGTGGGCCAAGCGGCCGCAAAGATGGATTATGGAAAGAAAGGGGTGTAAGTTATGACTCACTCAAAGCCAAGGAATGGTTTGTTAATGTGCCAACTTTTTGTTGGAAGAGGTGTGGTTTATGGAGTGGTTTCAAGATTGTTAGTGGTTGGTGTGTGATGGGGAGACGGTTGAGGATATTTTTTTGATTGTTTGAATATTTGCGGGGTGCAAATCTACGTATTTACTAAAAATGCAAGCATTCTCCATATGCGCCTGGAGAACGGGTTAGCAGAACTAACCTTGGGTTCTCCAAGGTCAGCAGTGCTGACCAATCCCCCACGCGCCACTGCCGGGAGGAAACTGTTTCCCCCGGGCCACTCGATTATCTGCGGTGTGTGTATGTTGGATATGTGGTTTATGGAGTAGATTCAAGATTGTTGGTTGTTTGTGTTTGATGGGGAGACAGCCGAGTATGTTTAGAACTAAATATTTAATCTGCGGGGGATGGCGGCATCCCCCGCACCCCACCGCCGGAGGAGGAA
>JASFQL010000006.1:0-152076 GCA_050115475.1 Anaerolineales bacterium
GAGCGCGTGGAAGACCTGGCGGGCGTGGAAATCGGCATCTCGGAGGGGACGGTGATCGAATACTCCACCGACCGGATCCTGGAGAAGGCGGGGTTGTCTCCAGACGAGATCGCCACCATCGCGGTAGCGAGCATTCCCGACCGGATGAACCTGCTGCAGTCGGGGCAGTTGCTCGCCGCCAACCTGCCGGACCCGGTGGCCTCCCTGGCCATCATGAACGGGGCCATCTCCATCATCGACGACAGCAGCCTGCCGGAGGTGGGCACGAGTGTGATTACCTTCAGCGTGACTTCACTGGAAGAAAAATATTCAGCCGTAAAGCGCTTCCTGGCTGCCATCGAGAAGGCCGTGGATGACATCAACGAAGACCCAACGCAGTTCAACGACCTGCTGGCAGACAAGGGTTTCGTCCCCGCGCCGCTGCTGGAAGGCTATCAGCTACCGGCATACGTAACGGCTTCTATACCCAGCGAAGCCCAGTGGCAGGACGCCCTGGATTGGGCGCTGGAGAAGGGGCTGATCGAGAATAAGCCGAGTTATACGGACTCGGTGGATGGGTCGTATCTACCTTAATAGTCGGATAGTCGTTAGTCGCTAGTCTTTAGTCAAATTGAACATTGAGGCTAGTTGACTACATGGATGCTGAACTATCCGACTAAAGACTTTGGGACTAGCAGACTAGTATGATCGAGCTGAGAGTGATTACCTTCCGGTATGGGGAGAAAACGCCCATCTTCGAGGGGTTCGACTGGCGCGTGGAGGCGGGGGAGGCCTGGGCGGTGCTGGGGCCTTCGGGGTGCGGGAAGAGCACGCTGCTGTATCTGCTGGCAGGGTTGCGGCAGGCGCGAAGCGGGCAGACCCTCATCGGCGGCCTGGAATTGACCAAGCCGCGCCCGAGAACGGGCCTGATCTTGCAGGATTATGGGTTACTCCCTTGGGCGACGGTACGGGAGAATGCTACACTGGGGCTGCGCATCCGGCGGTTCTACGGGCCGGACGGCACACACGCCCCATTGGAAGAGGAAGGTGGGGACAGGCAAGCACGGGTAACGTACTGGCTGGAACGTTTAGGGCTAACTCAGGTCCAAGACCAATACCCAGGACAGATATCGGGCGGGCAGGGACAGCGCACGGCTATCGCCCGGACGCTGGCACTCAACCCCGATCTACTCTTGATGGACGAACCTTTCGCTTCGCTGGACGCGCCCACACGGGAGAGCCTGCAACGGCTGGTGATGGACCTGCGCCTGGAACAGGCATTGACGACCGTCATCGTGACGCATTCGATCGAAGAAGCAGCCATCCTGGGGGAGAAGGTGCTGGTGTTGGGACAACCGCCCAACCAGACAGCGACCGCCATCGAGAACCGGGGGGCCAGCCGTGAAGACTACGCACATTCGGCGGACTTTGGGGAGATGTGCATCGAACTGCGTGAAACGCTGGAGGCACAGTCGTGAAGGCCTATAAAGTGCTCCTGGCAGCGGTAGGTATCGGGGTGGTATGGCAGATCCTGGCATGGGTCGTCGACCGGGCTATTTTGCCCGCACCGATCATCGTCCTGGAAGCGTTTTTCAGCGAAATCGGTAAAGACCTGGGGTACCACTTCGCCGCCAGCCTGTGGCGGGTGGTGGCCTCCATGCTGCTGTCCGTCGCCCTGGCTGCACCGGCGGGGCTGCTACTGGGCCAGTCCAAAAAACTCGATCAGTTCTTTGCCCCGGTCATCTATCTCCTGTATCCAATCCCCAAGGTGGTCCTCGTGCCGGTGGTGCTGCTGTTCCTGGGCATCAACGACGCGTCGAAAATTGCCATCATCTTCTTGATCCTCTTCTTCCAAATCCTGGTGTTGGTGCGCGACCAGGCGGCCAACATCACGCCTGAGCTTTTATATTCCGTGCGCAGTCTGGGGGCGGGACGGCGGGCGCTGTTCCGCTACGTGTACCTGCCCGCCAGCATACCGGCGATCCTGACGGCTTTACGGCAATCCATCGGGACGGCGGTGGCGGTGCTGTACATCGTGGAACTCATCGCCACCCAGCGGGGATTGGGGTACTATATCTACTTCCACGGGAGCACGCTGTTCGATTATCCAAAAATGTACGCAGGGGTGATGGCGATGGGCATCATGGGGCTGGGGATGTATTTCACGGTCGATCTGCTGCAGCGTAAAGCGGCCCCCTGGCAATACGGCAACGAAGCATGAGCCACCTGACCGGAAAAGAGCGATCACGACACGTGCGGGAGATGTTCGAGCGGATCGCCCCCCGCTACGACCTGATGAACGGAGTGATGACGCTGGGGCAGGACATGCGCTGGCGGAGGGAAGCCATCCGGCGGCTGCAGGTGCGCCCGGGCACGGTCGTGTTGGACGTTGGGGCGGGTACGGGGGACATCGCCTTCGAGATCGCCAGGAAGCACCCGGACACGTTGGTGGTGGCGTTCGACTTCACGTTGAATATGATCCGGGTGGGGAAGGAAAGGCAGGGGGGTGAAGGGGTGGTGTGGGTGGTCGCGGACGCTCAGCAGCTCCCCTTTGGGAAAGAGAGCGTTTCGGGTGTGATCTCCGGTTTCCTGCTGCGGAACGTGCCGGATATCGGGCGGACGCTGAAGGAACACGCACGGGTGTTGAGGCCGGGTGGACGAGCGGTCTCGCTGGATACGACACCACCGCGCCGGAATTTGCTGCGGCCCTTTCTTGAGTTTTACCTCCACCGGGTGGTCCCTTTTATGGGGCGGTTACTCGCCGGGGACACGGAAGCTTATACGTATTTGCCGAATTCAACGGAGGGGTTTCTACCAGCAGAGGCTTTGGCAGAGCGGTTCAGGGAGGCGGGGATGGAGAAGGTGGGTTTCGTGCGGCGGATGTTTGGGGTGATTGGGATCCATTGGTGTGAGAAGTCTTAAAGAGGGATTTCTCAAAGGATGATTCAGTTGTAGAACCACAGTGTGAGCCAGATTCTTCGCTCCCGTCGGTCGCTCAGAATGACAAATAAGGGGTTGAGAGGTGTTATGCAACGGTGAATGTTGGTGAGGAATTTTGGGAAATGTTTTTATAGATGCGGGCATATGCAGGAAAAGGAATGTTAGATTTGCCTTCACCCACGGGGATGATTTTACGGCCACGAGACGATGGCCCTCTCCTAAAATTTGGGAGAGGGCTTACAGTATATTGTCGGGCAGGCGCAGGCATGCTGCAACAAACTCAAAGCGTCAAGTAACGTTTATTCGTAAAGTTGAAATCTTGCGGCCTTGTACTAAGGCCTCAACTGGGCGAGTGCTTCCTCGACCCTCTCCCTATATTCATACGGGACGCCTAGCTCCTCTGCTCTCTCTAGATCGATAAGGGCTTTCTCTCGGTTTCCAATTTCCATGTGCAGGAAACCCCGTTCGATCGTCCAATAGACGTTGTCCGGGTGTAGTTCGATTGCCTTGTCGTAATCCGCAAGGGCGTTCACCAAATCGCCGCTCCAGTAGTAGGACAGGGCGCGATTAACGTATGCGTAGTAATACCCAGGATCAATCTCGATGGCTCTTGTGAATTCCTCAATTGCCGAGTTATTATTCCCTTGCCGCACGTCCTCTATCCCTTGATCGAAATGCTTTTCTGCTTCTGCGTCAAACGATTCGATACACCCTACAAGTAAAAATGCCAACAGTGCCACTAGAAAATAAAAATACCCTTTACGCATACAGTCCCTCCCTTCTTAGTTAATGACAACTCCGGGGTGACATCAGAATTCTAAAAGTATAGCATCAAAAGATATCGGAAGTTCTAATACATCAGACAGAGCTATAGGCGAGGGAATACCTTAACAATGTAAATAGACGTATTGACTAAAGGCAAAGCCTGCTGTGCCCTTACGAGAGGGAATTATTAAAAAGAGGTGTTGGTTTTCCAACACCTCTGGATTTTGTATGATGTAAAAATCAGCCGCTACGGCGGCGTTGACCGCTGCGCTGCCCTCCGCTGCGGCCACCGCTTCTGCGGCGGCTGCTGCTTTTATTGCGGCTCCCTCCGCCGCGGTCACGCTTCATGGCTTCTTCGGCGCTCCACCCTTCCAGGACAGCCTGGCGTGAGAGGCGGATTTTCCCGGCGTCGTCGATGTTGGTGACCATCACCGTGATCTCATCCCCCACGTCGGCAACGTCTTCGACCTTATTGACCCGCTCAGAGTCCAACTGGGAAATGTGTACGAGGCCGTCTGTGCCGGGGATGATTTCGACGAAGGCGCCGAAATCGGTAACGCGCACGACTTTCCCGGTGTAGATGCGGCCGACCTCAGGGGTCTCGGTGAGGGCTTCGACCATCTCGCGGGCCTGTGTGGCTGCTTCCCCGTCGGAGGTGGCGATGAAGACGGTGCCATCTTCGGCGATGTCGATCTTGGCGCCGGTCTCATCTTGAATGGAGCGGATAGTCTTCCCACCCGGGCCGATCACCGCGCCAATCTTATCCACCGGTATGCTCACACTGGTGATGCGGGGAGTGTGTTCTTTGAGGTCGGGACGGGGTTCAGGGAGTACCTCGAGCATTTTAGCGAGGATGTGTGCCCGGCCTTCCTTGGCCTGCTGGAGTGCTTGGGCCATCAACGCCGGTGTAAGTCCGGCAATCTTGATGTCCATCTGGAGGGCGGTGATGCCCTTCTCGGTCCCAGCGACTTTGAAATCCATATCGCCGAGGTGGTCTTCCAAGCCCTGGATGTCGCTGAGGATGACGAACTTTTCGCCATCCGAGACCAGGCCCATGGCGATGCCGGAAACGGGCGCAGAAATGGGGACGCCGGTGTCCATCAACGCCAGGGTGGAACCACACACCGAGGCCATGGAAGTCGAACCGTTCGAGGACATGCACTCGGAGACGAGACGCAAGGTGTAGGGAAAGTCGGCTTCTTCGGGGATCACGGGCAGCAAGGCTTTCTCTGCCAGCGCGCCGTGGCCGACCTCCCGGCGGGAGGCACCCCTGAGGAAGCGCACCTCACCCACAGAAAAGGGTGGGAAGTTGTAATGGTGCATATAACGCTTGGCTTCGTAGGGGGTGAGGTTATCCAGGTTTTGGGCTTCACGGGGCGTGCCCAAGGTGGCAAGGGTCACCACCTGGGTCTCTCCGCGGGTGAAGATGGCGGAGCCGTGCGCCCGCGGGCTGAAGTCTGCCTCGCACCAGATGGGGCGAATCTCGGTGGTGGCGCGCCCATCGGGGCGGAGACCTTTATCCAGGATGCGTTTGCGCACGACAGATTTATTGGCAGCTTCGAAAGCTTCGCGTACGTCCCACTGGAGTTTCTCATCTTCCTCGCCCATTTCGGCTACGATCTCGTCACGCAAGGCGTTGATGGCTGCATCGCGGTCGTGTTTTTTGGGATTTTTGTCATACATAGCCTCCAGCGGCTGACGGGCGCGCTCGAGGACCTTTTGTTTGATTTCTTCGGCAGCGGCGAAGGGCGGGTAGTCTGTGATCTTTTCCTTACCGACAGCGGCAACCATCTCGAGCTGCGCTTCGATGAGGGGCTGAATGGCTTTCTGGGCGAATTCAAGGGCGTCGCTGACGGTCTGTTCGTCGACCTCATTGGCGGTACACTCGACCATGAGGAGGGCTTCTTTCGTGCCCGCCACCCGCAGGTCGAGGTCGGATTCGTCCATCTGCTCGTAGGTGGGATCGGCGACGAATTCGCCATCGATCCGGCCGATACGCACGGCGCCGACGGGCCCATCCCAGGGGATCTCCGAGATCATCACGGCGGCCGAAGCGGCATTGATCGCCAGGACGTCGATGGGATTTTCTGTATCAGCGGAAAGCGAATACATGATAACCTGGACGTCGTTGCGCATGTCTTTGGGGAAGAGGGGGCGCAGGGGCCGGTCGGTGAGACGGGCGGTGAGGATGGCGTTTTCGGAGGGGCGGCCCTCACGGCGGAAAAATCCACCGGGGATGCGCCCTCCGGCGTACAAGCGTTCTTCGTAGTCCACACTCAGGGGGAAGAAGTTGATCCCTTCTCTGGGTTGGGAACTCATGGTGGCAGTGGCAAGGATGAGCGTGTCGTCTAACTGCAGGGTGACGGCACCTCCTGCCTGCCCGGCCAGTTTACCGGTCTCGAACGTAATCGTCCGACCGCCAACGGTGGCCGTAAAGTGTTTAACATCGGGTTTCATTGTAAACCTCCATTTTCCCCGCCCTGTTAGGAACTGGAGGCTGCCGACAACAGGATTTCCCCGTTGTCATCAACATCCAATACCCAACCAGGTTGGGGTCTAAGGTAACTAACCGTTTTTTTAGATTATGAAATTGAACCGCTATACGGTTAATTACTTGATGAATGTGCAAGGGACGCAATGAAAGTTCAAAATACTTTAGCACATACACCATAAAGTAAATTAAGTTAAAAGAGAAGATGGCCTATATACGGCCATCCACTCGATATCATCATTTTCTGCGAATCTTGAGTCTCTCGGTGACCTCAACAAAGCTGCGGTAATCCTTCTTCTGCAAATAAGCTAGCAGCCGGCGCCTGCGGCCAACCAGTTTGAGCAACCCCCGCCGCGAGGACTCGTCGTGTTTGTGTGTTTTGAGGTGATCGGTGAGGTGTTCGATGCGGTTGGTGAGGAGAGCGATCTGCACCTCTGGGGAGCCGGTGTCTTTATCGTGACGATGATATTCTTCGATAACTTTTTCTTTTGTTTCTTTTGTCAAAGGCATGACGTCTGCTATCTCCTTTCGTGTCGAGCAGGTCTCCTGGCAGGCAGCGAGGGGTTTGGATAATATTGCCGCCGACCGGTCTAGTCAGATGGGCATTATACCAGAATAAATGGGAGTGTGTTGGGGGGATTTTGGGAGGGGGGGTGTAACTTTTTCCTTCGTAAGTCATGGCCTCCACGCGGGTGTAAATTTATTTCCGTAATCCGAGGTGATTTGAATCACATCTGACCCATCGATGTCCATTATGTAGATTTGAAAATATTCACCATCACGGTTTGAAGTAAAAACTATTTTTGAACCATCGGGCGACCAAGAAGGATCATCCTCGTCAGTTGGATGATTACTAATGTTTTTTAGTCCAGTACCATCCACATTCATCATGTATATTTCTTGATTTCCATCCCTGGCAGATACAAATGCGATTTTTGATCCATCAGGAGACCATGCAGGGGAATCATCAAGCATGCATCCATATGGAGATTCTCGAATAAACTCAATGTCCTCCTCAGTAGAATTATCCAAGTTCTCCCAATAAATAGATTTACACTTAGCAATCACAGATGGTAATTGCGATATGGCGCTGATGCTGTTTTGATCTGTACCATCTGCGTTCATCATAAACAATTCAGTATAACCATTCCTTACGGAAACAAAAGCGATCTTGGAACCATCAGGAGACCATACAGGGTTGTAATCTGCATGCGGGTTGTTAGTAAGATTAATCATTTCTAATTCATTTATATCCATCACAAAAATATCTAAATAAGATTCGTTTTCATAAACATTACCAGAAGAAAAAAGGAATTGGTTCTCATCAGGTGACCAATCAAGATATAAAACCCATCCTTTTTCTGTTTCAACGGTTGAAGATTCCATTGTATCAATGTTGATTATTCTAATTTCTGGAACCACCCAAGAATTCCTGACTACTGTTGATACAATCGCCAGCTTTGTTCCATCAGTTGACCATACTGCACTTGTATCATCCCAGTCCGTATTTGATATCAATTGTGGTTTATTAAAATCGCTATTAGAAATTAAATAAACATTTTGTATTCCATCTCTATCAGATATATAAGCTAAATCGATATTTCTAATTTTCTTTGATTCTGTTTTAGAGTTACAACTAATTGTTAGTAAAACTAACAATAGAACAACGAATTTAGAATTATGAACTTTCATGTTTCCCTTCCTGACAAAATATATAATTATTTTCTGATTGGTCACTCAGAATGATAAATCGTCAGGGTATCCACTGGGGGGCGTAGCCGCCCACCACCAGGCGGTAGCCGCTGCCGTCCAGGTGGAGCAGCCAGAGTTCGGGGGGGTCGAGGAGAGTGGTGGTGTTGAAACGCACAGCGGCGATCTGGTCTCCATCGGGGTGCCAGGCGAAGGCGATGTATTTGTAATCCGGGGCGTGGGTGAGGACGTGGGCGTCTCCCCCACTCACGTTCAGCAGCCAGGCCTGGCGGCCGGGGGTCCAGCGCTCTTCGTCCAGATAGCGACGGGCAAAAACCAGCCTGCTCCCGTCAGGCGAGAAAGCTGGAGTGAAATCCTCGGTATAGTCTTCCTTTGTCAGGCTTGTGACTTCCCCGGTGTCGGCGTTATAGGATGTGAGATGGCTGACGAGCAGCCTGACCGGCTCCAAAGTCTCCTCGTCCACCTCCTGGTTGGAAATCTCCCCACTGGGCCCGCGGAGCATGTCGCTTTCTTTAATGAAGGCCTCAGGAGCAACGAAGAGGGTCCCACCGGGCGACCAGGCGCCGGTTTCCCCGGTGTTGTTCTCCAGGGTGATTTGCTCCCCGGTGTCTACATCCAGGATGATGAAGGCCAGTTCGTTGGCGTCGTAATAGCTCAGGCGCCCATCCGGCGACCATTTTGGCAGGCGTGTCTCGTGCGCCCGGCTGCTCTTCCTCTCAGCCGTTTCTTCTTCCAGATGGTACAGCCAGATTTCGGAATCTTTGCGCAGGAAAGCGAGCGCGCTTCCATCGGGAGAAAGATCGAGATCGGTACATAAATCCGTCTCGCAAGAGAAAATCACCTCGGTGTCCCCCGAAAAACGGTCTATGGTAAAGAAGTCGCTGCCCCCCTCCTGGTTCATGGCGCTGTAATAGATCAAGCGACCATCCACACCTACATCGTAGCTCAAGACGGTACCGGTGTGTGTGACCCGGGTTGCCGTTCCACTGAGGGGTTCGAGGAGATAGACGTCGGCCTCACTTTCGGCGGGCCAAAGATAAGCCAGCAAGGTGGGGGCGACGGTGAAAGACCAGGCAATGTCCTGGCGTATGCCTATCCCCAGAGTAGATTTGGCCCCATGCCCCAACTGGACGGTCACTTCTACACCCGCCTCCCAGGGCAGGCTGGGGGTGAAGTGCAGGGTTTCTCCCTCCCATGTGAAATTCCCGGCCACCGCGGGAAGAATCGAGAGGCGCGATAAAACAGAATCGGGATCCATCGAGCGGGAGAAAGTTATTTCGATCTCGGTGCTGCGGGGGTAGTATTCGAGCGTGTCTGGCGGTGAGAAAGCAACCACTTCAGGCGCCATTGTGTTGTAAGCCATTACGCCCGCAATGGCAAAAAGTAGAACGACAGCCAATGCCCACACCAAACGTGTGTCCATGAGAGTATTATAGTCTAAGGAGGTTATTGGAGGCGGGGATTGTCTAATTATTTTGTATTCCATATTGCATAAGGAAAGACACCTTTATGGGGGAATGAGTTTCACGCAATGGATTATGATAATTACATTCGGTCCCATCGAATAAAAAGGAATATAATATTTTCCACTTTTACAATCAAACACATTACAGGGAGAAGGCAATGAAATATGATTTTGACCGGGAGATCGACCGTAGGGGGACTCAGTCTGTCAAGTGGGAATACGTGCCCAATGAAGATCATTCGAGTATAGACCCCACGGAACAGTTCTTCGGGGAAGAGCGGATGCTGCCGATGTGGGTTGCCGACATGGATTTCCCCGCCCCACCTGCGGTGATCGAGGCATTGGAAGCCCGTGCACGGCACGGCATTTTCGGGTATACGACGCCTGCTGATTCGTACTTCCAGGCGGTGGAGGACTGGATGCGGCGGCGGCACGGATGGGAGATCGACCGGCGATGGATCGTGACGACGCCGGGGGTGATCCCCGGATTGAAGACCATGGTGCGGACCTTTTCGGCCAGAGGGGAGAAGGTGCTGATCCAGCCGCCGGTCTACCACCCTTTCTATCACGTCATTGACGATAACGAGAGGGGGCTGGCAACCAACCCACTTATCTATGAGAATACCGCCTATCGGATGGATTACGAAGACCTGGAAGAAAAGCTGAGCGACCCATTGGTTAAGATGGTCATCCTGTGCAATCCGCACAACCCCATCGGGCGGGTGTGGAACAAAGAAGAATTGATCCGCCTGGGAGAATTATGTCTGGCACACGACGTTTTGGTGGTATCGGATGAAATCCACTGCGATCTGCTTTTCAAAGGAGTGGCGTTCACTCCCTTCGCCACTCTTGGTGAAGCGTTCGCTCAAAACGCTATCATCTGTACGGCGGGAAGCAAGACCTTCAACCTGGCCGGGCTGCACCATTCGAACATCATCATCCCCAACCCAGATCTGCGCGAGGGGTTCAAAAAGACGCTGGAGCGTTCGAGCACGTTTGGCAACAACCTCTTTGGCCTGGCGGCCCTGGAGGCGGCCTACAGCCAGGGCGAGGAGTGGCTGGACCAACTGCTGGACTATCTGGATGAGAACCGGCAGTATCTCGAGGATTACATTGCCGAATTTATCCCCCAGATCAAGGTGGTTAAACCGGAAGGGACTTACCTCATCTGGCTGGACTGCCGGGAATTGGGATTGGATAAGGTGGGATTGGAGAAGTTCATGCGGGAGGAAGCGCGCCTGTATCTGGACGAGGGATACATCTTCGGCCCGGAGGGGGAGGGATTCGAACGGATGAACATCGCCTGCCCCCGTTCGATCCTGGTGGATGCGCTGGCGCGGCTCAAGGGTGCGGTCGAACGGCTTCCATAACCCCCTCCGTGCCCTGTCGGTAGATTCACAAGCGCTTGAGTTGTCGGATACGGCGATAGACTTTCCATAGCACGTAGATCCAAAAAAATAATATCAGGGTGAATACAATGTCCAGCAAGGGTATCGAAGGTGGTCTGAATACGATTGTCATCGACCCGGCTAAAAGAATGGGGAAAATTACAAGAATGGAAAGCAGACGCTGGTATTTCTGGATTTTCGATTCTACGTCGGTGTAAATCTCATTTGTACTCCCAGAGTCTGCCGGTTTCCTGAAGTAATACCAGCCCACAAAACTGTCAAAGTATTCCCATCCCGCATCTTGAAACAACTGTAAATAGGAATCGATGTCGCTTTTGTTGACATCGGAATAATCCAGGCGGTAGACCACATCGCGAGGTTCTCCGACTGTGAATTCGTAGACCATCGGGAAAACCAGCGCTGAGAGGTGATATCCCTGCTGGGCCATGTGCCGCAGCCATTCTTCCTCTTCTTGATCCTGCCAGGCCCAAAACAATTTACATTTACGAATAGTCTTGAATCCCATTGTATTTACTCCTGTAAGTTTATCCTTGTAGATCATCGATTCTCTCAAGCCCCCCCTGGGTCATGATCTCTAAACGGGCAATCTGCTCACGCAGAACGGCTTTCCCTTTTGGAGTGAGGGCATAGGTCTTCCGGCGGTTTTCCTCTTTTACCTTGAGAATCAAGCCCTCTTTTTGGAGGGTGGAAAAGATCCCATAGAGTGTACCCGGACCGATATCGACCATCTCCCGGCTGATTTCTTTGACCTTCTGCATCACAATGTAGCCGTGGCGAGGTTCGATGAGGGCCAACAAGGTGTAGTAGGTCGCTTCTGTGAGGGGCAGATATTTTTGTATGTCATATTCATCGGTCATGTGCCATATCCTTATGTATCGCACTTCGCTATACCGCTTATCGCTATATCGTGTTTCGCTATAATAGCATGGATCATTCAGTTTGTCAATAAGCGGGTTTGCAGGAAAGAAAAAGGGGAATAGGAAACGGAACGTCAATTAAAAATATGGTTTTTTCGGGTCTAATAAAGATAGAAGTATTGTACTGTAGACTTTTCATGGCTTTATGCAATAATATAATCGAGTTATTTTTATCAGGAATTGAAGATTTTATTCGCCAGAGAAGGGAATCAACACTATATTTATTTAAATCATTTAGCATTTTTCATTTTTTTCATTGATCACCGGACCGAACCTGGTTCTCTTGATCCTGGCCCTTATCGAATGAAAAAAGAGGGCTGTTATGGATGAGATTTCCATTGTTCTGGCTGATGACCATCCAATTGTCCGTCAGGGATTACGGACTCTCTTCGATGCCGAAAATAATATTCGGGTTGTCGGCGAGGCATCCGATGGGAAGGAAGCTATTTCCCTGGTGGAAGAATTGGCGCCAGACATACTTGTTCTCGATTGGATGATGCCCGGATACAGCGGGTTGGAAGTCACCCGCGAATTGGTGAAACGGGCAAACAAAACAAAGGTACTCATTTTATCCATGTACGCGAGTGAGATCTACGTGCTGGACGCACTCCGGGCAGGCGCGCGTGGTTATGTCCCCAAGGATTCACCGGAGGAGATTCTCCTCCAGGCAATCGATGAAGTTGCCGCGGGGGATATATATCTTGCCCCCCCACTGACGAAGCGTGCCATCGAAGTTTACGCAGAGCGAGCGAAAAGGTCGAAAACCGAATTTTCAGAAGACGACCGGCTGTATTTACTCAGCCCTCGTGAGCGAGAGATTTTACATCTCATCTTAGAAAGCCATACCAATAATGAGATCGCCGAGCGCCTGTCGATCAGCCCACGTACGGTGCATACTCACCGGGCAAATTTGATGCGCAAACTACAGGTCGAAAACCAGACTGAATTATTCAATTTCGCTATGAATGCCGGCCTGCTGCCGCAAAAAGGGGGCGTGGATTAGTCTCGGATTCTCGTGAATAATGAATAGAGTTATTAAAGCTCCGGATAGTTAATCCGGAGCTTTTTATAGGGGTAAAGGTATATTCTTAATGTAGTAAGACTAAGAAGGCCATTCAAGGGGTGAGGAACCTATCGATTGGTTTCTTTTCAAATAATTCGCTGCCTCACCGACGTGAGGCAAATCCCCCAGAAAATTAAGCGTAATTTGTTCGGATTCTAGGATTAATACGGATAGTGACCATTTATGAGATTTCTTACAATGGATGGGAATACCAATTTCATAAAGGGAATTATGCTTGCGTTCCTTAAAGGTGATTAGGACTCCGTGGATAAAAAAAACATATTGATTGTAGAAGACAGCTCCGGCCTTGCTACAACACTGGCCCGAACGTTGAGAATCGGTTCAAACGGAGCATACAATATCGAGACCTGTGAGAGTGGGGAAACGGCATTTCATCGATTAGCAAAGAGAAGGTACCACCTGATCGTCAGCAGTTTCAAACTTCCGGGGATGAACGGCCTGGAATTCCTGACTCGAGTGAAAAATGAGCACACTGACATCTCTACGATTTTAATGGACGAACACAACTCTCAAATGGTGAAATCAGAAGCAGAACGAATCGGCAGCAGCTTCATCGCCCGGCCTTTCGAATTGACGAGTTTCGTGCTGCTGGTGCGGCGGATGCTTACGCCTCCCCTTAAGGGAATCAAAGCCCCCAACCGAAGCAATCCAGAGAAGAGTAAAAACAACACCATATTGATCATGGATGACGATGCGAGTATCTGCCAGCTTTACAGCAAGGTATTGACGAGGGCCCACTTCGAAGTCCATGGTGTCACCACCATGAAAGATGCCCGTGGGCTGCTGCAAAAAAACCGATACGAGATATTCATCTGTGATATCCACATGGGGAGAGCGCGGGGAAGCGACCTCGTGAAAGAATTCAGAGATAAGCTCACAGAAAATGGAACCCAGGTTGTGATGTGTTCTGCATATGGGCAGTATCGAGCAGATATCAGTGAGATGGGGGCAGATTTCTTCCTGGAGAAACCAATCTCTCTGGGTACGTTGTTGACCCTCATCAACCACATGATGGACAACCACCACGTTCGCCAAGCGCCAGAAGTCAAGGCAACCCAACCTGCGCTGATGCGTTCTTTCGGCGATTATTCGATTAAGGAAACTGGTTAGAAAGGAGAAAGCGATATATCTGATTATTAACGATTCAATCATGCTGTTGGAGGTATACAACGATAATCACTCCTGGCTTCTCTAAAGCCAAAAGCGATAGAAGTTGCATAGTTTTTTTTATTGCAGTATTTTTCAAACCATCAGTAAAAGGAGAATTTAGTGAATAAGAAATTTTTGAAATACCTTTTTGTCTTCGCCCTTCTTTCTACCCTATTCCTCACTGCCTGTAGTTCAGGTAATGCCGCGGCAGTAAACCCTAGTAATACACAAGTCTATCTGACCCTCTCCGGGTCGGGAACGGTTACGGGAATTCTCCAAGCCGTCGCAGACGATTTCGAAGCGGATACACCCGGGTACCATCTGGAAGTCCTGGAAGGATCAGGCACTGGTGGGGGAGTCACGGGTGTCCTTGAAGGCAGCTTAGATGTTGTAGGCATGGCCCGCCCACCCAAGAGCACCGAGCCAGTAGAGTATGTGACCTTTGGAAATGTGGGGATGACTATAGTTATTCACCCAGAGGTTGGTATCACCAATCTGACTACAAGGCAGGCCATAGATATTTTAACAGGCCAGATTACCAACTGGTCTGAGATCGGCGGCCCCAACTTGACATTGATTCTCTTTATTCGTGATGAAGATGACAGCACCACAAAAGCTTTTCGGGAATATTTCTTCAAGGACGCCATCTTCGCCGAAACCGCTCCAGTACTCACAAGCCAGGGCGAAATGTTATCTGCCATTGAAGGAACACCCGGCGGTGTAGGCATGGCTACCTGGCCGACAGCATTGGCCAGTGGGGCAGAGGTTGTTGGTGCGTCTCTTGACGGCGTCCCACCAGGTGATCCGGATTTCCCCATGATGGGAGAAATCGGCATTGGCTACTTGTCTGATCGCCAGGAAGACGTGCAACCTCTGATCGAATGGCTGCTTTCTGAAAATGGTATGGCTGCCTTGCAGGAATTCGAGGTGATCACTAGTCCCTGATAAGACAAGGAACACACACCTGGTATGGGGTCTCTATACCAGGTGTGTGAAGGAGTTAAATTATTATGAAATATATAAGAAAGATTAGAATACCCAGTTTACGCAACATGAGACTTGGGGCGAAAATCAACCTGGCGTTATCCTTCGTAATCATCCTCGCGATTGCTTCTATTGTGGTCATCCTGAATACAAGAATACGCGCCCTGGCCATTCAAACCAGCTACCACCGGATTGCGAGTGAGGCGGAAGTAGCACAGCGCAGGTTTGACGAAGCCTTAGAGGAATTGAAGATAAACGTTGGCAGCGTGAGGAACACTTCGAGTCTGATCGCTGCAGTAGAAGGTGGGAATAAAACGCAAATCTGGTCAGAACTCTTGAAAAGTTCGGCTGCTTATAAATTCGACGACATCGACCTGGTCGATACCAGAGGAAGACGCCTCATAACGATGCACGAAGAAGGCGCGACCTACGATGAAGAACAAGAAGACGCATTGCTCAGATTAGCCTTATTGGGCACGACAACTGCAGACATCATGGTCTTCGAATATGAGGGAGAAATGGAAGTTCGATTGGCAGCTGTCGCTGATGTCCGTGATTCTAGCGGGGATATTATCGGCGGCCTCATCGTCAGCCACACGGTTGACGACGAGTATCTATCAGAGATCAACCTCTCCCGAGAAAACCCCCATCTGGCTTTGTTAGTCGCAGGACAAATCGCCTCATACGACCAGTGGAATACTGAAGAGATCGAGGATTACTTATCCCGCATAGACGAGACTTCCATCACACAGGCGCAGAGCGGTCAGATTGTGTTTGCCGAAGATACCTTCAACCTGGATCGCACTCCATTTGCTGCCGGGTATGCTCCATTGGTATCCAAGGGAAAAGTAAAAGCAGTCGTTGCCATCCTGGATAACCTGGATGTCCTCCTTGCTGAACAGGCTCCTCTGCTGCAAGCCACAACAATAACCATTATTCTACTTGGTGTAATAGGGCTGGTTCTCGTTGCCCAGGCTTCCCGACGGCTCATCACCCTCCCCATCGGCAGATTACAGGATGTGGTCCAAGAGATTACCAAGGGAGATTATTCACGGCGTGTTGAAACGACTGCAAATGATGAGATCGGTATCCTGGCGAATTCCTTCAATGAGATGACCGGGGTGATTGAACATCGCACCCGCGAGCTTGAGGAGCGCAACCGTGAGATGGATGCTTCTCAACGGGTGACTTTCGCCGCATCCGAACGTACTACCCCTGAAGACTTCCTCGACCTGCTGGTGAACCTGATCGCAGACCAGTTCGACGTGTACCACTGCCAGGTCTATCTGGTTGACGAGGAAAGGGAAAACGCCGTCTTGGAACAGAGCACCGGTTACGCCGGACGCCAGCTGCTCCAGCGCGGGCACATGATTCCCCTCGACCAGGAAGCGCTGGTGACCCAGTGCATCAAAACGGGTGAGTCGGTTCTGGTGGGTGACGTAGCCGAAAACCCCGGCTGGCTGCCCAACCCCCTGCTCCCCTATACACAGTCGGAGCTGGTTGTGCCGCTTAAAATCGAGGATGAAGTCATCGGCGCCCTAGACATTCAGGACCGTGTGGCAGGCCGGTTTACCGAACAGACGGTGCCTGTGTTTGCAACGATGACCGAGCACGTGGCTTCTCTCTTCCAGACCACCGAGCTTCTGGAAGAGATTGAAAAACGTACTATCCAAATCGAGCAGACAGCCAGACAGCTGCGCATTGCCGCTGAGATCGCCGAGCGCCTCAACACGATCACCGAGCTAGACCAACTGCTCGAGGAAGCTGTGAACCAACTGCAAACCCGCTTCGGCTTCTACCATGCCCACATTTACCTGCTGGATGAAATTGGAGAGGACCTCGTCGTGCAAGCCGGGTCTGGGCATGTCGGCCTGACTCTCAAGCGTGAGAAGCACAGCATCCCCTTGAGCCGTGAAGACTCTCTGGTAGCCCGAGCCGGGCGTACCCGCCAGCCGGTGGTCGCCTCGGACGTGCAGACAGAAGAGGGCTTCATGCCCAACCCCCTGCTGCCCGATACCCGTTCTGAGGCCGCCATCCCACTGGTAAGTGGTGAACGCCTCCTTGGGGTGCTAGACATGCAAGACGAGCAGGTCGACCGCTTTACACAGGCAGATGTAGACACGCTCACCACGCTGGTCGGGCAGATGACCAGTTCAATCGAAAGCGCCGAGCTTTTCGGCCAGGTCAAGTTAGAGCGTGCCCAGGCAGAAGCCCTCTACGAAATCAGCAACAAGCTGAACACAGCACAAAGCAAGGATGAGATACTCCACATCTTGAGTGAGATGGCGATCGAATCCGGTGCAAGTTTAACGAACCTGATCTCTCTGACGGTCGACGAGCGCGGCAATCCCGAATGGGCTGAGATCGAGGCTTCATTTAAAGCTGATAGTACTGCAGAAATTCGGGGGATGGCGGTGGGGGAGAGGTTCTACATGCCGGATATGCCCTTTGCGAAAATCTGGCTGGCAGAACAACATGCGGCTCGCATGATCGCCGACGTGAAGACCGATGAGTCTTTGGACGACGGGTCCAGAGAACTACTGCTCCACGACGGGGTGCAGTCAACTGTGATCATCCCCCTCTCCCAGGCAGATACCTGGCTGGGTTTTGTCACGTTCAACTGGTCCAGGCCGCATGCGTTTAGTCCCACAGAAATGCAGGTCTACAACTCCCTTATCGGTCTGGCTTCCCAGGCCTTCGCCAGCCAAAAGCTGCTCGAAGCACGGCGAGATAGTGAGGCCCGCTACCGCACCCTGGTCGAGAATGCGCCCGAAGCCATCGTCGTGTTGGACGTCGGCTCTGGCCTGTTTATCGAAGCAAACCAGAACGCAGCAGACCTGTATGGATTTGCGACATCTACGGAATTAATCGGGAAAGACCCCGCCGTAGACCTCTGCCCACAATTCCAGCCAGATGGCCGCTCTTCAGTGGAAGCATTCAAAAGTTATGTTGCGGAAGCTGTCGAGGGAAGCACCCCCGTATTCGACTGGATGCACATGAAATCACAGGGAGAGATGATCCCTTGCGAAATCCGCCTCGTGCGCCTGCCCGGCGGGGATAAACCGATGGTGCGGGCAAGCATTACGGACATCACCGAACGCAAGATCGCCCAAGACACCATCATCCAGGGCGACCGCTTGAAGAGTGAATTTCTGGCAAATATGAGCCATGAGCTGAGGACACCGCTCAACTCCATTATCGGTTACACAGATGTGCTCATCTTAGGAGTGGATGGCGAGGTCAGCGACGAAGTGATGAAAGACCTGAAAGCCATCAACGAAAACAGCCAGACTTTGTTGAGACTCATCGATGACATTTTAGACCTTGCCAAGATCGAGGCCGGGCGTATGGTTCTGGAGTTGTCTAAAATCGACGTGAGAGGTATGTTGGAAGACGTTATCAAGAACAACGCCGGGCTGCTGGTGAATAAACCTGTAGAGCTGAACCTAGAGGTCAAAGAAGAACTCCCGACTCTCAAAGCAGACTACGTCCGTGTGGTTCAAATGCTCAATAATCTCCTATCCAACGCCATCAAGTTCACCGAAGTTGGTGAGATCATCTTGCGAGCCAAACGCGACGGCCATGATTTCATCTGCATGGAAGTGCAAGACACGGGGGTAGGGATTGCCAAAGAAGACATCGAACTCATCTTTGATGAGTTCCAGCAAGCAGATAATTCCAGCACCCGCACCGTCAACGGAAGTGGATTGGGTCTGGCGATCACGCGCAGCCTCGTTCACCTTCACGGTGGTTCCATCCACGTAGAAAGCGAGTTGGGTAAAGGATCGACCTTTACGATCCTCTTGCCGCTCGAGCCAAACGTGCCGGCGGATGTGACTGTCAACGGTGTCCATGAAGAAGACCCAGACACATTATTCGAAAGGGAGAATAACAGGAAAAAAGAAATAACCACTTCACTCAAATAGCCGTACCAGAGGAGCATGGATTAAGGGATCGAAATTTCCCTTTTTCCATGCTCCATCCAGTAAAATATATCCGAAGGTTCGGGACGATATCATCGATCTAACGAGGTAAGATCTTGAAAGTCAATATAAAAATCGTTCTCATCGCGATCTTATTCGGGGCATTCTTTTGGGGGATGGATGCTGTCTTGGATCATTACCTTTGTGTCGTCAATTCATACTGTGAATATCATCTCCTCGGCATCCCCATAAAGGGGATCTTGACCTTCTTGGAGATATTCATCTACCTGCTTTTGTACGGCCTGTGGATGGAAAAGAGGATTCCGGAAAACGGGCGGATGCCGTTGAAGTTGGCAAAGCAAAAGCGTGATCTTGGTGAACGGGTCAGAGAGTTGAACTATCTATACGGAATACCTAACCTCAACAATTCATCGGTGGTCTCAATGGATGAAATCCTGCAAACCGCGGTGTATATGATTGCATATTCCTGGCAGTATTCGGAAAACACCTGTGTCCGGATAGTGTTGAGGGATAAGGTGTTTTCCTCGGATGACTGTGAAAAAACTCCCTGGGGACACAGCAGCAGGATCATCGTGGGGGGAGAGGACGTGGGGGAGATCGAGGTCTTTTACCTCCAAGAGTATATAGAGGGAGACGAGAAAATTTCCCAAAAAGAGGACCAGTTCCTGGTCGACACCATCGCCGCCCAATTGGGGAAGATCATCGAAGGCGTATGGACGGAGGAAGCGATCCAGCGGCAGATAGAATATTTAGAAGCGTTCAACCGTTCCCTGCAATTTTTCCAATCCAATCTTGAAAACATCGAGAACGTTCGAGAGGGGGTATGCTGGCTGGCGATAGAGTTATTCAATATCAAGATGGCCTGGTTGGGCCTGGTCGAAGAGGGGAAATCAACGCTTCAATTGGCTGCTTCAAGCGGCTTTGAAGAAGAGCAGATGGAATTCATTCAAAGCAACTGGCACCGTGGGGCGGCGGGTCGAAAACTCGTCCGAAGGGTTTTCAAGTCGGGCACCCCTATCGTGATGGCGCACATCCTCAATGACCCAGACTGCGCTTGCTGGCGTGAGTCAGCCGAGAGTTTGCATTTTCAGTCGTTCGCGATCCTGCCCTTAATCGGCGGGAATCGGGAAATTGGGGTATTGAATTTATACCACGAAGAGCCTGCATTTTTCGACGAAGAGTTGATACCGCTGCTGAAGTTATTCGCCGACCAGGCATCTGTGGCCTTGAGCAATGCCATGCTGATGGAACTGATCAAGGCCAAGCGCGAACTTCTCCAGAAACTCTCCCACCAGTTGGTCGAGGCGCAAGAATCCGAAAGGCAGACACTCGCTCTCGAGCTTCAAGAGAAAATTGGGCAGATACTGACGGGGGTAAAACTTACCATGGGCGCAATCGAAGTCCAATCGGAGACGGCGCAGAAGAACCTCGACAACGCTAAAATGCAGATCTCAGATCTGATTGCCCTGCTGCGCGATATGTCTCAAGATTTACGCCCCACGATGCTGGATGGTTCAGGACTGCTATCTGTATTATTGTGGTTCTTTGGCCGGTTCAATGCTCAAACCGGCGTGAATATCGAATTCAAGCACCATGACATCGATAGAAGTTTCCCGCCTGACAAGGAAATCACACTCTACCGGGTGATCCAGGGTCTCCTCACCGGTCTGGCGCGGGATGACGATGTGAAGGAAGTAGAAATCGAAGTCTGGTATGAGGACGACATCTTGAAGTTCGAGATGGAAAACCAGGTGAATCGCTGCAACGGCAACCAAGAACCGAATTACAGCCTGATCGAGATGACAGAACGGATGAACGTTTCAGGCGGCAAATTATCTGTATCTGCTCCCACAGAGACGAGCTGTCTGATTGCGGGAGAACTGCCCGTTAAGGGGAAATATATCAACCGGCGCAAGCGAAAACGATACTGAATCTTCGGGGGTCGAAGCTCAGTCCGTCGCCACCTGGAATACGTGGATGACGGATTTATAGTCGTCGGCCAACCTTTCGAAGATGAAGAGCAGCCCGTGTTCACGGTCGAAGGCCGCCGCGCCGACCAGATCACGTTTGTATTCGGCCGGATCGAGAGACGGGTCGAACAGGTAGGAGGTGAGGTCAAGCGAGGCGTAAGGCTGGGGTTCATAGGGTTCGATCTCTCCCTGGGCCACGGCGGCAAGCTGGTTTGGATCGTAAAAGATGATCTGGGCCTGATAGTCCTCGGCCCAAAAGCCGCGATCGGCGTATGGTTCTGGGGGGACTTCCGGGCAGGTCGAGGGGGTGTGGTCGGCGCAGTCGTAAGGCCAAACCACGCCGTTGGCAAAGCCGTACCAGGAGCTCCCCATGGCTTTCGTGCCGACGAAGACCACCGCAGTGGAATCTCCGGCTGTCAGCCAAGCGCCGCCCCACCAGTGGTCGGATTCCTGGTAGCCGTTCATCATCATCGAGGAGTCGGTGATGATCTCCGGATTAGCCTCTTCCTGGATGCCGTATAACAGCAGCGGCGTAATGGCGGATAAGGTCGAATTCGCGGATGGGGGAGAGCCATCTTCCCAGGGACCGAAAGCGAATAAAGCTGGGCCGAAGCCGCTCCATACCCCTTCACGGAACCTGCCGGTCGCCAGACGCAGGCCGGGGGTGTAGGCATTCGCCCAGGACTCGGGAATCTCGAAGAGGTAATCGCTGGTGGCGTAATTCGTGAAACCGTCGAAGACCCACAACCCTACCGCCTCCGGATCGGAGAGGTCAAGTTCACTCCAGCCGTGGGAAGGATCGAATAGGTGGAAGTGCTGCCCCCACACGAAGTGGAGTTTACCGGTGGTCTGGTCTCCCTGGGGCGGCAGGTATTCGAGATCTGCTTTGGGGATGTCGACCGCACCCGGGTCGAAGAGGCCATCTGTGATATCTGTGAAGGGCTGTAAAGTCTCGGCGGTGTTGAGGTCATCTAGGTTTTGTGAAACCACCGGGATGGGGATATTAATCTCGGAGATCAATAAGTGGTGGGCGTGCCCAAAGCCGTAGAGCGAGCCGGGGAATCCGTCGTCTGCACCTTGGGGGTCTCCTCCCGGATAATAGGTGAGACCTTGTCCGCTGTAATCCCAGTTCGACCCACCGGACTCATCGGGCAGGCGAAAAGCGCCCAGGTAGGTAAGGTCTTCGGGCTGGATGCGGTTCCCCGGGGGGACGTCGGCCGGGCCGGATACTGGTTCACGGGTCGTCACCGCTGGAATATCTTGTTCATCAGCGGATCCTTGTAATACAGGCATGTTGCAGGCCTGCAGAACGAGGATGGTGATAAGTATGAGCCAGGAGAATTTGATCGGTTTCATAAATACTCCTTTCTTTGTATGACTAATTTTACCGCGAGGGACTCTCCTTGGCTATTGTTGTAACCTGGGATTGAGGATCCTATCCAGGGAATACCCCACCATGGCGAAGGCGAACCCGGTCAGGAGCAGCAGTGCCAATGGCTCCAGTATCCAGTATGGTGATCCCCAACTGGCAGGTTGTTTAAGGGCTTCATAGATCACTTTCCCCCATGTCGGGTACACCGACTTGATGTTGAACATCCCCAGTGTGGCTTCGAGGAAGACGAAGCTGGGGATCAGCGCCACCAGTTGGGGGATTATGACAGGGATGATCCGGGGAAGCATATAGCGAAGGACGATGCGCCTGTTGGTGGCGCCGTAAGCCTGTGCCGCCTCGATATAGGGGGCATTCTTTATCTGCAGGAAGGCTGCCCGGAAAGATTTCGTGGGACTCCCAAAAATGTTCATGACCACAATAATGGCTAAAATCTCCCACAGGCTGATACCGAAAATAGCGTAGAGTAAGACGCACACCGCCAGAATGGGGAGGATCATGTTGGCGTCGGTGATGCGCTGGACGAGGGTGTCCACCCATCCGCCTAACCACACCCCTACAGCGGAAATGAGCATCGAGATCACGGTGGTCAAAACAGCACCGAAAAGGCCAAAGGCGAGGGCGAAAGGCATGCCCCACAATAATGGTGTGAGCAGTTCGCGCCGCATGTAGTCGGTCCCCGCGGCCCCGAATACCTGGCCCAGAGCCACAAGTTCGGCATCCAGGTCCGCCCCTTCTTCGAACAAGATCGCATTGATGGCAAGCACATACTCACCTTTTTGCGGGGCATCGCTCTCTGGATTCGGGTCTGAGAACAGGACGTGGAATTTTGAGATATCTGATTCTTCCTGGGTCGATTTAGTTTGGATATTGATAACATTCTGGGTAGCATGGGCGCCGGGCAGGTAATCTGCGAGATCTATCTTCTTATCTGTATCGACCGACAGCCCTTTGAATTCAATTTCACTCCCATCGGGTTTGATCCAGGTCATGTTAATGAAAGGCCTTTTTTCTTCATGATGCGGTGTGAAATATACGCTTATCTCTTCAGGGATCTGCGCGAATTGATAATCGAAGGTGAAGGCAATCAGCAGATTCGTTTTTTCCGCTGAGACCGGTTGGATGAACTTGGTGGCGTTTTCGTTTTCCTCATTGAGGATCATGGTGGAAAGCAGGGCTTCCTTGCGGAACAAGTTGGTCCACTCCGGCCATGCCAACCTGGGCGTGTAGATCCTACCCGGACTCAATGCGGCCCAGTTTGCTCCGATGTCGGCATAGGGAAGCGCGACCAGGGCATAAATTGACCCAGCCACAAGGATGGAAATGATGAATACCCCAACAACGGCAGATGGATATCTGGATAATTCTTTTATGATGGGTTTGAGTCTGGCGATTCCATTCCTGAGGATCTTCAACCAGGAGGAGGAAAATTTCTTTTTCCGGGTAACAGGAGAAACGCGCCGTTTCATGACCTCTTGGGGAAAACCCGGCGCCAGTCTGGTCCGTTTTCGCCTGCCGAAAATTGATCGGCGGCGTTTGCGGAATTTAATCCTCACGGACGTTTCCTGCTTGCCCACTCGAATACGGGGATCGACCAGGGCATAGACGACATCCAGGGTCAAGACCATGAATCCCAACAGGTATGCGAAGATCACCACAATGGCAACAGAAATTATCAATTCACCTGGGAACATTACCTCCCCCCAAAAATGTGGAAGAGAATCGATATAGAGCTTCCCAAGACCTGGCCAGAAGAAGATGACCTCCAACGCGGTGGTCGTTTGCCAAAAGCTTACCAGTGTGAGTGCAAAACTGGTGAACACGAAGGGAAATGAGGGCTTGAGAATGTATGATTTTTCAATCTTTTTTGATGACAGACCCTTTGCCTTAGCGAGGTCTACGTAGTCTTCATCTGAATAGATCAAGAAGAAGGTTCGCCAGGTGTAAACCAGGTAGAAGATCAGGCTGATGACGATCGCCAATACCGGCAAGACCATGTGTTTGGCTACGATTGGGATATACCCCCACTGTGTCTCAGGAGGGACATTATCGTACATGCCGCCGAAAGGGAGCAGGCGTAATTCTGCAGCGAATACTATCATCAGCAATACACCATGCACCCAGCTTGGGATGGACGAGAGCGGCGCCAGGAAGGAGATCAACCGGTCTTGCCATTTACCGTGTTTCCTCGAAAGGGACAGTGATATAGGAATACCAACCAAGAAGATAATCAAATAGGATGTTCCCACCAGGAGTAAAGTATTGGGGAGACAACCTAATACAATATCTCTGACTTCATTCGAGTACCCCTTGGTTGGGTATGTACTCCGAATCGTTGAGAAAATAACATTCCCCCAGTTGAGTGTCAGAGCATTGAATGTCCAACGTAGATTGCGAAACAAGTAGGGTAGGTGGAGGCCGGCTGCTTCCTCTCTTTCTCGGATGAGTTCCTCAGTGAGTTGACTCCGCTCGAAAGCTGGAAGGTCTGCGTATTTTTCGATAGCTTCCCGATAGGCTTGGAGTTCGATTTTTTCAGCGACGTTATAGTCGATCTGTCCGGTTTTGTTCGCAATCATGATCACACAGAAAACCCCAACAATAATTGTAAGCATGATGGTCAATGCCCTGGTGACCATGAAGGTTGTCACCCGATAGAAGGTGCTGTTCTTTATCTTCTCCAGCCGCGACATGCCCGAAGCTGTTTGAACGCCTGTATATCGAGCCTGGGCTTCCTTCAGCTTGCGTAGTTTCTGTTTTGCTTTCAGGTTGGTGGGGTTTATCTTTAAGACCTGTCTGTAAGCATATTCCTTCTTTGCAGGGTCTTTTATAGCCAATCCGAGTAAGTACCAGGCGCGTTCGTTCTCCGGGTCTTGACGCAAAATACCCACGAGATAGTCTTTTGCATTCTCACGCTTCCCATTTAAAAGCAGTTCGGCGGCGGTATTCACGTCATGCGCGAAGGGAGAGTGTTCTTCGCTTGTGGATTTTCCCCGCAATCTTTGCAGCTGGCCGATCGCCTCTTTATGATGGGGGTCGAGTTTGATTACCCGTTCGAAGGCGTAGATCTTCTTACTTGGGTCATCTAGGGTCTGGCCGAGCAGACACCAGGCTTCCTGGTTGGATGGGTGTTCGCGGAGTATTTGGGCAAGGAGGTTGATCCCCTCTGTGCGCTGCTGCCTATCAATTAAGTGCCGAACCCTGCCAAGGGCTTTTTCCGCATCGGTGATTTTATCCACCTGATTTTCACACTGTATTAAAAGAGAACAGGTCCTCCTCGTATTGGTGAAGTGGAGATAGACTAGCTGGTAAATTGATTAATTATATAGGGGTTTCGATACAAACCCTCAATAGACTAATCATCTTTTAATTTCTCCCTTCGCTGCATGTAATCAATGTGCGGTGGATCCGGGTGGTGAAGGGGTCTAGCTCCAGTTCTGTGAGGACATCATCGGGCCTGCCTGTCGTTCCCTCTCCGGCGCGCAGACGCATCTCCAAACGCTGGCGCCCCTCGGCGTCTTCCGGGAGGATTTTCACCTCCTGGATAAGTTTCCGGAGGTCGTATACCCGCTTTTTCCCTTTACGGAACTTCTCTTTGATAATCTCCTTGGCTTTCACCAGCTTGGTCACTTTATCCTCAAGCTCAAGGGCAGGATCGAGTAAAGTAATGATGAAGGTGGCGCTGCTGATTGTATTTTGTAATTTCTCTTCTTTCAGGTCGATCTCTACCAGATCGATGAGGTCCACACCCGGCGGGGCGGATTCCTTGAGAGCGCGTCGGATGTCCTTCAAAGACAGATGTTTATCCAGCCAAAAATCGGCCAGTTCGTATTCACTGGTGTAGCCCAAAGGGAGGGCAGATGCGAGCGTGATCTTCGGGCGGGGGTTGAAGCCCTGGCTGTAGGTCAGGGGGAGGTTCGCCCGCCGCATGGTGCGTTCCAGGGTGCGGTGGAGGTCGAGGTTGCCGGTGAAGCGCATGGCTTCTTTCTTGGCAAATGTCAGGCGGCAGCGCATCATTCTATCAGGCGCCCCGTTTACGTTTGGGCCAAAACATACCCACGTTTTCCATATAGTCTTCGTATGCTTTTCCATAACGGATGACGAGGTCTTTCTCTTCTGCCCGTACCATCCAATATTCCAACGGCACCCAGAGAATCGAAATCAGAACCAGGAAAGGGGAGTGGAGACCAAAAGCGATGACGAACCAGAAGACCGCTTCCCAGGCCTGGGGGTGGCGGATGCGTTCGTAAATGCCGCCGTACATTTCCCCATCTTTTTGCGGGACAGCTGTCTCTTTTCCGGCGTCGAACGACCCTTTGACGACCAGGTATGCAGCCGGGATGGCGAGGACTACTGCGATCACTATAGAGATCCAACGCGGCCAGGGCAGATACTGCGGGAGTCCGGGAAGGGGGTAGTAGTAATAGAGGATAAAGTTGGCCATGACGACGAACATGAAGAGCATGGCAATTGCCCGGTAGACCCCACAGCGTTTATAGGCAGATGGGCCGATTTTCTTCTCCAGGGCGGCGGGGCCTGCACTTTTGATGTACAGCCAAACACAGGCAGCTAAAGATATGACCATTACAATCAGGTTAATCCAGGGAATCATGGTTTTCCTCCTGCTAATCGTTGAAATCCTTTAACTATTATAGGCCGGGTTTCTTGGTGCGAAGTCATACTTTCTATGATGTTTTCAGCCATTTTTGGATACAGTTTCCCTTTGTGAATTGAAACGGAGGACAGGGTTGGCGGGATCATCGTTCTCCAACACAGCGTGGGCTTTATCTTTGGGACGGCAGTTCCGGAGGTAGATACGTTGTCCGGGGATGTAGCGTTGGGTATAGCGGCGGGACACCTCTTCCGTATCCCCGAAAAGAACCTGGTCCCTGTGCAGGGCTCGCTTTAGAGAGGTCTCGAAAGACACATCCACGAAAATGGTGTAATCCCAGACACCAGCCAGTTCCGGGCGTAGGAGGAAGACCCCGTCGAAAAGGAGGATTTCATCCCACTCCGCCTGCTCAGTCGGGGTTGAAATCTGGTGGTCCGTTTTAAAATCGAACACCCTCCTCCTGTAGAGGAGGGTCCCCCCAGGCCCCAAGGGGTCGAGCAGGGCAGCTTTCAGCGCTTTATAATCGAAAGAGTGGTGGTAATAACCTTCGGGGGAAGTGTCGCCTGCCTGGTAGCGGATTGCCCGTGGGTTGTGGAAGCCGTCGATGGAGGCGCGGATGACCGTACGTCCAACCACTTCGAGTAGAGATGCCAACTCATTCGCCAGAGTGGTCTTGCCGGACGCGTCAACGCCGTCGATGGCGACCCTGATGGGATGGGGGCGCTTGATGCGGGCAATTTCGCCTGTGAGCTTCTCTAAGGCTTCTGTTCGTTTCATCAACTCGCCATCTTTTTGCTGTCTTCGAGCGTTTTTACTTCAGGGCACAACCACTCATCGCCGGGGTTTTCCATGCGGAGTTTCGAGAATGTCGGCAATATCCCGCAGGCATAGCATTTGCCGCGGCAGTCTTCCCGGGTCTCCCCCCTTTTACTCATCTGGTAGTCGTCCCACAAGAACTTCTTCCGGATGCCGGAATCGATGTGGTCCCAGGGTAGGGTCTCGTCGTATTCCCGCTGGCGATGGGTGTAGAAATCCGGGTCGAGGCCGGCCTGGGCGTACGCCTCCAGCCAGCGTTCGTAATCGAAATGCTCCCCCCAGGCGTCGAACTTGGCGCCCAGTTTCCAGGCGATGTAGATGACTTCTGAGAGGCGGCGGTCCCCGCGGGAGAAAGCCGCTTCGAAGAGAGTCTCTTGTGGTTCGTTCCAGTTGAGCTTCAATCCATGGCCGCGCAGTTCTCGTTTGAGGAGTTCCTGCTTGGCGACCATCTGCTCAAGCGTATCGCAGGGGGACCATTGGAAGGGGGTGTGGGGTTTGGGGATGAAGGTGCTCACTCCGGCGGTCACCTTGGCCTTCCGTCCGATGCTCTTTTCCCCTTCATGGAGTACGGCCTTGCACAGCTCGACGATGGCGCGCACATCTTCGAGGGTCTCCTCTGGGTGGCCAATCATGAAATAGAGTTTGATGTTTTTCCAGCCTCGGCTGTAAATCTGGCGGGCGGTTTCCAGCAGGTCTTCTGTGCGGAGGGGCTTGTTGATAATATCCCGCATACGCTCGGTGGCAGCTTCGGGGGCCAGAGTGAACCCACCGCGGTGGCTGTCTTCCAGGGCTTCCATCAGGTCGACTGAAAAGGATTCGATCCGCAGGGAGGGGAGGGAGATGGATAAAGCCTGTTTGCCGAACTTGGCGCTAACCGCCTGGACAAGTTCCAACACGTGGCGGTAGTCCGAAGAGGATAAAGACAGCAATCCCACCTCCCCGAAACCGGTCTTTTTGAGGGCCTCTTCGATAGCCGCCACGATTTCATCCACGCTGCGCTCGCGCACCGGGCGGGTGATCATCCCCGCCTGGCAGAAGCGGCAGCCGCGGGTGCAGCCCCGCATGATCTCCACGGGAATGCGGTTGTGGACGGTGTCGAGGTAGGGCACTATGAGGTCTGTGGTGGGGGGCGGCAGCTTGCCGAGGATGCGCTTGACGATGGGGAACTGGGCGTCTTCGACCTTCTTCTCGATGCGGGCAAGGGTGCCGTCTTCGTTGTAATGGGCCTCATACAGCGAAGGGACATACACGCCCCTGATCTTCCCAGCCCGTTTCAGCAGTTCCCCGCGCGATGCGCCGCTGTTTTTCCAGGCCTGGTAAACGTCGATGACCTCCTGGATGACCTCCTCTCCCTCGCCGATGACGACCGCGTCGAGGAAGGCGTGCATGGGTTCGGGGTTCATCATCCCGTGCCCCCCGGCAATAACGAGGGGATCATTCTTGTCCCGCTCGTGGCTGAAGAGGGAAATCCCGCCCAGGTCGAGCAGGTTGAGGGTGTTGGTGTAAAGGGTCTCGTAAGGCAGGGAAAAGCCGATGATGTCGAATTGGTCCAGGGGGTGTTTCGTCTCCAGCGAATACAGGGGGATGCCGTGCTCCCGCATGAGGGCTTCCATGTCCGTCCAGGGGCTGTAGACTCGTTCGGCTAGGGCGTCCCCCCGACGATTGATGAGATCGTAGAGGATCGCCAACCCGTAGTTGGACATGCCCAGGTCGTAGATGTCGGGGAAGACCAGGGCGACCTTGGTCTTTACATCGTCCCAATCTTTGACGACCTGGTTGAGTTCGCCGCCGGTATAGCGGCTGGGGCGTTTCACGCGGGGGAGGATGCGTTCAAGTGTGGTTTGAATTTCTTGTGGGGTATGAGCCATTCTGTGCACCTTTGGGCGAAAGGATTTGCCCGGGCAGGGGATTCGAACCCCTTGAAATGGGATTTGTTTAGAGGGCGATTATATCAGGAATTATGACATGGGATGCAATAACGTATTTCGTATTGCGTAGCGGAGGATGTTCTTTGGGTGAATGGTTTTTGGGTAGTGACTAAAATTCAATTATCACTATGGAACTTCCTCTTAGATGAAGCTGCCTTTTATTCTACGAAGCATTGGTGTGACCAACCATCTATAAAGTTTTTTAATGCTGTAGATTCTTGAGGGGAAAAGCATTGTCTTTGTGTCAGAAGGTAAAAGCTTGCCGGCACCTTTTCCATCACTTTTTGCCACAAGCCAAATAACTTCTAAATAACCTCTACCGTAATTAGATATCTCTTGTTTCGCTTCTATGATACTAAAACCATTCACTAAAAATAGATTTCTAAATGAATTTAATGTGAAAAAATTTATATGTGTGACAGGGTCGGCATCGATTCTAAGCCCTGCCCAAATCTCTTGAGGAACTTCAGCATATATTATTCCCCCAGGGTTTAAAAGTCCAATAAATTCATTTACAAGGCCAGAAAAATTGCTAACATGCTCGAGCACGTGACTGCATATGATAAGATCGAATTTTTTTCCACCCTCATAAGCATTTATATCATCTGCTAACTTTATTACACCATCTATTGGGTGGTCGTTATAATCGATAATATAGCAGTTATGTTTTTTCTCCATGAACGGAATCAGGATTTTTCCATTCCCTCCTCCATAGTCTAAAACATCTAAATTTTTACTGGCTAAATATTTGGTACATTGGCTGAATATTCTATCCGCCCTGTCACTATCTAGTTTTCTTGCATAGGAGTCGTGTCCAGTCTGTCCACCCTGATCGGGTTCAAATTGTTTCAAATATCGATATTTATCTGAAATGTCTTTTTCTTCAGGGCGAGGAGTGTAACATACAAAACCGCAGTTTTTACAACAGATAGATGTTAAAATAACCTCTTTTTTCCCCGGAAACCACACATTGAATAAGACATCTCTCCTTAACTTTTGATAGGCATTTAAATGCCTATAATTTACAATATGCTTTTTAGGCCTGGCTACAATCAAGGCTCGTCCGACATTGTTTATCTTCCTTCTGATAGAAGTCCATTTTGTGGAACGATTATTTTTCCCATCATCAAGCAAATAGGAGTAATTTTCAATTTGTTCCCATTGATCGTGCTTACAAATAGGACATACAAAACTCTCTAACATCGATTTCCTCCTCTAGAATTGTCATGAATGTTGTGCAAGACTCCTTGGATAGAAAACCATATTTAGCAACATTATAAAATATTTTTCCTTAACAATCCTTCCTGCCAGGTTTTTTTTCACATCCTTCGATCTCAACTACATAGCAAGCAATCTGCTGGCAGATGAACATATCCTAATAAGACTTGAATCCAAATCGGTGAGTTCGGAAGTTCAAGGTCTTACTCCCTCCTCCCTCATTCAACAATCAGCAATCAAAAATCAACAATCCTCCATCACTTCACCAGTTCGAACAGCGACAACCTCACCTGGCGGGGGTAGCCGTATAGTTCCCACATGCGGTCGTCGCCGAGCTGGCCGAAGTAGGTCAGGGTCTCGAAGGCATGGGTGGTGGCCGATTCTGCCGGGGTGATCTCAACGAGGAGCCAGACGCGAGCATAGGATTCGTACAGGGAGAGAATCAAATCCGTGGTGGTGTCTTCTTCGGTGATGGGATAATCGGGCGGCAGGGAATACCAGGGGAGTTCCCCCCCGTAGAAGTTGATGAAGTAATACCAATCCGTCCCCAGGTAGGGATAGATGAGGAGCACGTCCCCCTCCTGTGCGTTTTCATTTAGATGTTTTTCGGCCTCCAAAATATCCAAGCGCCAAGCGCCATAGTGGGGATCGTTTTTATAAGCTGCCAGCATGAGGGCGGGGACGAGGAAGATGGTGATGAGGGGCAGGAGGACGAAGAGGCGGCGGTGGGGAAGGCTTTTGAGCCATGCAAGGGAGATGACGGCTACGGCAAGGCAAAGGGCGAGACTGACAGCGACCAGAACCCCGGCGTGGGGGAAGATCCGCCAGGCAGCCAGGTTCGGCCCCAAACCTGAGAAAAGTAAGCGCCAATGCTGGATCAGGGGGGCGTGCCGGAACTGCCAGATGGTCAGGCCGATGTCGGGGACGTCCTTCTCCAGGTAGAGGTCGGCGGCATAAGTGGCGTTCGATACCAAAACCCCGCCGAGTTGGATCAGGATGCTGACACCGATAAGTGCGACCAGGGTGTATCGGGGCCAACGCTTATTTGAGCTGAGTCCTCGATCGATCCAGGGCAAAACGGCCAGGATGAGGAAGGGGAACACGGGGAGGAGAAAGCGCGTCCCCCATGTGGTGTTCCACCATTCCGAACCGTAGGCAGTGGCCTGCCCCATGAGCAGCCCGGCGAGGGCGAGGAGGGCGAAGATGGAGTGGTCCTTTTCCCTCCGGCTGTGTCTGGCAGAAGGGATGAAAGCGAGGACAACCCAGGGGGCGTAAACAAGCAATCCCTTGCCCGGGCTGAAGAGCATCCCCAGGAGTGCACCGGGGATCTGCTCGTAAGGGTATTCACCACGGAAGCGCCACAAACGCTCGAAGAACCTCAGGGTCAGGCGTGTGTTGATATCCAGGAGTTGCAGGCTGTTCATGGCCCACATCAGGGCGATGACGAGTAGAACAGCGGCCAAGATATAGATTATCTTCATCCATCCCATGGAATTTAATTTGGGGGTACCGACAGACCAGGCGCGCCACAATATCACCAGATAGGCGGGGATTAAGACGATAAGGAGTACTTTGGTCAGCAGGGCAGCGGCAAAGCTGATCCCAAAGCCAGCCCAAGCGACGGCTCGTGTTGGCTGGCTGTGTTTTTTATCTACGGCAGCAGTGAGGCTCAACCAGGAGAGTGTTAAGAGCAGCATGGCGAGCGGTTCCCGGAAAAAGGTCTGGCTGTAAGGCCAGGCGATGGATCCCAGACAAAATAATATACCTGCAGCCAGGGTGGAACCCAGTCCATAACCCTGTTTCAAGATGTGATAAAAGAGAAGTGCAGCTGTGAGGGCGGTGTAGAGGGGTGACAAGAAGTAGAGGGCTTGGAGTTGGCCGACTGACGCCCATCGGGCCAGGCGGATAACGATGGATGCCAGGAGGGAATGCACCGGGCCGCTGCCTTTATACTCCCCCTGGACGCGGTCGTTCCCGTAGAGTTGGGGGGCTCCCAGTTCACCGTATACGGCCAGGGTTTGGGCGGCGCTGGCGAACAAATGCTCGTCGTCGGACACGGGGATGCCTTGATAGCTGAGCATGTAAATACTGAGGGTTAAACAGAAAAATAAGACAGAAAGGAGCGATATTCGTCGAGAATAGCCTTTATTTTTCATACGCAGTAATTCAAAGAGAGATACATCCAAAAGTAATGGCGATTTGTGTATCATAGTATAATGCAACTGAGGTAGTCAATTGTGTGGAATGGATCCACATGAGATACAGGTATTGATTAACCATGAGGAGGATGGAATGAAGAAACCCATTTATCTAGTTATTATCGTTATTGGATTGTCACTGTTACTGACAGCCTGCCCTTCACCCAGTGAGACACCGCCTTCGTTAGGAATACTCACCCCATTTGACGGCGGTTCAATGTATGGACACATTTCCAGAGAATATTATGAAACACCTTATGTAGTCCAGTTGGGAACCCCGGCGTCGGAATTGAGGGTCATAGAACCGGAATATTATTACCCCGTCACGCCCATCGCCTACCCCGATAAAATCCGGGTGGCCACGCTGCCATCTGTGTTCTTCGATATCCTACGAGCCTACGTCGTTCAATGCGATGGTGAATACTACGCCGTGGCCCAGGTGGTCAACCTGGGCGGGTTCGCTTTCGAATCGGCGGCGCTTTCGGTACAAACCCTGTTCCTGAACAGCACTTCAACCAGACTCAACTCCCCCTTCATCAAGGACTCGAACCTTTGCCCCGTCGGGGATGGATCATCCAGGTTGATGCCGGGGCATAAGGCCTATCTATATCAGCCCTTCGAACCAGATCTGCGCTATCCATGTGTGAATTATCTGGTCACCCTGTGCAGTAAGGACAATATGCGCGGTTACTGTGCGGAAGGCGGATTCGGTGTGTGCCAATACGCGGTCGATTCTTCACCCAAAGACACACCGACCCCCACGCCGGTGCAGTGCGACTTCGACTGCGACTGTGAACCCGACCAGGGTGAAACTGAAAATACCTGCCCGAAAGACTGCCCCGACCACTGCGGGAATGGGGTATGTGATTGTGATGAGACACAAGATAGCTGCAGTAAAGACTGTGGGAAACCAGAGGATCCATGTAAAAACGTAAGCTGTGGTGATGGCATTTGTCAATCGGCGTGCGGAGAAAATATAAAAAATTGTCAGGCAGATTGTCCGTAAATTTTCGCAATTGAATAAATGCGTAGAGAGGGAAATGGACGATAAGCATAGAAAATGAATCAAAAAGAGCGGCGAGAATTCTCGCCGCTCTTTTGAATAAAAAATAATGTCTGTGTCTATTTTAATATATGGATTACTTGGATTTACTATCTGTTTTCTGTAAAGCGATGACCTTCTCGATGAATTGGCGGGATACACCCTGGCGGGGTTCTTCTTTTTGAGTTTTCTCTTCTTTCGACAGCTCTTTACCCATTTGTAGACTCCTTTTCCTAAACATTCTCAAACCTTATTGTAATCACTTTAATCCCCTGGCGACCTGACCGTTTAGTAAGCTTACAAGCTTGTAAGCTTGGGGTATACTTCCACAAACTCACAGAGGAGTGCAAAGATGTCGTTATCTATTTATAAAAACCACAGCGCTGTCATCACGGGGGCATCCAGCGGAATCGGGTACGAAATGGCGCTGCAATTGGCAGAAGAAGGCGCCTGGCTCACGCTGGCCGCGCGCCGAAAAGAAAAGTTGGAATCGCTGGCCGAACTGTGTCGAAACAGTGGCGGTCGAGTTTTGGTCGTACCCACAGATGTGGCAGATGAAAAACAGTGTAAGAGACTCATTGAACGGTCGGTGGAAGAATACAACCGTATCGATACCCTGTTCAACAACGCAGGAATCACAATGTGGGCAAGATTCGAGGACATGCAAACCCTGGACCCCTTCGAGAAGGTCATGAAGGTGAATTACCTGGGAAGTCTATACTGCACCTATTATGCCCTCCCACACCTGAAGCAAAGTCAGGGGCGGATCGTAGCGATATCGAGTCTGGCTGGTAAAACCGGTGTCCCCATTCGAACGGGCTATTCAGCCAGTAAATTTGCCATGGCGGGTTTCTTCAGTGGAATCCGGATAGAGCTGGCGCGGTATGGAATCAGCGTGACGATAGTGTATCCGGGTTTCATTCAAACGAACACCCGCCTGCAAGCCTTTGGCTCGGATGGGAAGGTGTTGTCCAACCGCCCGCTGAGAAGAGGGAAAGGAATGATGACTGTAGAAGAATGCAGCCGGAGAATTCTACTTGCCACCGCCAAACGAAAGCGTGAACTAATCCTGTCTACCACAGGGAAGTTCATTGAGGTGTTGAAGTTAATCGCTCCTCGCCTGGTGGATCAACAGGCAGCCAGGGCGGCGAAAGAGGTGAAATAAAACTGCACTTTTATTAACTACCGGTGAAACAAGGGCAATTTATTCATGTAATACCATGGGGGGATGATCGTTAATCCCAGGGGACTACCAATTTGCTGGATTTTGCAACTATCAAATTTGTAAAATGAGCAGTACAAATGCCTATATATATTATAGGTGAAAGGCTGTATAGTAATAGAGTGATATAACAAAAAACAGTACAGAAATACTAAATCGCACCTTAACAATTGAATAGCGTTACTTGATCCAATCAATCGTTACCGTCGTTCCTTCTCCTTGGCTGGATTTAATTTTCATTTTTGCATGGATTAGGTCTGCGCGCTCATGCATACCAGCCAATCCGTAATGTTTGTTGACCAATAGATCGGATAAGAATGTATTTTCCTCCATTTCAAATCCCTTGCCGTCGTCTTCAATGCTGATATGGATTTTCTCTTCCTCGATCTGACCGGTGATGTTGATGTTGTCGGCTCTAGCGTGGCGTAAAGCATTTTCACATGCCTGCTGGACGATGCGGAAGAGGTGAAGTTCAATACTGGGATTGATAGGGGTAAACGTACCCTGTAAGGTGACATGGACTCTGGCTTCATCCTGGCGTTCGTTCAGTGTATCGCCCAGGTCTTGCAGCGCAGTCAACAGACCGTAAGTGAGCATTTCTGGGCGAAGCCCATGGATGGTCTTCCGCAGGGTGGAGATGATTTTTTCGATATCTCGAGAGGTATTGGGGTTGTTGGTTTCATGCTGCAAAAGGGCGAGATTGTTGAGGGTGTCGTCGTGCAGGTCTCTTGCTAGACGAGCCCTTTCGTTCTCATGCCTGTCGATATTGACCTGATACAAAGCCCGCAGCTGTTTGGTCTGGTTGTGGTTGATGATGGCCAGGGATGTCTGCTGGGCGAATGATTTCAGCATATCGACGAGGGCGGCATCGTATATGTCATTGGGATCGCGGCGGCCTAAGAGCCAAACGCCGATGAGTTCTTTGTCAAAAGTCAGGGGCAAGACCACTTTGATCCAGTTCAATTGCGGGGGGAAGTCCCGAATCTCATGAGGAAGGATGAACTTGTCCCGTAGTTCGACCAGTTTTTGAATGGTCTCAAGCGATGGGAGCTGCTCTTCGATCAGGCCGTTCAGCGAGATGATTTTTAGGTTGTTTTCGTTTTCGATTGCGAGTAGTGCAGATTGACGAACCAGTAAGCTGGGGAGGATCAGATCATCGAAGAGAGAAGATAGATTGGAAGTGTCACGACTGGTCGTAATTTGCGCCGAATACGATTGCAGTAAACCGGTTGGGGGCAAGGGAATCCCCAGGACGCTTCTCTCGATGAACCGCTGGAAGAAGGGGTAAATGTATACTGCGATCAAGGAAATGATGAATATAAGTAGCAGACTAAAGATGGCAGATGGCCCCGTTTCTCCCGTTTGGCCTTGAGAAGTGTTGAAGGCAAGAATCAATATAGGGAGGAGGAGGATGGCAAACAGGTAGGAGGAAATTGCCCGGTTGGCGCGAATCTCGAGAACCCCCAACCGCCCTCTTGAAATCGCGTAGAAATAGCCGAATGAGATCAAGGGCAATCCTGCTACAGAGGCGCCATAGGCTTCAGGTGGCACATCGATGAAAAAACTGGCTGCCAGGGTTAAGAGAACGGGAGAGAAGGCCAACAGCGTAATACGCAGGACGATCCTGATTTGTTCACGGGTTTGCTTCTGGGTTCGATAATGTATGATAAGAAGAACCATACTTGCGAGTAAGCCCATGAACAAGCCCAGGGTATATGAAGAAGATACTTCCGACCAGATCAGGCTGGCAAAGATGAAACCCAAGGCAATGATGTAGATGCTATAAATAAAAACGTTGCCAATTTTTTTGGGTATCTGGGAAAATGGCTTGGGGAAGATTAAGTGGAGATGGACAATAATTGGTACTGTCAACCAAACACCAATACGGGTAACCATCAAACTACCCCAAAGGTGGAGGCGTGAAGGCCCGCTTCCGGTGGTGAACCACAGCGCAGTAATTAGGTTAAAGGCGATAAGCAATCGCCAGAGGGTATCCCCGGGACGAATGATGAGAAATGTGGCTAATGCCGCTAGCCAAAATAGATAAGCCAACCACCATTGGCTGTTCAAACGGAAAAAAAGGTCTTCTTGAGTACGGCCTGGATATGTCCACTCAATTTCCAGCGGATCCCCTTCTCTCGTTATCTGAATCGGGATAGTATCGCCGGGTTGAAGGTCATTCCAAAACTGAAGATATGGATCATTGCTGTATTCTTCTAATGTGATCGAGTCAATCGAGTAAATGAAATCGCCAATCTGCAATTGAGATTCATCTTGTGTTACGAAGATATCGGTTACTTCACCATTCGAAGGATCATAAAAGAAGCCGGGGAAAGGTCCAAGATAAAAGAAACCAATATGATACAGAATCATGAGAGCCAGTATGAGTAAGATCATGATAGATAAAAATCTGGAAATGGGGGCAAGGGGGTCTTTATACATATTTAGCCTTTAGCATTTGGAAAGGAGGCATATATATCGTTTGAAGCTTAACATGAAATTTCTAATTTTACCAATGACAATCGCTACTAATTTTATAGGAGACCAAGATGCAAACTTTCTATGACAATCTGTTTTCCTCAGAAACTCCAGAGAACTGGAAGTTCCAACTGACCCAGGTCGATTTAGAGGAGCTTGGTGTTATCATCAAAGCCTCCCGCGCCTGGCAACCTTGGGGCGAAGCAGAAGAAGAAGAATAGAGGTATTTTAGTAACTGGTCGAGGCTTTTCTCGACCAGTGATGAGCGATCAAATGGAGAGGGAATCCTCTCCATTTGATTTTTCGGAGAGATGATGGACGTATTTGAAAAGGTTGTGGTATATGTAAAGGAGAAGGACCTTTTTGGGGAATGGGTGGAAATGATGGACATCTTCGAGGATATAGCCGCAAAGGAACCCACGGGATGGGATATTGTCTTGCATGCCTGTATCGGGGTGGGTGGCACACTCGACCAGGCCGTCCCTGGGGTGGCAGCCATTGGTTGCCTGCAGGTTGCTATCCTGATCCTCGACGATATGCTGGACCACGACCCACACGGCATCTACCGAGAAATCGGCGAAGGGCAAGCAGCCAACATGGCTTCGTCTTTCCAGTCTGCCGGGCTGCAAGTGATCCTGGATGAAGACCTCCCAGCGGCGACCAAAATCGCCGCAGTCAGCAGCCTTAATAAGATGATGGGGACGACGGCCTTAGGACAGATGCTTGATGTTAGGGGCGTGAATAATGAAGCAGATTATTGGGACGTGGTGCGGAAGAAAAGCTCGCCCTACTGCCGGGCGGCACTACACACCGGGGCTTTACTAGGTGGTGTATCCTTGGAAACAGGGGAGCAGATACGGGCGTTGGGTGTGGTCTATGGGGAACTTTTACAGATACACGATGATTTGAAAGATACGTTGAAAACACCCGCTGAACCAGACTGGCTAAACTGGCACCCGACTTTACCGATCTTATTTGCGCAGGTAGTAGACCATCCCGACCGAGAACGCTTCATCGCACTGCGAGATACGATTGCAGAACCGGAATCATTGCGGGAAGCCCAAACGATCCTGATTCGTTGTGGGGCCATCAGCTATAGTCTCGACCAATTAATCACACGATATCAAAAGGCCAAAGAAATCCTGGCCGAGATCGATGTGGCAAACCCCGATAGTTTTGAATTATTATTTGAAGATATGATCGAACCAGCACGTGAAATGGTGAAGGCACTGGGGATGACGAATCAATTGGATGATTTGATCGATCTGGTGAATAATTAGATGCCTTCAACATTCGGCGTAATCAACCCTAATTGCCGGGCTTCTACGATGGCGGAAGCCATTTTACGGACGCCCAACCTGAAGTAAATTTCAGAGAGATGGTTACGCATCGTGGAGGGTGCTAGGTCGAGTTTTTCGGCCAACTCGTGTGTGGTCATGTTTGGCGAGCTTGCACAGACGGATAGGATTTCAATCTGCCGCTTGGTCAGCTTGGATTTCTCTACGTCAGGATCCGAGATCATTTTCTCGGCCTCAGGTGAGTAGTAAATCTCTCCTCCGGCAACAGCCAGGATGATGTCGGGTAAGTTCTCATTCGATTCCACATCATCTTTGAGGATGTAGCCGCTGGCGCCCGTTTTACGAATGGCTTTGATGAAAGCCGGACGGGCATGCATCGATATGACGAGGATGGCCATATCCGGATGGGCTTCCAGTAAGGCGGGGATTTCGTGAAGGATTGGGAATGTATTGGGGTCCTGGGGGGAAATATCGACACTGGCATCTAAGATGAGGACATCCGTGGGATATTTCTCAAGATTCGGTTGGACCGATTCATAATAGCGAGCCGTCCATTTTACTTCAAGGTCCTTTGAATCATTGAAGAGGACTTCGTACCCGGCGATAACGGCAGGGTGGTCGTCCAAGATTCCTATTGCGATTTTACTGGTCACTGGCTTGTCCTTTTCTTGGTAGTAAATACCCTGTGCGGGATGTTTTTTCGGGGAATGCAGGAAGCATTTCTCCAATAATGAGAGATCAACATTCACGACATTATAGCAATAAATTTATCCCTGTTTAAAGAAATCGGTACATTTGCCTATAGATTAAAGGCCAAGTTTCTTGTATAAATGAAAAGATTGTGAAAAAATTCGCGCCGCCGTTTTGTGACGGGGAGCACTTGCGGCGGCTGTATTTTTAATTAATTTCCTTCTTGATTCTCTTGACTATTTCGTATATAATACAAATGCACCTCTTGGCCTGCCCCCCTCAGGTCCGGAGGTGTTCTTTTTTCCCACCACTATCTGTCAGCCGTCTATCATACACCTCCATTTTCCCAATACAATTTTGTCTCTCCCTCTCTCTGATTATTCTGAGGGACGAATTAACCTGGAAGGATGGGAAACAGCGCTAATTCCGATTCTTATACGTATTTTATAAAATCGAGCATGAAATCTGGTAAGATGCAGTTTACTCAATCAATTATCGAGGTGACTAATCAATGGAGATGATGATCGATTTCCCTGGCGGCGCCCGTGTGGACGCCCATTTTGAAGGATTTACCATTAAAACCGACCAGCCCCCTAAAGGGGGTGGAGAAAGTTCAGCCCCAACGCCTTTCAATACTTTCTTGGCTTCCATCGCCACCTGTGCAGGTATTTACGTTTTAGGTTTCTGCCGAAAGCGGGATCTCCCCGCCGATGACATCCGCATCATTCAACGTGTCAGCCGCGGAGGAAGCGGAGAAAAACCGGTCACTAAAGTGGAGTTGGAGATCCAGGTGCCCCCTTCTTTTCCCGAAAAATACTACCAGGCGCTCGTCCGTTCGGCAGATCAATGTCTGGTCAAAGAGGTGATCTTTAACCCGCCTGAGTTCGACGTGCATACGACGGTGGGTGAAGGATAAGAGATTTCTCAAACAGATTAATTATTCAAAAAACGCACCTGGTGAATCAGGTGCGTTTTTATTTATTATTTTATGGGTACACGATCGGCTTATAAATAAATCACGGTCCGGTTTCAATAGGGTAACCGCGCGCTTGCCATCTGGCGATTCCCCCACTCATACACGTGGCCTTTTCGAAACCAGCATCCACCAGGATTTCCAGGCCCTCCTGGCTGCGTTCGCCCAAACTGCAGACCACCACAATTTCTCTATCCCTTGGGATTTCGGACAGCCGGTCTGGAAGTTCCACCAGGGGAATGGCGACCGAGTCGGGGATGTGGCCCTGCTCCCATTCTTCTGCCGTTCTCACGTCGAGGACGAAAGCGCCGTGAGACCATTTCTGCGCCGCTTCGTCTACGGGGATAGGTGGGGGCATTGAATGAGACCCTTGTCCACCGATCCAAATAGCCGCCAAGACGACCACCGCGAGAATTACGCTTGCCCAAATAAGAGTTTGCTGGCTTTTTTTATGTTTTGCTTGATATCTTTTTGTCATTGCTTATTCCCTTGTTTAATATTCTTATGTGTAAGTTAGAAATCCTTGGAAGGATAATATAGCAGAGATTGAGTACGCGCCAAAAAGCCACTGCCGCCATGCCGTGGGCGAGTACGGCGAACAGGGGCGGCGTTTGTTGGGTGTAGTATATCCAGCATAATCGCGTCGTGCCCCACAATTCCAGGAAGTAACCCAGCCCCGATCCTGCGATGAAGACCAAAACGGCGGAACGGTGATCGGTTGGAGTAAGTATGAGAAACACACATAGGATGAGTGATAGGATGGTGAGGGACATGTTCAGCGTAGGGACAATAAAAACGACCATGAGGGTGAGGAAAGCGGGGAAAAGGATCCAATAGAATGTCTTGAATACTTTCGCGGGCACTTTGGCAGCAGCGAATTTTATCAAACGGTAGAGCCGGTCGATCGCCAGGCTGGCGATGGGCCAGGCCGGTATGATCCATAAGGGCGGCCGTTCGTTGGTGTAGTAGGTCCACAGGGAGGTTTGGGTGCCCCAGCCTTCGATCGCCAATCCACCAAAGAGACCGATGACGACGATGGGCAGGTCTGCCTTGATATCGGCACGTGCCATAATCATCAAGGTCATGAACAGGAAATTCCCAATCAAGAGCCAGTCGATCTGCCGCCAAAGGGAGACCTGCGGGTTGTAGTAGGAGAGATATTCTTCCAGCAGCGGCCACCACACATAGCCGATGAGGAAAAGGAGTAGCAGGAAGCCGCTGAACAGGATGTAGCTGGCGCGCGTCCAACGGAAGAAAGAAAGCATATGTTTGAGTGCAGTGGGGTTGCCCGATGGGCGAGTTTGGGAAGTGGTGGTCATATCGTCTTTTCAACCTTGGCTTCATCGGGTTTTGGGGATGGGGGAGACTTACGATAAACAAATACACACAGGGCCAGGCCAATCAGGCTGAGGCCGATACCAAGGGGAACGTCCCACGGGCGGAAGCGGAAAGTGTACCTGTGAGTCCCCGCCGGGGCTTCAACCGAAAGCCAGTGCGGGTCGATAAGCCCGGCGGGTTCATCATCGATCCTGGCTTTCCAGCCGGACCACATTTTTTCATTGACGATGAGCTGCCCGGCGGGCGCATCCTGGCACACCACGTCGATATTCCCACCCGCGCTCGTGGCCGTGCAGGCCCTCTTTATCCCATCAGCGGTAAGCACGTAGGCATATTCGGCGCTTTCATCTAAGAAGATGTTGATCGCATAATGTTGGGCAATCCAGACCTTTTCCGGTTCTTCGGTGAAATCATGCCGCTCGGCACTCAAGTAAGCTTTTGGATATTCATAACCTTCCCACCTGAACGTATCGAATACGCTGGTGAGTTTCAGTCCCTGGGCGATCGCCGGGGCAACGAACCAATGCTCCCCGAAAGGTGTATGCGCCCACTGCGCCGAGGGCGTGTGCAGGTCTGCAGTGGAAGCCGCGATCTCTGGGTGCGGTTCCACTTTATACAGCCATACCTGCGAGAAATCGTAGCTGGCCTGCAAACCTATCAATAAGGGGATCACGAGGAGCCAGCTTGTCGAGATCAGTTTAAGAGAGGAATTTCTCATGGACAGGACCAGATTCGGCCAATTGAGGGACAGGAGGTGGTCCAGGCCGATAGCGGAGATTCCCAAGATAAAGGGGACGGCCAAACCAGCGATAAGTGAGGGGTTGCGCAGGACGGTCATAAATGGAAGGTAGCTGGCAGCGGACTGTAGGAACTCCTTGCTGGAAAAGACCAATTCACCAGCTGCCCCGATGATGAGGAAGCCGATCCAGCGGTGGTCTTCTTTACGATTGAGGAAGAGGGCAAAACCCCAAAAGATCATAGGAATCCAGCCGATGAACAGGGTGTATAGATAGGGGTATGGGAGTTTCCAAAATGTGTCAGCGAAGTAGTAGGCAGGGTCTTGGATGATCAAATCAAGGATGGTGTAGCCAATTGATTGCGAAGCGTTGAAATTGGGTTCGACGTCTTTTACATAGATCGAAGCATTGTGCAGCCAGGGAACCAGCAGAGGGGCTGATAGGAGCAAGGCCAATCCCACGGCGAGGGAGATTTTCTTCCACAAGGGGCGGAGTTTGAAATCGGGATCGAACAATAAGAACAATAGTGCCGGCGCCATTCCCACGACGACGCCGATCTGCATGTACCCCGAGCCGGAGACCATCGCAGAAGCCCCCGCGAGTGCCAGCAAAGGGACTCCGTAGCGTTTCCCTTTGGCGGTTGCCACGATGGCAGGAATGATGAGACTGCACATGGCTGTGGAGAATGCCATTTGGAAAGAGCCGTGCTCTAAGCGGCCCGTGATGTGCCCCCCTGCCGCGGCGACAAAGGCGACCCACACCCGCGTCAGCCGGCTTAACCCCATTTCTTTCGCCAGCCACCATTGTGCGATCCCGGCCACGGTGAAAGCGCCGATGAGGGACATCTCAGCGCCTTCGAGAGCGCCGAAGAGTAACGTGGCAGCCATCACGATGGGGTGGAGGGGGCTGCCGTGCAGTTCCGTAAAGGCGGGATAGCCGCCGTTGACGGACCCGTTCCAGAAGGCGCAGGTCCCGCACTTCAGGAAGTTGATCCACAAATAATGTGTATGGGTCGACATCCCCCATTCCCGTCCGGGCACCACCAGATTGGAGTTGCTGCCGAGATAAGCCGCGCCGATAAAGAGCGCCCAGGCCAAAATCAGGGCAATCTCCACGAGGGTGCCGCGCCAGGATTTTAAGAATCCTCTTTGGATCAGCGCAGTGAGAGATTGGAAAATACGCTTGAAAAGGGTAAAAACTCGTTTTATCATGCGGCACCTATTGTGGATGCGCAGTCAGTATATTATTCAGATACTTCATAATACCAATACAATATACTGTTGTAAGGATCGTACTCCTTCTTGAGGACGCCCCCGGGGTAGTCCTCCATAATGGCAGTCAGACTTCCCTGCTGTTCGGGCAGGAGCACGAATATGATGTGCTCGTTGGTGAGTGTCGGGTTTTCCTTCGATCCCCAGGGATGGTGGAAGTCGTAGCCCTGGATGTGGGGCGCCAGGTAAGGGAGGGAAGAGATCGAATAATAGCCCATACGCGGGTCCCCAAAGAAGGCAACCTCCAGGTCTTCTTTTGTTTGCAGGTATTCGGCCAGCCGTTGGGCGACGAGGGTGTTAGGCCCGCCCATGTAGCTCCTGGGCGTGTACTCGAAGAAGTAGAACTGCAGGTCAGTGAGGCTGATCACGGCGGCAGCGATCACGGCCAGGACGTTCAACCCCCTGCGTATCTCCGGCCAATCTTTGGATATCAACCCGGGAATCTCACTGAGGGCATACCCGACCAATAATGCACACACCGGCGCGGCCGCCACGTAGCGTTGGGCCGCGGTGGCCGGCAGGCTCATCGTTCCGGTAGCGATAAACACGGCCAGCCAGATGGCAAACAGGTGGGTGCGCGAATCTCGCCATTTTATGGCCAGCAGAATGATACCGATTAAGAAGAATGCCGCTGCAGCGGTGGGCCAGCGCAGGATCCCGGTGCCGGGGCTGTACCACATCTGCAAAGGCTCGTTGACGAAGGATTGCAGGCTGAGGGATAATTGCTTCAAGATGATGCACCAGGCGGGCAGGCCGGTGATTACGATCTCGTCTTTGAGCCAGCCGCCGATCACACTTACGCGCGAATAGGGGGCGAGGAATTCATAAGGGCGTCTGATGTAGAACCACGCCATGGGTATGAATGTGATCGCAGGCAGCAGCAAAAGCGAGAAAAAGCTGCCCCCATTCCCCTGCAGTTTTTTACGGTCGAATATTGCCAAAACCCCCAGCCACAGGAGGACGGTGAAGGGTAAAAAGCGTACAGTCACGTAGAAGTATTGGGCCAGCCCCAGGCCGACGCCGGCGATCAAGAAAGAGCTTCTCCGTTTGTGCACGACCCCATCCCACAGCATCCCCAGGACGAGGATGAACCAGAAGGAATCCCAGATGTTGTTCAGGCCGATGCGGCTGAAGTGCATGTGGAAGTGGAAGCCGGTCATGAAGATGGCTGCCAATAAACCTGTCTGGGGGTTGAACATCCGGCGGCCGATGAGATAGACCACGGAGATGGTCAGCCCCCCGATGATGGCAGAGGGAATCCGCAGGGCGGTCGTGGTTTGCCCGAGGACACGGATAAAAACCGATTGTAGGTAATAGAAAAAGGAGGGGAAGGAGAACCAGCCGATGCTGAAAATATTATCCACCTGCCCATCGATGAAGCGCACGGCGCTGAGGCCGGCAGAAGCTTCATCCCCGTTCAGCACGGGTGGGATGGTCTCTGCACCGATCGCCCGCAGCGTGAAGCCGATCAGGAAAAACAATCCGGCCACCAAGAGTGTCCGCCTTGAGACTTTGGGTAGGGCTTCGTCTTTATGCCAGCAGCCGAGAACGCTCAGCACGATGCTGAGGACCCATGCTGTTGCAGACAGGGGCATGTTCCACATGATGGCGCTTTCTCCTGCTGCCAGGGTGGCGGTGATAGCGAGGCACAGGCTCACGAAGAGATGAATAACCTGGCTAGGGTATACGCTGAGCTTTGCCCCCGCTTTTTCCAACACGCGCAGGATAGAATTTGGGAACTTATTTGTATACAGGCTGAGTGCGCCGGTGATGAAAAAGATAAAGCCCAGGGCGAGGAAGAGGTAGACTTTCCAATGGAACTGGGCTGACAGAGCATCGACCAAGGGTTGGCTGGTGAGGATCAAAATCAAACCCCCTACAAAGAGAGCAGTTTCAGGTTTAAGACCGAGGAATCTTTTCAGTTTCAATCGAATTATCCGCGTCGATAGTTTTGCCGGAAGGCTATCTCAGACCCGTTTCAAGACGGGCGATGACCATGCGTTGGATCTCACTCGTGCCCTCGTAGATTTCCGTAATCTTCGCATCCCTGAAGTAGCGCTCGACGGGAAGCTCTTTGCTGTACCCCATCCCCCCATGTATCTGAACGGCTTCATTGGTGACGAACCGGCAGGTTTCAGAGGCGAACAGTTTGGCCATGGCAGCTTCGAGGGTGTAGCGTTCTCCCGTCTCTTTGCTTCTGGTCTTCGCCAGGGCCGCGCGGTGGATCAGCAAACGGGCGGCTTCGATGTGCGTTTTCATATCCGCGATTTTAAAACCGATTCCCTGGAACTGGCCGATCTTCTTGCCGAAGGCTTCCCGCTCCTGGGCGTAAGACAGGCTGGCTTCGTAGGCTGCCTCGGCGATCCCGAGTGCCTGGGCAGCAATCCCGATCCGCCCCGCATCCAACACGATCATCGCAATCTTGAAGCCCTGCCCCTCTTCCCCTAAACGGTTTTCCGCAGGGATGCGGCAGTTATCGAAGAGCATTTCGCTGGTGGCGGAGGCGCGGATGCCCAGCTTGGGTTCGATCTTCCCGTGGGTAAATCCGGGCGTGCCGGACTCGACGATAAAGGCACTGATGCCCCTGTGCCCCTGGTCGGGATCGGTCTTCATGAATACGACCACGTAGTCGGCCACCGGGCCACTCGTCACCCAGGATTTGCGTCCATTGAGCACGTATTCCTCCCCGTCGCGGGTGGCGCGGCTCTGCATGGTGGCCGCGTCTGAGCCGGACATCGGTTCGGTGAGGGAGTAAGCCCCGATCTTCTCACCGGAAGCCACAGCTTTCACGTATTTTTGTTTTTGTTCCTCTGTGCCGAATGCCAGGATCCCGTGGCAGAAGAGGGAATTATTCACCGACATGATGACGGCGTGCGCCCCATCGGCTCTGGCGATCTCTTCCTCTGCCAGGACGTAAGCGAGGGTGTCCATCCCTGCGCCGCCGTATTCTTCAGGAACCTCTATACCCATCAGCCCCAGCTCCCCCATTTTCTTGACGGTCTCGTGAGGGAATTCGCCCGTCTCGTCGTGCTCGGCAGCTACGGGCGCGATCTCATTTTGGGCGAAGTCACGGGCTGCCTGTTGGATCATCCGGTGTTCGTCTGTGAAGTAGCTGAAAGTCTGCATTTTACTGGGGGTCATCCATTTACCTCCGTGTGGACTATGGAATGTTTTCCATGGAGAATACTGCAAGTATTCTCCCAAACAATGACCATGTACTGGTCATTGTCATTATAGCATGGGATGATTTGACGGTATGGGGTCAGGGGAACTGGGGAAATTTCGCCTTTAATTGTTCTAAGATGGCGAGATCGGGGGCGTACAGCCACAGGACATCTCTCGAAACTTTATAAACACAGCTGAACTGCCCCTGGTAGAACCAGCAATCGCCGTTCCCCGGCCCATCGACAGCAGCATACATGAACCGGCCCGATAATGAGTCTCGCAGAGCGCTGTAGAATTCATTCGCGTCTGTGGTCGTGTCCCACGTCCAATGGGCTGTAAGCAGCGACTGGTCGGTCTCGTCGTTGTAATATACCTGGTAGCTGTCCCCACCCCATCCATCCACAGCGGTCCAGGCGGTGTCATCGAAAAGCTGCGCATTTGGCTCGCTGCTGTAAGCGAGAAGAAGGAAGCTCTCCCATTCGCCCAAGACCTCTTGCTTCAGCATTCGCCATTCGGGGTCCAGGCTTTCTGTCAGGAGGGGATCGTTGACGGTCATACCAATCTCTCCGGCAATGTATTTTTCAGGATGCAGGATCTGTTCCGTGGTCACCGGCAGGTTGTTGTACGCCTGGTTGATGGCCTCCCATCCGCCTCGTTGGTAAAGGAAGTCCACGAATACGTATCCCAATTGATAGGGGAACATGGATTCCAGCCCGAAATAGGGCGGCGGTGGCTCAATGTCCTCCTGGAACAGCCGGTAAGTTGGGTTGAAACGGAGGATGTCGTTCATTTCGAATTCAGGCGGGAATTGTGCCAGCCATAGGTTTTGAACGTAGTCTGCTTCCCCCTCCACCAGGGAGCGAATTGCCAGGCAGGTCTGCTCGGGCTTCACGCATTCGGGGTACGTGCCCAGGCTGGTGAGGTCGAAATGCTGGTCTTGCAGGGCGTGGGTGTATTCGTGGGCGTAGATATACTTCTCGATGCCGTAGAATCCTGTACCGAGGATGTTGATCTTATTTTCTTCCGGAACGTAGAAACCCCCGATGTAATCCACGAAGTCATTGGCAGTCGGTTCTGTGATGTCGTAGCCTGGATTGATGAACCCCAGCACCGCCAGCACCCGGCCTTCGTCCGGCAAACTGGCCAAATAGTCCTCTGTCAGGAAAAGGTCGTAGGCCAGAATCCTCAATTTCAATTGGGGCATAATCTCATCTGTCACCATATCTGCCAGCGGCAGGTCCCGTAATACGGCCACCTGTTTTTGGATCAGGTCGATCTCCGCTAGCGTATCTGGGGGCAGGGGAAAGGGAGTCGAGGTGTTGGTTGGTAGGGGGGTCTCGGTCGGCAAATTGGTGGGACTCGGAGTGGGGGAGGGTTGCGGTGTCCAGGTTGCCGGGAGGTTTGCCTGCATGGTGGCATCTACTTTGGGGAATGTAGGAGTGGAACCCCCCCCCCCGGTGAGGTCGCCTGCCAGCAGGGGGATATCGATAATCCCGCCCGCCCCCAGGAGCGCAGCAGCGATAATGCCTAAGAAGATGACCAGCCCCCCGAACACTACCGCGGGCAGGAGACGGTTGAAGCGGCTTTTTTCCACTTCCTCTATCGCTTCCCTTTCCCGTTCTTCTTGTTCCTCCTCTTGGGAAAGCAGTGCTTTACCAGGGGATTCTTGTTCTTCTTCGATGAATGGTGAGACCTTCTCGGTTGGGGTGGGTGCAGGCGCAGGTGCAGGCTCAGGGGTCGGGGTGGCGGGGATGCTCCTCAATTTCGCCAGTTGAGCCTTGGCTTTATCGTGCCCTGGGTCGAGTTTGAGAACCCGTTCGAAAGCAAAGACCTTTTGTTCCTGGTCATCCAGCGCGTACCCTAATAGGAACCAGGCATCGGTGTTTTGGGGGACATGGTGAAGCACCTCTGCCAGGATCGGCACAGCATCCCCGCCCTTTCCTGCGCGGATCAGTTCAATCGCTTTCTTGAGTTCCTGATGGATGACGTTGTCCATACCTGTCAACATTATACAAGTTTCTTGCCAGGGAGAGGGTGAAGAAAGTCATGAGTATTTCGTTCGGGGTTTGTCATTCTCCACGCATTGTGATGATACAGGCTAATCACAAGATCGATACATTTATTTCACAACAAAGGCACGAAATGGATAGATGCTTGGATAATTGGTTCTTAGTTGCGAAGTTGTTCAGTTACCTGATTACCTGATCCCTGATCGACTGATTGACTTCGTGTCTTGGTGACTTTGTGGTTAAAATCAAACAGATCTCGTCTTTGCCATTGCCCTATACGATAATATGGAATGACAACAAAATCGCCTCCCCTGCGGTAAAATATGAAGATGTCTTTTTAATATGGAAGAAGACAGGCATCGACAAAGAATAGGAAACAGCCCATGACTGATGAAATTACACGAGACGTATTCGACAAAATGGTGGAACTGGCCGCCTTGGAACTAAGCCCGGAGGAAGCGGATTACCTTTACCGGCAGTTGAACAACCAGCTCACCGCGGTGGCCGAACTGGCCGCCATCCCCCTGGACAAAGACACCCAGGCCGCTTCACACGGCGTCCCTTATACCCCTGAGAACAGCCCCCGGGTGCGCGAGGATGTACACGAACCCTATCCAAACCCGGAAGAGATCCTCGCCCAGGCGCCCGACTCGGACGGCACCTATTTCGTTGTCCCCGATATCCCCCACGAGGATTTGACCTAAGGACCTAAGATGGAACTCTGCGATCTGCCTGCACATGAATTAGTCGAATTGATCCGCAAACGTGAGGTGTCGGCTGTGGAAGCGCTCGAGTCGTCCCTTAAACGGATCGAGGCTGTGGACGGGCGTCCCGGCACATTGGACCCCGGTGATGACCTGCCGGAAGACTCCCGGACAGTGCACGCCTTCATCACCCTGACCCCCGAGCGCGCCCGCATCCAGGCTGAAGCTGTCGATAAGAAACTGGCTGAGGGTGAGATCCCCGGCCCCCTGACAGGTGTGCCCTTCACCACCAAGGATATTCTGACGGTCAAAGGGACACCCTCCACCGCTGGGTCGAAGATTTTGGCGAACTTCATTGCCCCCTACACGGCCACGTCGGTCTCCCGGGTCGAGGCCGCCGGGGGTGTGAACCTCGGCAAGGTCAACCTGGACGAGTTCACCTACGGCTCATCCTCTGAATCCTCTGCCTTCCAGCCCGCGCCCCGCAATCCCTGGGACCCCGACCGGGTCACCGGTGGGTCTTCGGGTGGCAGCGCCGCCGCCGTGGCCGCCGGGATGGGCAACCTCTCCTTGGGGACGGACACAGGCGGCTCGATTCGCCAGCCGGCAGCTTTTTGCGGCGTCGTGGGCGTGAAGCCCACCTACGGGCGCGTCTCCCGCTACGGCCTGATTGCCTTCGGTTCCTCGTTGGACTGCCCCGGGCCCTTGGCGCGCAGCGTGCGCGACGCCGCCATATTACTTAACGTCATCGCCGGACCGGACTCCCACGATGATACCGCCGCCACCATTCCCGTCCCCGATTACACGGCAGAACTTGAAGACGGCGTCAAGGGGATGCGCATCGGGCTGTCCCCTGATTTCTTCACCATCCAATACTACGACCACGATAAGAATAAAATGTCCGAAGAGCCTATCTCGGAAGAAATCAAATCAGCCGTTGAAAGTGCCGCCGATAGGCTTTCTGAGATGGGCGCCAGGATCGTCGAGAACGTCCCCATGCCGCATACCAAATACGGCATCCCCACCTATTTCGTCATCTCCCGGGTGGAGGCCGCCTCCAACCTGCACCGCTTCGACGGGGTCAAATACGGCCACCGTACTTCACAGCATGTGGATGACCTGCGGGAGATGTACCGGCGCTCACGCGCCGAAGGTTTCGGCTTGCAGCCCAAGATGCGTATCTTGATGGGCATGTACGTGAGCGCTGCCCAGTACAGCGAGCATTACTACCAGCGCGCTTTACGGGTGCGTTCCCTCATCCGCCAGGATTTCGACCGGGTTTTCGACCCTCAGGGGGATTACCGCCTGGACGCTTTGCTGACTCCCACCACTCCCACACCTCCTTTCCGCTTTGGCGAGATCTACGGCGACACCGTCTTGATGCAGTACGCCGACCAGTTCACCGTCACCGCCAACCACGCCGGCGTTCCTGGCCTCTCGATGATGGCTGGCTTGAGCAAGGACAGGCTCCCTTTGAGCATTCAACTCATGGGCCCGGATTACTCCGAGGCGACCCTCCTGCGTATCGGGCGCGCCTTCGAGGTCGCCACTGCCGGTGACCCCTGGCGAAAAGAAAGGCCCAAGGTATTGAATGGTCTCTGATGGATCGGGTGAAGATATTCTTAAAAGAAGCCTGGCTAGAGGTCAGGAATGCCTGTGCGGTCGTCTTCCTCGCCATGGTCGTTTTTGTCTTGTTTCACTTCCTCGGCGCTTTGCTTCTGGCCTTTTTTGTAGGTGAATGATGACGACAGCCGATCAAATCCTGGCAAAATTGGAGTCCCTCGGGGTCGAAGAAGACCGTGAGGGGATGGCGCGCGTCGGTGTCATTACGGATAAAGCCTACGGCGTGCGCGTCCCCGTGCTGCGCAAATTGGCCAAGGACATCGGCGTAGACCACGAACTGGCTCAGGCTTTATGGGATACCGAGATCCACGAAGCCCGTATCCTGGCGAGCATGATAGACGACCCCTCCCTGGTGACCGAAGCGCAGATGGAATCCTGGGTCAAGGATTTCGACTCATGGGATATATGCGATCTCGTCTGCAACAACCTCTTCATCAAGACCGACCTGGCCTTCGATAAAGCTGTAGAATGGGCCGGGCGTCAGGGTGAATACGTGAAACGGTCAGGCTTCGTCTTGATAGCCTGTGTCGCGGTTCATCTAAAGACCCTGCCCGATGTTTTTTTTGACGATTATTTCTCCCTCATCATCCGGGAAGCCACCGATGAGCGCAACTTCGTCAAGAAGGCCGTCAACTGGGCTTTGCGCAACATCGGTAAGCGTAATCTGACGCTGAACGCCAAAGCCATCGAAACGGCCCGGGAGATCGAAAAGATTGAAGATAAAACCGCCAAATGGATCGCCAAAGATGCCCTCCGTGAGTTGACCGGCGAGAAGGTCCAGGAGCGTTTGAAGGAGAAGGAGAAGAAGTAATACTTAGGAGAAAGTACCATGCCCGAATATGAAACCATCATTGGGTTAGAGACCCACATCCAGCTCAACACCACCACGAAAATATTCTGCGACTGCAAGGCCGATTCCTGGGGCGATGATCCCAACACCAACATCTGCCCGGTCTGCAGCGGCCTGCCCGGCGTGCTGCCCGTGCCCAACAAGGCCGTCGTAGAGAAGGGCGTCCTGCTGGCAAAAGCCCTCAACGCCCATATCCAATCGGTCTCCTACTTCGACCGCAAGAACTACTTCTACCCCGACCTCCCCAAGGGCTACCAGATTACCCAGCAGCACGACCCCATCGGGGTCGGGGGTTACATCGACCTCCCCATGGAGGGCTATACCCGCCGGGTCAATCTCTTCAAGCTCCACCTGGAAGAAGAAGCCGGCAAGACCAAAATTGAGAACGGGCGCCGCATGGTCGATTTCAACCGCTGCGGCGTGCCCCTCATCGAGGTCGTCTCCCAGCCCGACATGCGCTCGGCAAACGAGGTGGCCGAATATCTCATCCGTATGCGCCAGCTCGTCCGTTGGCTGGATATTTCGGAAGGGAACATGGAAAGGGCCCATCTTCGGGCGGATGTGAACATCTCCATCCGCGAGGTGGGCAGTGAAGGGCTCAACCCCAAGACGGAGATTAAGAACGTCAACTCCATCGAAGCCGCTCGCACCGCTGTCGAACAGGAGATCAAACGCCAGATCGCCGAGGTGGAAGCCGGGAACAAGGTGGAAGCCTGGACCCTGGACTGGGACGAGGACACCGGGACTTTGAGCAAGATGCGCTCCAAGGAGACCGAGGCGGACTATCGCTATTTCAAGGAACCGGACCTCCTTAAGGTACACGTCGATGAAGCCTGGAAGAAGGCCATCCTAACCGACTTCCCCGAACTCCCCCTGGCGCGGCGGGCGCGTTTCCTGGAGGAATACGACTTGCCGGAGTACGATGCCGACATCCTCACCGGCGAACGCAGCCTGTCGGATTATTTCGAGAGCACGGCCAAAGCCTACGGCGGCGACCCCAAGCGTGTCTCGAACTGGCTGATGAACGACGTCTTACGCATGTTGAACGAGGCCAACATCACCGCCGGGGAGCTCAAGCTGAAACCGGAGTACCTCGCCGATATTATCAAAATGGTCGACGCCAACACCGTCAACACCCCCACCGGGAAAGCTCTCCTGGAGAAGGTCGAGGTCGGCGGGGAGGCCCCGGCAAAAATTGTCGAGTCGGAAGGCCTGGGTCAGGTCAGCGACCTGGATGCCATCCGGTCATTGGCCGCACAGGTCCTGGCGGACAATCCCGACCAGGTCGAGTCCTACAAGAAGGGCAAAGACACCCTCATCGGCTGGTTCGTCGGGCAGGTCATGCAGAAATCCCAGGGCAAGGCCGACCCGAATATGGCGAGAGAATTATTGCATGAGCTGCTCTCTGAGTAGCGGCGGAGGTGTCACAATGAGAAGAGAACTGGTACAAGACCTGAAGAAACCCCCCAATCTGTTCACCCTCACGCGCTTCCTCCTCATCCCCGTGTTGTGGGTCCTGGCGCTCAAGGGCTATTCGTTCTACCTTGGCATTGGCCTCATCATCGCCGGTCTCACGGACGCCTTCGACGGGCTTGCCGCCAGGCACTTGAACATGGTCACCAAGTTCGGCAGCCAGTTCGACTCCATCGCCGACCACATTCTAGGATTATCCGCCATCGTCTGGCTGTTGATGCTCGAACCGCAGGTCTATCAAGACAACAAAGTCCTTTTCCTCACAGCCATCATTTTATACCCCGCCGGCATGCTCACCGGCCTGATCAAATTCAAACGCTTCGCCAACCTGCATCTATATTCCGGCAAGCTCTACGGGGGTCTCCAAATCATCTTCATCTCCCAGGCATTTCTCTTCGAGGGCTATGCCCGCTGGCTGTTCCTCCTCATGGTGGTCGTGTTCATCATCTCCCGCCTGGAGACCTTGTTCTTGCTCCTGTCCCGCGACAGTGTCGATGAGCACATGGGCTCGGTTTTCCTGCTCTACTGGCGGAAGCGGGCCGAACGTTTGAATGCGGAGATGGAATAAGGCTGGATGGATTTCACCCTCCGGCCAGCAGCAAAACAAGATACCCCCGCCATCTACGACCTCGTAATCGAAGGGCGTATCAACCCCACCGGCATAGAATGGGAGCGCTTCACCCTGGCGGTCACGCCGGATGGGGAGGTGATTGGCTGTGGCCAGCTCAAACCCCACAGCGATGGCTCCTTGGAACTGGCATCGATAGCGGTGACTTCTGCCTGGCAGGGGAAGGGCGTGGCCCGCGCCATCATCGAATACCTGATAGCGGAGGTGGATACCCCGCTGTATCTGATGTGCGTATCGGACATGGGGCCGCTGTACCGCAAATTCGGCTTCCGCACCCTGGCAGAGGACGAGATGCCCAAATATTTCAGGCGGGTGAGCCGCATGGCAGCCTTCATCGAGCCGCTCCACCGTGAGGGCAAGAAACTGCTGGTGATGGGGGGGGATTGTTGAATGATTAATTAGGGAGTAGGGGTGCAGAATCTGTTACAGTAGTGGATTTAGGGAGTGTCAGTCAGTAGATTGCTTATTAAAAATAACATCAGGTAATCTTGGTAAACCTTCACGAAGAATATAAAAGGAAAACTTTTGATTGATTCGAGTAATATGGGGAGGTAGAAGTCTACCAATGCGTCTATTTTTCCATGTAGCATTGAATTTAATTAATTTTAACTCTTTCAAAAAAAATTTAATGGTTTTCCCCTCGCAAATACCATACACTATGACCTCATTTACTTTTTCAAGAATTTGCCCATTATCCTCCGTAACATTATCTCCAGAAAAATTAATTTCCTTTCCTCTAATACAATATAATCCATGACTAGTTCCTCTAAGGTCACACTGAGGACGGATATTCATATAATATTTCTTTTCTCCCTCACACTCAGCATGAAAATAGATATCACCATTATATGAATATTCTTTATTAAGTAATTTGCCATCAATAAATTTCTCTCCTTCTAGCACCTTCTTAACATCTTCTTCAGAGACAGGATCTTGCCCAATTAATCTTTCTTCTTCAAAACCATAATTATCGACTCTTGATATCATATTCTTAGTAATCATTGCCCCCAATTCCATATCTAAATCCTGATCATCCTTTTTAATTGTTTGTGTCATAATTTTTGGCCAACTAGGAGCAATGTCATAAAATGACCAAAAGAGGTTATTTTTTGCTTTGTGAATACTTTTCTCCCAATTTTTTAGAACATAAATTGAAGAATTTTTTGAAATCCAATCATTTAAAACATCAAAAATTGAGACTTCGCTTGCCTTATTTTGAATAAAAATACAATTGTCTTGGTTTTGGTTAGATTTATATAACTTTTCATGCTCTAAATCAGCAATTATATCTTCTACAGATTGGTTACTAAAAATAAATATCGGTAAAAAAGCTAAGCTGTAGATATTTTTGATAAAATTAATAACTTCCTCTTTCCTTCTCCTTTTTAAATCAGATATACCAATATTTAAACCTTCAACAACGCCAACAAAATCCCAGTCCAAAATTATGAAAGATACATTAATTAGATTTTTAACAATATTTTCATCTGGGACATTCTCATATTTCACGAGAGGGAAATTCGCTTCCTCTAATTTTTCACATGTATCAACAATAATATCTTCACTCTCAGAATTAAAAATTTCGTCATCAATTACAACTACAACACCTTCGAATAAAGTAGAATTTGTCATCATCATTCCCCTTTTAGAAACCACACAACAAAATTTGCCCCTGAAAGGATTTTTTCATTTTTAGTATCTGCTAAATCAATAGAGTAATCTACTCGTTCTAACAATTGTCTTGATATATAAAGCCCAAGTCCTCTACCCTCATCACCTTTTCCAGAATAAAAGGGTTCAAATATATAAGGTATATCATCCTCATGTACTCCAGGCCCATTGTCGGAAAAAATTAATTTTCTGGCATCACCATCCATTGTGACTCTGACCTCTTTGTCAGACTTATTAATTTCTTGAAGCCAATATAAAGAATTATCGAATAGATTTAAGAAAAGCTGCATTAACAAAGCATCAGTACATTTAGCGAATAAAGGCGGGCCTTTAGATATTGGCTTATATTGAATATTTAATTTTTTCATGTCTTTTTCAAAAATCTTAAAGACTTTTTCTAGAATTTCCTCAACTTTAATTCTTCTCGGCCTTCTTTTTGCTGACCTAAAAAGAGTTTGAATATTCTCTAGTTGGCTATGAATAAATGAGGCCATTCCTTCAATTTTATTTACTTCGCCTATTAAAAATTCCGAATCTACAGGTCCTTTTATGGCTTCTTGAACTAAATTACTAGTTGCTGTCCGAAATCGGTGCATTATTAATAAAATATCATGCGAAGCCGTTTCTACTGATAATCCAACTGCAGCTAAATCTTCTGTAACCTCCGCTCTTTCAACTAGATATAATCTTTCCTTTTGATAAGTATTTTCAACATCATTGATAATTTGAGTAATCTTTTTGTCAGATTTAAATTTATCTTTTAAATCAATAAATTTCTCCTCGACCAATTTATTTTGAAAAATAACTTGAGTTTCCCTCGATTTAAGTTTTTGACGGTATTGATTATATGGGTGTTGTTTAATATACGACAAGAATACTTGAATTAACCCAATGAAATCTGAAGTCGCTTCTCCCTCTTCTATTAATCCTTCCCGGTTGGTTTTATCCTTTAATTTCGGATTTCCTAACCTGCTGATATTAATATTCCCCACAACTTGATCATTACTCAAGAATGAACCCGCTGCAATTGTCCCTCGGAAAACATCAATTTGTAACCAATCATTATCAGGTTCACCGTATGGAAAAACTCTAATATCATCTCGGTATAAATAAATTCTATGTTCTTTAATGATATCTTTTTGTTGTCTCGACAAAAAATACTTCTTGTCAGCATTATTTGAAAAATCAAAAACATAAAATTCAAAATTAAAAGGCCCACACTCAGGTAATCTGTTTTCAAACACATTTATCTTGTCACCTGATTGTTGTGTTTCAATAAATCTATTTCTGTAAATAGATAAACCTGTTATAAGGGGATCATCTAATGTAATTTTCTTTGGTATTCCATTAATCTGAAAACTAAAACTTTTTTCTTTATCATCAAATTCACCATCTGTTATTTTGAATACAGGATAATTTTCTAATAGTTGATTTAATTCTAATTCTTTTTCCTCTTGAAAAGGTAAAAGCTCATCATCCTTATAAAAATATATTTGTATAGTTAAATCATTTTGTTTTTTTGAAGCTACTGAGGCATAACCTGCATTAATGCTGTTAACTTGTTTTTGGACATTTTCAATTTTCCTCTTTGTCCAGTTAATCTTATTTGATTTTATTTCAATTTTTGTTCCATGGGGAGATCTATTTTTGGTCTTTCCGCCTAATTTTATTTTTTTTGATTGTATTTCTTTAGGTTTTCGAGATTCTAATAATATATGGAGATCATCTAAAAATATATCCTTTTTTACCCCATTCTCACTTAGGAAATCATCATCATATTTTTCAAAATCATAGGTCAGTAGGTATTCATTTTCTTGTTTTTGGGGGCGCGTAGTTATTTTTACATACTTACCCATTTTGAGAATAGCAAATCGACCAATTCCTTTTTCACCCTGAATAACTCTCCCTTTTTCTGTTGTAAATTTCTCCTCCCTGTTAGGGCTAACTTTATTGGGTGTTGCAGGCCTCATCCAAACATTATTGATTTCATCTAAGGTCATACCTTTCCCATTATCTTCAATAACAATAGATGAGTCATCATTTGTTTCAAAATTATCTCCAAAATTATTAAATGATATTTTTACCCAATCAGCATCTGCATCATACGAATTCTTAATTAATTCAACTAAAGCTATTTGTTCATTTTTGATTAATTGATCCCCCAACATTGTTAATAATCTTGCATATGGCTTAAAAGAGGTTTCTTGGCTGCTCACAAGGTTTTCTCCCAACCACTATAAATTCTTCAGAGTAAATCTTTCTTTTCGTTTTATCTGTTGTAAATCTGCCAATTTCATCACGGTAGGGGGGTAAATTTTTATTATAAATTTTTCTCTTAATCTTTTTTAGATTTTTAAAACCAGCATAAGCAAGAGAATTTAATAAGTGTTCAGAATTATGAATTTGAACCCCCTTATATTCTGTGTTACCAATCACAAAAAATACCATTCCTCCTGGATTAACCATAGAAAAACATTTATTTGTTACTTCTTGCATATCCTTAAAATATTTATATACTGCTTTTGCTTTCCCTGTGTCAACTTTATCTAATCGGTCAACAATCTTATCACCCGGCTCAATAATTGATTTATCACCTTTTATATAGTCATATTTACTAAAAACACTACCTATGGTCCCTTTCCTTAATTCCCGATAATCATCAACAACTTGAAGCCATAAGGTTGAAAGTTGATGTAAATCCGCATATTCGTATGATGTAACATATGGGGGGCTAGTAATTAATAAGTCTACGAACGATTTCTTAAATTTCATTTTTAAAATATTACCCTCAATAATTTCTGATTTAGAACATTTAGTATATACATTCTCTTCATTTGCAGAATACATAAATTTATAATGTTCATTAAATGCATATACAACATCCGCGGGTTTTTTATATGGGTCGATTTGAGGTTTAATTGATTTTGTTAACCACTTTGAGGTTGATTTCAATATATTAGAGAATGCGCAAAGGAAAAATGATTTATAATGACTATTTTTGGGAAGGACAGCTTCTATACTTTTCTTTAACTTCAACAAATCAATGATTTGGTTTTTCTCATACCAATATCTTATTCTGGAATTCATTTTTTCAAGGTCGTATTGTTTTACATCAATATTAGTAAATTCCTCCATTATTTGATTTTTATATGTTTCAAGTTTTTCAGATTTATACTTTTTACTTTTAGTTCTAGCTATTAAAGTAGCGATCGGGTTAATATCACAACCCCAAAAATTTATGCCCAATTTGTTAGCTTCCAGAGCAGTAGTCCCACACCCACAAAATATGTCCGCGATAATTTCTACATTTACACCCTCGTGTCTAGCATATTCAATCGCCTTTGGTGTGATAAAAGCGGGAAACTTTGCAGGATAGGCGTGTATCCGGTGCATTTTAGCTTCAACGCCTGGATCTACTCCCCAAAATTTTTCATATTCGAATCTAGTACTTATACCTATGCGCATAATATTATTTCACCCATTGACTGTATTTTCAATATTATATAGTATTAAATGGTTTAATAAGACACCAAGATGTATTGGTCTCCCCACATCTAATGCCTTAATATCCCTTCTCAAATCTTTACTGACCACTCGCTCAAACACGAAGATAAAGAGGCTGGGTGAGGGGGAAATTTAATAACCATTTAAACCTGTTATAACCTGTTAAGACCTGTTAAGTTTGTCAATCCCTCCCGTACCCTAACCTGTAAACCTGTAAACACCTGTAACGACCTGTAAGACCTGTAAAATACCCCCCACCCCAAACCTTTACAGGTTACAGCTTCGCGATTACCTCTTGAATCCTGCCCTCACCCCAGATAAGGCTCAAATGTATCACGCGCTTTGTGCCCCTCTCCCGCGGCGGTGGGAGAAGGCCTGTGATTCTTTTACAAGTATCGTACTTGAAAGCCGATCTTACAAAAGTGTGAGAAAGACGTTTTTAGTACTGGGGGGCTATCTACTATCTTCCTATCATTGATATGATGTAAATATGAACAAACGCATTTTGTTTCTTATTATTTCCATCTTTCTACTAGCTTCCTGTACGCAATCCCAGGGTGCTCTCGACACATCCAACGACCAACCACAGCCGGAGACTCAGGCCGTCGAAGTGGATGAAACGGTTGTCCCAATAGAAACTTCCGGGCCAGACTGCCTGGGTCCAGAAACTCACGCTGTCGGCCAGGCCATTGCAGATCAATTTGAAGAAGCTGACTATGAAGACGTGATGACCTGGTTCTGCAACGGGGCTGAATTTGAAGATATCCTCGTGGCCCTCCAAACGGAGAAAGATACAGGAGAATCCGCTGAAGATCTACTCCAACTCCTGGCGGATGGACAAACCTGGGAAGAAATATGGGAATCGATTGGATATACTGATTAGACGATTACGTTCAATTCGCGGAGGCAAGCTCATGAAAAAAAACATCACGATTGCAAGCCTGGTCATTCTCGTTACTTTGCTCACCGCCACGGTGGCTTTTGCCCAACAAGAGAAGGCGAACTTAAACGGAGAAGTGACCTCATTCAACGGTGACGGGACCCTCACGGTCCAATTAAAGGATGGCTCTAGTGTGATCGTTCATCCTGCTCCTGGTGAGACCTTCGACGCAGGTCTGGTAGGCTCCAGCGTGCACGTCAAAGGGACTTTTAACGGAGATGGGAGCGTGCAGGCCGATTCGGTAAAATCTGTCGGAGCAGATAACGGCGACGATGATGAGGGTGAAGACAACAGCAATGCCCAAGGCAAAGGCAAGGGCCTGGATAAAAATAATACCGAAGGCAATGAAGGCGAAGGAGAAGGCGGGAAGGTAAGCAGCGCTTACTGCTCTGGTGATAAAGAAGGAGACCATCCCTTTGCGGCCAACATCGCAAACACCTACGGTGTATCGGCGGATGAGGTAATGGGCTATTACTGCCAGGGCGTTGGCTTTGGACAAATCATGTTAGCCCTGCAGACAGGCCAGATGGAGGGGGCGACCAGTTCCGTTGGGGATATGCTGGCAGCGCGTGAATCAGGGTTGGGATGGGGGCAAATATGGCAGGAGATGGGGATCGTCAGCAACGCTGACCATGACAAAAGCCCCCCTGGCCTGCTGAAAAAAACAGATAAAACCACCGGCCCCCCTGATGGCCAAGGTTGGAAGAAAGACGAAGGCGAGTAAAATTATTTAACCTATCACGAGGTGTAGCGTATACTTCCCTTATTAAACGCTACACCTCACCTATCCCATACCTAATCTCCGGGTCCTCATTCCTTGTTTTCCCCTTGAATCCCCCCCTCAAAAAATGCTAGAATAGGCCATGGCTATTACAGATATCCGCCCATCGCCGATCGCGGGGACGTGGTGCAGCGGCAACCCCGGCCAACGCCTGCGGGTTATAACAACCTGTAGAGGGTTGTAGCAACCTGTAGCGGGTTGTAGAGACCTGTAGCACCTGTAACGACCTGTAAGACCTGTAAAATACCCCCCACCCCTAAATTTTTACAGGTTACAGCTTCCCATTTCCTATTGAGTTTATCCCCCAAAAAATGCTAGAATAAGCCATGGCAAACATAGATATCCGCCCATCGCCGATTGCGGGGACGTGGTACAGCGGCCACCCGGACGAACTCCGGGAAGAGGTGCGGGGGTACATCAACCAGGCCGAAGTCCCCGAGCTGCCCGGGGAGGTAGCCGCCATCATGGCGCCCCACGCCGGATACGTGTATTCCGGCCCAACCGCCGGGTACGCTTTCCGGTGCGTGTTGGGGCAGTCTTACGACCTCGTCGCAGTCATATCCCCCTTCCACCAATTCCAAAGGTACCCATTGTTGACCTCGGCACACGAAGCCTATGAGACACCGCTTGGTGTTGTACCTATCGATATAGAAGCCCTGGAAAGTCTGAGTGATTATCTAGGCGAGGCGACGGATATGCCACTCATGTCCCTCTCGAAGGACCCCGAGCACTCGTTGGAGATCGAACTGCCTTTTTTGCAGGTGGCGCTGGAAGGGGACTTCAAGCTTGTGCCGGTGATGCTCTCGGGTGTTGACCTGGGCACCGGCAAAGCACTGGGGGCGGGGTTGGCGGAAATCCTCAAAGGGCGCAAGGCGCTCTTGGTGGCGAGCACGGACCTATCGCATTTCCACGCCGAAGAGGCGGCGAAGCGTCTGGACGAGGAGATGCTGAAGCAGGTGGCAGCCCTGTCGCCGGAGGGGATGGCGGCGGCGATGCAGTGCGGCAAGGGGGAGGCATGCGGGATCATGGCGGTGATCGCGGTGATGGAAGCGGCGAAGGCCTTGGGTGCGACGAGGGCTGAGGTGCTGCACCACAGCACGTCGGGGAAATCCAGCGGGGACTACGGGCGGGTGGTGGGATATGGGGCGGCAGTGTTCTTGAAGGGGTAGGTATCAACCGCTAAGACACGAATTCACGAAATTTTTCGATTTTAAATACAATCAGGGGCGGGCAGGGAACCCGCCCCCGTGTAAATCGATCGTCCCGGTCATCCAGCGGGAAGCGGCTCAATGTCCCGTGGGGGTGCGGGGCAAATCACTGTATCGTGCTGGTGATGACCATTTCGTCGCCGGTGATGACGACAGAGGTAATGTCATAACCTTCTTCCGTATCGTAGGTGTTTTCCTTCATCCCTTCATTTAATTCGGCGATCTCATCCGATGATACATCTTCGCCCCCAAGCGTAAAGAGCTGGGCTTGAAAATACAGCTCGCCAGCCTCAATTTTAGGGATGAGTTCAAGCAGCGCCTGTTCACCTTCAAGGTAGCCAGTGCAGACAATCTTGCCGGGTTGAAAATCTATGTTGAGGGCATTATCCTGGCAGATAAACTCCTCCAGCTGGAATTCGGCCTCTGTATAGGTATTGGTGATGGTCTCCGGCGGCCCGCAAGCTGCGGCGAACACCGCAACCAGAAGAAGGCAAACCATCAGGCCTACGCCTTTCATGGATTTTTTCATGGGGTTCTCCTATCATTTACTTGTAAGCGCAGCGGTAAACTCACTGCATCGGCGTCGGCATAAATCCAAAGACCTGGTCTTCCATCTCGGTCAAAACGTACCAGAACAAAGCATAAGCCATGGACCTGTTGGTGGGGGATTTCGCCCAGTCATCGTAACGCGCTTGAAGGATATCATCCTCTGTTTCCATGACATAGGTTTCAACCGTGCTTTTTAGCGTGGTTTCACTGAGGCCATCGCCAGTGATGGCAGGGCCAGCTAGTTCGATAAGGATGTCGAGATATGGTTTGTTGCTTTTAAGCATGTCATCGAGTTCTTGTATGACGGTGTCACAGTCGGACTCAGTCTCTTCGCACATGGCGTATAGACTATCATATTCAGCCACAGCAGCATCCAATTCATCTTTTAAAGCGACATTATTATCGTTGACGGATTCCAACTGGGATTCCAGATTATCGATCTGCGACTGCGCAGCGGCCAACTCGCTTACTACTCTATCGTATTCATCTTGCGCCACGCCGCAGGCGGACAGCGCGAAAGCTGCGAGCAGCACAACCGTCGCGAGCAGGAAAAGTTTCTTCATTTTATAGTCTCCTCTTTTATAAGTGGTTTAAAAAGAAACAGGCAGTTTTGGTTTGGGAAATATCAATCAAATAACACCTCCTCTTGCAGCTACAATTATTCGATCAATCTCCATTATTCCAATAGATAATAAACAAGCAGCAGGTTTGCCTGCCTGACACCTTGTTATTAAGGTACAGTGGGTACAAAGCGAATATCGTCGATGTAGAAAGTGGAAGCACCGTCCCCGGAGGCATCGCCGATCTCGATCCAAACGAAATCTTTGCCTTGCGGGTCAAGCAGATTGAGGGGAATTGCGACATGGTACCAGTGCCAAGGTTGGAGCTGGCCATCATCGACGTAATCGAGCAGGTCCACCCTCTCGCCCAATTCGACTTCACGGCCGGGCATCCGGAAGCCCGCTTTCATCTCCACGTAGAGCTGCTGGTCGGCGACAGCTCCCGCGTTGAAGTAGAAAGCCAACCAGGTATAAAAGGGAACATGGGGCGGCCTGTTGTTGTTGAAATAAACAGCGCCATCAGGGACGAGGGATACCTGGATAGATTCTTCGCCCTGGAAGGCCACGTTAGACTCCTGAAACTCTCCATCGGCATTACAACTCCAGGGTTTGATGAAGCGGTCATCGTAGATAATCAAGCCCAACTCATACTCTTGTTGGGAGAAGGCTGGAACAGGGGTGGGCATATGAGTAACCTGTGCCACTATCTGCGTTGGTGTGGGTGGTTTATCTGTGTCGGTCGACCGGGGAACGACGGTGGCGGGCCCGGGTTGGTCGCAGGCGCTCGTCCATACCGGTATTCCTATGATGATAAAAAAGATGAATAGAAAGCGTTTGAACGGCATTCTCTATCTCCCGACATAGATAGGATAAGACGATCAACTTTGAGCGGCAGCGTCTATGCCAAACCAAAGCATAAAGAAAATACTTTACCCTCAACGCTAACTTTGGTGTGTGATATTTTGGAATTTTTACCTTGATATGAATCACTGCTTTTTAGAAATCGGCCAATAATAGTAAAGAAGCAGCTTTCCGTACCCGTACAATATTATACGCCAAAATCGGTTCAGGCAGATGAATTATACAAACGCCGGGAAATCATTCTCTAGCCCCACACGCCAGCGATTTGGGCGCCGCAATTGGAGCATTTGCCATCTGCGATTTTGTTGGCAGCGATCCAATAGCCCTGCCGTTGGATGAGCAGTTCACTGCAATTATAGCAATAGGTGTTGCTCTCCTCACGGACGTTGCCCATGTAGACGTAGCGCAAGCCGACTTCCTGGCCAATCTCCTGGGCCTGGCGGAGGGTCACCACAGGCGTGGGGGGGACGTTGGGCAACTGGTAATGGGGGAAGAAACGGCTGAGGTGCCAGGGGGTGTCGGGGCCAAGCTCCCTGAAGATGAAGGTGGCCGCGTCGAGCAGTTCGGCGGGCTCATCGTTGATCCCGGGCACGACCAGGGTGGTCACCTCCACCCAAATCCCGAGTTCTTTCATTTTCACCAAGGCGTCCAATACGGGTTGAAGCCCGGCGCTGACATAACGGTGATAGGTCTGTTTACAGAAGGCTTTGAGGTCCACGTTGGCGGCATCCAGGTAGGGGTGGAAGGCATCCAGCATTTCTGTGGTCATGTAGCCATTGGTGACGTAGACGTTGGCGATACCGGCCTGGTGGGCGAGCCTGGCGGTGTCGTAGGCGTATTCGAAGAAGATGGTCGGCTCGGTGTAGGTGTAGGCGATGCTCTTGCAGTTGGACGACAGGGCTTTATCGACGAGTTCCTGGGGGGAGGTGTGGGGGACTCTTATCAGCCCACGATCACGGGGCATCTGGGCAATCTCCCAGTTCTGGCACCATTTGCATTGGAAGTTGCACCCGAGGGTGGCGACAGAAAAGGAACCGGAGCCGGGGTAGAAGTGGTAGAGGGGTTTCTTCTCGATAGGATCGACGTTCTGGCTGATGGCGCTTCCGTAGACGAGGGTGTAGAGGGTACCATCCACGTTCTGGCGAACCTGGCAGACCCCGAAATTCCCTTCGGGGATGACGCAGTAGTGGCCGCAGAGGTGGCAGCGCACCTGATTATCATCCAGTTTTTCGTAGAGCATGGCTTCTTTCATTGGGATCCTCTTTCATTTAATATTATAGGAGGAATTGGGGGGGATGGGAAGTCGATAGTCTTTAGTCGTTAGTCTTTAGTCTTTAGTCAGGCAGCGGCTGGTTGCGTGAGGATGTGGCAATCAGGTAATTGGGCAGTTGGATAGTTGGATAGTTGGATAGTGGTTGGGCAGGGAGGGAGAAGGGAATCGGGAATAAGGAATGGGGGGGTGAAAATGGTATAATCGCATAACTCGTCTGAATGTTCGAGAATAGGTGATTCAGGAGAGAAGGATATGTCTGGACACAGCAAATGGTCGACGATCAAACGCAAGAAGGGAGCCGCCGATGCCAAGCGAGGTAAGTTGTTCACACAGTTGGCGCGCGCTATCACGATGAGCGCCCGCGAAGGGGGCGGCGACCCTGACGTGAATTTCAACCTGCGATTAGCCATCGATAAAGCCCGGGCCAACAATATGCCCAAGGACAACATCGAGCGAGCGATCAAGCGGGGGACGGGGGAGGACAAGAGCGGCGCGGCGCTGGAAAAAATCGTTTACGAGGGTTATGCCCCTCACGGCGTAGCCCTCATCATCGAGACGGTAACGGACAACCGCAACCGCACAGTGGCCGACCTGCGCCACGTATTGACCCGGGCCAGCGGCAGCATGGGAGAAGTGGGTTCGGTGGCCTGGCAGTTCACACCCAAAGCCTATTTCACTTTTCCGGGTGAGGGACACAGCGAGGACGACATCTTCGAACTGGCCGTGGAAGCCGGCGCGGACGACGTGGTGTACGACGCTGAGTCAAGCGAGATCATCGGCGCAGCGGATATGTTCAAGACAATCAGCGACCGCCTACAGGATGCCGGCATCCAGACCGATGAGGCCACCCTACGGATGATCCCCAACCAGGAAATTGAACTGGATATCGAAAAAACCCTCCAAGTGATGCATGTGATCGAGGACCTGGAAGAGCTGGACGACGTCCAGAAGGTGGACTCGAACCTGGCAATCACAGATGCGGCTCTGGAGAAACTCGAGGCAGCCTGACCGATGCTGGTCATCGGGATCGACCCCGGTACAGCCATCACCGGCTATGGGCTGGTGCGTGAAAACGAGGACGGCACGCTGAAGGCGGTGGAATACGGGGCCATTCGAACCCCGGCAAAGTGTCCAATGGCGGAGCGCCTCGTGCTGCTCCATGATGAGCTGAACAAAATCCTCACCCGCCACCAACCAGAGAGCAGCGCGGTGGAGATGCTGTTCTTCCAGCGGAACGTGAAAACAGCCATCACGGTCGGGCAGGGGCGGGGAGTGATTTTACTGGCTTTGGCCCAGGCGGGTGTGCCTGTCGCCGAATACACACCGCTGGAAATCAAACAAGCGATCACGGGATACGGGGGGGCGGACAAAGTCCAGATGCAGGACATGGTACGGACGCTGTTGAATTTAGATGAAACGCCCAAACCCGACGACGCTGCCGACGCACTGGCGGTTGCTATTTGTCACCTGCATAGTATCAAGATGAAAGATTTGATGTGAGCAGGAGGAAGGGTGTGGAAATTTCGTTTCCGACGACCCTTCCCTACGAATATTACGGCGCGGCGACCCTTAGCCAGCGTCCCAATAGAAATATGAAGGAAACACTATGACGGCTGAATACGACCTGTTCATACGATTCGCGATGGCCTTAGGGATCGGTTTTATCATCGGGCTGCAGCGGGAATTCTCGCACGGGAAGGACGGGCGGGACATCATCGCAGGAGAACGGACTTTCGCGCTGCTGAGCATGGGGGGATGCCTGGCAGCGATGATCTCAGACCAACTGGAAAGCCCCTTCATCTTAATCGGGGTGCTGCTTATCTTTGGGGTCTTCACGTCGATCGCGTACTTTTCGGACGCCTGGAAACGCGAGCAGGTGGGGATCACTTCGGAGGTGGCCATCGTTATCGCGGTGTTGATCGGGGTGCTGTGCTACTACGGGAACCTGACGACAGCGGCGGCCATCGGCATCGCGACGACGGTGCTGCTATCCATAAAATTAGAGACAGATAGGTTCGTGCGAGCCCTCACACGGGAAGAGGTGTTCGCGGCCCTGCAGTTAGCAGTCATCAGCGCCATCGTTTTACCTCTACTCCCCAACCGCAGCTTCTTGGAGCCGCCCTTCGACGTGCTGAACCCCTTCAATATCTGGCTGATGGTGGTGTTCATTTCGGGGATCAACTTCCTGGGGTACGTGTTCATGAAGGTGGTCGGCTCGGACCAGGGCGTGACGCTGGCGGGACTGCTGGGTGGATTGGCGTCCAGCACGGCAGTGACGCTGAGCTTCTCGGAACGCAGCAAACGAGAGTCGGGGTTGGCGAAACCGCTGGCCCTGGGCATCACCATCGCCTGGACGGTGATGTTCGCCCGGGTGCTGATCGAGGTGGGGGTCCTCAACCAGGGGCTGCTGGAAATCGTGTGGGTGCCGATCGCGGCGGCGGGTGCTGTGGCCCTGCTGTACTGCGCGTACCTGTTCTTCTCCCGCCGCCCAACAGGAAAAAGCGAACTGGCGCTGACCAACCCCATCGACCTGGGTTCGGCAATCAAGTTCGGCCTGCTGTACGCGTTTATCTTGCTGATCTCTCGAACGGCGTACCTGTATTATGGGGACACGGGAATCTTCTTTTCCAGCATCCTGTCGGGGCTGGCGGACGTGGATGCTATCACCCTGTCGATGTCCGAGTTGAGCAACACAGGGGCGCTGGAATTAGGGACAGCATCGAGGGCGATCGTGCTGGCAGCGATGTCGAATACTATCGCGAAGGGCGCTATCGTGTTGATTGGCGGGTCGCCGGGTTTGCGCAAGGCCATCTGGCCGGGAATCGCCCTGGTGTTAATCACGGGCATCAGCGTGGGTTTCCTGGTATAAAGGAGCAAGGATGATTGCGGCACTAACCGGACGCGTGGCAGAAAAGGACGAGGGCAGCCTGGTGATCGAAGTGGGGGGCGTGGGTTTGCAGGTGCACGTTCCGGCCGGGTTGACGGCAGAAACGCAGGTCGGGGGAACGGTGTCTTTACACACGTACCTGGTGGTGCGGGAGAACGAACTGACGCTGTACGGTTTCTTGACGAAGGAAGAGCGGGAGTTCTTCACCCTGCTGCTGGGCGTGAGCGGGGTGGGGCCGCGGCTGGCGCTGGCGGCACTCTCGACATTGACGCCCAACGCGATGCGGCGGGCGGTGTTCGGCGAGCAGGCGGAGGTCTTCAGCGGGATCCCGGGGGTAGGGAAGACGACGGCGGAGAAGATACTGCTGCATTTGAAGAACAAGGTGAAGGACGTGGAGGGGCTGGAGCCGATCTCGGCGCTGGACGAGGTGGACACGGAGGTGCTTGCGGCGCTGACGGCGTTAGGCTACAGCATCGTGGAGGCACAAGCGGCGCTGCAAATCATCCCGAAGGACGCGCCGAAGGATGTGGAGGAAAGGCTGCGGATTGCGCTGGGGTATTTTACGAAGCCGGGGTGAGGGAAGAAAAGGATTGTTTCCAAATTATGGATAATGAATTCCAAGATGAGAGAAGCCTTACTCGGAAGTGTATATTCGGGTTAATTAACCTAATCGCAAGCAAAGAGGAACAAATTAGATACCAAGAGGATGTACCCAATGCAAGCGTACCGAATGAGCTTGTTTGTATGTGGTTTGACGATCATTATCCGATAGGCAAGAAGTGGTTTGATAGATTTTTCAGCAAAACAGAGAAAGAAAAAATCATAGAGTTCTCCAATTTCTATGAAGAAAGAATACAATTATTACCCAAGACAAGCCTAATTGAAAATTTTCATGAAAGTGAAATTTGGGAAGAAATTGTCAATAAAGCCAAAGAAACCGCAAAGGAATTGGGAACTGAAAATTTCCATTATTATGGATAGTGAATGTTTTCGTCTTATTTGTTAGCCTGGATTCAAACCACAGGTGTAACAAATAATGGATATTAATATATACACACAAAAATTTTTTAGGCTATTACTACTCACTGGTGTAGTCTTATTCCTTGTAGCTTTTGTGGGAATGCTTTACATATTCTCCAGATTTTTAATCGATGACTATAAAAGGGATATGGCTTGGAGAGAAACACTCAGCCCTCTACCTCAAGAAACAATAGAAAAATTATGCGAAATATTCAATCTAAGATCAGGGGAGCGCCGATGTAACACATCAAAACAAGTATACAGTTATCAATTTTATGGTGATGTTTACAGGTTCCTTTACGAAGCCCCAGAAATGCAGGATGACCCACTGCCAACATTTGACGAGGTGGAAGAACTGATCGGAGAGTATAAGCAAGGTTGTAATTCTTTTGAAGATGGATATTTCTATTGCTGGTATAAGTTTTCTGGCGAGGATGAAGATCCCATTACATTATATTTTGATGAGAACGAAATTCTATTCATGTTTGTCTCACGCCATTTAGAATAGTTCAATCGAGTTTTCCTTAGATAAGAAAATCTACATTTGAATTCTTAGGGGATTCCTCGACTTCGCTCGGAATGACACGAGGGTCTGTGAGAGGGTGTAAGGGGAAGAGGTTTTCGGTGAGGGTGCAAAGCAACGGCAAGCGAGAGGATAGTGTAAATGGTTGGATGAGGAAACGGTTATCTTTATTTTGTTGATGGACTCTGCATTTGTGGGGGATGGCGGCATCCCCCACACCCCACCGCCGGGTTGGAACCCTCCCCGGACCCCTGGAATCAAATGCACAGAAACGTTATTTTATTCTCTGGTTTATAACAACGTGTATAGGCAAATTAACCGCAAGGATAGACTATGTGAAACACATTATATAAGCTATGATCAGCCATATTCTGAGAACCCTGTGTGTTAGAGTCACAAAGAATTTGTTGGAGAAGAAAAAACAACGAGTTGAGGGTGCGGCTAAAAGCTGCCCAGTCGGGGCGATATTTTTTCTAGACAGGAATTATTGAAAATAATCCCAGAGGGGATTCCTCGACTTCGCTCGGAATGACACGAAGATTTGTGAGTGTGTGGAAAAGTGAAGAAGTGGGCATTGAGAGTATATAGCAGTAGCAGGGTTTGTTTGGCATGTATCGCCCATGAAAAAATCACGAACAGCAGAAGGTAATTCTGATAGAATCTGGTCAATGAAATTCAAGCGATGGCACATTATCGGTGTGGCGTTATTGGCTGCCTTCCTTATAGTTTTAGTTATCACGGGGTGCGCGTCATCCACCGATACACAAGAAAGAGACCTGGCAAAAACACCCTCCATATCTTCAATTATTGAGGAAACAATCACGCAAACCCCAACGGCGACCGCGACGCCAGAACCTATGCAAACTTCGACCCAAGGTCCGACGGCAACTCTGGGACGATGGGCATGGAGAGATATGCCAGCGATTCCCACAGCTTTAAGTGAAAATGTTTTCACTATCTACGAACTTGGGTTATTGATGGGGAATAATCCCCACGCTTTCTCGAAGGTGGGGGACTGTTCAAGCTCCACACCATATTTCCTAGAGAATTTCGATCTTGGGCCGGATGCCTATAATTTAGGGGAGTACGGCGATTTGGCAATTACAATCGAGTATTTCTCGGGATCATTCGAACGAGAGAGCCTGGCTGTGAAGATAGGAATGTCTGCAAATGCTGTATTAAGCCCATTGTGGAACGATTGGAAGACCTGCTATGCCCATGAAACGCCGCTGGATTGTGAATTCCGAATCCACAAACCAAGCTTCGCCATCATTTCTGTAGGTACAAACGATGCTATGGGCACCGTCCCTTTCGAGGACAGCTACCGGCGCGTGATCACACAAACGATCGGCCATGGAGTCGTGCCTATCTTAGTGACCAAGGCCGATAATGCCGAGGGAAATAACCACATCAATGAAGTGATTGCACGTATGGCTTATGAGTATGAACTGCCTTTGTGGAATTTTTGGCAGGCAGTCCAGCCCCTGCCCAACCATGGATTGTATACCCTCGACCACCTCTCAGGGAACGAACGTGTGAGTTTCACCGATTTCGAAGCGAAGGGGAATTTAAATTATGGGTGGCCAATGCGCAACCTAAGCGCTTTACAAATGCTGGATGCCATCCGGCAGATGATCCTCAAACACGAAGCGGCGCAGTGAAAACCAGGCAAAGGATCAGGAATTTATCTCTGGGGGATAAGCTTCCCGGTCGGGGCCGGGGTTCCCTTCAACCAGTCAGTGATTTCTCTAGTTTTTCCGACAATTCAATATAGGATGCCTGCATCCAGGGGTGGGGGATCTTGATTTTACCGCTGTGCCAGAGGTAGTATTGATAGGCCCAGGCAGCCTCCTCCAGTGAGGTTTCGAGGGCACGCTCCAGGGTGTGTTTATAGGGGGGCGGGCCTTTTTGATCCCAGCCAAGCTTGTCGGCCACGAATAGGACCATATCCAGGGGGGAAGGATGGGGCTTCAGGGTGGTGTGGCAGCCAATAGCGCTGAGGACTCCCTCGTCTTCAATCTTGAAGATTTCCCCGGCAATCACGACGGAGAGCTTCTGGTGGAGGAGGAGGGGCACGGCTTCTTCCTCGGGGAGGATGTCTACTACGTCCAAGGCCTGGGAAACCGCCAGCCTTTCATTTTTGGGGAAGACTGCGCTAACGTCGTGGAGCCATCCGGCCCGATGGGCAGCGGTTCGATCTACATGGAAGCGGTCGGCCAGGTCCCCGGCAAGCGCCCCAACGTCGGCACAATGGCGGGCCGTGTTCGGGCACTCATGGTGAATCAAAAAAGCCGCGACGTCCTCGCGAAGGTCGCCGCTTAATTCGAAATCTTCGACCAGTTCCAGGAGAATGGGGTGCAAGGAGTCAATCCCCGGCCATCTCGGGTTCGATCTCCTCGAGTTCAACGCCCAAAACGATGAGGTGCTCTTCGAGGTCGGCGATCTGCTCTTTGAGTTTGTTCCCCATCTCGGTGAGGAGGTCGGCACCGCTGCGGCGCTGCATACGGGCTTCGAGCTTCAACTGCCAGGCGGGGGATTCTTCCAGGTGGCGTATGCGGGCTTTGAGGTCTGCGATGACACCGTCGAGGCGTTTCAACTCTGCTTTGAGGGCGGCGATCTCCTGCTCACGGGTCTGGGTGGATGAGGGGGCGGGGCGGTCGGGCTGCTCGGCGAGAGCCTGGAGGGCTTTGAGGTCGCGCTCGGCGTAAGCCTGGTTGACCTTGGTCATGACCTCCTGGCGCCACTTCTTTTCATCCGGATCGTTGGTGAGGTCGGGATGGAAACGCTTGGCCAGGTCCCGGAAGAGGTCACGGATCTTCTCCTCTTGCTTGGGGCTGGGGGTTTTGCGTTTCTTGTCATCGATCTTGCGCCAGCCGTTATCGCCCTTATCCTGATAGGTGAACTCGGGCTCATCCGGTTCGGAGAAATCTGGGGGTTCATCCCCATTAGCGCCGCGCTGTTCTTCCAAGACCTCGTACAACTTGCGGCGCAACTGGCGCAAGCGGTTTTCAAGAGGCGCAATCTGTTCGTTGTAAATAACACTGAATTCATGCAAGGCCACCCGGGTATTGAACAACTCCAATTCGAGGATGGCGATGTACTCACGTTTTTTATTCAAGCGCACCCGCAGTTTGGTCAGTTCGGCATCTGCGGTCGCTTGAAGGCCAGCATTCTTATTACCCGTTCTATTTTTATTGGTTGTCATTGGGTGTGTCCACCGAAGGAATTATTATATCGTAAATTGAGACGAAATGGAGGTGTTTTATTTCAAGGGAGTGAATAATTAAATTGATTATTTCATTTATTATTAGTAAATACCTTCGTATATAAATACGAATCGGATTCAAGTGTCATTTCACAGACATCGCACCAAGTGATTTTTATCATGGCAGTCAACAGCCCCAACCCCCTGACCCCCTTCCCCAGCCACTCGCGTGGTGTGTGATAGGGATTGTGCAAGGCCGTGGAAGGGGGTATCAAGCTGGGAGGAGGCTATGGCCCCCTCCCGCATCAAATGCCCCACCCCTATATAAAAAGGATGGATGGGCACAATGGATTGATAAAGGAAAAAGTCCAGCGAAAAGAAATAAATTTTACACACGTATGTGATCCTTAGTCCTTAATCTGAGGGAAATTGTTATGGCGACCGTTTTGTATGAAGTTGAGATTTTCATGGATATTTTCTGATTGTAATAGGTAGGATCAAGGCAGAACCGAAAGATTTTGGGCGCATGGCGAGTAAAAACCCCAACCCCCTAACCCCCTTCCCTAGCCGCAAACATACCAGGCGATCAAGGTCGTATCTGGCCGGGGAAAGAGGGTGACAATGACCAGCTAGCTGGTCATTGTTTAAGAGAATGCCCTCAGCATTCTCTACAATCAAGTAAAGTACGGGTGTTATATCTCTCCCGCATCAAATGCCCCACCCCAAAAAATATAAGGGAAATGTGCAATCTAACCCCTGGAAGAAAGGATCTGATGTGGAGGGTTTAACTCTGCATTGAGATGTCATCTCCCATTATTCACACGAGTTTTTTTAGGATTTTCTCATGGATTGCTGCATGGAAGGGATTGTCTGTCTCGCATTCCTCGATATAATAGGGGCTTATATCAACCATAGGGAGAGGGATCATGTTCGAGAAGAAGAAGATTGCTTTTATTGGGCCGGGTACGATGGCGGAGGCGATGATCGCCGGGCTGCTGCGGGAAAAAATCGCCCCTTCAAAAAACCTGCTGGCTTCAGGGCCGCGGTTGGAACGGGTGGAGGAATTGAAGGAGAAATACAGTATCGTTCCTTATACGGACAACGCTGAAGCCGCTCGCCAGGCCGAGGTGGTGGTCTTGTCTGTCAAGCCGCAGCGGATCGATAAAGTTTTACAGGGATTGAAGGGCGCCGTCAAAGCGGAGGCTCTGGTGCTGTCTATCGTAGCGGGGGCACCCATCGCCAAGATCACAACGATGCTGGACCACCCCACCGCCATACGGGCGATGCCGAACACACCCGCCCGAATCGGGGAGGGGATCACGGTGTGGACAGCGGTGGAGAACGCCAGCGAGGAACAGCGCGAGTTAGGCCGCCAAATCCTGCTGGCGCTGGGGAAGGAAGTCTTCGTCGAGGAGGAGGAGTTCCTCGATAAGGCTACGGCGCTCTCCGGCACAGGCCCGGCGTACGTGTACCTGTTCATGGAAGCGATGGTGGACGCGGGGGTGCACCTGGGATTCTCCCGCCGTATCGCCGAGGAGCTGGTCGTCGAAACGCTGCGGGGGTCGGTGGATTATTACGACCGGGGGGGAGAAGCGCGCCACCTGGCCCGGCTGCGGAACCAGGTGACCTCACCGGGGGGCACATCTGCGGAAGCGCTATATTACCTGGAGAAGGCGGGGTTCCGGACGGCGATTTCACGGGCGATCTGGGCGGCGTACGAACGGTCGGTGTCGCTGGGTTCGGGGAAGAAGAAGGGAGAGTTGGAGTAAGCTCCTCCCCTTTTGACAGCTTTTATATTTTTAAAAGTAGGGGACAGGGTGACTCTGTCACTACAAAAAAATGATGTGTATTGAGGCAGGATTTGCATGGCAGGCCAGGCATGCAGCGGCAAAGCATTGCCGAGGCCCCTACAGTGATCAAACAGAGAAAAGCGTCTCTGTTTGATTCGGTGATAGCTGCGTATTCGCCACGCGGTTGAAGGGGATTCTAAGCGGGCGCAAACATGCGCGGTATTTTTACCGACGCCCTTACGAGGTTAAAATGAATTTCTTGTATCCCGATATATGTTGAAATTGGGTTTGCTTTGGCGGGCCAGGCATGCAGCGGCAAAGCATTGCCGAGGCCCCTACAGGGATCAAACAGAGAAAAGCGTCTCTGTTTGATTCAGCGAATACTGCGTATTCGCCACGCGACCGAGGGGATGCCTTATTGTAGAACCTTGTTATTACCTTAAAATGTTGTGAAATTATGGATGCCTAGACAAATGGGTGCCTTTCAGGTATGATTCGTGCGCGTGTGCCCACGAGGGCAACAGCACTCATTTACAGAAGACAATTCCTTATGACGAAAACAACTCAATTACTCAAAACCCTTACCGAAGCCCATGGGATACCTGGCTACGAAGCTCCGGTACGTGCCGTGGTGCGTGAAATCCTGGGGGAGTTTGGGGAACTCAGCCAGGATAAACTCGGCAGCGTAATATGTAAAAAGGACGGTGAGAGTGAGACCCCCAAGGTGATGCTGGCCGGTCACATGGACGAGATTGGCTTGATGGTCAAGTTCATCACCAAGGAGGGATTCCTAAAATTCCTACCGCTGGGCGGCTGGTTCAGCCAGGTGCTGCTTGGATCGCGGGTCATCATCAAGACGCGCAAGGGGGACGTGGTGGGGATCATCGGCGCGAAACCGCCCCACCTCCTGCCCCCGGACGAGCGCAAGAAAGTCGTCGAGATCAAAGATATGTTCATCGACATCGGCGCTTCCAGCCAGAAAGAGGTGGAAGAGGCGGGTGTGCGCCAGGGTGACCCGGTGATCCCCAGAGCCGATTTCGTGGCGTTGGCGGGGGGCAAGACTTACATGTCTAAAGCCTTCGACGATCGGCTGGGGGTGGCGCTGATTGCGGCGACCCTGGGTGAATATAAGAATAAAAAACACCCCAACACCCTCTTCGGCGTGGCAACGGTCCAGGAGGAAATCGGCTTACGGGGGGCGACCACGAGCGTACGGGCTATCGACCCAGACGTGGCCATCGTACTCGAATCGGACATTGCCGGGGATGTGCCGGGAATCAGCGACGAGCAGTCTTCCGTGAAATTAGGTAAAGGGCCAACAATGCTGATCTACGACGTACGTATGGTGCCCAACCTGAAGCTGCGGGACCTGATGCAGGATACGGCAAAGGAACTGAAAATCCCCCTGCAATTGTCTTACATCCAGGGCGGGGCCACAGACGGCGGTGCTATCCACCTGCACAACACAGGTGTGCCCACGGTCGTATTAGGGGTGGCTGCCCGCCACATTCACTCGGACAGCTCGATCATTCACCGAGACGATTTCGACAACGCTGTGAAACTACTGACGGCTCTTGTCGGAAAACTGGACGCGAAACAGGTTGCCGACCTGACCGCGTAGCCCTCAATCACTTTATTGGAGAAGTACATGTCTGAACTAATCAAAGATATCTCTGATAGTCTACAAAAACAGATCGAAGATTTCGAACCCGAGCTAGCACTGCGGGATATCGGCGCAGTCTTCGAGGCCGGCGACGGCATCGCCCGGGCTACGGGCTTATCTGACGTCCAGGCGCAGGAGCTGGTGCAATTCGACAACGGCGTGATGGGAATCGCATTCAACCTAGAAGCGGACAACGTCGGCATCATCATTATGGGCGAATTTTCGGAGATCGAAGAGGGTATGGCGGTACGCTCCACCGGGCGAATCGCCTCGGTTCCGGTCGGGCAGGGATTAATCGGGCGGGTGGTCAACGCTCTGGGAGTAGCCATCGACGGGAGAGGTCCAATCCAATTCGACAACTACCGCCCAATCGAGCGCATCGCCCCCGGGGTGATCCAGCGAAAAGACGTGGACACGCCCGTTCAGACAGGCATCAAGGCCATCGACGCGCTGACCCCCATCGGGCGTGGACAGCGCGAGCTCATCATCGGCGACCGCCAGACCGGGAAATCCGCACTAGCCATCGATACCATCATCAACCAGCGGGATAAAGACCTGATCTGCATTTACGTCGCCATCGGACAGAAAAAAGCCGGGGTAGCCCGCACCGTGGCGACCCTGGAAGAGCACGGCGCGATGGACAACACCATCGTAGTGATGGCTTCGGCAGACGAGTCTGCGGCACTGCAGTACATCGCCCCCTATGCGGGCTGCGCCATGGGCGAGGAGTTCATGGAGAACGGGCAGGACGCGTTAATCATCTACGACGATCTCTCCAAGCACGCCTGGGCATACCGCCAGATTTCACTCTTACTGCGGCGCCCGCCGGGGCGTGAGGCTTTCCCGGGGGACGTGTTCTACCTGCACTCCCGCCTACTGGAACGGGCCGCCCGGTTGGCCGACCACTTCGTCATCACGAAGAAGGATTTCAAGGGTGAAGCCGCCAGCGAAGGAGACGCCGTAAACGGAAAGGTGTATGAAGGCCCTGTGGCCCAATTGCGGGCAAAAGAAGACCTCAAGGAGATGGATAAAGCCAAAGACCACAAAGTGGTCAAATTAGCGGGGTCCGGCGGTTCGCTGACAGCCCTGCCCATTATCGAGACCCTCCTGGGCGACGTATCCGCTTACATCCCCACCAACGTGATTTCCATTACCGACGGGCAGATCTACCTGGAGAGCAACCTGTTCTACGCCGGTATCCGTCCGGCGGTGAACGCGGGACTTTCTGTTTCACGTGTGGGCGGGGACGCCCAGGCGAAAGCGATGCGGCAGGTGGCGGGCGGTCTGCGGCTGGAAATGGCTGCCTTCCGCGAGTTAGCGGCCTTCGCCCAATTTGGATCGAGCCTGGACAAGGCAACCCAAGACCAACTCAACCGCGGCCAGCGCTTGCAGGAAATCCTCAAGCAGCCGCAATACCAGCCGGTGTCTTTAGCGGACATGGTCATTGCCATCTTCGCTGGTATCAACCGCTATGCAGATAAGGTCGATCTCGACCGTATGGTGGAATGGGAATCTTCCCTGCTGCGCCACATGGCTGCCTCTCACCCGGAAGTGGTGAAGACTATCGCCGAGGAGAAGCAGCTAAGCGATGAGACCAAAGAGAAACTACGCAGCGCCATAGAGGATTTCAATAAGTCCTGGGCGTAACTACAATAAAAGAATAAGCAGATAATTATCTACAAGAGCAAATGGCGAATACGAGAGAAGTCAGACTAAGGATACAGAGTGTCAAGAATATCGCCCAGGTCACGCGAGCTCTACAGGCTGTCAGCGCCAGCCGGGTACGGAAGGCGATGGATGCGATGTTCGCCACGCGCCCCTATTCGAATAAAGCCTGGCAGGTGCTAACACACATCTCCAAGCAGCCCGACCGAGAAAACCTGCACCCCCTTTTGACCCACCATGAACGAGTCGAGAATGTCCTGGTGATGATGATCAGCAGCGACCGGGGCCTGGCAGGCCCGTATAATACGAACATTCTGCGGTCCACGCTGACCGAGTTCGGGAAATACCCCGTGCCGGTGAAATACGTCTCGGTAGGCCGGAAAGGGACAGAGCTACTCCACCGGCGGGGAAAGAGCATCTTGGCAGATTTCAGCGGCCTGCCCGCCGAACCGACCTTCGCAGATATCCGGCCAATCGGGCGATTGGCTATCGACGAGTTCCTCAGGGGGGATGTGGACGAGGTCTACCTGATGTATACAGACTTCGTCAATATGGTACGCCAGGACCCGGTGATGAAAAAACTGCTCCCGCTGGAATACGAAACTCCTGAAGGATTGGTGCAGGCTGAATTTGCGGGGGCGAATACAAGACCGGAAGCAGCCTATATCTATGAGCCGGGGCAGCAGGAGATCCTGGATGAAATCATCCCCCGATTCACCGCCCTGCAGGTACAGCACGCCGTCCTGGAATCCTTCGCGAGCGAGCACGCGGCACGGATGGTGGCGATGAAGAACGCGACCGATAATGCCACAGAACTGGCAGGCTTGCTGCAGCTTGAATATAACAAGGCAAGGCAATTGAGTATCACGAGCGACATCCTAGACATTGTCGGCGGCGCCGAGGCGCTGGCCGAATCGAAATAGTGGATTTTGGAGGCAAACAAAATGGCAGACGCTACCGGCCGAGTTGCACAGGTGCTGGGGGGAGTCGTCGACGTAGACTTCGGCGACAATCCATTACCTGATATCTACGATGCCGTAGAAATCGTAGAGGAGGGACGACCGCCCCTGGTATTAGAGGTACAGAACCACCTAGGCGATGGCCATGTACGCACGGTGGCGATGGATGCCACAGACGGCCTTCGACGCGGGATGCCAGTCGTCAACACGGGGTCTCCTATCATGGTGCCCGTGGGTGAAGCAACCCTGGGGCGGGTGTTCAACGTGTTGGGGCAGGCCATCGACGGCGGCGATCCGGTCGAGGCCAAGGAATATTACCCCATCCACCGTCCGGCACCGCCCTTCGAAGAACAAGCCACCAGCGTGGAGGTGTTCGAGACAGGAATCAAAGTAATCGACCTCATCGCCCCCTTCACCAAAGGCGGGAAGACGGGCATCTTCGGCGGCGCAGGGGTTGGCAAGACCATTATCATCCAGGAGTTGATCCGCTCGATCGCCACGGTCCATCAGGGGAACTCGGTGTTCGCCGGCGTGGGCGAGCGGACGCGCGAAGGCACCCAGATGTACCGTGAAATGCTGGAGTCGGGTGTGATCAAAGACACAGCGCTAGTGTACGGACAGATGAACGAACCAGCGGGCGTACGCCTGCGGGTGGGGCTTTCTGCACTCACGATGGCGGAATATTTCCGGGAGCAGGGGCGAGACGTGCTCCTGTTCATCGATAATATCTTCCGTTTCAGCATGAGCGGCTCAGAGGTCTCTGCCTTATTGGGCCGTATGCCTTCGGCGGTGGGCTACCAACCCACCCTGGGGACAGAAATGGGCCAACTGCAAGAACGGATCACTTCGACCCACACCGGCTCGATCACATCCATGCAGGCGGTTTACGTCCCGGCGGATGATTACTCCGATCCTGCCCCGGTAGCGACGTTCACCCACCTGGACGCCACCATCGCCCTAGAACGTTCTATCGCCGATAAGGGTATCTACCCGGCGGTCGACCCATTGGCCTCCACCTCCCGAATCCTGGACCCCAACATCGTGGGTGAAGAGCACTACACCACAGCCCGAGAAGCCCAGCAGGTACTCCAACGATATAAAGATTTGCAAGACATCATCGCCATCCTGGGGATCGACGAGCTGAGTGAAGACGATAAATTAATCGTGTCGCGCGCCCGTAAGATCGAGCGGTTCTTCTCACAGCCCATGTTCGTGGCAGAGCAGTTCACCGGCACGCCTGGCGAATACGTTGCACTCCACGAAACGGTGAGAGGTTTCCGCGAGATCCTCGACGGCAAACACGACAGCGTGCCAGAACAGGCCTTTATGTTTGCCGGATCGATCGAAAAAGTTGTAGCAAGGGCCATAGAGCTAGGCGAATAAAGGAACGAAGCAGCAGATGAGCATTCGGTGTGAGATCGTCTCACAAGACAACCTCGTCTTCGAAGGGGATGCGGATATGGTCATTCTCCCGGGAATCAACGGGGAAATGGGTATCTTACCAAACCACGCGCCACTGCTATCTACGCTGGGGATGGGCGTTATCAAGATACGTGCTGGCAACCAGGAAGAAATCTTCACAGTCACAGGGGGAATTGTAGATGTACAGCCGGACATCGTCACCATCCTTGCCGATGCAGCTGAAAACATCGAGGATATCGACATAGCCCGGGCAGAAGAAGCGAAAAGACGCGCCGAAGAACTGCTGACGCAACCGCCCGAAGAGGATTTAGACGAATACTTAGCCCTGGAAGCCGCCATACGCCGGTCTAACCTGCGGTTGAATTCCGTAAAGCGCTATCGCTCTGGCGTGGAACGCTATGCCCGTATTGAAAAGCCGCCCGAGAAAGAGGACAAAGAATAATTATGGCTCTTTTTTCTAAAGTGCTGGGTATAGACGTGGGCACAGTTTTCACCCGAATCACCGATGGCAATCAGGTCGTACTACAGGAACCCACTGTTGTGGCCGTCGATATCGAAGAGCAGAAAATGGTGGAGGTAGGCCAAGACGCGTTAAATTTAATGGGGCGGACGGGAGAAACCATCGAGGTCGCCCGCCCACTCAAGAACGGCGTGGTAGCATATTACGAATATACTACTGTATATCTGAACGAAATGATAAAACGGGTGACCGGAACGATGCGATTGATGAAGCCGCAAGTCGTCCTCACCCACCCCTACGGCATCACGAGTGTAGAACGGCGGGCACTCCACGAAGCCACCTTGGAAGCACTCGGTCCGCGCTCTTCTGCAACACTGATGCCCGATCCCCTCACGGCAGCATTAGGTATCGATCTTCCCATCGGCACACCCTCCGGGAACATGGTGGTATGTTTGGGGGGCGGTTGTTCACAAGCCGCCGTGCTGTCGATGCACGACATCATCTCCGGCCAAACGCTGCGTGAGGGAGGCTTATTCCTGGACGAGGCGCTTTCCTCTTACATTCGAAGGAAGTTCGGCCTTATCGTCGGTTTGCGTTCAGCCGAACATATCAAAATAAAGATCGGGGCGGCCGTGCCACAGGACGAAGAAATGAGCATGGAACTGCAAGGACAAGACCAGGTAACAGGCCTGCCGCGCCCCCTGACCCTAACGACAAGCGAAGTCGTGGAAGCCCTGGAAGACCCGTTGGATAATGTCTTTGAAATGATAAGACAAGTATTAGAAAGAACCCCCCCAGAGTTGGCCTCCGATATTATCGACCGGGGAATCGCTTTGGCCGGGGGAGGAGCACTACTGCGAGGCATCGATAAACTCATGACCCAGAAACTGGGCATCCCAACTTATCTGGTGGATAACCCGACCACCTGTGTGGCAGAAGGGGCGGTAAGAGGGCTGGAGTTGTTCCCAATTCTCCAGCGGACCCTACCCAAGTTTTAATACCTAATTAAATACAAGAAGTGCGGTTCGTATACCGCACCTTTTTATTTTACACCGTCAGGCTTCTATTCTTTCAGTATGAAGTATGCATATTGATATTAAAATGATAAATGCCAAGGTGAGGGGGGCACCCTGACATTTATCACTTTCATTATACCAAATTTATCTTTTTATTCAAGAGGAATTTGCCTATTCACATATAGTAAATTAGTACTATATAGAGTCAAAGCGATTTAAAGGACAAACGCCAAGGTGAGGGGGGCACCCTGACGTTTGTCGTTATTATTATACAATCACTCCATTATATTCGTCAAGCATCTTGCAAATCTGAAAGCCTGCGGTGACTTACCGTACGTTGGGCTAGAAAATACTACGCAACATGAGCAGGAAGCCAAAGATAATCAAGGGAATGCCGACGACAGCACCAACGACGGTAACCGTGGCGATAATTCCCACAACCATCAACACCAAACCTAAAATGCCCCCCACAAGTCTGCCGGTCAATGAAATGATTAGGCAAAGCAATCGCCAGATGGCCCAAAAAGGCCACAGCATCCAATGGACTCTCTTCGTGTTCGACATGTATCAATCACCTCCAATAATTTATACGTGAGAATATTTGTAGGGTTTCAGTTATCTGTTCGGCTGATTTCATAGAGAAGGAAAAATAACCTAACGAGATTGTAATGGATTTCTGAACTTAGTTTTATGGACTTTTCCTTAAATAAATGGAATAATGTTAGAGAAGTTAGCGTTCAAGTTTTAACATATTCGTTTACTCAACTATAAAGAGATCAATTATTCTGCCTATCAACTATTAACGAAAGAAATCGCTATGCCTGAGAAACACATACTCCACATTGAAGACAACTTCCACAACCGACGTATTGTCCGCAAGATCCTGGAAAAGCAGGGGTACCTACTTCACGAAGCCGCAGATGGGGTGATCGGATTCAACATGATTCGAGACATGGCCCCACCACTCGTGCTGCTGGATATTTCACTACCCAGTATGGATGGGATCGAGATCGTAAAAATGGTGAAAGCAGATGAAACCCTCAAACACATCATCGTGATCGCGGTAACCGCATCGGCCATGCAGGGAGACCGCGAGCGTTTCCTGGCAGCCGGGTGCGATGATTACCTTTCCAAACCGTTCAGGTCAATCGACTTGCTCGATCTGGTCAACCAATACTACGATCAGATTCCAGAATCATACATGACTTCGTTCAAGCCAAAGGACGTGATCCACCCAATCGAAGAACACTCTGTTTTGGGTGGGAGTGAATCAGGGGAACGGACCATTCAAAGCCGTGAAGAGACAACCGAAGCGTCTGCTCCAACCAAAGCAGACGCCCCCCCAGAAGAAGAGAGACGATTTTTCTCCAAGGAAGACAAGACGATCAAAGCCGAAGAAGGCAGTGAGGCTATAGAATCTCTACAAGACAGCGAACTGCATAAAACCGCCTCGCTCCAAGAAGTATTCGGCGAAGACGAATCATCCGGAGAAGTGAGAGATGAATCCGCGGTCGTAGAAAAAACAGGAGAATTCGAAGATTCGCTCAATCCTCCACCCGGTAAGGAATTCGCAAGGGACGCTGAAATCAAAAGAGTGGATGACGATGATGCAACCTGGGTGATGCCAAGAAATTTGGGAGGTTCGATCGAGACGAAAACGCTGGGAGGGATCGAGGCAAAAGATACTACTCCTGATAGATTCGAGGTCAAAGAAGAGGAAAAACTGGCCACAGCGGAAGATACTCCGACAGAAGAACCGATTCCCGAAGCGGTGGAAACCCAGGAAGACACCTGGGCGAGCGACACTGCGTCTTTGCAGGGGGTGTTTACCGAGGAAGAACTCGATGAACTCGATAATATCGAAGAAGACTTAAAAGAAAAAACTTCAGAAGCAGAGGAAAGCGACGAAGTTGAAGGCGATGAGACTCTGATTTGGGGTACAACCGCTAAAGCGGATACGCTAGAGGAAGAAACGGATTTTCAACAGGAGAGCACCCAAGAACAGGCGCCGGTAACTACTAGAATTGAAGAAAGCCCAGAGCCAGCCGAACATACGGAAGTGATCGATAGGTTCATGAATTTTTCCGACGAGGAAACTGCAACAGGAACAATGCCGACGACCGATGAAGAGCAAACAGAAATTACCGATTCCTTCGAAGAGATGGCTGCAGGTGACGTGAAAGCTGAAGATGTATTGGCAACGGAACAGACGCCTGAAACCGAGGAAATAGAAATCCCTAAAGAAACCGCAAGCGTTTCAGGAATAGATAAAACCAGCCCCCTTCATGAAGAGGTTTTGGCATCGAGTAAGAAGGAAGAGCTGCTCTCTGAAGGTCCATCGAACGGCCCTTATGAGGATCAGAGCAAAAAGGAAGAAGAAATGGAAAACCGCCAGCAGGAGGTCATCACCGATAAGGTCATCCGGATGATCAACCGGGATATGATCAGGCCGGTGGATCCAAACGTGGGGCTGGAAGGGGCTTGATATCCTTAATAAATGGAAATAGATTTGAATCAAAAACATCCAACCAAATCTGTTGGATGTTTTTATATCCGGGAAGAATCGAGAAATTGAGAAAATATTGGGGAGGTAATCGAACTCAACGTAAATAGGAAAGTCTATTCTGTAGAGGTCGATCCCACCATACACCTGCAATATGTGCTAGTAAATGACGTAAGTTCCAAATGCGTCAAGTACGCCTGCGACCTGGAGCTGTGAGGATCTCGGCCTTCCTCGATCTAGACGTAAATCCCAACAATCGATCTGAGTAATTTTCGAAAAAAGAAGAGACATTTCCATCGAAAATATGCAAAACAGGTACCCGGTATCCATCTTCAAGTAAGGTTGGGGGGAGATGAAAACCAATCCATTGTCAGCACCAGTGAGTAAGATAACCTCCTTTTTTTTAGATGCTCCTTACTGTGAAGTGAGTTTATAAAACAAATCATAAACTTTTTGTGGTGGTTAGAACCGTAAACTAACTCTATAGCTTCAGCGAGTGTGATTTTCCAACTATTCCCTAAAAAACCTGTATAATGAAACCATGAAAAGGACAAGGTGGGTGTTATTCCTCGTTGTTTTCGCGGCCGCCTGTAACATCCAAAACACAACCCCGCCTCCCGCAACGCCAACACAATCCCCGCCCACATCCACCCCAAAGCCAGGGATCGTCTACCAACCTGCTTTTGAGATCGACTATACTCACCCGGAACAGTATCTCACCAACGGGGAGCAGACGAGCATTTCTTCTCCTGAAGCATTGGACCTGCTGCGCTCGGACGAAAAGAGCATCGTACATCTCCAGCAGATCTTCCGCTGGCTGAAAAATGAGTTCGAGCCCTATTCGGCAGGTGGGAAAACCATCGGGGTGGTGACCACCGACCAACTCCTCGAAGAACGGCGTTTGGGCGGGTGCAACGACCACGGGCTGGTATATGCGGCAGCGGTGCGCGAACTGGGCTACCCTGCGGTGATGGTCTTTACGGCCAGCATCGCCTGGATGGAACTCCATCAAGCCGGTGAAGCGGAACAGCACATCGGACACGTCTTCGTTGAAGTGTATCTGAACGGCAGGTGGGTGCTGATCGATTCCACAAATGGGTGGTACGTGGATGAAGGTTACGATCCCAGCGACCCCGTCATCCCCCTCAAAGGGTCAATCGCCGGTTCCAGCGAGGAGGTCTACGGTTTCTACGTTACCCACAAGGGCATCGACCAATGGGACCTGGGAATTTACAGTCCGCAGGATCGATTTGTTATGATGGAGGAAGCGGCCGATGAGGTCGATTTGGAATCGATCAAATATCCTGTATATGATTTCGGGAGTCTCAGGGGAAACTAATAATTCCAGGATCATTCAAACCCGATAAGGAAGTCCCCTTAAGAAAAACCCAAATCGAGCAACGAGTTATATGCGCATTCAAGATGTGTAAGGCGCATTGACCTCTTCGAGTTTGGCGAGCAGTTCATCTTCCATAATGGAAGCAATGGATTTACGGGTTGTGTAGATATCCTGCAGCTCGTCGGGATCGTTGGCTCGATCATATAATTCAAAAGCGCCATCATATTCTTTGTAACCAAAGTAGTAGACCAACTTATAATCCCCTTTCACCATGGCAATCGTGGCGTTTTCTAGAGTTTTAAATTTCGAATTCTTCTTTGCTTCGACTACGTACACACTACGATCAGCATCATAAGCGTTTCCGTTAAATGGGGGGAGTATGGTTCCTTCACACCAATCCGGTATTTCTTGACCAGTCAGGTGGAGTAAAGTGGGGAATATATCAATATTGCTGTTGGGCGTGTAAACATCGTCACGATGAGTTTGCCCCGGTTTTGAAATCAACAAAGGGACCCTGATAACAGGGTCAAATAACGTGGAAGTCGTATGCGCCCAAATCCCCCGTTCAAACATCTCTCCATGATCTGAAGTAAATACAAACACGGTATTATCCAAAACCCCCTGGCTTTCCAAAGAATCGTACAGCCGGCCGAATTCAGAATCGGCATAAGCAAGGAATTCATCGTAATCCTGCCGATAATTGTTCAAAACATCCTGTTCGATTTTGTTGGATAGCGGGTGTTGAAGTTTCTCAATGGGCTTCCAGCCATCTTCAAAGCGATTGACAAAATCCCCACGCGGTCGATAGGGGGAGTGCGGCGGCCACAAATGGATGTAAGATAAGTAAGGCTGCGGCAGAGAAGCCAGCTTGTCGATGATCCAATCGATGGTGTCTTCCAATAAATAAACAATCTCTCGATTACCAAGAGGGCCTCTCGGATAAAGCTCCTTCACCATTTCCCTTATTTCCGTTTTACGTTTCTCCTCAAAAAAATGAAGAATCCAATACATGAATAAAGAAAGAGGTAAGTCTTTGGCGGGCCTCAAATAGGTAATCTCGCTAACAGCAGACACATTGTAATCGTTGAAAAAAAGGTCGTCTGAATACTCTGTTTCTAATAAAGCAATTTCCTTCGGCATGGTGAAATCATCCAAATCACGCCTGAACTGATGCAACAAGATGTTCGCCTGCTGGTTATGAGAGAAACCCAGGCGGGTATAGCGTTTGCCCGAAAAGGTGTTGAAAATGTTGCGATCAACCAACTCCTTATGGACCGTAGAGTAAAGTTGATAGGCTCGATGTGTCCAGGGATAGGTGCCTGTCAGAAGGGAAGCCGTGCCAGGGATGGTGAAATTACCGCTTGAAAAATGAGAATGGTACACCGTAGCCCGTTCGGCAAAGCGAGCAAGATTCGGCATCGTATCCCGGTGATAACCGTACAACGAGACATGCTGCGCAGATAGGGCATCTAAAATAAAAATAAGCACATTTGGCGATTCTACATTTGCTAACGGTGAAAAACCGGCGCGATTTTCTCGAGGGGAAGCGGATAAAACCAAGGGAAAAAAGGATAATAACTTTAGGAATTCTCGACGATCGAAAGATGAACTCATGTATTCACCACGGCCAGCACAATTTTCCTAATGATAATTATGAAAAGCGCTAAGAAATTAAAGACTAGGTATATAAACGATAAGATTGAAATGCGGTCGACAACGGCATTTATTCCCTTTTTCACTGCTGAGAATCTATCAACGAGATATGCAGCAATAAGAAAAAAAACCACAAGGGCCAGCGCCAGAAGCTTCTTTTGCCAATGCAACTTAGGAAAATAGTGAAGCCCGATAGCGACTGCAGTCGCTTCAACTACGATGATTGTACTGAAAGGAATTAAGTTGTCTTTCAACCACCGTTTGGGGGTGAGATATCCCCCAAGCATTAATAAAACAAATAAAACAAATATCTCTATCAGGGAAAAGAATAATATATAGGAGATTGCCCCGAAAAAATCCCACAAATCACGATACAGAATCCAGGAAGGAACAAAGTACAGGACATTGACTACAGCCCAAATATTTACCGGCAAAGCACATATAGCGAATACGAGCGATGCTTCACGAAAGGATATTTTTTTCTTCAGCGATTCCATCGATAAGACCTATTGTCCGCCGAATTATATCAGAAGCTAAAAACCCACAGCCATAAGTTTCAAACTCAAGAATATTCTATACGTTTAGGCAAATCCTTGGCAATTGCCACGTACTGCACGAAGTCTTTCAGCGGGGGAACGACTTTCGTAACGCCTTTTTCTATATTTATTTCATGTGCTTTCTGGAAAAGTGCTTCGGGGTCCCATTGCGACAACTTGTCGATTGTGTCTGCGCCCGTCTCATAGAACAACCTAGTGAAGGCTGCACCGATCCCACGAACTCGGGCTAAATCAGACATCTTCACCAATTCCAAGAGGTTTTCTATTGAGATGCCCGTTGCCGCGGCCAGGTCATGCCTTGCCTCCTTCGTTTGACCTCGCTCGAAAAGATGTTTCGAATGCTTGATACCGATAGCCGCCAGTTTCTCAATATCGTCTGCGTTCACCCAGGGAATATCTGCCAAGACCACCGGCTTGGGTATATAACTCCTCGCCTCACGCCGCAGGATGACGAGGTAGTCGAGGGCAAGACCAGATTCCTGGGAAAAGACCTCCATCTTCCGTTTTGTACTCAACGCACCAATCAGGTCACCCAAATTATAAATACCCATGGAAGCCAGAATACCGAATCTCCCATCCATATCCTCCTTTAAAATCTGACGGGCTGGCAACACTTCTTCGGATTCGAGTATATGCTTGAATTTTTCCAGACCGAACTCCACAAAATTGACGTAATATGGATCTTGCATTGGCCACCTCACCACCCGGGTTGTTCAATTCAATTCCCCGCTCCTATATTGTACAGCAAACAAATTCCTTTGTCACAGCCCTTATAATATCCTGACAGTAGATGTCAGGCATCATGTGTAAACTGGTATCCAGCCTTGTGACTACTTACGTGAAAAAGGAGATGCGATGAGTGGACCCCTAATGATTAGGTACGAAGAATTTACCGAAGCAGATATCCCCGAACTCACCAAGGTGATGCGGCGGGCTTTCGACGACGATGCCCAGAAGCACCTGGACGAGGAACGGGGCGGTCCTCCCGGCTACGATAACGGCGACTTCTTCCGTAAATGGCTATTCGGGTACGACGAGAGTATCGGATATAAAATCATGGCAGACGGGAAGGCCATCGGCGCTTTCATTGTATGGATCTTCGATCACGGCAAGAACTCGTTGGGGAATATCTTCGTTGACCCGGATTTCCAGGACAAGGGCATCGGTACACAAGCATGGCAATTCATCGAAGCGACCTACCCGCAAGCCAAAAGCTGGCGATTGGATACTCCCAGCTGGGCAACTAAGAACCACCATTTCTACGAAAAGAAGTGCGGATTCAGCAAGATCGATACGAAAGACGAATTATTCATCTACTACAAGGATGTGGGTAAATGATTGCCAGTCACCCAGTCGTCCACGTTTCATGGGAAGATGCGACAGCGTTTGCTGCATGTACGGGGAGACGCCTGCCCTCACAAGAAGAATGGGAGAAAGCTGCCCGGGGAACAGATGGGCGAAAATATCCCTGGGGAAATTGGCGTGAAGGAAGCTGCAATACAGAAGACGCGAAAATCGGGACGACCAGCCCTGTGGGACAGTTCTCACCTATAGGAGACAACCCCTACGGCTGTGTGGATATGAGCGGCAACGTGTTCGAATGGACAGCCAGCTCATCTGAATAGTATTACGTACTGCGGGGCGGCTCGTTCAACCACGGCAGAAATGTGGCGCACTGCACGAGCCGCGTACGCCACAAGCCCAGCTACCGGTTCAAGAATTTAGGTTTCCGGGTGGCAGATTCTCGGCAGGATTAGGATAGGCTCCAAGACCTTGGAGTGAGTGATCTGCTCCCCAAAAAAATGCACAGAATAAATATCCCTGTTCGTTTAGCTATTCTCCCACTTCTTTGACCTTCCAAGGTGTGCCTACCCAGCGGAGCAGGAAGAAGTCAGCGCCAACCAGCCCAGATACTTTCCAGGCCATCACCAACCCCAAAGCAACCACGAAAAAGAGGGGGTTGCTGCTGGCCGCACCGGCCATCATGAAATTCCAGTTCATAAAACCAGCGAAAAAGGCGGCAAAACCAGTAAAAGCACCAATCACTAAGGCGATCCCGACGAGCAATTCCCCATATGCAACCAGCTTTCCGAACCAGGTATAAGCCTCGGCGTCAAGCATCCATTGGATGAAAGAACGGTACCAGTCGAATGAGATAAGGGGGCGACCTTCGGTGGGTATGGCAACCGCGTTGGTCCAGAAACCTTTTAGGGCATCCCCAGTCTGTGTCCAGGCAGGGACGCCAACTTTGTGCATAGCTGCTTCGATCCACTGGACACCTAACCAGACGCGCAAGATGACCCAAAACCAAGCTGCGCGTGAATCTGAAAAGATGGTCTTGGTCAGCGGTGGGTCCTGGATCTGAATATTCCTGAGTGTAATACTTGCCATGAGTAATATCTCCTTGAGTACGAATAATTTTTCCAACAGCAAACATTCGATGTGATTAATCTGAATCCATTGTAACACAATATGATAATTATTACCGTAATAGTTTTATTAGAAAAGGTAAAGAAAGATATTACGGATCGAATCAAACCGGATTGAGGAATTTCTCCTGACTAATTCGACACAAACAGGTATAATAGACAATCTAGAGTTAACTAATCCACTTAATCGGATTATCTCTTCGTTTGGAGGAATCTTCAATGGATACACCAGGAGACTCAATTAAAACTACGCTGCAAGGCTATTTCCGCTACCGGGGGCGGGAAGGACAGCTCAATTTCCTGCTCCACCGCCTGACCGGTCTGGGCACACTCTTTTTCCTTACCATCCACATCGCGGATACTGCCATGGTCTATTTCTATCCCCCCTTATATGAACATGCCGTCGACCTTTACCGGCACCCCCTCTTCATGCTGGGGGAAATCGGGCTGGTTTTTTCGGTCATCTTCCACGGCGTCAACGGCCTGCGTGTCGCTTACGTGGATTTGTTCAAACCGCAAAACTGGACCATCGAACGGCAACGCAAAGCTGTCCGGTGGACGCTGGGGATCAGCGTGGCGCTGTGGATCGTGCCGGCGGCAATCATGGCCCACAACCTGATCATCCATCTCTAAGGAGGAGATATGACGACGACAAGTAAAAACGCTAAAGTATCCCTCAATTACGAGAGTTACGCCTGGGCTTTTATGCGCTACAGCGGTCTGCTGCTCATCCCTCTGGTATGGTTCCACATGATATGGCAGGACGTCATCATCGGCGTGCATAATATCGATGAAAACTACGTGCTGTGGCGGTGGAGCGACACCGGCATCCAAATCTACGACATCCTGCTGCTGTCGTTCGCCTTTGCCCACGGGGTAAACGGCCTGCGTCAGGTGCTGATGGATTACATCCATCCACCCAAGGCGCGCCGGGTCACATCAATTCTCCTATTCATTTTCTGGGGCGTCATCAGCATCATGGGAGCCGTCGCCATCATCGCGGCTGCCAAGTCCCAGCTAGGATAGGAGCAAAGGATGAACCACCACCAACACGAGGTCATCATCGTAGGGGGCGGCGGGGCGGGATTAATGGCCGCTTTATACGCCTCCCGCGGGGCAGATACGGCTGTGGTCAGTAAACTTTACCCGATGCGCTCCCACACCGGGGCAGCACAGGGTGGGATCGGGGCGGCGTTGGGCAACCTGGAAGAAGACAAAGCGGCCTGGCATACCTACGATACGGTCAAAGGCAGCGATTACCTGGGCGACCAGGATGCGATCGAGTTCATGTGCGGGGAGGCAGTCAACGTGGTCTACGAGCTGGAGAACATGGGGCTGCCGTTCTCCCGGACGAAGGAAGGGCGGATCGCCCAACGTAAATTCGGCGGCCACACCAACAACGAGACCAAAAAAACAGTACTGCGGTCCGCGTATGCGGCCGACCGCACTGGACACATGATCCTGCAAACGCTGTTCCAGCAGTGCATCAAGAACGAGGTGAATTTCTACGACGAGTTCCAGATGCTGGATTTGGTCATGGTGGATGGGCAGCCAGCCGGTGTGGTCGCCCTAGAGCTGTCCAGCGGCGAACTGCACAGCTTCCAGGCCAAAGCCGTAATCTTCGCCACCGGCGGCTATGGGCAGGTGTGGCAGGTGACGTCCAACGCAATGGCATACACCGGCGACGGGATAGCCCTGGCTGCCCGGAGAGGCATCCCCCTGCAAGATATGGAGTTCTTCCAGTTCCACCCGACGGGAATCCGCAAGATGGGGATTTTGATCACCGAAGGGGTGCGGGGCGAAGGCGGGGTGTTGATCAACAACGAGGGGAAACGCTTCATGGCGGATTATGCCCCCACGGTCAAAGACCTGGCCTCTAGAGACGTGGTCAGTCGGGCGATGTATTTGGAGATGCGCGCCGGGCGGGGGATCGGCGGCGAGAATTACCTCCACCTGGACGTGCGGCCCGAAACGGTAAACAAGTACGCGGAGATCGACGGACGGACGACCCCCGACGGCAAACCATACCGGGTCACGGATAAAGACATCCTCAAGAAGCTGCCGGACATTATCGATTTCTGCCGCACCTATATGGGTGTGGACCCGGTGAAAGAACCCATGCCAGTGCAGCCCACGGCGCACTACGCCATGGGGGGGATCCCGACCAACATGTACGGTGAAGTCGTCATCGACGAGAAGGATACTGTTTTGCCAGGCATGTATGCGGCCGGTGAAACGGCGTGTGTCTCCGTGCACGGCGCCAACCGCCTGGGCACCAATTCCCTGCTAGACATTGTGGTATTCGGCAAACAGGCCGGTAAACGGGCAGCGGAATATGCTAAAAACGTCGAATACCTGGCTTTTCCCGCAGATGCGAGAGAGGCGACGGAAGCAGAAATCACCCGCATGAAGCGAGCCAGCGGGAAGGAGAACGCGGCCGATATCGGCCGCGAAATGAAAGAACTGATGAACCAGCAGGTGGGCGTGTTCCGGACAGAAGAGGGGATGGCGGAAGCGGTCGAGAAGCTCAAAGAACTGCGCCAGCGATATAAGGAAGTGGCAGTGCGGGACCAAAGCCGGGCCTTCAACACCGACCTGGTGAATGCGTGGGAACTGGGCTGCCTGCTGGACTGCGCCTACGTTACGGCTGCAGGCGCCCTGGCCCGTAAAGAAAGCCGCGGCGCCCACGCCCGTGAGGATTATCCCAAACGGGACGACGTTAATTTCATGAAACACAGCCTGGCCTGGTTGAAAGACGACGAAATAATACTTGAATATAAACCGGTCAAGGTCACCCACTTCGAACCGCAGGAACGGGTTTACTAGGAGGCCAATATGCAGATCACGCTACGTCTATTCCGATATAACCCCAAAGCCGGGCGCAACAAACCCAGCTACGACCGCTTTAGCGTAGAAGCTGAGCCGACCGACCGGATATTGGATTTATTAGAAGAGATCAAGGCCCACCACGACCCCAGCCTGTCGTTCCGGCGTTCGTGCGCCCACGGGGTATGCGGGTCGGACGCCATGCGGATCAACGGGCGCAACCAGCTGGCCTGCAAAACGCTGGTAAAAGATTTGAACTCGAATGAAATCACGGTGGAACCATTACTGGGTCTGCGGGTGCTCAAGGATTTCATCGTCGATATGGAACCTTTCCTGGAGAGCTATAAAAGCGTGCTGCCATACCTGGTCAACGAGCATCCGCCGGAAGAAGGCAAAGAATACCTCCAGAGCATCGAGCAGCGGGAACGCTTCGACAACACGACCAAGTGCATCCTGTGCGCGGCCTGCACGACTTCCTGCCCGTCGTTCTGGTCGAACGAGGAATACGTTGGGCCGGCGGCGATCGTGAACGCGCACCGCTTCATCTTCGACAGCCGAGACCAAGCTGCCAGCGAGCGGTTGGACATCCTCAACCAGCAGACCGGGGTGTGGCGCTGCCGGACAGCGTTCAACTGCACGGAGGCCTGCCCGCGCGATATCCACGTGACGCAAGCCATTGCGGAGGTGAAGCGGGCGATCCTCACCGGCAAGGTGGAGTGAGGGGGAAGGGGGTGGAAGGGGATGTGAAGGCATTCACCAATAAAAGTGGTTCAGGAGAGGTTGGGGACTCATCAATGGCTATAACGCTTGATGTATATTTCCATATGATTCAGTTGATACTGGAAGAGGTAGCTAACAAACTCGATTTGTTATTATCGGGGAAAATGATTGGATAGGAAGTCTTTTAATAAAATAATTATTATCCCAAATAGAAAGACCTAAAATTCTAATCACGCAGAATCAACCGCCAAATTCTAAAAAAAAAGGAATGTTCACAATTCATGAAAGTTTGGAAGAATATTTTTGTATCATTGATAAGATTACGTTCATTTTTGAATTTAAGAAGAATCAGGAGATGTATCTTCCAAATTTCAGGATTAATACCAAGTGCGATTGCAAAATTTGCTAGTCTTCTAGCTTCAGTTCCAATTTCAATACTTATCGGGATGTTCCCCCTTGAAATATTTTGCCTGAATGCCATCATCTCTCCCATGGGAAAGTTTAGTTGTCGATATCCTTCTAAAGCTGGTGGGGTTTCATATTCTCCACTCCAAGTTGTTACTTTGTGTGGTAAGTCAAAACGCTCGTTCCATAAGCCCATTTGTTGAAGGGGATACCATTCCCCAGAATCTCGATATATTTCTATAAGCCTTTTTATTAGCTCTTCAACATGTGATCGGACTTTTTTTGTAAGAGGTTTAATATAAAGTCTCTTAAGCAAATCATAAAGATGCCTCATTATTAATACTTCATTTCTTGATATTCCCGCTTGTATGCTCAAGGAAGGATTTTGAATTTTCTGAATTTCTTTTTTCACTTGTAAGTGGCGAAGTATGGATCTAGAAAACCCGCCATAACAGCGCCATGCATCACTTGCAGACAATAATTGTCGACACATTTCTTCCGATGATGAAACATATTCGTTGGCAATCATTGCTGCTTTTTCATGAGCCAGAGCTGCTTGTTTATAATTTCCGAAACTCGCTGATGCACCTCCGTGCTGACTGAGGATCTCAATATCAAAAATACCCACTCTAGGACCCTCCTTTAATAATTGCTTAGTTTCAATCAATGCAGAATGATTGTAAGTAAGATTGTTAAGAATTCTAACTTTCCATAGCCTTCTTTTATACAGAGGAAAACTTTGTCGAAAAGTATTCTCCAAATCCAAAGAGCTATGGCCTTGATTCGCAATTACCGGTTGGAACAACTTACTAAGGAAATCAACCATGTCTGCAGCAATAAATATAGTAGTTATCCTTTTTGCCACTTCCTTTGGATTTGGTTTAATTTCTTCAATTTTTTCTTTTCGTACATTCCAAATAACATGTTTCGGACCTGCCAACGGAATTTCTGGACATATATCAAAGTCACTTCCGGAGTAGCCAATAATCAAAAGAATTTTCCCCTCAATGGCTTTACGAAAAACATGACGTTTCCAAGGAGGAAGTACTCCTTCTTGATTTAAACGAAATACAAGGGACCTTCCAGTAAAATCATCTGTACTCCCATGAATTTTGAAGAATAGCTGGGCGGTAGAAAGGTCTATTTGGTCTATATCAGAATCGAAAATAATTCTTCTAATTACGCCGATGTCCAAATCGATATTCGTATTGTATTGTGCAGCAATAGCTGAATCCAGTGAACAATCATAGTTTGGAGTGATTACTGACTTAACTTTCTTCTCTTTCAGTATTTGTGCAAAAAGTTCATGAATTGGATTTGGGCGGGTTACATGAAAAATACTTCTAAGTATTTCTGTTAACTTTGCCTCATCTGGGCAACTTTCATTTATCGTCTCAAAGGGTAATAATTTATAAATTTTCAAGAGAAGTTTCTCGTTTTGATCTGTTACTTTCCCAGACTTGTCGCGAAAAATTGCGTCGAATATCCCATCACTAAGATTACTTCCCAAGGGTAAATTCGTTGGAGACCAACTAGAAATACCTGCACCTAAAAGAGCGACAATTTCACTCCCAGCGAGTAAATCCTGCAGTTCATTGTCTGAAATAGAATTTAGCTTTCTAATATCCACTTGATGCACCTAAATTCATGATGATACTTTTATGCCTGTTTTAGAAAATGTTTAAATTAATTTATTTACAAACTTTTTATATGAACAGATATTGTTTAATACCAGAAAATTTGAAATAAATATATTAGGCCGTTATTTTTTTACCCCAACATATATAGTCAGGCATCAACGCCAATCCTTAATACTCTGTACCCCAGGACGGACTCGAACCGCCAACCTACTCTTTAGGAGAGAGTCGCTCTGTCCACTTGAGCTACTGGGGCAGATTCAAACCCTTCGGGTTTGAATTTAAGAGTTTGGGTGAGACCCAAACACCAAATACATGTTTTGGTAGGGGCGCAGCATGCTGCGCCCCTACACTACTTCTGATAGTATAAATGGGTTTTACTTGTCAGGCAAGGATTCTAACGAATAGATGGTAACCTCACCGCTGCGGCCGGGCAGGCGCTGGGTGATCTCCTGGGAGACCTCGACACGAGGGACTTTCTGGACGATGTCTTCACTGATGAGGATCTCGCCGGGGCGGGCAATCTCCTGCAGGCGGCGGGAGATGACGACGTTATCACCAATCACGGTGTAGTCCATCACCCGCTCGGATCCGATATTCCCCACGATGACTTCCCCGGCGTGCACGCCGATGCCCAATCCCCCCAGGGAAGCGGCCAATTCGTTCTCAGCCATCAACTGCTTGAAGCGGTCCTGCATCTCCAGGGCAGTGCGAAGAGCGCGCTCAATGTCATCTTCCCCCTCGAAAGGCGCTCCGTAAAAGGCCATGACGGCGTCCCCCAGATATTTGTCGAAGGTGCCGCCGTGTTTGAACACCACGTCGGTCAGTTCGGTGAAGATGGCGTTGAGGGTTTCCACCACCTGGGCGGCGGGGTGCGATTCGGTGAACTTGGTAAAGCCCCTCAAGTCGGCGAACAAAACCGTTACGAAGCGGGTCTCCCCGCCCAATTTCAGGTGTTTTTCCGGGTCGGTGAGGATGACCCCGGCCAGTTCCGAATCCACATAACGGTTCAAGACCTGCCGGAGGAGACGGTTGCGCCCTTCCAGTTCATCATGGAGTCGCTTGTTGTTGAGCAGAGAGCGGACACGGGTGAGCAGCACGACGGCGCTGTAAGGCTTGCCGATGAAATCATCCGCCCCTGCCCGAATGGCGCGCAGCTTCTCTTCCTCCTCGTCGAAAGCCGTGATGAGGATGACGGGGATAAACCCTAACTGGGGGTTTTGTTTGATGAGACCACACAGCGTGATCCCATCCATATTGGGCATGCGTACATCGAGGAGGGCGATATCGGGCGGGTCTTCCTGAATTCCTGCCCAGGCTGTCTCGCCATCAGGGAAGATGGATACTTCACAATTGGCCTGCTTGAGGTAGTTTTCCAGCAGGTCGCGGTTGAGCCAGTCGTCATCCGCCACGACGATCTTGGGCATGCGAGGAAGGCTGTCGCTTAGATTGATCCACTCGCTTTTTTCTACACTCATTTGCATCCCGCATTATACTGTTTCTCTCATCATTCCATCGATTCAATTACGAGGTAACAACATGTAAACGGCCAACGCCATCACGAGGAGACCGCCGACCCGGGAGGGAGTCAGGGGGATGGGTTCAGCGCCACCCCACCCGACCGTATCCACAATTGTCGAGACGAACATTTGCCCCAGGATGATGGTCCCCAATCCCGCCGTTACGCCGGTCCGCTGCAAAGAAAAGGAAACGCCAATGACGATGAAGACCCCAAAAAATCCAGCCAGGAACATCATAACAACGGCACGCGTGGGTATATCCCCGGTCTCTCTCACAGGCAGGGCAAATGTGATCCCCAAGGCGACCATGGCCAAGATTCCCCCGACGATGTTGGTAATCAGACCGGTACGGATGGGGCCGATGAGGGTCCCGGCACGGCTGGTGAGGGTCGCCTGGACGCCGATGGCCATCCCCGTACCTAAAGCGCTGAGTACACCAATAAAGAGCATGTTTTTCATCCATTCCTCCTCAAACCGGATGCGATATTTCATTGAATGAAGCAAGTTTTCACAAAATCAAAATATGAACTTTCACACAATTTGCTATAATACCACTACCAGCTATCAAATTTGAAAATCTAAACATCAATAACAACATAGTTTCTACCATACGCATTGAACATCATAGAGTTTATCATCACTAGCCGGAAAGAAAAAATAGATTCAAACTACAAACGATCTTCCTGGTGGGAGTTCCGTTCAGCCAGGAATTGTTTTTATTCTAAGATAATTTGGAGTATATAGTCATGTCATCTTCGATAGAGACCGAAAAGGAGCCTGGGGGCTGGCATGGTCGACCAATAAGCGACATTCTCGATGAATTCGCAACAGACCCAGAGGAGGGAATCAGCCATGAAGAAGCCGCCCGGCGATTAGAAAAGTATGGATTAAATAAACTCGACGAAGCCCCGCCCACCACGATTTGGGCGATGCTGTGGGAGCAATTCAACGACTTCGTCGTGTGGCTGTTAATCGGTGCGGCAATCATCTCTGCCCTATTGGGGGAATGGGTAGAAACTGGGGCAATCATGGCGATTGTATTACTGAATGCCATCCTAGGGATCATCCAGGAACGGCGGGCAGCAGAAGAACTGGCTGCTTTACGTCAACTAGCTGCCCCCGATGCGCACGTGATCCGCGATGGGACCAGAACGGTCATCCCTGCCCGCGAGGTGGTGCCCGGCGACGTGGTCGTCCTCGAAGCCGGGAACTATATCCCTGCCGACGTACGCCTGATAGAGACATTCAACTTAAAAATCGAAGAGGCAGCCCTCACGGGGGAATCCGTCCCGGTACAGAAAGATGCCACCCTGCAACTGGGCGGCGACGTGCCCCTGGGCGACCGCAAGAATTCCGCTTTTATGGGAACCCTGGTGAGCTACGGGCGTGCGCGTGGGGTCGTATCCCACACTGGGATGAAGACTCAGATCGGCCGGATCGCCGAGATGCTCCAAGCCGTGGAGGATGAAGAAACTCCCCTCCAGCGGCGGCTGGACCAACTAGGCAAATTATTGGGATGGGCAGCTTTGGGCATCTGCGGTATGGTTTTCGCCCTGGGATGGCTGTGGGGGAACGAACCGCTGGAGATGTTCCTGGTGGCGGTCAGCCTGGCGATTGCCGCCGTGCCGGAGGGATTGCCAGCCGTGGTAACCATCAGCCTGGCATTGGGAATGCGCGAGATGATCAAACGCAACGCTTTGATCCGGAAACTATCTTCCGTAGAGACATTAGGCTCAGCCACCGTCATCGGCTCGGACAAGACCGGCACCCTCACTGAAAATGAAATGACGGTCACACAGATTTCCATCGACACTCAGGATATCTACATTACCGGCAGCGGTTATTCTTCGGAAGGGGAGTTCGAGATCGACGGAAAGCGCATCAATCTGGCGGATTACCCGGCAGCCCTCTCGACCTTATGGGTGGGCGCTTTGAACAACGACGCCGAACTCAAGGTCACCAAAAGGGAAGGCGGGAAAGAAACTTACCAGATGATCGGCGACCCTACGGAAGGGGCTATCATTGTGGCAGCAGCCAAAGCCGACAAGCATTATGAAGCTTTGAGTAAGGCATATCCACGCGTGCAGGAAATCCCTTTCGACTCTGTGCGTAAACGCATGACCACGATCCACAAGATCATAGAACCAAAGGATGAAGATTTCTCTCCGTTCCACAGCGGCGACCTGCCGGAAGACCGCTATCTGGTGGCGGTTAAGGGTGCGCCTGACGTCGTCCTGGAGCTGTGCACCCATTACGAGAAAATCGACGACACCGAAGCGCTGATGGACAACACTATCCAGCAGCGGATTTTATCCGCCAACCACGAGATGGCCAGCCAAGCTTTGCGAGTACTCGGGGTGGCTTATAAGGTGATCGACCATTTGCCGGAAGAACTCGTTCCGGAAGAGATCGAAAAGGACCTGGTTTTTGTCGGCTTGATCGGTATGATCGACCCACCCAGACCGGAGGTCAGCGACTCGCTGGCCATCGCCAAGCACGCCGGCATCCGCACAGTGATGATTACGGGCGACTACGCCCAAACAGCCCGCGCCATCGCCGAAGCTATCGGCCTGATGAAGCCGGGGCACCAGGTACTCACCGGCGCCCACTTAAACCGAATGAGTGATTCAAAACTGGCCGAAACTATAAAAGAAGTCGATGTGTTTGCCCGGGTCTCGCCTGAACATAAGGTACGCATCGTGCGAGCACTGCGGGCCAATAATGAAATCGTGGCCATGACGGGGGATGGAGTCAACGACGCTCCGGCGTTGAAACAGGCGGATATCGGGGTGGCCATGGGCATCACGGGCACGGATGTCGCTAAAGAGACCGCCGATATGGTCTTGACGGACGACAATTACAGCAGCATCGTATCAGCCATCGAACAGGGGCGGGTGATCTATTCGAACATCCGCAAGTTCGTCTTTTACCTGCTCTCATGCAACCTGGCCGAGATACTCACCATCTTCCTGGCTATTGCTTTCAGGCTGCCCTCTCCTCTCAACCCGATCCAGCTTTTATGGCTCAACCTCTTGACCGATGGCGCGCCAGCCCTGGCTTTAGGGATGGAGAAAGGTGACCCCGACATCATGGACCAACCACCGCGGCCCACCAACGAACCTATCATCAACCGCCTCATGCGGATGGGTATCGTCGTGCAGACTATCGCTATTACTGCCGTCACGCTGGGGGCATATCTCATCGGGTTAGCCCAATATCCCGCCAACCCCGGTGAGTTCAACACCACGGCGGCGACGATGGCCTTCGTCACACTTTCGTTTTCCGAACTGCTGCGGGCCTTCACAGCGCGCTCAGAACGCTACCCCCTTGTGAGGATAGGGGTATTCAATAACAAAACCATGAACTATGCCGTCATCGCTTCAGGCATTCTCCTGATGGCCGTGTTGTACGTTCCCTTCCTCCAGCCGGTATTTTCAACGGTACCCCTCACCTGGGGACAATGGCAATACCTGCTGCCTCTCTTGTTCATCCCTGCCATTGCGGCAGAAATCACGAAATGGGTCGTTTCCAAACGAGGGACTCCTTCATAGGATAAATCACTGTGAGAAGGCGATTCTACAAATTTTCCAAACTAGGACCGCAGATCGCCTATGCCCTGGGGTTAGGCTCTCTCATCGGTCGTAAGGTGCTCTTGTTGACAACAACCGGGCGGAAATCGGGACTGCCACGGGTGACGCCCCTGCAGTACGAATATATCGACGGGGATTATTATTTGGGTTCAGCACTGGGGATAAAGTCCGACTGGTATAGAAATATCCTGGCAAACCCACTGGTGGATGTGCGCGTGGGTCGGAAGAAGTTCAAAGGCACCGCCGATACTTCGACCGCCATCGAGCGGATAGTGGATTTCATCCAATACCGTCTAGAAAGAAACCCACGCATGCTGGGGACGATCCTCAAAGCACATGGCTTTCCCTCCCAACCCACCAGGGAACAACTGGCGGAATATTCGAAGGGCCGGGCTTTGGTGATCATCCGACCTCTCCCTAAAACTTGACTTTCTCTTAAACCGTCATATAATAGGGCAAACTAAATCCTATTTGACGCGATGACCGGGACGAGTAACCGGGCCAGCTCCTACCAGGGAGAGGCGACCACAGATTGAGAGCCGCCTTTGGGTGCCCCCGACGAAAACCACCCGTGAGTGTGAACCTGAAAGGCTTTCGCCTAATAAGGTAAACGGCAGGCCCCGTTAGCGGCCAGAATGAGATTTATCGGTCTGGTGAGACCGGTAAACTCCGGGTGGAACCGTGTGAGTGGATACTCATGCCCCAGAGGCATGGGTATTTTGTTTTTAACCCGGATTATTGAAACCATAGACCTGACCAGTTTACGAATATATCTGTCAGGTCTGAAACGGAGGTGCGTGATGAGTCGGAAGAACAATTTCAGTAAATTTAGCCGGGGCTGTTTCTTGACCCCTCGCCTCACCACGCGCCTGTTGACCAAATAAGGGCGCAGCATGCTGCGCCCCTACGGAGAAACCTCTACAGAGAAACAACGAAATCCCAATCCTTATTTTTTGGAGAATTAACCATGGCAGAAAAGATAGAAGAAAAATACGAAGATTCAGAATTGTATAAAATACGGCATTCGACGGCCCACATCATGGCCCAGGCCGTGATGGAGATGTTCGAACCGGGTGAAGCGAAGATATCCATCGGGCCGCCGATCGAAAACGGTTTCTACTACGACTTCGAACTCCCCCGCCAACTCTCCCCAGAAGATTTCGAAGCGATAGAGAAACGCATGCGGCAGATCATCACCGAGAAACACCCCTTTGAGAAAAAGGTCGTTTCGGCGAAGGAAGCCAAGAAAGCCTTCAAAGACCAGCCCTTCAAGATCGAGTTAATCGAGGGTTTGGAAGACGGCGGCGTGGACGAGTACGGCGAACCCATCAATGAATCACCCGAGATCTCTTTCTACACCCAAGACTCGTTCACAGACCTTTGCCGCGGCCCGCACGTCGAAAACACGGGGGACATCAACCCTTCGGCTTTCAAGCTGATGAGCGTGGCGGGTGCCTATTGGCGCGGCGACGAGAACAAGCCCCAACTTCAACGTATCTACGGCACGGCCTGGAAGACGGCCGGTGAACTGAAAGAACACCTCTGGCGTCTGGAAGAGGCCAAGCGGCGGGACCACCGCAAACTGGGGAAAGAATTAGATCTCTTCAGCGTCGAGCCGGATAAAATCGGCAGCGGTCTGATTCTGTGGCACCCCAAAGGCGGCTTGATGCGCCACATCGTAGAAGAATTTTATCGGCGTGAGCACCTCAACAACGGATACGATTTGGTTATCACACCGCATATTGGGCACGCTGAACTGTGGCAGACCAGCGGGCATCTTGATTTCTACCAGGAGAGCATGTATTCCCCCTTGACGATCGATGGACAGGATTACTACCTCAAACCAATGAACTGCCCGTTCCACATTCTCATCTATCAGAATAAGCAGCATTCTTACCGCGACCTGCCGATCCGTTATGCTGAATGGGGTACGGTGTACCGTTACGAGCGAAGCGGCACACTCCATGGATTGATGCGCGTGCGCGGTTTTACGCAGGACGATGCCCATCACTTTGTGAGTATCGAAAATCTGGCAGATGAAATCGATTTTACGCTGAACTTCAGCCTACACATTCTGCGTAGTTTTGGGTTCAAGGAAATCAATGCTTACCTGAGCACACAACCAGCGGATAAGTTCGTTGGAGACCCACAGGATTGGCGAAAGGCCGAAGATGCTCTGGAGGCTTCGCTAAAACGTGCTGAATTACCCTATAAAGTGGATGAAGGCGGGGGCGCTTTCTACGGGCCAAAGATCGACCTAAAAGTCAAGGACAGTCTCGAGCGAGAATGGCAGCTTTCAACGATCCAGGTCGACTTTAATTTGCCAGAACGTTTCGACATGACGTACACAGGTGAGGACGGCAACGAACATCGTCCCTTTATGATCCACAGGGCTTTATTGGGGAGCCTGGAGCGTTTCTACGGCATCCTGATCGAGTACTATGGAGGCGCTTTCCCTTTGTGGATTGCCCCAGTACAGATGGTGATGATCCCCATCGCCGACCGACACAACGCCTACGCCCAGGAGGTAGCCGATAAGCTCATCGAAAAGGGCTTCCGGGTGGAGGTGGACGACAGCAGCGAACGAATGAACAACAAGATCCGGCTGCACACACAGCAGAAGGTACCATATATGCTCGTGGTGGGTGACAAGGAAATGGAGGCCAAGAAAGTAGCCCCCCGCACCCGCGATGGCGAAGACCTGGGACCGATGTCGGTTGGCGAGTTCGTGAAACGGGCTGAAAAGGAGAATGAAGCAAAGATATAAAGACTTAAATACATGGACCTGACAGGTCTGGCGCGAGCTTTCAGCCAAAATCCCTGTCAGGTCTTTTATATTTAAATTTGTGTGACTATCGGTTTACCAACACAAAACAGCTGCCGGGATAGGTTTTAGCCCACCCCAAAAGGCAGCCAGGTGGATTATTCGATTATTCTGCTGCAGCCTCTTTCTTCATCTTTCGCTTTTCGTTGAAATATTCAATAAAGGGGGGCAGGAGGGAGACAAAGATGATCCCAAAAATAACGAAGGTGAAATTTTCTTCAACAGCAGGGATATTGCCGAAGTTATAGCCCAGGAAATCGAAAAGCCCCACCCAAACGAGGGCACCAGTGACGTTGAAGAGGGCAAACCTGGGATAGGTCATGTAGCTGGCACCGGCGACAAAGGGCACGAAGGTGCGTACGATAGGTACGAAGCGAGCGAGGAAAATGGCCTTTCCGCCGTGCTTCTCAAAAAAGGCATGTCCCCGTTCGAGGTATTCCCTTTTAAGGAAGCGGACATCTTCTGAAAAGACCCGCGGACCGATGTAATGGCCAATGGAATAATTCACAGCATCCCCAATGATGCCAGCACCTGCCATGACAGCGAAGATGATCCAGGGGTTAAGAACATCCCTGGCGGCGAAGGTGGCGGCGGCAAAAATCAACGAATCCCCGGGCAAGAAGGGGGTAACGACAAAGCCAGTTTCTGCAAATACTATCAAGAAAAGGATTCCATACGTCCATAGTCCATAATCGCTAATGATAGCAGCAAGATGTTCATCGATATGTAAAATAAAATCGATCAATGTGGTAATTATTTCCATGAGTGAGGTGGTTTACTCCTTTGTTTCAGGGTTTTCTGCGGTTTGCAGCACTTTCTCCATCCCATCACTTTCACGGCGGACCTTACGGTTCGACAGGATGAGCAGCACGAACACACCGGATGCCAGGACGACCAGGGCGATCCCGCCGGTCGGCACTAAATAATAGGGCAAGATGGAATCTTCCATTTCCAATCCAGCAACCGTGCTGAGGATTGTAAAGGCATTCCAAAGTCCGTGTATCACGACGGCGAGCACATAAGCAGCACCCAGTCGCAGGTAACGGTTTTCTTTCCAGGCCAACGCCAAAGTATACCCGATTAACCCTGCTGTGAAAATATGCATCACACTCGTTCCAACGCGCGCCAAGACGAGGGTCGACCAAGACAGCCCCAAGGAGATGTTCCCCAGATTTTCAAACAAGGCGTATCCCATCCCGCTGATAATCCCAGCGACGAAGCCATCCCCGGGGGTTGGGTTTCGCCCGGCGAGGAACCATACACCAATGGGTTTGAAAGCCTCTTCAATCAAAGGAACAATCACGGAAAGAAAGAAAAGCATGAAGAAGATCACCGAAGGATTGTTCAGCATATGAGTGAGTACAGCCATTTCTTCTGGCGAACCAGGTATTATCTCATCAAACCCACCGGCGAACTGCTCCAACTCAAGGATGTTTTGCGGGTTGAAAGCAAAAGCAAAAACCGCTACAAATATAACAACAATGAAGACGATAATTTCAAGCGTGAAGATGATGGCCGGCCCCATAACCAGCCCAGTGTTGAATATACCCCAGAGTCGCTGGGAGGAAAACTTCTGGAGTTTACGAATACCCAACCAAGCCAACCACGAAACCGGAATACTTACTGCCAGGACATGGACAGGCGGTAGGAGAACCCAAGACAGGGGCTCCTGCTTATTCGCAAAATGTCCGATTACAAGGAGAAGGGGGAAAAGGATTATCAACCATTTAGGGCGTGCTACACGCAGCAGAGTTCTCCAAGGTTTGCCCAACGAAACCTCCCGCCCCACGATACGGGAAAAACTATAAACGACGGACGGCAGAAGGAGCAGGCTTACGAATAAAGCAGTCAGGGCATAGGTAAAGATACGCGCGGCTTCATTCGGGTTGTCTGATGTAAGCTGGATAATCCCGCCTATCAACATGACAACGGACAGACTCATGGCGACAAATATCACCAAGGTGCTGAATGCAAATTGAAGGATACTCGGCCAATGCGTGGGCGCGGTTGACTTCTTTACGGATACTTCATGTGTTTCTTCGATCATTTCTCCTCGATTGTGATTTCATAGAGCGCATCACCAGGTGTATAAAGGTCGGCAGCCGGGTTGCGCGGCGTGAGGTTTTCGACCACGTCCATCCCCTCGATGACCTCCCCAAAGATTGTGTAGTGCCCATCCCAATCCTGGTTGGCAATCATAGAGATGAAGAACTGAGACCCATTCGAGTAGGGGTCGAAGTTTGCCATCGCAAGCAGGCCAGGGCGATCGAACAATAGGTCAGGGGAGATCTCGATGCTGAAGAAATAGCCCGGATTGCCCATACTCGTGCCGGATGGGTCACCGCTCTGGGCAATCTGCCCCGCGACCACTCGGTGGAAGGTGTTGTCGTCATAAAAACCTTTCTCTGCCAAAAAAATGAAGTTGTTAACAGCGAAAGGCGCAACATCTGGGTATAGGGCGACGACGATATCCCCCTTTTCGGTGTGCAGAGTGGCTGTGTACTGTTTTTCTGGGTCAATGGCCATCTCCGGACAGCGAGAGAATTTCTTCTCGTTCAGACGACCTAGAGGGATCATCTGATATTTCAACCAAATCACGATATCATCAAAAGTTTGAAAAAATATTGGAAGCTGCTGACCATCAAACATTATGGTGGGCGTATTAGTAAGCCCAAGATCGAGGGCATCCGCCTGGGCTTGGGCAACCCAATCGACAACCTCACTACTGTTCAAATCTTCGGCGAACCGTTCAGGGTCTAATCCTAAAGTTAGTGCTTCACCCACCAGCCAGACCTCGAAATCTTCTATAGGCAAATCCGCCCAAACCTCTTGTTTGTTGAATAAAGTTCCGTGCATCCCCCAAAATTCTCCCTGTAATCCGGCGGCTTCAGCCGCCTGGGCAGCGAGATTGGATTTATCAAAGGTGCCAACAGAGAAGTGGCGGTAGATAAAGCGGATATCACCGGGGAATTCTTTTAAGATTGCATCCAACACGGGTTGAAAACCAGCACAAGACGGACATTGGAAATCACTATATTCGACCATTGTAACCGCATAGCCCTCGACCGCACCGGCGATCCAATCGCCTGGTTGAGCGTAGTCAACCGACTCTGCGCTCTGCGCCGTGCACTGTGCGGCGACCTGCAACGGATCCGCTGCCAGCAGAGGGGTGACCGTCTCACCAGCGGTCAGCCCGGTATCCGAAGCGCTACAGGCTGAGAGGATAATAATAAACAGGAGTAAAAAGAGTATCGATCCCTTTTTCATCATTTTTCCCATGAATGGAGAACGGATTGATTTTACCAGGAAAACATCCCCTTTCAGGATGTAGGCGTTTCCTGCATCAATTCCTGTAAATCTTCCCAAGAAGTCACCCAGGAGATAGTATCAATGAAATCCATCAGGGTATCACTTCGGGCGCGCAACTCACGCACCGCTGCACCGACCGGGTCCTCTCCGGCAGCCCCACCGGGAACGTCGCCATAAGCGCCATAAAAAGCGAAATATGCCTGGTTGAGTTTGCGAATGTGACGGTAGCCATGATCCCAGAAAAACTGGCGGCGTTCTTCCATATAACTTTCCGCTTCCTCGATCTTCCCCCCGGCCAGCATTTCATCTACCGTTACACGGGTCTCCCGCATCTCTGCCCGGAAGTCGAAAGCCGGTGGTTCAGTAGTCGGCTGGGGTTCATCTTGTTGGTCTTCCTCCTCTACTGGTGCGGGTGGCGGGGGGGCGAATTCCGGGAAATATGCGGTAATGATGGCATCGCCGACTTCATTTCCGAAGATGCTGGCAGTGGTCTCGTTGATGATACGCATCTCGGGGGTATGACCATACAGCATGCCCAGCGGGCGGAGGGTGAGGTAGTTGTGCGCCCACTCATGGCTGATAACCTCACTGATCCACACCAAGTGGGAAGACTGCGCCACCATAGTCGGGTAGGTGCCGATCCCGCCCACCGGAACGACAAGGGTGGACACGTCCAGACCATCGGCGATAGCATCTTCGAGAATGATATGGTCTTCTACGGTAAGTTGGGTCTCCAGGGAGATATTGGCACTCTGTTCGATGGCGTCACGGGGAGATACTATCAGCGCCCAGGGCAAGGGTGTGCTGTGGAACAGGACGGGCGGAACAGGCTGGCCACCAGGGTTAAAGCCCATCTTACTCGTTACCGCGGCCACGCGCAACTGCAAGACACTCTCGGCCATCGGGGCAAGGAGGGTCCGTTGTTGGTAAAGGGTTTCAAGCTTCTCGCGTACCGGTGCGGTACTTGCTTCTTTGTTTTCGATGGTTGGGTCGGCGTACAGCTGGTTGAGGTGATTCTCTGTGGCTTGAATCTCATCAACCAGGGCGATGTAATCCAAGACAAGCTGGTGCTGGGCTTCGTCGTCCAAGTAATCGATAGCATTCAAGGCTACCTGTTTGAATTTAATTTCGAAGGCGTCAATCGTCCAGGAAATGTAGTTGAATTCCACCTGACGGGTGAAAGCCCGGATATTGGCGATGGGATCGTCCAGCGGGAGGGTGCTGGGTCCGATGAGGTATTGGAAGGTGATCCAAAACAAAGCAGCCTGGAAGCTGAATTTCAGGGTTCTGCGCCACGACATATCCAGGATGATACCTTGAGGCGGCGGTGAAGTCAATCAGTCAATCAGGAATCAGTCAATCAGTTACTCAGGGAAAAGGCAACCAGGATATCAGGTAGGTAAAAAAATAGCCATTTCGACTTTGCGGTCATCCTGGAGCTGCAGACCGAATCCAGAAATAGGGGTAAGTTCATGCTATAATCGCGGTTGCATTCTTGCAGGCATGAAGGCTGGCTAATCAAGGAAAACACGACAGCGATGAATTTTTTAATTACCGGAGCAGCGGGGTTTTTAGGTTCCGCTTTAGCAAATCAATTGGCCAAAGAGGGTCACCAGGTGCGCGGCCTGGACGATCTCTCTACCGGTGAACCCCAAGCGCTATTTGAAGAAGTGCACTTCACACGCGGGGATGTGAACGACCGCCCCAAATTGTGGACTTTGCTACAGGAAGTAGATTGCGTCTATCATCTGGCAGCCCGGGTTTCGGTTTCAGAATCATTGCTTTACCCCCGAGAGTACAACGCCGTCAACGTTGGGGGTACAGTAAGCCTGATGGAAGCCATGCGGGACGTGGGCGTACGCCGGGTGGTGTTCATCTCATCCGGTGCAGTGTATGGCGACCAGCAGGAACAGCCCTTACAGGAAGATGCCCCCCCTTCGCCGCGATCACCGTATGCGGTCTCCAAACTGGCAGCGGAGTATTACGTGCGCACCATCGGAGCGCTGTGGGGGATCGAGACGGTCAGCCTGCGGGTGTTCAACGCCTACGGTCCCGGTCAACACCTGCCCCCCTCCCACCCGCCGGTAATCCCTAATTTCATCCGCCAGGGGCTGCGGGGCGGTTCATTGGTGGTGCACGGTGACGGCAACCAAACGCGCGATTTCATTTTCGTAAACGACGTCGTACGGGCAATGATCAGCGCAGCAACCGCCAAGACGGTCAACCAGTCGGTCATCAACGTGGGCAGCGGGAAGGAAACAAGCGTGCGTACCGTCGCCCAAAAGGTCCTGGAAATTACCGGGGAAAAAGCAGAACTGCTATTCACACCCCGCAACGACCCAGGAGTCTCACGGATGTGTGCAGACATCTCGCTGGCCCGCGAAAAGCTGGAATACCAGCCCCGCCATGGCCTGGACGAAGGCCTGCGCGTGACCCTGGAACAAGATGAACGCTTTCAGGGGAAGATCAATGGGGGAAATGGGAAGTAGGACAATAGAAAGAAATAAACCACAGTTACGGATAAGCAAAGTTTAGCCTAGATAATTTTGATTTTACAAAATCCCCACCCTATCCCTCCCCATGGTCACGGGGAGGGAGACTGCATTAGCAGTCGGGAGGGGATTAAAACATATATCCATTTACCAAAATTTCTTATCCCTAATTCGCAATATTTAAACCCTACAGGTCATCGTGACATTTCTCTCAGATAAGCTATAATTCTTCCACTAAAAATATTTGCAGAGAAATCCATTATGTCAAACAATTTTCCCAACCCAAAAAACGTCCTCGTGGTGTGCGCCCATCCAGACGACCCAGACTTCGGGGCTGCAGGCACGGTGGCTTTTTGGGCCTCACAGGGCGCTAAGGTGGCCTACGTCATCGTTACCGACGGCAGCAAGGGCAGCCCCGATCCGGATATGACGAGAGAAAAACTGATCCAATTGAGGGAAGAGGAACAGCGCAAGGCGGGAGACGTATTGGGCGTCTCGGAAATCATCTTTCTACACCAGCCGGACGGAGAAGTCCGAAATACTTACGAACTCCAGGAGATGATCGTGCGGCAGATCCGCACACATAAGCCCGACGTATTACTCACGCACGACCCTACCGCCCGGATCATAAACAACGCCTATCTCAACCACCTCGACCATCGAGAGGTCGGCGACGCTGCCCTTGATGCGGCTTTTCCCCTATCTCGAGACCGCCTGAATTTCCCCGAACACGAGAAGGAAGGGTTGGAATCTCATAAAGTTTTAGACATCTTCCTGTTCTTCACGAACGAACCCAACTATTGGGTCGATATCACTACGACCATCGAAAAGAAGATCGACGCTTTAAAAGCACATAAAAGCCAGATCGGCGATCCTACTGAATTAGAGGAACGCATCCGAACCCGCGCCAGAGAACGTGCGGAAAAGGTCTCTTTCGAATACGCCGAGATTTTTCGACGCGTCCAACTGCCAAGATGATAGAGAGGCTCAAGGTTTATTATCCTAGCCCCAAACTCGGTCTGTACCCGCGCGGCGTGAGCCAACAGGCCAAACAAGTGTTGTTTGCGACGCTTGACCCCTCCATCGACTTCATTGTGGACGAGGAAATGCCCGACCCTGCTGATTATCAAATCCTCGTAGCTGGACGCCCTACGGAAGAACAACTCAACGCCAGCCCCAACCTACACACCGTGGTGATCCCCTGGGCCGGCGTGGTGGAAGAGACCCTCAACCTTTTACGCGAATACCCTCACATCGCTGTCTACAATCTGCATCATAACGCTTCTACAACGGCAGAATCGGCACTCATGTTGTTGCTTGCAGCATCCAAGCAAATTCTCCCTATTGAGTGCCGTTTCAGGGAAAACGACTGGACTCTCCGCTATGGCCCCAGCACAGCGGTAAGCCTTTACGGGAAAACGATCCTCCTCCTGGGATTCGGCTACGTCGGCCAGCACATCGCCAGGGCCAGCCAGGGTATGGGGATGAAAATCGTCGTCATCCGTCGAGACGCCAACGCACCCGTGCCGGAGGATATCCAGGCAGAAGTATATCCAGCCGAGGATCTACACATACAACTCCCCCGGGCAAACGTCCTTATGGTTACCCTGCCCCTCACTGGTGAAACGGAGGGGATGATCGGGAAGGAAGAGATCAATCTACTCCCGCCAAACGCCATCCTGGTGAACGTGGGACGCGGCCCAGTCGTCGATCAAGAAACCCTCTACCAGGCCCTGAAAGACAAGCGGCTGCATTCCGCCGGGATCGACGTGTGGTACAACTATCCCCAGGATGAAGATAGCCGTGCAAACACTCCGCCCGCCGATTATCCCTTCCACGAACTGGAGAATGTGGTCATGAGTCCGCACCGGGGCGGTGGGGCGATGGATGTGGAAATCTTACGGATGGAGCACCTGGCACATCTGTTAAACACGGCTGCCAAAGGCGAACCGATACCCAATCGAGTCGATCTCACCCGAGGCTACTAACCATGCCTATATCTTACACCCGCAGGTTTCAAGTCAGATATTCTGAATGTGACATGTACGAACACGTCAACAACAGCCATTACCTCCGCTACATGGCAGAAACGGCTTTCGACGCATCCGCTGCGGCAGGCTACAGCATGGAGAAATACGAACAGATGGGGAATCTCTGGATCATCAGGGATAACCAGGTGGAGTTCCTCAAACCGCTGCGCTACGGCGACACTTTCGAGGTGAAGACCTGGGTGGCAGATTTCCGCCGGGTACAGTCTCTACGGATGTACGAATTCCGTCTTAAGGGATCGGAGGATTTAATAGCAAAAGGGCAGACCAACTGGATTTTCCTGGATTCAAAGACGCAGCGCCCGGCGACTATCCCCAAAGTATTAAAAGCCGCTTTCTTCCCCGAAGGTCTACCTGATACTGCCCCCCCACGTGAACCCTTCCCGATGCTTCCACCGCCGCCCTCTGGTGCGGTGACCTTCAAGCGACAGGTCGCCTGGAGCGATCTCGACCCGACCGGGCACGTGAACAACGCCCGGTATCTGGACTTCCTGCAAGAAGCCATCATGGAAGTGTACAACACCTTCGACCTAGCCAATCACGAGGACAGCCTCATCGCCTGGGTGATCCGCAAGGCACACATCGAGCACCTGCGACAAGCCCGTTTCGGCGACGTCCTCGATATTACCACCTACCTATCTGACGTGAAACGGGCCAGCGCCATCCGGCATTACATCATCCAGGACGAGAATAGCCAGGAAGTGGTCGCCAGGGCAAATCTACTGTTCACCTCCATCAACCTTACTACCGGCAGGCCGACGCGCATCCCACAGGATGCTATCGACGCGCTGGCGGCAAATATCGCGGAGACCTGAGATGGCGCTAACCGATCCCTCACCCTTCGGCAGACGCTTCGAAGAAGCCTTCGCCCTCGCCAACCAACTCCACCAAGGCCACGTACGCAAGGCGAGTGAAATCCCATACATCTCCCATCTGATGAGCGTAACGGCTCTCGTACTGCAGGATGGTGGGGATGAAGACGAAGCCATCGCCGCCCTGCTGCACGACGCCGTAGAAGACCAGGGCGGTGAACAAACGCTGGCTTTGATCCGTGAGAGATTTGGCAGCACAGTCGCCGAGATCGTATATGAATGCAGCGATGCCTTCACTACCCCCAAACCTCCCTGGCAAGAGCGCAAAGAAGAACATCTCGAACGTTTGAAGGAGGCATCTCCCTCTGCACACCGGGTCATGCTGGCGGATAAATTACACAACGCCCGCGCCATCCTGCGTGAATTCCGGGAGAAGGGAGAAAAAGCCTGGAAACTGTCCAAGGGCGGGAAAGAGGGTATGTTATGGTACTTCCATACCATCCACGAGTTATTGGGAGAGACCAACCGGGGATACTTATGGCAGGAGTTTGGACGGGTGATCGAAGAGATCGAAAGACTTTCCGGAGTCGATTAGTCAGGTATTAAATACATTGAGGAGGAAGCATTGATCAACCCAGAGAAATTGACCGCCGTTATCTTCGACCTGGACGGCACTCTACGCCACAGCGTCCCGGATGGCGAATCTGTGTTCTTAGATTACACTGTTGGCCTGGGGGCAAATATCAACCCGGAAGTCCGCTGTAAAGCACGGCGGTGGGCGCACAACTATTGGGCGGATTCCGAATGCCTTCTTATCGATGTGAAAGCCTACGGCAAGGTAAGCGGGAATTTTTGGGAGAACTACGCCCGGCGTCAGCTACAATCGATGGGGATTTCCGACGAACAGGCAAAAGAATGGGCCCCTTTGGTCCACCAACATATAAAAGAAAATTACAATCCGGAAGACGTGATCCCTGAAGATGTTATCCCTACTCTCAAAGCCTTACGAGAAGCCGGCCTGATTACCGGTGTGGTCACTAACCGGGAAAATCCCGTGGATGAGTATCTAAACGAGGTCGGGTTAGCTGAACAATTAGATTTCTTTTTCGCCGCCGGGGACATCGGCGCCTGGAAACCTGCCCCTGAAATTTTCTATTACGCACTGGGGCTGGCGAATGCAAAACCTGAAGAAGCTGTTTACATCGGAGATAATTATTACGCCGACGCGCTGGGCGCATCAAAAGCCAACATCCAACCCATCCTGATCGACCCAGATGGCGTTTTTCCCGAGGCAGATTGCCCCGTTATACGGTCCATTGGGGAATTGGCAGATTTACTCATCGTAAAAAAACCCTCCTGATATATAATCTTCCTATGGCTGTAGACAGACGCCTCGAGCGCGATTTTTTCAACCACGATACAAACACAGTCGCCCGCAAGTTGCTGGGCTGCCGCCTGGTGCACATCGAGGATGGCATTCGCCTGGCGGGGATCATCACAGAGACAGAAGCCTACTGCGGTGAAAGCGACCTGGCCTGCCACGCCAGAGCAGGGCGCACACCCCGTACCGAGGTGATGTACGGCCTGCCGGGATTCGCCTACGTTTATTTCACCTACGGGAACCACTGGCTGTTCAACTGCGTCACACGCCCTCAAGGGGAACCTGAAGCTGTCCTGGTCAGGGGCATCCATCCTACCGAAGGCATCGATGTCATCGCTAAAAGACGGGGAAAGCAGCCCCGAAAAAGATGGACAGATGGCCCCGGGAAGCTGACCCAAGCTTTAGGGATCGACGGTCGGCACAACCAACTCGACCTCACCGCACCTGAAGTGTCACTCTTCATCGAAGCGGGAATCTATCTGCCAGACGATCTCGTAACTACCGGCCCGCGGGTTGGGTTAAACACTGTGCCCGAACCCTGGAAAAGCAAAGCCTGGCGTTATCTCGCCAGTTTGCCGGAGAACTTATCGGGTATCATCCCTTGAAATCAAATTGAAGGAAGGAGATATTATGAAATTACTTGAAGGGAAAAACGCAGTCGTATTCGGTGTTGCCAATAAGCGTTCCATCGCATGGGGAATCACCCAGGCCTTCCACGAGCAAGGCGCGAATGTGGGGGTCAGCTACGCCGGAGAAGCGCTCAAGAAACGAGCTGTTCCGTTGGCTGAATCATTGGGCATCGAATTCATCGAAGCCTGCGACGTGACTTCAGACGAGCAGATCGAAGCCGTGGCGAAGAAAGCCAAGACCCACTTTGGTGCGATCGATATCCTCGTCCATTCCATTGCTTTCGCGGGGATGGACCAGCTCACCGGCCCTTATTACGATACTACGAGAGAAGGTTTCCACACTGCGATGGATATCAGCGTTTTCTCATTCGTCGCACTGGGGAAAGCCTTCCAGCCTATGTTACGTGAAGGCGGGTCGATAATGACGATGACTTATTACGCCTCAGAAAAGGTCTTCCCGAACTACAACGTCATGGGTGTGGCCAAAGCCGCCCTGGAATCTTCGATGCGCTTCCTGGCGCGCGATTTTGGGCAGCAAGGTGTACGGGTGAACGCCATCTCCCCTGGTCCGATACGCACTTTAGCCGCAGCAGGGGTCTCCGGGTTCAAGACCCTTTATAAACTTTTTTCCGATCACGCTCCTCTACAAAATGAAATCACCATCGAAGACGTGGGGAATACAGCCGTTTTCCTGGCTTCTGACCTATCTAGCAAAACCACGGGACAGGTCATCTTCGTCGATTCCGGGTACAATATTATGGGGCTGACCATGAAAACAGGAGACGATTAAAAAACATCGATGTTACGCAGAAAGGAAGAGCCTACACCACAAAAAGAGACCCCCAGCCAGACGGAACGGATCACTTCCGTGTTGGGCGACGGGACGAACTACCAGGGGAAACTCACCGGGCGCGGCGGCGTACGCATCGAAGGCGCTTTCAACGGTGAAATCACCCTGGACGGCCTCCTCGTGGTTGGCACGACTGGACGAGTAACCTGTGAGAACCTGTGCGCCAACAGTGTCATTGTGGCCGGGGCAATCCGGGGTGATATCACCGCTATCAAGGTCGAGATCCGTTCCACAGGGCGGGTGTGGGGCAACGTTACAACGACATCTTTTTCCACCGAGGAAGGTGCATTTCTACGGGGTCAAATTCAAATGGAGGAGGAGATGGAATTAGAGTTCCCCGCATTGGGGGATGCCTCGGTGGAGGCTTCCCCAGCGAGTGAAGAGGAGTGACCGCTAAGTTCTGATTGGTTCGAACTCACAAAAGTAAGAAATTAGTACACCACGAGAAGGCAGCTAAGGTGGGGATATTCTTTGCCAGACCAAAATCCTTCACAGATGAAATTAACGATTTAATCCTCGTTAGATTTAATTCGTAACCAGACGAATATATTAAGGGTGTAATGAATGTTTAACGCACTATCACACATTCATATAGTAAAGTAGTACTAATGGATATAATCGTTTCCAACACACCCAGTTGGAGGTACCATTCCATTAATGCTACAATGTTTTATGTAATTATAAGTACACCTTCATCTATCATTCGTTATTCTTCTTGATTTGATGGGATTTTTGTGTATCTCTACAAATTGTCCTGTCAAAAGTGTAAGGTGAGCTTACAACTTTTTAATGCTAAAATGGCTTAAACCCAGAGGAGTATTCAAAAGATGAAAGATTTACCAGCCTCGAAAACTCAACGAGGTCAATCCGCGGTGGAAATGGCCTTTGCTTTGCCGTTTCTATTGTTTCTATTAATTGGCGCAATTGAAGTTACATTTGCGGGTCGAACTTATTTGGCTCTTCTTGAAGCCTCCGTTGTAGGTTCTCGTCTCGGTTCTTCTGGTGAGACATACTACGACGATAGTGACATCTTCTTACTAACAACGCAAGTCTTATCCCAAGAGGGATATGACACCAGCGGTTTGGTAGACATTTTCGTCGTACGGGCAGACCTGGTAGGCGGAGATACTGTTGAAAATTACCGCGTTTCTAATATGTTAGGAAGTGGGCGTGTAACAAAACTCACCGATACACTCTTCTTAAGCCGAATTAACAGCGGTGATCCAGATATTAGTGTCGTTGGTGTCGAGGTCCTTTACGATCACGGTTTCCCTTACGGTTATTCTGGCGTAATTCCATACCCTTTAGTGTTAAGGGCATATACCATTCAGAACGTCCCATAATTGACGCCACCACGCCCTTAAGGATCAGATTTAGATACGATCAAAATGAAAAATACCAATAGCAAGGCAATCCATTTTCTCTTCTCGACTTTCTCTTCAAAGCCATCTGATCGCTGGCATGCTTTTTCGAACAAGGGGAGGAAGGGAGATTACAGTGTTTATAGATAAACAAAATAAAAGCCGTCAAAAAAGGACACGGGGACAGATCATCATCATCATGATATTCGCCATGACCGGATTAATCATCGCAATCGGCCTGGTAAGCGATTCAATCCTCTTGTATTCTCAAAAGCAGAACCTGCAGCGCGCCATGGATTCAGCTGTTTTGGCTGGCTCGAGAAAATTACCAGATACAGACGAAGCAGTTGAGACCGTATATGAAATCTTGAATCTGCACGGATTTGATTTCGATCCCGACACCAATCCTTTAACCATAACGTTCCCAGTGTACGATCCACCTCGAAAAGTACTCGCCGTGGAAGGTGAATCAATTGCCGAACTCTTGATTATGAAGATTCTTGGTATTCAGGATGTTTCGATCAGCGCCTACGGAGAAGCTGAAAGCGCCCCCGTGGATGTATACTTAAGCATCGACCTTTCTATCTCAATGGCAATGGATACACCAAAACCAGCCGGATGGCCAGCACAGGCAGTAGGCGGGTGCACAAACTGGTATAACTGGACTTGTGTTATTGATTACTGTAATGCAAATCGCGTCTGCGATCCCTTGGACGTCTATATTAAACCTGCTGCCAGATTCTTTGTCGACCAATTATCCTCTGATTTCGACCGTATTGGTGTTGTCAAATATGATCGCGAAGGGGAGGCTGTACATTCACTAGATTCTGATTTCGCAGCTGTAAAGACCGCCATCGACGGTCTGGATGTCTATAGGGATATAGACATGAGTACAAATATCGGCGATGGTATCCTTTTCGCTCATCAAAATATGGCCGATGAGGGACGATTGGATGCTATTTGGGCGATTGTGCTATTAACTGATGGCCAAGCATGTGTTTACCGAAATTGTTCGGGATGCCCGCCTGATTGCAGCGCTTCAGCCTGCGAGAACCTTTATGATGACTGTCTTGGGTGTACATCATCAAATAACTGGGCAACCAGCAACGCCTTCGATACATGGAACCGGCATGAAACTGTGATTTATACCATTGCTTACGGCAGCCAATTCACAGGCGCAGGTCACGAAACATATAAAGATTTAATGGTAAAAATCGCCGACATCACTGATAACGGCACGGTGGAAGGTATAACAGATAACTTCTGGATGACTCCAGATGACGCCGCACTGTATGATGCCCTTGAAGAGATTTCTGAGCGTTTCTTCACCCGTCTGCTGCGATAGGATAATAAGATGATACTCCAAAAAATCAAAAAAAGAGTTGCCAGCCAATCGCGTGGGCAAGCGATGGTTGAGTTTGCCATGGTCTTTCTATTATTCATTTTTGTGATTTTGGGGATAATCGAATTTGCCCGTATGCTCCAGGTATGGTTAACGATACAATGGAGCGCCCAAGAAGGCGCAAGATATGCTGCTACTGGACAGCAATCGGTTGATCCCACAGAAGATCTTTGGGATACAGAGCGCCTCGAAGCAATCAAAGAAGAAGTGAGAAATCGAGCAAGCAACCTTAACATCGATGATTTAGCCGATCCCTTCTCACCGGGATATTTTCTTGTGACTGTGTACGCGTCCGATCCGCCAGCAGCAGGTCAGGAATTCCCAGGGGGGCCGAATGCCCGTGTAATTGTTGATGTGACTCACAACCACCAGTTAATTACACCGCTACTCAATACATATTTTCCTTATGTACAATTGAGAGCGCACGCTGAGAAGATCAACGAGCGTTTTCGACACCCTGGATTCGGCACACCTCCGGGTTCGATGCCACCAACAGTTATGGCACCAACGGCGACACACACACCCACAGATACACCAACACCAAGCAATACGCCCACAGAAACACCGACCCCAACAGAAACACCTTTCGGCGCTCCAACAGCCACGAACACCTCCCCACCCATTCCGACGAATACACTTACCCTCACACCTACACTAACCCCGGGCGCTTGTGATGTGGTTGCCAGCGATATCACGACAAGCAGCAGTGAGCGTGTCTTTAAATTCAAGATGACGAATAATTACATATCCAATTTATTTATCTCATCGATCACGATTTCCTGGCCAGATGAGAATTGGGAAAATGATGATTTAACGTCAATCGAATTCAAAGGCAATACGATATATTATTGGGATATCGATGAATCACCAGCAACGATAATCAGTGGATGGGTTGGAGGATCTTGGAGACGAAGATTGGATACCGGCACCACAAGAACGCTTGAATTTCATTTCGAAGACGATGCGCTTAACACCGGATATGTCGCTTCTGTATCCTTTTGGGGATTGTGGTGTACTGTCGACGTCACAAAATAAAGCCCAAAAGGACTCTCTCATCATTGATCTACACCCCATTCATAGTAGTAAAAAAATGAGTGAAACCTAATAACAACTGCATAAATAAAAACGGGGTGAGGGCTTGCATTTCCTCACCCCAATTAAACAGATAAATCGATTTTATCTGTTTTAATTTAATCCATCAAAGAGAAGTTAAATTTCCTCAATGTTTTCTTCGATCTCTTCTATCTCATCGATCTCATCCATCTGCATTGCCACCACTTCATCGGGTTTCGAGCGGCGAATGAAAGGTCGGATCAACATCCATAGACCGAAAACGATGAGTAAGACCGGCCAGTAATCACCCAGGAAGGGAGGGTCTCCAAAGACGGCACGGAAAAACGAGCCGAAGATAAGGAATAGAACGGCGCTGGTGAGGATAGTGTTTCCTCCATCAGTAAAGGCTTTTTTCAGATTCCCATCCAAAAGGTGCATGATAAAGACACCGACTCCAGCGAAACCGACGACAAGTGACCACATATATGCCCAGCTCTGCCAATCGCCGCTATAATTCTGGTAGTAAAGGATCAGGCCGACACCGCTGACAATCGAGCCGGGAACAGCCAAGCCAGAAACACCGCTAACGATGGCAGCCACCAGGAGCAATAATCCGGGGCCGATGACCCAGAAGGGCCAATCGAAGTATCTCGATACCCAGTCTTCCAGCGAAGGGATGAACTGAGCGGCCAGGAACCAGCCACCGACTAATATAAGTAAAATACCAAAGGTTAAACTACCTCTCCGGTTCATATTCTTTCTCCTTTTTTCCATCTATCAAAATAAGTTCTTTATCCTATAGTACGGATTTTGTGTAAAAAAGTTGTTTAAACTTTACGTTATTTTATTCAAAAACGCAACTATTCCTACCCGTTGTCTCTATTCCTATACCGGTCCCGGAAGACACCAGCGACACCCAACAGCACGAAAACCATTCCCCCGATCGTCCAGGTAGTAATCTCTTCCTGTAAAATGAGATAACCCAATATCACGGCAATTAATGGATTGACGTATGCGTAGGTCATAACGATATTGATGGGCAACATCCCCAAGACAGTAACGTATGAGGTATATGCCAGGAGAGACCCGAATACGACCAGATAAGCCCAAGCGAGCCAAGCATCCTGATTTGGAGTTGGAAGAGGTTCCCGTACGATAAAGAAAGCCAGGATAAAGAATCCAACGCTGCCAACCAACATCTGGTAAGCCGAATTGACCTGAGGCGTTAGGGCCACGGGCCGGCGGGCCTGGAGGACACTACCGAGTGCCCAACAGAGGGGAGCGATGATGAGGGCGATGGTAGAAAGCAGTTCGGCGCGCACGCCAGAGGTCAAATTGGGTGCGGCGAGAAATCCGATCCCGATGAAGCCCACCAACAACGAGATGATAAGCAAAGGTGAGGGGAGTTTCCGGTCGAGAAAGGCTTCGATGATGGCAGCCCAAATGGGCATAGATGCCACCAAAAGCGCAGTCAACCCCGAATCGGCACGCACCTCAGCCCAGATCACCAAACCGTTAGCCGCTGTCCACAAGAGTAAGCCAGAACCCACCAGGGTACCCCACTCTGCCGGTGTGGGTTTGACGCGCCTCTTCCGAAGCCAGGCCCAAATAAGTAGAATCAGTCCGGCAGTCCACACGCGTAAAAACCCCATGATGAAGGGCGGGAAACCACTCCCCTCCCGTACAGCCACGCGAATCGCCAGGTAGGTGCTGCCCCATACAATGTACACAACGGCTAAGTGAAACAAACTCGGTGGGGTGATAGTTTTATCTTTCATGTTTCCCTCGATATCGAAATTGTGTTCGATTCAACGAATTCCCCCCGGCGATGCCGGTGGACAGTATAGACACCCAGCAGAATGGTAAACCCGCCAACCACTTCCATATTGGTAATTTCTTCGTTGAGGAAAATGGATGCCAGGATCGCCGTTATCACCGGCTGCCCGAGGAGAGTGGGCGCCACCAGGGTTGCCGGCAGGTGCCCTTGCGCATAGGAAATCACATACCACCCGATAAGCTGTACAAGCAATCCTATGATGAGGAACAAAAAGTAAGTATCGAGTGAGTAACCTGTGACCGGCTGCTGCAAAAGGATTGTGAGACCCAGCAATACGATACTCGAAGTGAAACATGCGATCCAGAAAAACGAAAGCACGTCGAGCTCCTTTCTGCTGCGCTGGACGAAAAGGAAGTACCCGCCGTAAAAAATCCCTGCCAACAAGCCATAGAATGAACCGATGCCCAGAGTAGCGGATTGGAAGGTATCCAATCCCAAGATGAGGGCAGCACCGATGAAGGCCAATATGAGACCACCCCAGAAACTCAAGGGCTGTTTTTCTTTCAGAAAAAACATAGCTCCTAACCCGGTCCAAATAGGTGCCGTGTTCGCCAACAAGGTCGGATTTGTCGCTCCACTCAATACCACCCCCGTCGCCCACGAAGCCAGGTCAAGGGCAAAGAACAATCCCGCGTAAACCGCCATTTTTACGCCAAAAGATGGGAACGAGCCTTGAGTATTTACTCGCCGGAAAAAAGGAACGGCGAGGATGATGACAGCAATCCCCATCCTGTAGAAGGAGGTGACAGGTCCAGGTGCTTCTGTCATCCGCACGAGGATGGGTGAAATCCCGATGGCGAACATACCAACGCCCAGGGCAAGGAAAGCACGGAATGTGGGTCTCTTCATAATTGCCATCACAATGGCCCATTGTACTTGATTATCAAGGGATTGCGTGGTTATCCCTCCAAGCAAATTCTGCCTTTTTGGGATACGAGCCATAGTATAATGAGATGGATTACCGGAGGTAAAAATGTCTGAAGAAAAAAAGGATCGCAGCCTTACGAAACGCAAACAAGATGAAGGGTTCGTGACGAATCTAGTGAACCAGATTCGTTTGGTTCTCCGTCTGATAGCAGACCCGCGCGTGAACTTCTTGCTAAAATTGCTGCCTGTTGGATCATTGGCTTATCTCTTCATCCCTGACCTTGTGCCGTTCATCATCGACGACGCATTGATCTTGGGTCTGGGAACCTATATGTTTATCGAGCTGTGCCCCGAGGAAATCGTCGAGGAACACAAAAAGGCATTATGGGAGAAAGAAAACGAAGGGCCGGAGAAAGTAATCGACGCTGAGTTTTTCAAGACCTCCGACGATAAATAGAAGGAGTACTTACGCGATGGAAGGACCAAGTAAATTCTTTGGGGGAAAGGAAGGTGGATTCATCCAGGGGATTGCCGATCACCTCAAACTGGTTTGGCGTTTATGGATGGATAAACGCGTCAGCCCGATCCTCAAAATACTGCCCTTCGGCTCTCTCCTCTACATGGTCTCACCCCTCGATATCGCCATCCCGGTGATCGACGATGTCGGCGTTTTTTGGTTTTTTACTTATCTATTCATCGAATTATGTCCACTGGAGATTGTGGATGAACACCGGGCATCGATTAAGTCAATCGTTGGGGGGAGATGGAAGAAGGAAGATCTCCCGGAGTTCGACGAAGAAAACATTGTCGATGCGCATTACGAGGAGAAGGAGTCGGATAAGTAGCGGTTTCCCCCTTCTAAAAATATCCCAGATCGACAAAATACTAAATTTCATCGAGCTTTGTATAGTCTGGATCGCGCCCTTCTAGAAAGGCGGCCAACCCTTCTTTGTGTTCTGGCGCGTTCCCGGCGATCTCCTGTATCTGGGCTTCGTGGTCTAATACCGCTTCCAGGTTAGGGAGAACGGCCTGGTTGAAATCCCGTTTTGTCAGCCCAATAGCACCCACCGGCCCAGCGGCCAAACTCGCCGCCCATTCACGCGTCTCTTCCATGAGTTTTTCTTGGGGAACGATTTCGTTTAATAGGCCCCAGCCGAGGGCATTCTGTGCATCGATGGGTTTGTTGAAATAAGTTGCTTCAGCCGCACGTCCCAGCCCAATTACCGCAGGAAGGAACAGCGATACAGCCGAATCAGGAGCCAGCCCAATCCCGCCAAAGGCGACGATGAAACGGGCATTTTCACTGGCAATCCGCAGGTCGCAAGCCAGGACAATCCCCAACGCTGCGCCAGCGACGGGGCCGTTGATGGCTGCCAGGATGGGTTTCTCTAAACGACGCATTTGCAGGATGAGGGGGTGATATTCTCGGTTGAGATGCTCGAGGAATGAAATCTGTCCTTTCTCTTTGACGACCTTCAGGTCTTGCCCAGCGCTGAAGATTTTCCCGGTGGCGGCTAACACGATGCTGCGAACGGCTTTATCTTTCTCGGCCTTCGCCAAGGCCTGCTTGAGGGCTTCGGTGAGTTCATGGTTGAAGGCGTTGGCCTTGGGGCGGTTGAGGGTAATGGTAAGAACGCCCTGGTCGAGTTCGGTCAATAATATTTTTTCTGGCATAGTATCCTCTACTTTCATTACATTATCAAATCATCTAGCCAATCATTACCAGCCCGGCAATCCACGACATCGAGTCTTCTTTCGATACTAATTCACTGGTGTTTAGATTGACATCCCATTCACAGGTTTCCATTAGCGAAAATACATTGATTCCATAGCCCGACATTGAAGATCGAGCCTGCCCCGGGTAACGACATTCTCCGCTACCTATCAGTTTCTGGCAATCCAAATATTCTCGACAAAATATTTGCTTGCAGGACCCACCTGCAAAGGCTATCGAATTGGGATACCCCATACGAATGGCTTCTTGTTCCAACCCCGCGACAAGTTCATGGAGGTATCTCCCCCATTCTCTGCTATCACTCGACAGGAGTACTTCCGAAGGAATAATTACCCTAACAACCACAGTATATTTAAGTTCATCTTTCAGCTTCCTGAAACCTGATGGCCCGGATACATGTGGTGGGCAACTCGGTGAAAGACCATAATTGCTGCATCTGGGTTCTACGCAAAGTTCTGCCAAATTATCTTCAACCAAAATACTACTAGACAGAATTGCCTTGGCATCACTTGCCCCCATAGACAGTGCAATCTGTACCAATTTCTCCAAATGCCCATTTTGTATCATTGTTTTCCTTAATACAGCAATCATTTACTCATGTGCCCTATCCTCCCCTAAGCGCTCTGCAGGGACAGGTTCTCCTGTACTGGCAAGATAATCGTTCCAGTTCAACGCAGGCTGCTTCCGTCTTACATAGAACCACGTCCCACCTATAGCTAGAACCATGAGACCAATGGCAAGTAATCCACCTTCAATCGCCGGCGCATGGCCTACAAAAATCTCCGGCCCACTTTGACTCAGATGCAGTAATGCATGACCGTATTCCGGTGAATTGACATTCATAATGCCTAACACCTGGGACTGCATCCAGTTCCAGCCTCCATGAAATGCAATAGCAAACCAAAGTGACCTCGTCCCAAGACGGGTTATGATGAGAAAAGTGCTTATCAACACGACGCCGATGAAATAACCCAATCCAAGGTTTCCATGCAAAACAGAAAAAAGGAGGCCGGTGATGAGTGCCGCAAACCACACCGGGTACTGCTCTCCCAGATTCTGGAAAATATAGCCACGAAGGGTTATTTCCTCAGTAATGCCAATTGCGAAATCCAAAAGGAGGCCACCCACGAGCCAATCCAACATAAGACCCCAGCCGGAGGTGGCTACCTCACACCCTTCGATTTGTACCCAGCCAAGCAGATACTCGATAATAAAAATGAAGGTTATCAGCACACACCCCATAAGCCAACCAAGAAGTATCCGGGGGATACTCTTCCAAACATTCGTCAAAGCAATCCCCCTCCACGGACGTCGATCCAAGAATCTTCGCGATAAAGCAGTAACAGCAATGATCCCTCCTGACGCTACAATGAGATAGAACACCCCACCAGTGATCTGCGGCAGCGGCAACTCACGGTCGTTAAGAGATACCAAAGCTTGTTGGGCAGTGCCGAGTACGATCATGAAAAGAAACAAGTACACCAAGAGACGCCAGAAAAGCCCCAGCCTCCGATCCCCAGTGATCATGAAAGTCTCCATAATTTGTTCACTAAATTTCTGCCAGTTCATTTTTTCCATCCTTTTTTTCTTTGTGTTATGACGTAAACCTCAACAGCGAGGTTCCCCGCGCTCCCGTTATCCACTATGGATATTATATCGAGTTACCCGTATGGTGAATCAAGAGAAAGAGATAGTGAGAATCAAAAACGCCGTGGGCAACACCCACGGCGTGTGATTGTTTTTTTTTACTTATACACTCGGATCGAGGCCGTCCCCCTCGTCTTCTTCAAATCCATCAACATCGTAAATGTCGCCATCAGCATCGATATCATTATCACCGTCGATGTCGCCATCATCGAGATCCTCCTCATAAAGAAAATCGATCTCGACCTCATCATCAGGCAGGCGCACCCACAAGAACAGGAGTTGGCCCTCATGGCTTTCGGTAGCACGGGCGGCAATGATGGGGACTTCTAAGGTCATCCCATCCGTCGAACGGAACTCCAGGTTGATGAGTTCGCGTTGGTTCCAGGCGTGATAACAACGCTCGACGAGTTGGGGACCATTAAAAGTACGCAGTCGTGTCACGGCTATACTAGCCTGGTTGGCTGCGTCCATAATACCGTTGGCCCAAACGTCGTAGACAATCTCAAAAGTGGGGGGAGGCCCCTCGATGATCGTAATTTTCTTATCGTCGTCCATGATATCTTCTAACACCAATCGTCTTCGAATTAGGTGAATCTTACCATAGAAGATGGAGAGGTGTAATTTACAGCTTGGTAATTAATAAAAATCTAATCATGAAAGAATTTTTCGATTAATTTTCCGAAAAATTGGGGGGCGTTCACATAAGTGCCGCTAGCTTTCACAGCAACATTCCCATCTGGGAGGCGGATCTCTCCATTGGCCTTCACGATTTTCCCCCCTTTTTCCACTTCGGCGACATGGCCGATGATCTCAATTTCCTGATTGAGGGGGACAGGCTTTAGATAGTCGAGGTTGAGGTTGACGACCACCACGGATTTTCCGGCATGCCACACGGCGACGCCCATCACCTCGTCCAATAAAGCCGCTGAAGCACCACCGTGGGCGAAATTGGGCGGTCCCTGCTGGTGTTCTGTCAGCGTGATATTCCCACTGATGGTCCCGTCTTCCGATGCAAACCAGGTGATCCCAAAACCTTTCGGGTTTTCTTTGCCACAGACCAAACAAGAGCCGTGTTCGGGGAGAGGTCGTTTTGTCATCCCGTTTCCTTTGATCGATTCGATTGATGCCGCAGAATCTTACCACCAAAGTCACCAGTGTTTTAGGTATAATGTAGGCTCTACGGAGCGCACATGTTCGTTGGGAGAATGCGATGGAAAATGGGAATGTCTTAGGGCCTGAGGATCTGAAGATCTTCATGGCAGAACATCACATCCCAGGCGAAATCGTCCACCTGGACATGCCCACCTTGACCGTGGAAACAGCCGCCCAGGTAGTAGGAGTCAGTCCAGATCAAATCGTCAAGAGCCTCATTTTCGAAGTGGGGGATACAAACGTCCTCACCATTACTTGCGGGACAATCCCAATAGAAAAACGGGTCCTGGCCTCCCGCTTTGGCGTGGGCCGTAAAAAAGTCGAATTGGCGGATGCAGATACGGTCCTGGAAGTAACAGGTTACCCCGTCGGCGGTGTCCCACCCATCGGTCATTCACAAACCATAGCGGCTTTCATCGACCCAGGTGTCTTGAAATACGACGAGGTGTATGCAGGCGGTGGGGGAAGGAAGGCACTCGTGCGTTTGAATCCGAAAGAAATTCTCAAATACGCTCGTCCAGAAATATTAGATCTGCACACACTTCCAGAGGCCTAACGATGTCTTTTAAACCGATTTCACTCAACCATAAACGCCGGATTCCCCTATTGGCCATCCTTGTTATCATCGTCCTGATAGGACTGGTAGGGGGATACCTGATCTATCGATACTTTTTTTCCAGCGATTCTGGCTCCCGCTGGGGGCATTATTCCACTTTTTTAGGTAACCCCGAAAGCTTCGAAGCTTATACCCTTCACGCCGGTCAGCGCTGCGGCGATGCCCCCTTTGCTTTCCCGACAAGCGGCGTGATCTTCGGCTTGTGGGACCAATCTTACCGCCCCGGCCACCGGCATTCGGGCATTGACATCTTTGCTGGGACGGAGTCGGGGATTACACCCGTATATGCAGCTTACCCCGGCTACCTCACACGACAGTCGGACTGGATATCGACCGTCATCATCCGCATCCCCAGCGATCCCCTGCAGCCCAATCGCCAGATATGGGCCTACTACACACACATGGCTTCACAAGAGGGGGAAAGCTACATCGTGGACGCTTTCCCACCGGGAACGGAGGAAGCCTACGTTGTAGCCGGGACTTTATTAGGCTACCAGGGAAATTACTCCGGCGACCCGACCAATCCGACCGGGATGCATTTGCATTTCTCCGTCGTCAAGGATGAAGGCGGAGTGTATATGAATGAACTGGACATCGACAACACTTACGATCCCACGCCCTATTTCAACATACCGGTGAATCAAAACAACAATAACGGTGAGTTCCCGGTTTGTGAGGGGTTGATCAAGGACGATGATTGGGGGGAATGATAACAAATCACTCCATTGATTTTTCCCAGTTAGCGTATAATGACAATGAGCAGGTAGCTGCTCATTATTTACGAGAAAGCCGAAAGCCTTCTCGATCAAGATTCGAATCCCATTAAATAATTATTCGGAGAAGAAATGGCAAAATACGAAACCATACTTGTGGAAACCCACGATCGGGTGGGGCTTGTGAGGCTCAACCGCCCGGACGACTACAACGCTATCAACAGAAAATTACTAATAGAACTGATCGATGCCTTTAAAGCCTTCGATGAGGATAAAAACATCGGCGCTATCGTTATCACAGGCAACAATAAGGTCTTTGCCGCCGGCGCAGATATCAAAGAAATGGCCGACGCCTCCACCGTAGATATGCTGAGGGAGGATAAGATTTCACTCTTTGATGAAGTAGCGAAAATCAAGAAGCCCATCATCGGTGCCATATCCGGTTGGTGCCTGGGCGGGGGGAACGAGCTCGCCATGTCACTGGATATGATTGTCGCATCCGAAAAAGCACGGTTTGGGCAGCCTGAGATCAACCTGGGTGTGATCCCCGGGGCGGGTGGCACACAACGTTTGACCAAAGCTGTAGGCAAAGCCATCGCCATGGAAATGGTGCTCAACAACCGCCACCTGACAGCGGAGGAAGCCCTGCACTTCGGCCTGGTGAACAAGGTCGCACCGGTAGAGGATTACCTTAATGAGGCAATGAAACTCGCCGCGGAGATCGCTGCACGGGCTCCCATCGCCATCCGTCTGGCGAAGGAAGCCGTCAACCAATCCTTTGAATCATTCCTCAGCGATGGGTTGAAAGATGAACGCCGCGCCTTCTACATGCTTTTTGCCACCGACGACCAAAAAGAAGGTATGAAAGCTTTTACAGAGAAGCGTGATCCAAAGTGGACCGGGAAATAGCGGCCGATTCAACCATACCAAAGCATGCTATCACACCGTGAGCTTGTGCTGGCGCTGCGCAATCTTCGCGTGGATGGTTCTACCCCCGTAATCGTCCACACATCTTTATCTGCATTTGGGCAGGTCGCCGGGGGCGCAGATGCGGTTGTAGGCGCACTCTTAGGGCACTTCGAAACCGTCGTCATGCCTACGTTCACCTACAAGACGATGATCGTCCCACAGAGCGGCCCGCCAAACAATGCCATGGAATACGGCACGATGAAGGACAGGAATAAAATGGCGGAGTTCTTCTACAACGACATGCCCGCGGACAAGCTGATGGGTGTGATCGCGGAAACACTCCGCCAGCACCGTGGTGCGCACCGTTCCGGCCACCCGATATTATCTTTTTGCGGTGTGAATGCCGATGACATCCTCGAGGCCCAAACACTCAGCACCCCATTGGCGCCTATCGCCTCACTCGCCGACCGGAATGGATGGGTGCTGTTGTTGGGGGTTAACCACAAATCGAACACAAGCATCCACATGGGGGAACGTTTGGCAGGACGCAAGACCTTTACACGATGGGCACTCATGCCTGACATTATCGTGGAATGCCCCAAGTTCCCCTCCTGTTCCGACGGTTTCGACACCATCCAACCTCTCATGGACCCCTTCACCTATACAACCCAGGCGGGGGATGCTCTCTTCCGAGCCATGCCTCTGCCTGAACTCATCGAAGCCACCCGGCAGTTGCTGCAGGCGGACCCATTGGCGCTGCTGTGTACGCGCCCCGAATGCCCGCGCTGTAATGCGGTGCGAGAAGAGGTGAAAAAGCTTAAGGGAGCCTAAGGGTATGAGTGTCTACTCTGTTTGAGGTTGCGTATCCCAAAACTTCGCTTATCCAACTTGCGTTTGTATTTAAGGCATTCATTGCGATACTAACGATATTCTAGGGGTTTCTATCGGGAAAATTGGATATCGATTAAAAAAATTGGGCTATAGTTAAAAACTATCATTCTTTTCAGTCTTCAACGAAAGGGAAGCATCGTTCTCCAGCAAGCTTTTGCCAAACAGGGTAAAATGACCGGATAGCGAACGATATCTCAGGAGCAGCATGAATCAACAAGTCCCCAATCACGAACCGGAGGAATTTGGCGAGGTGCTATTATATTACCTCGGCCGGCTGCGAGTCCGGATTAAATTCTATTTGCGCAAGATGCTTCCACCGGTGACCAAAGAGCGTCTGGCTGAGGTTCAAATATCGCTTCGAGATACTTCAAAACCGGATTTCGATTATTTCGTTCTCGTCTTGCTCTCCTGCATGATTGCCACATTTGGCCTGCTGATCGACTCTGCCGCCACCATCATCGGCGCCATGCTTGTCGCCCCTTTGATGTCTCCAATCCTGGGAATCGGGTTGGCTTCCATCCGCGGCGATACTGGCTTGTTGAAAGATGCCAGCGCGGCGATCGCGCGGGGTGCTTTGCTGGCGGTTCTCCTTTCCACTTTCATTGCATGGTCGAATAATGTCCTTCCCTTCGTCACCCTGCAGGACCTGCCTGACGAAGTGCTTTCCCGGACGCGACCCAGCCCGATCGACCTCGGTGTCGCCCTGGCCGGCGGATTGGCAGCCACATTTGCCCTCGTACAGCCCCAACTCTCGGCGGCTTTGCCCGGTGTTGCCATCGCTACAGCCCTCATGCCCCCTTTGTGCACGATCGGCGTGGGCATCTCCCTGGGACGTTGGGACGTGGCTGGCGGCGCTTTATTGCTTTTCATTACAAACGCCGTCACGATTGCTTCCTCCTCGATCTTCCTATTCTATGTTATGGGATTCAATCTAGGGAGAAAAGAGGGAGACCGTTTACTGCCTCGCAGTTTACAGATCTCTGCCGTTCTGATCGTCATCCTCCTCATCCCACTGGTCTGGCAGAGTTATGTATTCGTGCAAGACGCAAACTTGAACCGTACGATCAACGAGGTGGTAAAAGAAGAAGTCGCCAACGTAGGTGCCACACTTGATGAAGTAAATTGGCGGAAGGCCGGCGATATCCTGCAAATGAACATCACCGTCCTCGTCAGCCAGCCCTTATATTATTCCGCCAGCGTAGAACTCCAAGACGCCATCGCAGCCCGATTACAGAAGACAGTCGAATTAAAAGTCAATCAGGTAACGGTCGCCAAACTCGACCCACTCGTTCCCCCAACCCACACCCCAACAGCCACTATCGGTCCCAGCCCAACATACACCGATACCCCCACGCCCAGCATCACCCCTTCGCCATCACAAGAGATTATCCCCACAGATACACCCACACTGACCCCTACTCCCGCGCTGGCACTGCTGTATAAGGTCTATGGCGACGGGGTCAGCATACGTGCTTTTCCCGAAGGGCCGGCTATCGGTTGGCTCAGGCAAGGGGACCAGGTCAGGGTGCTGTATGGGTACGAGATCGTCAACGGTTGGGTATGGATCGAGGTACAGGATGTTGAAGGACGAATCGGTTGGCTGCCGCAATATCTCACCCGGTTGATTACCGAAACGCCTACCCGCACCCCAAAGGTCACCACTTCCCCATCACCCACACCGATGGTAGAAGGCAACCCCACGACCACTCAGACGCTGGAAGAGACTCTATCGTCTACGCTGACGCCAGAATTGACCCCCTCACACACATTGACGCCGGAAATGACACCGTCGCCCACACCATAAATTCCTATAAAACTCTAACGCGTTGTTATCAGTTATTAAATTATGCCAATGATATAATCGCTTTAGTCCATCTTATGGATGAAAGTAGGTGTATTTAATTATGATGAGATTCGATCGTTTTACTGAGCGTGCCCAAGAAGCAGCGCAGCGCGCCGCTGAGATCATTCAACGTTATGGGCACAACCAGATAGATACCGAACACATTCTCCTGGCGCTGATCGAGCAGCCCCAAGGCGTCATCTCTCAATTATTAGAAATCATGAGTGTGGACGCCGATTCCTTGACCGAGCGCCTGGATTATATTTTGCGCACCAGCCCCAAAGCCAACATCTTTGGCGGCGGAGCCGGACAAATCTTCATCACGCCGCGCGTCAAACGCATTATCGACCAGGCGAATGAAGAGGCTAACCGCCTCAAGGACGAATACATTTCCACCGAGCACATCTTCTTAGCCATCCTCTCCGAACGATCGACCCCAGCCGCCCGCTTGTTGGAGGGCGCCGGTGTCCGGAAGGAACGTGTCCTGGAAGCCGTCAACCAGCTGCGGGGTGGACAGCGGGTGACAGACCCCCAGGCCGAGAGCCGCTACCGGACCCTTGAGAAATATTCCCGCGACCTCACCCAACAGGCACGCGAAGGGAAGCTCGATCCCGTCATCGGGCGCGATTCTGAAATCCTCCGCGTGATCCAGATCCTATCACGACGAACGAAGAACAATCCTGTTCTCATCGGCGAGGCAGGCGTGGGGAAGACGGCCATCGTGGAAGGGTTGGCGCAAAAGATCGCTACCAACGACGTCCCAGAAATCCTGAGCGGCAAAAAGGTCCATTCCCTTGATTTGGGTGGGATGATTGCCGGTTCGCGCTTCCGGGGTGAGTTCGAAGAACGCCTCAAAGCAACCATCGAAGAGGTGCAGCGAGCGCAGGGCGAGATCATCCTCTTTATCGACGAACTCCACACCGTGGTAGGCGCGGGCGCAGCCCAAGGCGCCATGGATGCTTCGAACATGTTGAAACCCGCCCTGGCGCGCGGGGAACTCCAGGCGATTGGCGCTACAACCCTGGATGAATACCAAAAACACATCGAAAAAGACTCGGCGCTTGAACGGCGTTTCGCGCCAGTATTCGTGGAAGAACCCAGCGAAGAAGATACGATCGCCATGCTTCACGGGCTGCGAGACCGTTACGAAGCCCATCACAAAGTCAGCTTTTCCAATGAAGCCCTCGAAGCAGCCGTCAAACTCTCTTCCCGCTACCTCTCCGACAGGCGGCTGCCTGACAAGGCCATCGACTTGATGGATGAAGCGGCTGCCAAACTGCGTGTGGCGCTGTTCTCACTGCCGCCGGAAATGAAAGCCATGAAACAGGAGATCGACCGCTTACTGGCTGAAGAGGAACACGCCGGTGTCGAACGGGATTACGAACGCGCTGCCCAGAAAAAAGCCGAACGCCTCCGCCTTCAAGATCAATATAACGAAGAACGCTTGAAATGGGAAAACGAACACGAGCTGGATGAGATCGTCGATAAAAACGACGTCGCCGAGGTGGTCGCCCAATGGACGGGCATCCCCGTCAGCCAGATGATGGAAACCGAGGCCGAACGTCTTCTGCAGATGGAAGATCGTATCCACGAACGCATCATCGGACAGGACGAAGCCATCAGCGCTGTCTCTGACGCGATCCGCCGGGCACGCTCCGGTTTGAAAGATCCCAAACGACCCATCGGCTCCTTTATCTTTATCGGGCCATCGGGTGTAGGGAAGACCGAACTGGCCAAAGCCCTGGCCGAATTCATGTTCGACGACGAAGAAGCTCTCGTGCGTATCGATATGAGTGAATACCGCGAACAACATACCGCATCACGGTTGTTCGGCGCCCCTCCTGGATACGTGGGATACGAAGAAGGCGGCCAACTCACTGAAGCCGTGCGCCGCCGCCCTTACCGGGTGATCCTCTTCGACGAAATCGAAAAGGCGCACCCTGAAGTGTGGAACTCGCTCCTGCAAATCCTCGACGACGGCCGCCTCACCGACGGCCAGGGGCGGACGGTAAACTTCCGCAATACTGTCTTAATCATGACCAGCAACCTGGGGACCGAATTCGTCCGCAAGTCCGGTACGCTTGGTTTCCTGCAATCGGAAGGGAACGACGAGGATAAAGCTGCACACGAGAAGATCGAGAAAGCCCTCAAAGACACTTTCAGGCCGGAGTTCCTCAACCGCATCGATGAAGTCATCACTTTCTCCCAGCTGTCATTGGACGATATGAAATTGATCGTCGATCTGCAGATGAAAGAAATTCGAGAGCGTTTGAACGAGCAAGGGCTGGAGGTTGAGTTGTCCACTCAGGCGAGGGATTGGCTTGCCAATACGGGATACGACCCAGACTTCGGGGCGCGCCCCTTGAAACGCGCCTTACAGAAGTTCGTGGAAAGCCCTCTCTCCATCAAGCTGTTAGAGGGTGAGTTCGTCGGCGGTGACACAGTCTTAGTGGATGTGGACGACGAGAACAACGTTGTTTTCACACTCAAGAAACGGACAGCCAAGAAAACAAAGGCCAAGCAAGAACAAGAAGCAGAAGCTTAATCACTGAAAATCACAACTGGGCGTGGCATGAGCCACGCCCAGGTTTTTTCTTTCTAGGCAGGATAGCCAATTTATCAGTTGGTTAAAAAATACTTTCAGCTATAATATAAACACAATTACCGGCGAATATATAGGAGTGATCGCACGATGACCGAGCACAATCATAAATTGGTGGATGATCAGGAGCGTATGCGGGCATTGGTTGAAAACATCAGCGCCTACATCGAGCAGTACCATGGGGGGTGGGTCAAGATGGTCTCATTTTCGGATAATGTATTGATAGTAAAATTGGGCGGTGCATGTGAAGGCTGCCGAATGACAGAGACGACCTTACAAGGTTGGGTTGCAGGGACGGTGCGCCAGTTCTTTCCGGATATCAAAGTCGAATCCGCCTGAGAATGATATAAGATCTCGAAGGTAAAACAGCCACAGATAACATTCGTGGCTGTTTCTATATAGATCTTAGTCGAGAACATTTTCGAGAGACGGGAATCACGATTGTTTCTTTAATAAACAGTGATATGTGGTATTATGCAGGCGTTTTTTGACAGTTTATTTTAAAGCTCTTGAGGGCTTTGAGACGCCAGATCTAGCAAGAAAGGATAAGCAATGAACCCTGCAAATCAACCAGTCAATAGCGCAAAATCAATGAGAACGCAGCGGATTCTCCTCGAAACACTGATCGTTTTCGCTCTGACTGTTATCCCATCATTCTTTTGGCCAAGTTTCAAAATAGTATCGGTTTTCCTGCCAATTGCTTACTTGTTGATTGAACGGCAATTGAGGAAACGCCCCTGGTCAGAACTCGGGTTTGATTCCCGTGGAATTAAGCCAGCACTCGCTTCAAACTGGTTTCTGATTCTACTTATCGTGGGAATTCAATTTATCATTGCGCTACTCGCGAAAACCTTATGGCCCGAATTCCTTGTCCACGTCAAATCCAGAATCCCCCTGGTTGATATCACCCAACTCGTTCCGTTTCTTATCATGATGATCTTCACCACACTTGGTGAAGAAATGGCTTTCCGAAGTTTGTTCCAAGAACGGCTGAGTTGGTTCATCAAGACACCTATCGCTATCTTCATTGTTTCTATCGTGTTCGGTGCGTTACACTGGGCACAGGGTGATCCAATGGTAGCATTTGTGGATGTCGCCTTGGTCACGTTGGACGGTGCTATTTTCGGCATCATCTTTTCGCGAGGAAAAAACCTGTACGCTGCCTGGGTCGCACACTTCATCTCCAATACAGCCGCCGCTGTATTCCTTTCTATCCTTTGAGATTCAAGGCTTTGCTAAGTAAGCGGCACTAACCCTAAGCCAATACAGTGTGTAGCCAATTGAGGTTCCAAAATCCACCGATATTTGGCAGTGTGGCATAACCGCATCGATCGATGCCTATCTGAAATATTAGTTAATGGAAAAATCTCCTCCAATACCGGCTCATAGCTGTAGATGCAGCCATCGATCCTGAAACGAAATATTGGGGATTGTCAGGGGAATATGTTGCCACAATAATCTTCAATACGCTTCTAAAAACGCCATACGCCTTTCTTTTAACTTCTCGACCTTATCGGGATTCAAATGGTCTTGATACAATTTAACAGGCACCCGTGGTTCAAGACCGAGCTCCCGACACGACTGTATCATCAATCGATCCATCTCCTCCCGATAATCAAGGCTCGGTTGTGAATGATTCTCGTAAAGGGTATCGAATTTAGAAATTACTTTACTATCAACACAACCCAGAAGATCTTCGATGCGATTACGATGCCGGTCGTTTGGAATCCATAAATAATCCCAGACGATAAAGTCTGGCGAAACCTTCGCCAGCGTCCGAAGAAGGCTGAGGATAGCTTCCTTGCCGTCTGTCAAATATGGGATGATAGGGTTAACGACAAAACCGCATGGAACACCAGCGCGTTTAAAGGTCGCAATCATCTCGATCCGCTCTTCAGGAGGAGGAACCCCTGCTTCTAAATGGGCCAATAATTCATTACTAAGTGTAACAATCGTTGTCGCCACAATGGCAAATGAGTCGGCATTCATTTGTTTTAGGAGATCGAGATCGTCAAGGACTGAAGGGCTTTTGGTGAGAATAAAGACAGGACGATTGTATTCATTCAGTAATTCCAGCGTTCTTCTCGTGAGCCTGAAACGCTTTTCCGCCGGTTGGTAAGGATCACCTAAGTTAAGCCCGATGGCTTCACCAGGCTCGATATTCTCCAATTCTTCAGGAAGCTGCTGTAACAGATTCGAATATGAACAGATTTTTTCATTTATTGCCTGGTCACTATACGACCAGGCGTCACAATAGGCGCATCCAAACTCACAACCGCCATAAGTCGCTAAATGATAGGTAGCAATCAATAAGTCATTCACGTCTGTGAACTTTTTTAAAAAGTCACCTTGATTCATTTCTTCACAATATTCAAGCATTTCTTCCTTCATTAAGAATATTTTGAAAGTTTATTCAATAGATTACAGTAAGGATTAAGCTCAGTACTCTAAAAGTAAACAAATGTTATCCCCTACAAATATATTCTCGATAGGCCGAGAGACCAGATTCAATTGCAAAAATTCCCAAAAAATGGCTGACGTATTTTATGGGTAGATTTCTTCTAACACCGGCTCATAAGTGCAGATGCAGCCGCCGGGGCGTGAACAACCTTCCCCCGGCAGCGGTGGCACATTCTCTTTGGGGTAAACGCCCTGGAGCTGCTGCCCGTGACTGCAATCCGGCGGTGCAGCCACCCGTATCATCCTGACGCGGGGATTGGCCTTCAAACGGGCGAGGATTTCTTTTTGCTGTTCGGTTCGATCTTGAATAAGTGTTTTCATTTCAATGTAAGCTCCAATAGTTGAGGTCATCAAAAGCAACGGTGAAATTGGGCGTATTTTCAGAAGCGATTGAAAGCCCAAAACGTCCGGGTTCTAGATAGGTGGCTTCGTCTGGTATGCCAGCCAGGGGGATGCCGTTGGCATAGATCTGGATGACTTTTCGGCTCGCCCAGATGCCGAACCTGTTGACCTGGTTCGGGCCGGCGAGTATGGCCGAATGGGATGTCCACGGGGTGAGAATGCGTAATCCATCCAGAGAGATGGTGACCAGGCGGTATTGACCATCACATGAGAAGTTGAATAAATATCCTTCATCCGGGTTTGGCGCTCTGAAGAGGACTCCGTAGCGGTCTTTGCCTGTGCAGTTTGCCGGAGTCTGGGCTGTGACCTCCAGGTAGAAATTCCCTAGGACAGGCCAAGAAATGGTCCGGTCGGCTCTATCGTCGTTGACGAACATGGTATAGAAAAACTTGCCGTCTCGAACCTCAACTTTCGCCCTATCGCTGTGATAGGGCGACCAATTGTCGGGTGTATCGAAAGTATCCACCCAATCCGGGTCGCCAAACCGCCACCTGGGATCATCAGGCGGGCGTGTAGGCGTCAGCGTTTGTGTCGGCGTAAAGGTCGCTGTGGGGGTGAGCGTCTCGGTGGGCGTCGGTTCGATGGTTGACGTAGGTGTGCTCGGCGTGAGTGAAGCAATCACGTTCTGAGTCAGCGGCACCCCTGCGACCAAAGTCTCCAGGCCAATATCAGCCTGGGTGGGGTACGGCGGTTCGGTTGAACAGGCTGCTAGAAAGACGAGAACCAGTCCGACCAAAAGAAGTGATCGCAGGGATATCCGCATCAGCTAAGGCAAATTCCAATAGGCGGCGTCATCATAGGCAATCGTGAAATTGGTCGTATTGGCCGCATGGATTATCACGCCGAATTTATTTTCTCCCATATAGGTATCATCATCGATTTCACCAATCAAGACGCCGTTTGCATAGATACCAATCTTTTTACCGTTTCGCAAGAATCCCATGGTATTGGTCTGGTTGGGCCCGGAGTGAATGGCAGCGTTGGTTCCCCAGGGGATCAGCACATCGGTATCGCTGCCATTATAGATCGACAGACGAAATTCACCGTCACAGGCGAGGTGGAAGAGATAACCTTTGTCGTAGGCGTCTTTCGGCGTTAAGATGATTCCGTAACGGTCTTTCCCTGAACAGGCTGCCGGAGTCGTAGCAAGGATTTCCAGATAAAAATCTTCGACCCTTGGGGCAGCATAGGCCCACAAGCTGTAGTTGAGGGTGTCATCCATCGTGTAAAAGAGCTTGCCGTTCTTAATCTCCACACGGTCTCCAGCGGCGTCGTAGGTATACCAATCATGCTCCGAATTGAATTCTTTCTTCCAATCCGGATTGCCCAATCCCTGCTTGGGGTCAGTGGGAGATAATGTGGGGATGGGAGTCTCGGTGGGCGTCGGAGTGGGGGAAGGCGGCAGTGACTGCGTGTCTGTGGGCAAGGGTGGCGGCAGCTGGTTCGTATCTGTTGGCAACGGCGGGGGGAGTTGGTTAGCGGTCGCAAAAGCCTGTGTTGCTGTGGCTGAAAGGTTGGATGCGTCGATGGTGAGTGCAACGATCGTATCCAAGGGGATATCCCCCTTGGGTTCCGAGTCACTTCCAGGAAGTTCGCAAGCCAAGACTACGGCAACTATCACAACTGTAAACAATAAGAGGTTTCTTTTTCGGCGCATTTCACTTCTCCATTTCCAAAGGTTGGCTGATAAAATTAATTTGATCCAATAATTCCATGAATTCCTGTGGGGTTTCACTTCTGAGTAATCTGGTCCGGTGCTCATGCTTCAGACGATAGGGACTGATGTATTGAACGACGTGCTTGCGAAAAAGCACCAGCCCCAACGCTTCTCCGTAAAAATCGAGCATCTCATCAAGGTGTTGCAGCATGGTCTCGCGAACCTGATTGCACGGGACCTCCCAGCGGTCCAATCCGGCGAAAATCCAGGGATTGCCGATAGCAGCCCGGCCAATCATAACGGCATCGCAACCGGTTTCGTTCACCATCCGGTCGATATCGGCCAGGGTTTTTGCGTCCCCATTCCCAATCACGGGGATAGACACAGCTTGCTTGATCTCGGCGATCGCCACCCAATTGGCCTCCCCACTATAATTCTGCTCTTTCGTTCGCCCGTGAACGGCGACCAGTTGGCCGCCGTTGTCTTCGATGATCCGGGCGACTTCCAAATAGTTTTGGCTGTCATCATCCCAACCGAGGCGAATCTTGCCTGTGATGGGGATATCCATTTCGCGAGTCAATTTTTGGAAAATTACAGCGATCTTTTTAGGGTCTTTGAGCAGCCCAGCACCTGCGCCGCGTCTTGCGACCGCCCTGGATGGGCAGCCCATGTTCACGTCGATGATGTCCGGTTCCCTTTCCATCAAACGGATGGCGGCTTCCACCAGGCGATCCGGGTCATCGTCGAATAACTGGAAGACCACCGGACGTTCGAATTCCCCATAGGTCAGGCGCTGGTCGAGGTGGGGATGGCCGTTAATTACGTCGATAGCGTTGATAAATTCCGTGTAACTCATCGCCGACCCCAGGCGGCGGCACATCCCCCGGAAGGGTAAGTCGGAGAAACCATCCATCGGGGAGAGGATGGTTTCTCCGAAGATTGGAATATCGCCGATTAAAAAGTCGGGGTCACAGGCTGTTTTAACTTTCATTTTGGCAATATTATCCCAGAAAGATCAGTCTTTTGGTAGGTCACCTATTCATGATGGTCGCTTCGAGGTCGGAGAGGAATCGAACGAAACTCGCGCACAAGCTCAATGAAGCGGGTCGCTGTCGCTTCGAAGAGACTCGCCCCATACTCCTTGGTCGCAACTGCTGCATCACCGCATACTCCATTTTTAGACATCCGCGACCAGTAATCTTGCCAGGAATACATGGATGGTTCGGGGTAGTCCCAATTGAAATATTTCAGTTTTATTTGGGCCTTGTCACGTTGGGCCTTATCCATCTTTACATATTCAGGAAGGATGTGGAGCATCATCGAGGTCTCGTATTCTCCGGCATGTCCGATACTCCCCGCCCCCCCTTTGCGGTGTTCCTCAATCACATCGAGAACGAGGCCGGGGTTGATGGCAGCGTTCACCGTCGTAGCCGCACAAATCATCCCGGTGGATAAGACGCATTGGCGCGCCGCCAAATCCGCAATAGGGTGATTGGAACCATGCCCATTGACGATAAAGATGTGGGTGAAACCGTGCCTGGCGACCGAGATCGCGGCCTGGGAAACATAGGCCAGACAGGTTTCGATATCTACCGTGATCGTGCCCGGGAAATCCATGTGGTGCTCGTCCAAGCCGAATGGAATCGTGGGCGTTATCAACAGATCCCCTTCACTGCGTCTGGCAGCCTCTTCTAGAATCGAATAAAGGATGTCGTTATCCGTCGAGAGAGGTAAATGTAAGCCGTGGTCTTCTACAGCACCAAACGGGATCGCAACCACCGGCTGCGGCTGTTGGGAGACAATCTCTTTCACCTCCGGCCAGGTGAGGCGGTCATACCGCCATTCATGTGCCTTTGTCATTTTTTCCTCCGAAATGAGTTTCCCGTTATTTATTTTCTATCGAAGTGATGATTTTCTCGAATTCTGCGCTGATTTTGGGATCGAGCGGGTCTGGGGTGTCGTTTTTCAACAACTCTTTCGCCTTGGCCCTGGCGCGGTTCCGAGAAGCTTTTTTGTCTTTCTCCCAATCAGCATAGGGGCGGCGGTCGATGAAGTCGGGCAGCCAGATCTCACGCATGTGCGCTTTGGTGTGTTTCTGGGCAAGGTAGTTCCCACTCGGCCCGACGGCATGGATGACGTCGAGGGCAAGGGTCTCATCGTCCACTAAGATCCCCTCCATTACCTGGCGGATGACATCGAAAATTTCACAATCCATCAGGAGTTGTTCGAAAGAGAAGATGCGGCTGCCATACAGCAGACCGACGCCCAGAAGCATGTCCGACATAACCAGCGAGGCCATGAAGGTCGACAGACTGTTCTCAATACCGGCCTGCCAGTCGGGTTCCTTTGCGCCTGTGGCGAACGATCCCATGGACAAGGGCATGTTGTAGTAGTCTGCCAAAACGTTCGTGGATGCGCCAAACAAGAAATCTTCCGGTCCCCCGCCGGTATAAGCGCCGGTGCGCAGGTCAGAGGCAGTCTGTGCGGCGGCGTAAAAGAAAGGCGTGCCCGGGTGAGCCAGTTGAATCAAGGCTGCCCCACTGATGACCTCGGCATTCCCTACTGCCAGACTCCCGGCCAGGGTGGCGGGACCGGTGGTGAGGCAGGCGACCATGGTCATAAAGCCAACGGGCAGCCCGGCTTCAGCAGCAATCAATCCCGCCTCCAGGCTTCCCTTGTCGTGCCCCAGAGGGGACAAAGTACACTGCATGACAGAGAGGGGCGGGCGTTTTCGGGCCGTTTCGGCCCCTCCGGCGATGAGCTTGGCCATTTCGACGGCAGCGTGAGCCTCCACCTCGGAGTAGATCGATTCGGTCTGGACATGTTTGGTGGAATGCTCCCAGATGGTCTTGATCTCGTGCAAGCCGCGGGTCTCGGCGGGTTTATCCTGGGCAGAAATGGGCACCCAGTGAAAAGCAACCTGCTCAAGTTGGTCGGCCACAGTGGCGATATCGGTCACATCCTTCAATTGGGAAGCGCGCAGTTCGCCGGTTTCGATATCGACGATTTGTACGCCGCAGCCATCCGTCCCCACATAGACGTGATTGCCGTCCAGCAAAAGGTCCTGGGATTCTTCTCGGGCTGCCAGGGGATAGACAGGCGGGCATTTGCTGATGGCTTCCTCGATGAGATCGGGAGACGCTTTGACGACCATCGTATCATCGTCCACCGTTGCGCCGTGTGTTTTCCAGATTTCCAGTGCTTTTTGTGAGGGGAAACGCACACCAGTTTTTTCGATGATCTCCAGTGTAGCATCGTGGATCTTATCCACATCATCTAAGGACAAGATGTCGAGTTTCAGTCGAGGGTTACTAATGGATTTGATGGACTTGGTCATGGTATTCTCCTCAGTTTGATTATAGATTTTAGGGTATTATACAGCTAAAGCCAGCCCATCCTTAATATCGAAGAGAAAGAGATATGAAGCGAATGCTTTATCGAGTTAAGCTATTCGGAAAATATAAGGATAGACTATGAAACAAAGACTCATCTTTCCGGTTTTTAACGCGATTATTGGCGCGATTTTTGGGGCAGCTATCGGATACTACATTTTCCGATTGGGGGTGTGTATCCTCATAGGCAGCATAATTGGCTTCCTGCTTGCGTTGGCTTTGGAATTATTACTCAGTCGTTTGAATACCAACCACTGGCTGTATCGCCGCCGTATATTATTATTGGTTCTATTAGAAATCCCGCTAGCTATTCTTTTTCTTGGCCCATATGTTTATGTTGTCGTATATTCTCAACCTGATCACCATTCCGTATGTTGTGAAACTCCGCTGGACTACGGGGCAGCGGAATATGAAGATATTCAAATACAGACGGATGATGGGGTTACATTATCCGGCTGGTATGTGCCCCCCCGGAATCCACCCGGTGCAGTTATCGTTTTATTACATGGAGCTCGAGGAGATAGACGCGGCACTGCCTGGCATGCTCGTCAACTTATTCAAGCTGGATACGGCTTGTTCCTCTACGATCAACAAGGGCTTGGAGAATCCACGGGTGAGATAGTATATATTGAGTGGATGCAAGGTGACGACTTACTGTCAGTAATTGGATATTTAGAAAAGCGCGAGGATGTTGATGTGGATAAGATTGGCGTGGTGGGCATTTCAAGTGGGGGGCATATCGCTTTGAACGCAGTCTATCTAGACCCGAGTAAGATATCTGCATTGTGGCTAGATGGCATACAGGCACAAGGGGTGGAAGATATCCCTGATGTAAAAAGAGTAGATGAGAAATTTGTTATACTAATCAATGCAATGATATGGAAAATGGCAGAAGTATATTATGGAGAATCGGCTGCCCCACCTTTTGTGGAAATATTAGCGGCAATTGACGAACCAGAGTTAACGATTGTTGCAGGTGTGCTGGATGATTTCGAATATCGCGTGAGTAAGAAGTTTGTCGAGGTAACAGGTGAGAACGCACACATTTGGCAGATAGAAAATGCCTGGCACGTTGCCGGACCCGTGGTCGTACCTGAAGAATACAGCAGACGCATGTTGGAATTCTTCGAATCAACGCTGGGAAAGTGACATGAACCTCATAATCAAAATCCATCTCATTCTAACAATCAAAGGGCTAGAAAGCTAAGATTGGAAAAAAAGTAACCGTACAATAAATAGAAAGGGTCTTCAAATGAAGAATAAAGTAGTTTTTTTTATAATCAGTGCTTTGATTATTGTGTTATCTTCTTGTTCTACGTCAGAAAATCTTTCAAAGACACCTGTGGTGCAATCCACCACTTATCCATCGCCATCTATTATGGAGTATTTCCCCTTACAAGAAGGCGCTTATTGGATGTACGAAGGAACAGTAAAGTGGACAAAACCCAACTCATCGGATATTGTAGAGGAAGAAATAATTTGGAAGATGGAAGTTGAGAAAGTTTTTCAACGCAACGACGTATTTGGATATGAAATGTTGGGAGCGCCATGGGATTTGGCCTGGTATGAGGTGGGGAAACAGCCAAACGAATATGGAATCATCCAGGCAGGTGGGAAGTTCTTTCGAACATCTATCGATTCGGTATGGCGTTTATGGGACGAGAGCGACGCGCTCATCGCTTTAGTCAATGAAGACGAGGTCTTTCTAGAAGTCCCCCTCACCATGGGAAAAAAATTTTGCGGTGCAAATTCAATCACCAGATCCGATGGAAGGTATTGTTGGAATGTCCAGGAAGAAAAACAGGTCGAGTTGAATGTGAAAGGTATCGATCCTGACCGTACAATGACGGAATTTACAATCGCCCAATACACTGGGCCAGACCAATCCATATTTAATTTCGTTCCGGGTGTTGGTATTACCCGCTACCAATATGTCCATCACGGCACCGTTTCAGAAGTAGATATCCGGCTGGTGGAGTTCCATCTAGAAGAGTGAGGAATTTTATTCTTTCTAATCCCCGCATTCAGAGGGATAATAATTTACCGCACTGGTTGAAATCAAAGAAATATGGACAAAACTATCATCAAGAGACTAGGCGAGATCGAAGAAGAGGAAAATGTAAAGATTGTATATGCATGCGAATCTGGAAGCCGAGCGTGGGGTTTTCCATCTTCAGATAGCGATTATGACGTAAGGTTTATTTATCTACATCCACTCGAATGGTATTTATCCATTGAGAAGAAACGTTATGTAATTGAGTATCCACTTCAAGAACAATTAGATATCAGTGGTTGGGATTTACAAAAAGCTCTTCTACTATTTCGCAAATCCAATCCACCTCTGATGGAATGGCTGGGTTCTCCCATCGTTTACCTTGAAGAATATTCTATTGCCAACCAGATGCGCGTGTTGGCAAAAGATTATTTTTCACCAGTTGCCTGCAGCTACCATTACCTTCACATGGCACAGGGGAATTACCGTGATTATTTAAAGGGGGATAATGTTTGGCTTAAGAAATATTTCTATGTGCTGCGCCCCATCTTAGCTGTCCAATGGATCGAGAGGAAATTTGGGGTAGTGCCCACAGAATTCGGAAGGCTTGTAGAAAAACTAGTAGAAGACCCAGAATTAAAAACAGCAATTGATACTTTGATCCTATCGAAACGTAACGGTAAAGAATTAGGATATGGTCCTCGAATAGATTCCATCAACCAATTCGTGGAACAAGAGCTAGATCGATTTGAAAATAACCAAATTGAACACGAAAAATACACCGCACCCATTGAAAAATTGAATGAACTATTTATCAATGCCTTGATCGAGGTTTGGGGTTCTTTTAATATATGAATGGTCAATAAAAGAATTTTCGAACAGGGTTTTTTCCAATATAGTCAAGGACATAATTTTGATAGAATGTCAAGTACGCTCAGTAGATATTAGGAGATTACATGCACTTCCGTTTAGCGGTTGAAGATATAGAGACCAATCATTGGGTGGTATATGCACTTGATGTGCCTGGCTGCTTCAGTTCTGCACAGTATTCTGAAGAGGCTATTGCACAAGCATCGGTTAGAATCGCTGAACATTTGGTATGGCTCTCAAAGCATGATATTTCCTTCTTGGATGCTGATACACCCATTGAAGTGGAAGTCGTTGAGTGATTCCGTTCATATGAAAACGCTGAAGAAAAAGGTTATGTCGTCAACGCTTTTTTTGAAGATGACAGACGCCCCTTGGGCATATGGGACGTCGAAGTCGCTCTGCGTTTAATGGAATGGTCGCGGAACGATTTACTCGATTTGGTCCAGGATGTAAAAGAAAAACGACTACACGAAAATGTCGAAGGAGAGAGATTCGGGTCTGTTGCAGGCATTTTGCAGCACATCGCCATTGCCGAGAACTGGTATTTCAGCCACATAGGTTATGGATTGGAGTGCAATCACCTTCCGGAAAACATTTTCGAGATGCTGGCAGTGGTGAGAGAAAATACAGAGAAGCAATTGGTTAAATTGATAGGTGACCAGCGTATCACAAATGATTATGGAGAATATTGGTCAGGCCGGAAAGTCCTCCGCCGGATGCTGTGGCATGAACGCGATCACATACACCATATCAAACAAATTCTTGAGAAATTATAAAACGATTGTAGAGTTCTTTATCATCAATTATTTAACATTCAGACAATGGGTATGTGAATGAAAATTATTTCTCACTCTAGGAGGAACTCAATGAAAATCGCCCTCATTGGCGCGACAGGCTTCATCGGCTCTGTTATCTTGCAGGAAGCGTTGGATCGCGGCCATCAGGTAACAGGGATCGCGCGCCATATCGACAAACTACCCCAACATCCAAACTTGGTCCCGCTAAAAGGGGATGTGACAGACCAGAAACAGGTCACCACGTTGGTTGCAGGGCATGATGCTGTCATCAGTGCCTATAGTCCGGGTAGGGACGCAGCGGATATTTTCAACCAACAAAAATCTGGTTACCAGACGATCATCGCCGGTGTGAAAGAAGCCGGTATAAAGCGTTTATTGGTGGTCGGTGGAGCAGGGAGTTTGGAGGTGTCGCCTGGCGTTCAATTAGTGGATACTCCCGAATTTCCGGAGCAGTGGAAATCGGGGTCGCTTGGGACTCGTGAAGTACTCTATCTGTTACAGGAAGAGCCAGATTTGGATTGGTCGTATCTAAGCCCATCTGCCATGATTGCGCCGGGAGAACGCACAGGAAAGTTCCGGCTGGGTACAGATCGGCTGCTAACAGACGCCAAAGGTGAAAGCCACATCTCGGTAGAAGATTATGCTGTCGCCATGATAGATGAACTGGAAAATCCCAAACACATTCGCCAGCGCTTCACGGTTGGGTATTAACAAGCATAAGGCTGGGTAACTCAATGTCAATCGAGTTTCAGACGGGGGGTGATAATGATTTAATGGGATTGGTCATAATGTCCACCCAAATTGGTATATAATAGAAATTGAGACGATTAGGACATCTTCGGGAAAATCAACAATAAATCCAGCATTGTAGATAAAATATTTTTACAGATAAATCTTTCTATTCAAAAAAGAAGAGGAATAGGAAGCTATGCTTCGTAAACAAAGTTGGGCCAATCAGATTTGTTTGCCGTTTTATTCATATTAGTAAATCATCAAATTATTATGTCTCAATAGGAGGACAAAAATGTTAAAAAGGGTCATAAATTTAACAAGAATGACAAGTGAGCGGGCGATCATCAAGGATTACCTTGAAGGTAAAATTAGCTTTGACACAGATGTACCCATGGTCACTATTGCCCAACCATACGGATCTAACCATATTCGCGAAGATATACTTGGAGTTTATCGCCCTCCAACTGCAAAAAAGGCAGTTTTGGCAGATATGACTCTTCATAAAGACTTCAGTCGCAAAAAGTTGGAAATCCCAGGATTTCTTGAAGCCGGACCAAGGGAAACACTTTTACATAATCCTCATGAGGTTCAGGCAGCGATAGTTACTGTAGGTGGCCTTGCACCAGGGCTTCACTGCGTAATTCATAGTATCGTCAAAAGACATATTTATCCTTACGGTATACACCAGTGTGATGGGCGAATCTATGGGGTTTACAATAGTTATAGGGGCTTATGTAGTTTGGCTAATAATCTTGTTGAGCTTTCAACTGAAAAAACTGCGGAATGGTTAAACACCGGAGGGGCAGAACTTGGTATAGTACGTTATTTCCACGAAGGGAAAAGGGGAGACGTCGAAGCCATAGAGCGGATGGTAGATCAAATCAGCACGAATCTTCAGGGCAATGAAATTGATATTCTATATGTATTAGGCGGTGATGGCTCATTGATGATCGCACACGAAATAGCCATAAACAACCCAGAATGTAGTGTCGTTGGCATACCAAAAACTATGGATAATGATGTGCTTTGGGTTGATCAATCCTTTGGATTCGATTCTGCTGTGGAACAAGCCACTCACGTGATAAATGTATTATACAGGGAAGCACAATCAACCCGAAGAATTTGTCTAATAGAGCTTTTTGGCGCAGAATCAGGATTCGTGGCTGCTAATGCAACACTAGCAAGTGGATATGTGGATCTTGTGTTAATTCCAGAAGTATTTACGTATTTAGAAGAAGATCAAGTACAAGATTACTTAAATGTCCAAATGATCCATATCAAACAGAGAATAAGATTAAAAAGACGTCAAAATCCTCATGCGGTTATTGTTGTAGCAGAAGGAGTTGGGACTATTCTCGAAAAAAGAAGGATAAAAATTAATGGTAAAAAAGTCACAAGAAAAAACTTTATCGATGTATTATCAAATTTCATTGAGGAAAATGTACAGGACGCAAATAGACGTCGAGTCCCAGTTTTTGTAAACCAACCCAGGCACCACATTCGTGCTGTAGCAGCAAATTCTCGTGATCACATTTATTGTGATCGATTAGGGGCTTTGGCTGTTGATAATGCATTAGCCGGATATACCGATTTTATGATTTCTCAATGGCGATCTGAATTTGTCTTAGTGCCACTAGCTTTAGTAAAAGAAGGTCAAAAAAGTATACCAATAAACGGAATGTTTTGGAAACAAGTTATGAGTAGTACTGGCCAGCCATTATCTCCAGCAGAAGTATCGACAAATGACTAACCTGGTCACATATAGTATATAGAACTAATAGAATCGTCCTTCACATTTCCACCTACTCCCCCAACAGCGCCTGATCCATCGCTTGGCGCAATGTGCGCACTTCGACGATGTTGATATCTTTCGGCCAGGCTTCGCCCTTGCGCAGGCGTTTGGGCACGATGGCGCTCTTGAAGCCCAGCTTGGCGGCTTCACGCAGGCGGGCAGGCATCTGCGAGACCATGCGCAGTTCCCCTGAAAGACCGATCTCGCCGATCAATACCGTATCGGCTTTGACCGCCTGGTCTTTCATCGAAGAGGCGATGGCGGCGGCTACAGCCAGGTCGGCAGCCGGTTCACCAATTTTGAGGCCCCCAATCACGTTGACGAAGACATCCTGCTCAGAGAGCCGCACCCCCATCCGGCGGGTGAGTACGGCGGCGATGAGCAGCAGGCGGTTGAAATCCACTCCATTGGCGGTACGGCGGGCGTTGCCGAAGGAGGTTGGGCTGGTGAGGCCCTGCACTTCGACCAGCAAGGGACGAGTCCCCTCCATGGTCACAGCGATGGCCGAACCCGGGGCATTGACCATGCGCTCCGCTAAAAATGCCTCGGAAGGGTTGAGTACCTCGATCATCCCCTTTTCCTGCATTTCGAAGACCCCCACCTCGGAGGTGGCACCAAAACGGTTCTTCACCGAACGGAGGAGACGGTAGGTGCCGAAACGGTCGCCCTCCAGGTAGAGGACGGTGTCGACAATATGCTCCAAGACGCGCGGCCCGGCAATGATCCCCTCTTTGGTGACGTGACCGATGAGCATAACGGCAATCCCGTTGTTCTTGGCCAACTCGCGCAAGCGTGAGGCGCACTCCCGCACCTGGGTGACAGACCCGGCGGAAGAATCGATTTCAGTCGTATAGGTAGTCTGGATCGAGTCGACAATCAGAACTGGCGGGGCAACACTTTCCACGTGATCCAGGATGACCTCCAGGTTGGTCTCGGTTACCAGGTAGAGAGGATCAGGCAGTGCCCCATCTTTGTTCCCATTTGCCTGCCGGAGCAGTCGTGCGGCGCGCATCTTTATCTGCCGCTCTGATTCCTCGCCGGATACGTACAAGACCGTCTGGTCACGGGCCATCTCCATGGCAGTCTGTAGAAGAAGGGTGGATTTTCCAATCCCGGGATCCCCGCCGATGAGTACGATCGAGCCGGGGACGATCCCCCCACCCAGCACACGGGCAAATTCCCCGATGGAAACATGCAGGCGTTCATCGACATCCTCCGTGATTTCGGACAACTTCACCGGGGTAGAGCGGCCGCTTAATCCCCGCGGTGCGGCCTTCCTTCTCGCAGGTTCAGAGATAACCTCTTGGACCATGGTGTTGTATTCGCCGCAAGAGGGACACCGCCCCATTTCCTTGGGGGACTGGCGGCCACAGTTCTGACAAACGAATACTGTACGCGCTTTTGCCATTTCTCAACTCATATCAAAAAAGACCGTTTGTTCTATTATATCGCATTTCCCAATATCTAATCCTCAACCTGCATGAGATTTTCGTAGTCATTTTTTAGAATATCAGAGACCTTATATACCTTTGCGTATTCCACTCCATTGATAATTGCGGTGTACTCAGGTTCAATTTTACTGAGCACATCAATCAACTCTTTCGGCATTGATTTTTGCCATTGGATTACGTAAGTGACAACATAATCAGATATAGCTAGCCTTCTGGCGTTTGAATAACCCCACGATGATCTAATCAACATATCTTGAACTTCAGCGGGAAAATAATAAGATAACGGCCCAGTCCCATACCAGGATAATACCTTCAGGTCACTTGCATCCGGTTTCGTTTTTAAATATGAAGCGGCTTGATCTAATCCCTCACCATATCCTACATCGATGACCTCTACCGCTTTTTTAGTTCCACCCAGTAGAGGATTGTAATAAGCCCAATAATAGGGATGGGTTTGGATAATCAACAAGATATGAGAAATAACGAGAATTCCTATCAGGGTTGATTGTATAACTTTAGTACCCGAGAGATTATATCTACCTCGCAACCACCCAATGAATACATCAAGGATTTCAAACCAACCAATACCAGCTATCAGGTCTAAGAAAAGGAAGATGGCCCCAATATATCGGTTTGCCTTCAGGCCCCCTAGAGATAAACCCGATATATAAAAAATAACAAACAAGGCAAATAACAATAATGTCCTACGGGTCTCAATACGTTTACGAAGAAAGCTTAACATACCAACAATAACAAACACTAACCCTATCAGGACAGCCGGGGTTGAACGCCAGAGAGTATGTAGTGGATAAAAGGAAAGGTTGGAAAGCGATAACGAAACGATCTCCCCATTGAGGAGGATAGGCATACTTGTATCAGAAGAAAATCCGGATTGAAAAGCATTGAAAATACTAGATAAGGTTTGCAATGGCGCCACCCACATTGCTGGCCAAAACACTGCAAATGCGATACTGGAAAATAGTAACCATAAAAGAATGGGGAAGATGATTCTTTTTATTCCATCTCTCCATCCCCTTTTTTTTCCTGCTGCATAGATAATCGAAACTAAACCCACGTATGGTATGAGGAACAAACCTGAGTATTTGGTCATCCAACTCCATGCAGCTGCAATAACAGAGATTATTAAATAAATCCATTTTCGATCTTTGGTCAGATATGCAATATATGCAACCGCTGAGAGCAACATCAAACTTGGTAGTAAAGCATCTGGATGAAGAATTGTATTCAACGCTATTATGAAAGGATCAAAAGCAATAAATAGAAACCCGATGAACGCCGGAAGCGTACCAATCAATTTTGAAGTGATTAGAAATGCAATGGCTAAAGTAATAGCTGCGCCAAGAACAACAAAAACCCTACCGGCAACCAGTAATTCTAATGGTTCCTTTCCAATTCTATCTAAGTAGCTATCAAAATCCAATGGACTAAAATACCCCTGTCCCATTCCTCGGTATTCTGGATAGTCAACCAAAAAACCCGCTGCCCCTGCCCACATTATCGTTACACCGGGATGTTTATCCTGGTAAGTATATTGAAACTCGCGCTGGCCTAAGGCATAATAAAAATTTGCAGACCTGTGAAGCCATAGAGGTTCATCGGTGGTAACGTACTGATCTAGATCCAACAATCGCGGTAAAAGGACCGCCACAACAATAATAACCAAGTATAGCCATACTAGAATTTTCTTTTTATTCATGGATTTTCCAGCCTGCTAGACTTTCTGATAACCGCTAATACGAATACATCCATGCTTCGCTATTCATTTTCAAGCAGCAATTTATCCCAATCTTCAGTCGAAATATCCTTGACATTGTAAATCCAAGCATAGTCTAAACCATTGATATTAACGACATGTTCAGGCTGTGTATTTTTTAATATGATCGCAGTTCTATTTTTAATTTGAATCTGCCTAATACTCACTATGATATAGTCG